>NZ_JBMVFW010000009.1:0-108326 GCF_049538275.1 Rhodococcus sp. AB351
ACCCGCACACGCAGCAGCAACCTGCGATCGGCGACCATCGCGGCCCGGAAAACGTCCCAGTCCGGATGCTCACCCTGCACCGCCCGATACAACTCGACGAGCTGTTCGACGGTGTCGTCGTGGGGATCGGTCGCCACCGGCGTCAGGTCGGCCTCGCCCTCCGCGACGGAGTAGGACCACTTGTCGTCGGAGTCGATGAACAGGCTCACACGCGGGTCGCGGCGCATGTTCCGGGTCTTCGCCCGATCGTCGGTGATGGAGACGGAGAACGTGCGGGTCGCGGGTTCGTACCGGTAGGTGATGTTCGACAGTTGGGGTCGTCCGTCGCGCTTGATCGTCGCGAGCGCGGCGATTCCGGTGGGCGGGAACAGGGCTTCGAGTGCACTCTCGTCGGCCGGCATGGCGCCCAGACTACGGCCGACCGTGCAGAATCGGGGCGGGTACCGGAGCCGAGCACGAAGGGCAGGCATGCTGGACTACGCGCGTTACTGCGGAGAGATCGTCGAACAGACGGAACTGCTGGTGGACTCACTGGCCGGGCAGGACATGACCACACCGGTGCCGTCGTGCCCGGGATGGAACGTCGGTCAGCTCGCGCGGCACATCGGCTACGGCCACCGCTGGGCGAGCGAGGCGGTCCGCGGTGAAGGGGCGATGCCGCGCACCGACCGCGCGATGAGGGAGCTGTCGGACTACGTCGACGAGAATCCGGACGAACTGATTCCGTGGTTGCGGGAAGGAGCGCGCGAACTCGACACCGCGCTGCGGGAGGTCGGTCCGAACATGCGGGTGTGGACACCGATCCCGGGCGGCAAGAAGACCCCGGAGTTCTTCGCCAGACGCTTCGCCCACGAGACCGTGGTGCATCGCGCCGACGCCGCGCTCGCACTGGGAGCGGACTTCGAGCCGGCTCACGATCTCGCGGTGGACTGCGTGGACGAATGGCTCGACCTGGCGGTGGTCACCTGGCCCCGACTCGATGTCGAACGGCACCGCGCGTTGCACGGACCCGACCGGACGTTGCACTTCCACGCGACGGACACGTCGGCGGAGTGGGTCGTGGACCTGACCGGCGAGGACTTCGCGTGGCGGCATGCCCATGAGAAGAGTGCCGTCGCGGTACGCGGACCGCTGACGGAATTGCTGTTGGTGCTCTATCGTCGGCGCGCTGTGGACGCAGCCGACGTGGAGGTCTTCGGCGACTCCGGGTTCCTGGCGTCCTGGCTCGACGTCAGTCCCTTCGGCTAGCCCGAAGGCAGAACGCACAGCGGGTGGCCGCACCGCGACGGTGCCCGACTTGTCGCACCGCGACGGCGAGGCGCGGCCACCCGCCTGCGAGTCAGACCGACAGGCGCGAGGTCGAGTACGCGTGGCGGATCGCGTCGAGCGCGCTGGTGCAGGGAATGTGCGCTTCCTGCAGCGAATGGATCACCTCGGCGGTCGGTCCGGACTGCTCGAAGGCGCTGCCGGCGGCGACGGCCCAGGCGACTTCGCCGGGCTCGAACGTCCGGGTGGGCTTCCATCCTCGCTGAGGAGCAAGTTCGCGCAGAGTGCTCCAGTGCGCGACCTCGTCCGCATCCGGACGTCCGATGAAAAGTAGGCGGTCGTGTCCCACGATGAACCCCTTCGTTCTTTCTCGTGCTTCGACAGGTAGGTCGTCGTCACTGTGTGCTTCGTTACATTTACCTGATCGAGAAGCGTCGCAGGTTTAGGACGTTCCACTATGTGGTACATCCGCCCGAATCCGAGGGAACTGTCCGACGAGGGCGGTCATCCACCGCCGTAGCGAGCCGCGAACGCGCCCGGCGTCATGCCCACGACCCTCGCGAAATCCCGAACGAAATGCGGCTGGTCGGCGTAACCGAGGACCGCGGCGACCTCCGACAACGAACCGGGTTTCTCGCGCAGGCGACCGGCGGCCTCCTGCAGTCGCCGCCGCTGGATCAGCCACTTCGGGGTCAGCCCGATCCGTCGCTGGACGAGGCGTTGCAGCGCGCGCTCGCCGAGACCGAACTCCGCGCGCACCTGCTCGACCCGCAGGACGTCGGAGTTCTCCTCGACGAACGCCACCACCCGGTTGACCAGTCGCCCCTCCTCATCGATCGGCAGATGGGCGCGCAGCACGTCGTCGAACGCCTCCGTCGCGGCGCGGTGCGACTCGCGAGAGTCCGGGCCGTGTGCCATCGCCTCCCGAACCCGCGTGATCAGACGCGCGCCGGCATCGCCGAGGACATCGGTGAGGTCGACGGCCCGGTCGGTGAACGCCGCGAGCGAGGTTCCGGTGATCAGGGCACCGGCCGCCGCGCTGAGCATGGACCCGACCGCCCAGCCCTCGCCGGTGAGGGTGACCGTGGACAGTCCGTGCTCGACACCGTAGAAGCGCGCGTAGTCGTGCGCGACCACCAGTTGGCAGACGGGATAGCGCAGCACCCGCTGGGGTGCCTCCCGGCCGGCCGGCACCGACCAGACGGGAATCCAGTACCGCTGCATCAGATCCGTGAGGTCGGGCGCGGCGGGATAGCGGTGGATGGTGTGCGAGGCGTCGTGCGGATCCTTCAGGTGGGCACGTTCGATGTCATCGCGACCGCCGACGCGTTCGGTGTCGTCGCGACCGCCGAGGGGATCGCCGCCGTCGGGTTTCATCAATACCTCGTCCTTGCCGGTCGTCAGTATCGAGTCATGAATACAACAGCACTGCGACACGCAGAGGCCGACAAGCCGCTCACCGACGTGATCTCGTCGCTTCGCGACACCGACTGGGACGCGCAGTCGCCGTGTGAGGGGTGGACGGCACGCGACGTCCTGGCCCACATCATCGACACGCAGCGGGACTTCTTCGCCGGACGCGGCGTCGACCCGGGCGAGCGGCCCGATACCGACCGCCCGGCCGAGGCGTGGAGGACGCACACGGCACGAATCGCCGAGATCCTCGCCGACGACGCACTCGTCTCGACGACCTACGACGGATACTTCGGGCCGACCACGGTGGGCGCGACCTTCCAGCAGTTCTACATCTGGGACATGCTCGTGCACCGCTGGGACATCGCGCGCAGCGCCGGGATCGATGCGACCTTCTCGGACGCCGAACTCGACCGGATGGAGGCCGGCGCCGACAGTTTCGGCGACGCGCTCTACATGGACGGTGTCTGCGCTCCGGCCGTGCCGGCTCCCGACGACGCGGACCGTACGAGCCGGATCCTCGCGAAGATGGGGCGCCGCACGGCCGCGTCGATCGGTTAGGCCGCGTTATCGTCGGTCGTATGAGCGAAACGATCCGCGTCGCGGACTACGTGCGCGAGGCGATCGCGGCCGGGCGGCCGGTCGTGGCGCTCGAATCGACGATCTTCACGCACGGACTCACCCGGCCACGCAACGTCGAGGTCGCGCTCGACACCGAGCAACGTCTGCGCGATTCCGGGGTGCTGCCCGCGACCATCGGGGTCGTCGACGGGACACCCACGGTGGGTCTGTCGGAACAGCAGATCCGCATGCTCGGCGCGGAGGACGTCCCGGTCGTCAAACTCGGCATCCGCGACCTGCCGGTCGCAGCGGCCAAGCAGCTGCACGGCGGGACGACGGTGTCGGCGACGGCGCTGCTCGCGCATCGTGCCGGGATCGACGTGTTCGCCACGGGTGGGCTCGGCGGCGTACACCGGGGGGCTGCGTCGACCTTCGACGAGAGCGCGGACCTCGTTGCGCTGGCGACACTTCCGATCGTGGTGGTGTGCGGCGGTGTCAAGTCCGTCCTCGACATCCCCGCGACCCTCGAACGGCTCGAGACGCTCGGGGTGATCGTGGTCGGCTACCGGACCACCCGCTTTCCCGGCTTCTACGTGCGCGACAGCGGCTGCGATGTCGACGAGGTGGAGTCGGCGCAGCAGGCCGCGGAGGTGGCCCGGGCTCGGGACGGGCTCGGTCTGCGGTCGGCGGTGCTCGTCGGGAATCCGGTGGCGGCCGAGGCGCAGATCGATCCGGAACTGCACGACCGCGTGCTCGCCGAGGCCGAACGCGCGGCCGTGGAGGCCGGGACACGGGGGAAGGCCATCACCCCGTTCCTGCTCGACCACATGCACCGGGCCACCGAGGGACGCTCGCTCGAGACGAATGTCGCGGTCTATCACGGGAACGTCGCGGTCGCCGCGGAGATCGCGCACGCGCTGGCGTCCTGATTTCTCACTGCAGGCCGACGGCCTGATTTCTCACTGCAAGCCGACGGCCTGATTCCTCACTGCAGGAGGAAGGCGGCGGTGGACGACGGCAGGGGAGTGCCGCGCCGGCGGTAGATCTCGGCGGGCCGGCCCGTGCCCTCCCTGCGCAGTTCGCCCGTGGGTTCGAGGCCGTGCAGCAGGTGCCTGCGGAATGTGTCCTTGGGATAGCTGCGGGCATAGACGGTTTCGTACAGCAGACGCAGGTCGAGCACGGTGAACTGCTCGCCGAGGAAGTTGCCGGGATCGACCTCGGCGGAGTACCGGCGGCGCAGGTCGGCGACGGCCAGGTCGACGATCTCGGCATGGTCGAAGGCGAGGTCGGCGGTCTCGGTCGTCGGCACGAGGTGCGCCTCGGCGGGGATCTCGGCGACCGGCACCGCGGCGCCGTGGGCCATCGACAGCACCCACCCGCGGTCGTCGCGCTCGGGATCGTCGAGCATGGCCAGCTGGTAGAAGTCCACGCCCGTGAGTCCGGCCTTGTCGCGCAGGGCGCGTTCGGCGGCCTCGGCGAGTCGCTCACCGGGGTGCAGGAAGGTGCCCGGGAGGGCGAAATTGCCGTCGGGACGTTCGACGACCAGCACCTTCAGTACTTCGTCGACGGTGAGGACCGCGACGTCCACGGCTACCGAGGGGCGCGGGTAGTCGGTGAGCGACCTGCCGGTCGAGTCGGTCGGTGTGCCCATGGTGGACATTCAATCATTGATGCGCTAACGTTAGCGCAGACTTGATCGAATAGAGGGGTTCATGGAAACGACCGCAGCACAGAACGACCGGGCCGCCGGAGTCCTGCTCGCCACCGCAGCAGGCGACGCACTCGGGGCCGGATACGAATTCACCTATCCGACGGACGCCACGCCCATCGACATGATCGGCGGCGGTCTCGGGCCGTTCGCGCCCGGTGAGTGGACCGACGACACCTCCATGGCCCTCGCCATCGCCGAGGTCTCGGCGACCGGCGTCGACATCGGTGAGGGCGCCGGACTCGACGCGGTCGCGGCGCAGTTCCTCCGCTGGTACGCCACGAACCCCAAGGACATCGGCAACCAGACGCGTGCCGTCCTGCGCGAGGCGGGCCCCACCGCCGCCACCATGACGGCGCGCGCCCGCAGCCTCCCGGGGCGCACCGGCGGCAACGGATCGCTCATGCGCACCGCACCCGTCGGGCTCGCCTACCTCGACGACGCCGAGCGGTGCCTGGCCGCGGCACATGCGATCAGCAGCCTCACCCACGCGGACGAGCAGGCCTCCGAGGCATGCCGGCTGTGGTCGTTCGCGATCCGTCACGCCGTCCTCCACGGCACCTTCGACGGGGTGCGGGTCGCGCTGACCCACTTGCCGCGGCCCGCCGCACAGCGGTGGACGGCGCTGCTCGACGAGGCCGAGACCGCGCCGAGCCCGCGCGTGTTCGACAACAACGGCTGGGTCGTCCATGCCCTGCAGGCCGCGTGGTGGGCGATCACGCATGCCCGCACCGACGGCCCCGGACACCTGCCGGAGGCACTCGAACTCGCCGTGCGCGCCGGCAACGACACCGACACGGTCGCGGCCATCGCGGGAGGACTGCTCGGGGCCCGGTGGGGTGCCTCCGCGGTGCCCGAGCGGTGGCGTCGCATGCTGCACGGATGGCCGGGCTACCGCGCGGACGACCTCGAGCGCCTCGGTCTGCTCACCGCGCGGAAGGGCTCCGGGGAAGGCGGGGTGACACGGCCTTCCTCCGGGAAGGTGGGGTGACACGGCCTTCCTCCGGGAAGGCGGGGTGACACTGCGGGTCGTCGAGGGGTGAGACTTCCCGAGATCCGCCGGATGCCTCCGCTCGCGGCTGTGATGCGGTAGACACGAGCCGTCGGCCGGATACTCGAGGAGGGATCGCACGTGGCTTCCATCGCACTTCCACGCATCATGCGCGTCGGCGGGGGCGCCGTCGACGAGATCGGGGAGGTCGTCGCCGGACTCGGACTCGCCCGGCCGCTGGTGGTGACCGACAAGTTCCTGGTCGGCACGGGTGCGGTGGATCGGATGGTCGCGCAGCTCGAGGCCGCCGGACTGCACCCCGCGGTCTTCGCCGAGACCGTGCCCGACCCCACCACCGCGTCGCTCGACGCGGGTGTCGCGGCGGTCGCCGAGCACGACGCCGACTGCGTGATCGGTTTCGGCGGGGGAAGCCCGATGGACACGGCCAAGGCACTCGGCCTGCTCGCCCGGCAGGGCGGCCACATGCGCGACTACAAGGCGCCGCGTAACAACATCGGTCCGGCGTTACCGGTGATCGCCGTGCCCACCACGGCGGGAAGCGGCTCGGAGGCAACCCAGTTCACGGTCATCAGCGACAGTGAGACCGACGAGAAGATGCTGTGCCCGGGTCTGGCCTTCCTGCCGGTCGCCGCGATCGTCGACTACCGGCTCACCCTGACGATGCCCCCGCGCCTGACCGCGGACACCGGCGTGGATGCACTCACCCACGCCATCGAGGCCTATGTCAGCAGGAAGGCGAACCCGTTCTCCGACAGCCTCGCGCTCGTCGCGATCGGCACCATCGGACAGGTGCTGCGACGCGTCTATGCGGACGGGCAGGATGCCGAGGCGCGCGAGCGGATGATGCTGGCCGCCACGCAGGCGGGCATCGCGTTCTCCAACTCCAGCGTCGCGCTCGTGCACGGCATGAGCCGGCCGATCGGCGCGCACTTCCACGTCGCGCACGGACTGTCGAACGCGATGCTGTTTCCCGCGGTCACCGAATTCTCCGTGGATGCCGCCGAGTCCCGCTATGCCGACTGCGCCCGTGCCCTCGGCGCGGCTTCGGCGGACGCCTCGGATGCGACCGCCGCCGCCGACCTGGTCGTCGCACTGAAGGAATTGTGCCGCGACGTGGAGGTGCCGACACCGAAGTCGTACGGCATCGACAAGCAGGCCTGGGACGAGAGGGTCCCGGTCATGGCCGAGCAGGCGCTGGCGTCGGGATCCCCGAACAACAACCCGAGGATCCCGACGGCCGACGAGATCCGCGAACTCTACGGGCGGATCTACGGCTGAGGGCGGCTCATTCGGGAGCCTGATCGTCGGGCTCGACCTTCTCCGTCCTCACCCGGTCCGCGACGTTGCCGGGCGCACCCTCCTCCTCGCGTTCCTTCTCGACCTTCTGCTCGAGCTTGTCCACGAGATGCTTGATCTTCTGGCCGGTGAGGTCGTCGTTGTCCTCGGGGCGGCCCGAACCGTGCTTGGGGGCGTTGTCCATCGACGTCCGTCCTTCGTTCGTAGGGTGCAGGGGAGCGGTACCCGAGCGCCGGAACCGTCAAACGGGCAACGGTTCTGCTCACGCCGATCAGCACCCTGTACGGGCGGGCCGATCCGGGCGATCATCGGGGCGGCCTGTCCGACGACGAAGGGGGACGAGGATGACCGTCACCGAGGAATTACTGAAGAACAACGAGACCTACGCGGCCGGCTTCTCCGGCCCGCTGCCGCTTCCGCCCAGCAAGCACATCGCGATCGTGGCGTGCATGGACGCCCGGCTCGACGTGTACCGGGCGCTCGGCATCGAGGAGGGCCAGGCCCACGTGATCCGCAACGCCGGCGGAGCCGTGACCGACGACGTGATCCGCTCGCTCACGATCAGCCAGCGACTGCTCGGCACCACCGAGATCGTGTTGGTCCACCACACCGACTGCGGCATGCTGACCTTCACCGACGACGAGTTCACGCGCGCGGTGCAGGACGAGATCGGTATCCGCCCGGCCTGGGCACCGGAGTCCTTCCGCGACCCGCACGAGGACGTGCGCAGTCGCTGCGCCGTATCGAGACGAGCCCGTTCGTCACGAAGACCACCTCGCTGCGCGGGTTCGTCTTCGACGTGGCCACCGGCAAGCTCGAGGAGACCGTGCCCGCCGCCTAGTTCAGAGTGGGAGTTCGGTCTCCTGCAGCCCGGGTGGAAGACTGCGTCGCCGGAACCATTCGACACCGAAGGCGGCGCGCAGGTGTTCCTCGGGCATGTTCAGCATCGGCCCGAAGTCGCCGATCTGCGACTCGTAGCCCACCATGGCTGCGCGTTTGGCGCCCAGCGCCGTCGCCACGTCCACGGCGGTGGTCAGTTCCGATTCCGGCAGGCCGAAGGTCTCGAGGTCCGGTGGGCGCACGTCGCCGGGGGTGTCCGGCAGCGCCGAGAGCAGCCGCATCAGATGGTCCCGGTTCGTGGATGCCTCGTAGACGGCGTCGTGCCCGGTGATCCGTTCGGCATGGACCCCGGCCCGGTGGACCTGGACGTGATCGGGATGGCCGTACCCGCCGTGCGCGTCGTAGATCGTGACGACATCGGCGCGTTCCTGCTCGATCACGGCGGCCAGCCTGGCGCCCACCTCGCTCGGATCGGCATTGGCGAAAGCATTCGGATCGTGATTGCCGGCGGTGCCGGCCATCCCCGAATCGCCGTATCCGAAGGGCACCACCCGTGCCGCACCCAGCGCCCGGGCCGATTCCTCGAGTTCCTTCGTGCGGCGGGCGGCGAGGGATTCGCCGGGCGCGAGCAGCCCGTCGGGATACTCGCCGCGGGCACCGTCGGTGGCGACGACGAGCACGACGCGATGCCCGGCGTCGGCGGCCCGGCGCATCACGCCACCGGTGAGGAACACCTCGTCGTCGGGGTGTGCGTGGAAGCACAGCAGAACGCTCATGGCGTTCATGCTGACACGCTGCCCGTCCGTTGCAGTGGTCAGTCCGACTCGCCGTAGCGGGCCGCGAGGTTCTCGGGCATCGGTTCGTGCCGCAGATACTGGCGGGCGAAATCGGCGGTGCCCTGCGTGATGGCCCGCAGTTCGACCGGATAGCGGCCGAGTTCGAGTTCGGGAACCTCCGCGCGCAGCAGGGCGACACCCGGCTCGGGGGATTCGGTGCCGAGCACCCGTCCGCGCCGGGCCGACAGATCACCGAGGACCGCGCCGAGATACTCCTCGGGCACGATCACCCGCACGGCGGCGACCGGTTCGAGTACGCGAACGGTGCTGTGCGCGGCCGCATCCCGCAGGGCCAGCCCGGCTGCGGCCTGGAAGGCCGCGTCGGACGAATCCACGGAGTGGGCCTTGCCGTCGACCAGGGTGACCTGCACGTCGACGAGCGGATATCCCGTCGTCACACCCTTCTCGGCCTGCGCGTACACGCCCTTCTCCACGGACGGGATGAACTGGCGCGGAACCGCACCGCCCACCACCTTCTCGGCGAAGACGACCCCGCTGCCCACCGGCAGTGGTTCGACCTCGACGTCGACGACCGCGTACTGGCCGTGCCCGCCGGATTGTTTGACGAGCCTGCCGTGGCCTTTCGCGGGGCCGGCGAAGGTCTCCTTCAGCGGCACCCGATGCTCGACCGTGTCGACCTGGACACCGTGCCGGGTGCGCAATCGTTCGAGGACCAGTTCGGCGTGCGCCTCACCCGTGCACCACAGCACGAGCTGGTGGGTCTCGGGATTCTGCTCGACGCGCAGCGCGGGATCCTCGGAGGCGAGGCGCGACAGGGCCTGGGACAGCTTGTCGTCGTCGGTGCGGGTGTGTGCCTCGATCGCGACGGGGAGCAGAGGAGTCGGGGTGGGCCACCGGTCGAGTGGGACCGGATGGTCGGGGTCGTACAGGACGTCGCCGGGTTGTGCCGTCGCGAGCTTCCCGACGGAGGCGATGTCTCCCGCCACGGCCTCGCCGACCGGGCGCTGTTGCTTGCCGAACGGGCTCGTCAGGGCAGGAATGCGTTCGCGGCTGTCGCGGTCGCCGTCGGCCAGCGCGACGATCGTGTCGGGTCGCAGCGTGCCGGAGTAGACGCGCACCAGGCTGATCCGCCCGACATAGGAGTCGCCGGCCACGCGCACGACCTGCGCGGCGAGCGGACCGTCCGGATCGCACGGCGGTGCCCCGCGACCGCGCTGCGTCGGTGCGGGGAATCCGGTGGTGATCAACTCGAGCAGTTCGACGGCGCCGATCCCTGTCTCGTCGGCGGGGACGGCCGGGTGCAGGGTGCACGCCAGGATCTCGCGGGTGAGTCCTTCCTGCAGGGAGGCCGTGTCGAGTTGCTCGCCGGCGATGAACCGTTCCATGAGCGTGTCGTCCTGGCCGGAGATGGCCTCCACGAGGCTCTCGCGCGCTTCGGTGGACACCGGGCACGGACCGGGTTCGCCGTAGCTGCGGCCCGTCAGCAGACCCATCGACCCGATCGGGCGGTCGCCGTCGTAGACGGGATAGAACATGGCCCGCAGGGTGTCCGGTCCCAATCCGAATGCGTCGTGGCAGTCGGTGAGCATGTCGTCGAAGCTGTGCCGGGCGACGTCGAGTTTGTTCACCACGATCGCGCGGGGGATCGCCTCGTCGTCGCATTCGCGCCAGAGCGCGCGGGTCGCGGCGCTGATGGGATCGGTGGCGGAGACGACGAAGATCGCCGCATCGGCAGCGTGCAGACCCGCGCGGACCTCGGCGTCGAAGTCGGGATGTCCCGGTGTGTCGATCAGGTTGATCTTGATGTCGTTCCATTCGAGGGGCACGACGGACAGCTGCACCGACCGGCGGTGGCGCTGCTCGATCTCCTCGTAGTCGGACACCGTGGTGCCCTCGGCCACGCGCCCGGCGCGCCCGACGGCGCCCGCTGCGACGGCGAGGGATTCGGTGAGGGTGGTTTTCCCGGAGCCGCTGCACCCCACCAGGGCAACGTTGCGGATCCGGTCGGGACTGTCGGCGGTCGGTGCCTGCCGGCTGCGTGCTGCGGAGCGATCGGGCATCGAGCTACTCCCTCGTGTGACCTGCAGCACAGTCTAAGGCATTCCGATGGTGCCTCCGGGGAGGATCGCAACACGCGCTCGAGGCTCGCAACGCCACCGGTGACCGATGGTGTTGCGAGCCTCGACGTGATGATGCGTACCCCGGCCTGCTCAGTACACGTCGCGCACGTACCGCTTCTCGCGCTTGAGGGTGGTGACGTACTCGGCGGCCTGCTCGTCGCTCATGCCGCCGTGCTCGGCGATGATCTCGTGCAGTGCACGGTCGACGTCCTTCGCCATCCGCGACGCGTCGCCGCAGATGTAGAAGTGTCCGCCCTCCTCGAGCCACGCGAACAGCTCCGCGCCGTGTTCCTTCATGCGGGTCTGCACGTAGATCTTCTCGGCCTGATCGCGGGAGAACGCCAGGTCCAGGCGCGTGAGCACACCCGAGTCGGCGAACTCGGTCAGCTCGTCCTCGTAGATGTAGTCGCAGCCGCGCTTCTGGTCGCCGAAGAACAGCCAGTTCTTCCCCGTCGCTCCCCGCGCCTTCCGCTCCTGCAGGAAGCCGCGGAAGGGCGCGATGCCGGTGCCCGGACCGACCATGATCATCGGTGCGGTGTCGTCGGCGGGGACGCGGAAGGCCTTGTTCTTCGACACGAAGATGCCGACCCTGCTCTCACCGACACGATCGGCGAGGAAGGTCGAGCACACCCCGCGACGCTCGCGGCCGTCGGTGCCGTAGCGCACCGCCGCGACCGTCAGGTGCACCGAACCGTCGCACGCGTTCGGGCTCGACGAGATCGAGTACGCCCGGTGCTGCAGCGGGCGCAGCAGCGCCAGGAACTGCTCGGCCGACAGCTCGGGCGCGGGATCGAGCAGGAGCACGTCGAGAATGTCGCGGCCCCACAGCCATTCGTCGAGTGCGGCCTTGTCGCCGTGCCGCAGCACGTAGGTGAGTTCCTCGTTGCCCGTGTGCTTCTCGATCTCCTCGAGGAGATCGACGGACGGAGCGGTGATCTCGTAGTTGTAGGTGAGCAGATGCTCGAGCGTGTCGTCGTGACCCTCGGGGACGGTCGCGCCGTCGAGACCGAGCCGACCGAGGATCGCGTGCACGAGTTCGGTGTCGTTGACGGGCACCACGTTCAGCGCGTCGCCCGCTTCGTATTCGAGACCGGAATCGGCGAGCGCGAACTCGTAGTGCCGGATCTCCTTGGCCGAGTCCGCCCCGGACAACAACACGTTCGACGTCAACACCGCCGGATAGGGATTCTTGCGGGTCCACTGCGACTTCGCCCGGGCCGGTGCCGCCGGTGCCGCGGGGGCGGGAGCGCCGTCGCCCACGATGCCCTCGACGGCCGCGACGAGCGGCAGCGTCTCCGCGATCCACGTCGCGGCGAGCTCCTCGAACTCGACGTCGCAGTCCACCCGCGGCACGATGCGCTGCGCACCGAGCTGCTCGAGCCGCATGTCGATGAGCTTGCCCGCCTGGCAGAACCCGTCGTAACCGGTGTCGCCGAGGGCGAGCACCGCGAAGTTCATGCCGTCGAGACGCGGGGCGCTCTCGGCCGACAGTGCCTCCCAGAACAGCTCGGCGTTGTCGGGCATCTCGCCCTCGCCGTAGGTGGACGTGACGATCAGGACCTGACCCAGACCGGCGAACCGGTCGAGGTCCATGTCGTCGAGAGCACACACGACGGGCGCGAAGCCCTGGGCACGCGCCGCGACCGCGGCGTCCTCGGCGACGGCTTCGGCATTGCCGGTCTGCGAGCCGTAGAGCACGTGCAGAGCGGGTGCCGAGCCGGCGGTCCCGGCATCGTCGGCGGGACCACCGGAGAACAGGCGGGTCTGCATCCCGGCGACGAAGCCGGAGAGCCACGACCGCTGATCGGCGGTGAACGGAGCGTCGAGGGGAATGAACGGGCCGGTGGTGGTCACGCGGAGACTCCCATCGTGGAGGTGAGGACGTTCGGGACGGCGTTGCGTGCGAACAGTTCCTCGTAACCGGGCAGGCGACCTGCGGCGTCGAGATTCTTGCGGCTCTGCAAGAGGATCCAGCCGTAGGTACCGGGCGCATCGACCGAGCGGACGTTGCGCAGGGCCAGGGCCTGCTTGTAGTCGTTGAGGCGCTTGTCGGCGACCAGCGCCGCGAGCTGCTCGTCGGTGTGGTCGGCGATCGCCGCGAGGGCGTAGCGCTCGAGCTTCGCGACGAGGAAGAAGTCCTCGGTGAGCAGCAGATTGCGTGCGGCCTTCTGCACCGCCGGATCCGACACGTCGGTGGCGCCGGGGACCTTCTGCAGCGCCATCTCCTGCGCGGCGGCGAGCACCGTGTAGTTGTTGAGCAGCGCGTACATGGCCTCGGTGTCGGTCGCGTCCGGGGTGACACCACCGGCGACGGGAACACCCGAGCGGTAGTTCTCCTTGAACTTGCGCACCTGGTGCGCGACCAGCGCGGTGGCGACCTCGGCGGCGAGGTCCTTGCGCGACGCTGCGGCGAGGATCTCGCCGAGGTCCTGGTACTGCAGCAGCGCGCGCGGCATGCCGTACGCGAAGCGGTGCTGCTCGACCTGCCAGTTGTCGATCAGGAAGCGGGCCTTCACCGAACCGGTCGCCTCGACGTGCAGGTGCAGCAGCTGCAGTACCGCGGCGTTGTGGATCGCGGCCTGCGGGTCGTCGCCGGTGATCGACCCGAGGACGATCGAGTCGGCGCTGGCCTTGCGGGGGAGCAGGCCCTCGGGGTCGTACTGGTAGACGAACCCGCCCGACATGCCGTTGCCGAAGCCCTTGCCGAACTCGCCGATGTTGAGCACCGCACCGTTGGTCATGTACTCGCAGGCGAACTCGCCGACACCCTCGACGACGGCGGTGGCACCGGAGTTGCGCACCGCGAAGCGGTCGCCGGCCTCGCCCTCGACGAACAGGCGACCGCCGGTCGCACCGAAGAGTGCGAAGTTGCCGATGAGCACGTTGCCACCGCGATCGTCGCTGCCGCCGCCGGGGGAGCGCAGCACGATCTGCCCACCGCACTGGCCCTTGCCGACGCCGTCGTTGGCGGTACCGGTGTGCACGATGTGCATGCCGTCGTTGCAGAACGCCCCGAAGGACAGGCCCGCCGAACCGGAGGTGGTGATGGTGACGGTGCCGTCGCGCAACCAGCGGCGTCCACGCTCGTCGTCGAGCACGGCCGGCAGGGCGCCGAGATCCTCGTGGTTGAGCATGCGCTCGATGTCGATCGCCAGCTGCGCGCCGACGCTCTTGTTGTTGTTCGTCAGCTGCACGCCGTCGCCGAGCGAGACGGTGAGCTCCTTCGCATCGACGAGGGCCTCGCGCAGCCGGGCCACCCACGCGTCGTCGAGCGAGTAGTCCTTCTCCATGTAGACCGGGTTGTCGATGTGCACCTCGGGCAGCACCGCGAGCATCGCCCGCAGATCCAGCCGGCCCACGCTCGACGGGTGGTCGAGCAGGTGCAGCAGGTCGGCGCGGCCACGCGCGTCGCGCAGCGACCGCAGACCCAGGCGGGCGAGCAGTTCCCGGGTCTCGTGCGCGACGTTGAGCAGGTACTGGGCCATCGCCCGCGGATCACCGTTGAACACTTCGGGATTCGTGGTCAGACCTGCCGGGCACTTGACATTGCAGTTCTTCGCCATGACGCAGCCGAGCATCATCAGCGCGGTGGTGCCGAACTCGAAGCTGTCGGCGCCGAGCAGCGCGGAGACGATGACGTCCGACGCGGTCTGGTGCGCACCCGAGCAGCGCAGCACGACCTTGTCGCGCAGACCGTTGGCCGTGAGGGCCTGGTGGACCTCGGCGACACCGATCTCCGCGGACCGGCCCGCGTACTTCAGCGAGGTCACCGAGGCGGCGCCCGTGCCGCCGGTGTTGCCGGCGACGTTGATGACGTCGGCGCCCGCCTTCGCGACACCCACGGCGATCGTGCCGATGCCCTCCGAGGAAACGAGCTTGACGATCACCCGCACCCGCGCCGCCTTGGCGTCGTGGATGAGCTGGGCGAGGTCCTCGATCGAGTAGGTGTCGTGGTGCGGCGGCGGCGAGACCAGCTCGACGCCCGGCGTGGCGCCACGTGCCGCGGCGATCTCCACGGTGACCTTCTTGGCGGGAAGCTGGCCGCCCTCGCCGGGCTTGGCGCCCTGCGCGATCTTGATCTCGATCTCCTCGAGCATCGGATCGGCGAGGTAACCGGCCCACACACCGAAGCGGCCGGACGCGAACTGCTTGATACGCGAGCCGCGGATGGTGCCGTAGCGGGAGATGTGCTCGCCGCCCTCACCGCAGTTCGACATGCCGCCCACCATGTTGGTGCCGTGGGCGACGGCCTCGTGGGCGTTGGAGTTGAGCGCGCCGTGGCTCATCGCACCCGACGCGAGCGCCGGGGTGATCTCGTGGGCCGGCTGCACCCGGTCGAGCCGCACGCTCAGCGGGGCCTGACGGACCTGCTCGAGATAGCGCGCGGCATCACCGATCGCGTGCACGGTCAGGGTGTCGCCGTAGCAGCGGTGCGAGACGATGGCGTCCCCGAAGCGGGCGACGAGCGAGGCCGCGAGCGCATCGGGACGACGGTGGTCGTCGGCGAGCGGACCGGTCAGACGCAGCACGAACTCGCTCTCACCGACCCGAGCTGCGGAGATCCCGCGCACGAGCATCGAGTTGTTGCCGAACCGCGCGAAGCGGCCCATCTCCTTGGTGAAGTCCTCGGCGGTGACGGCGTAGGTGACGTCGGCCGGCAGGGCGAGCACGTCGCGCAACGCCGCGGGACGCTGCGCGCGCTCGTCGGCCATCGTGCGGGCGAACGCGCGGTAGCCCGGGGTGATCTCGAAGGCATCGATCTCGGCGGGTGTCAGGGCGCGGAAGCCGCCGTAGCGGTACGACGCGTCGTCGAGACCGTGCGCGTCGGAGAGGCGGTGCAGCGGCAGCAGACGCAGCGCGTCGGTCAGATCCGGCTCGGCCTCCTTCTCGACGGGCAGCGTGAACGGCTCCTCGGTCATGTCCACGAAGCCGCGCACGGCGGTCGTGCCGAACGAGTGACCGGCGCCCTCGGCGCGCTCCTTGAACAGACCCAGCAGCGGGACGTCCTTCTCCGTCTCGACCGTGAGAGCGCGACGGTGCCAGTCGGCGACGGCCTGCGCGAGGGTGGTGAAGCCGACACCGCCGACCGGGGACTTCACGTTCGGGAACCAGCGCGCGAGCACCTCGTCGCTCGTGTCGAGATAGCTCGGCTCGAAGAACTCACCGCCGATGTACGACTCGACGGTGCACAGGCCGACGCGTCCCATCGTCTTCATGAGCGACTTCTCGGCCGCCTTGCGGAACTTCAGGAAGGCCGCGTCGGCATCGTCGCCGAACTTCTCCTCGGCGCGCATCTGCACCGTGAGCGGATACACCGCAGCGGCACCGAAACCGAGGGTCGCAGCGATGTGGTGCGACGAGAACAGCTGTCCGGACTCGACGATGACGGACACGCGCAGACGCAGTCCCTCGTCGATCAGGCGCTGGTTGACGGCGGCGACGGTGAGTACCATCGGCAGTCCGGCGCGGTCGGTGGAGACGTGGCGGTCGGTGAGCACGGCGATGCCACCGGATTCGCGGGCGAAATCGGCAATGGCCTCGGCAGTACCGTCGATCGCGGCGGCGAGTGCGGCCGCGTTCGCCTTGGCGTCGTCGAAGACGGGGGAGTACAGCATCTCGAAACGCCGCACCGGGGTGTCGGACTGCTCGCGGATACGCAGCATGTCGAGGTGCGTGAGGATCGGGGTGGGCACCACGATCTGGGTCGCGAACGAGGCGGGAGCACCGCTACCGGGGCGAGCGCCGAGCGCGACGCGCAGGGTCATGCCGTCCGCCTCGCGGATCGAGTCCAGCGACGGGTTGGTGACCTGGGCGAAGCGCTGCGAGAAGTACTTGGCCACACCGCCTTCCTGATCCGACAGCGCATTGATGGCGTTGCCGTAGCCCATCGCGGAGATGCGCTCCTGACCCGACGCGAGCATCGGGTCGAGCATGAACCGGAAGGACTCCTGGTTGATGCTGTAGGACACGTAGCGCTGGTAACGCTCGAGATCGCCGTTGTAGCGCAGCGGGGAACCGGCCTTCTCGGCGGGAACCTCGGGCAGGGCATCGAGATCGCGGCGGGCCTCGTCGACGAGCGACGCGTAATCCTGCCGGGCAGCAAGAAGTTCGAGTGCCTCGACGGTTCCGTAGGAGCGGCGCGTGCGGTGATCGAAGTACAGCATGCCGCCGGCCTCGATGCGGCCGCGGCGCAGCACGGTCTCGGGCGCGAAATCGAACTGACCGGCCTCGGAGGTGACGGCGAGGTACTCCTCGGTCTCCACGGTGCGCAGCGGGCGCAGGCCGAGGCGGTCGAGGCGCGCGCCGACGACGGTGCCGTTGCCGAAGATCAGCGCGGCGGGACCGTCGTTCTTCTCCTCGTACAGCGAGAAGAACTCGAGCATCGCGCGGACCGGCGGCGACAGCTCGGTGTCGTTCTCCCAGGCCGGCGGCATCATCTGCACGACGGCGGTGACGAGGTCGAGGTCGTTGTGGGCGATGCGCGAGGCCAGGGTCTGGTCGAAGCGGCAGCTGTCGGACTGTCCCGGCGGGCGGATGATGTCGCGGCCCATCGCGCGGGCGAGGGCGCCCTCGAACAGCCGGTTCTTGCGATCGGTGTTCAGTTCGCCGTTGTGCGCCATGAGGCGGAACGGCTGAGCCATCGTCGGATGCGGATCGGTGTTCGTCGAGAACCGGGTGTGGAAGAACAGGGTGTGCACCGCGTGCCGCGGATCGGTGAGATCGCGGAAGTACGGGATGACCTCGTGAGAGTTCAAGCGGTTCTTGAGAACCTGCGTGCGTGCACTGAGCGAGAGGGGGTACAGCCCGCCCAGTTCGGGCTCGGTGTAGGCGCGGGCCTCGACCTCGAGGAGCACGTCGTGCAGCAGTCGGTCGAACTCGTCGACGGTCTCGCACGCGTCGGGCCGGGTGAAGATCCACTGACGGATCGGCAGCTGGTATTTCGTTGCGGCAGGACGCAACACGCTGTCGTCGACGGGAACGTCGCGCACCGTGAGCACGGTGACCCCGGCTCCGGCGAGTGCCGACGAGACGAGTTCCTCGGCATCGGCATGCGCCGCGGGATCGGTGGGGAGGAAGAAGTTTCCGACACCGAAGTGCCCTTCCTGCAAGGGCTTTCCGGTGATCTCGGAGAAGAAGGCGACCGACAGGTCCACGTTGATGCCGGCTCCGTCGCCGACACCCTCGGCGGACATGCCACCGCGGTGCGGCACGACGCACAGGGCCTCGTGGCCGCGGGTGAGCACGTCGTGGGTCTGCACGCCGTCCTTGCGGGTGATGAAACCGACACCACAACTGCTCTTGTCCAGCGTGCTGTCGTACAGGCCGGTGTCACTGGCGTGCGTCACGGACGTCCTCCTCGGTGCATCGAATTCGGCGTCGACCGGCAGTGACGATGCGAAGAAGGGGAACGCGTGGGAAGGCGCAGCTCCTGAAGTGCATAGACGTGTGCCGGAGACGATATAGGTGAATGCAGACGTCTTTGTCCGAATGCGCCGTGCGTTGCGACGGTGGAGCGCGCGAGCAGCAATCGCCAGTGTAGCGCACGTGTTAACTCCGATGACGGCGGGATACATCACAACCCGCCGGGAGTAAACGCTGTATTGCGGGAGGGGTCTTCGCTACGCTCGCGCCCAACGGCGTCGACAGGCCGGCCTACGAGCAGGGGAGAGCGATATGACCGACATTCTCGACCGTACGCAGATCTACATCGACGGACAGTGGGTGGACTCCGACGGCAGCGGCCGCATCGAGGTCGTGAATCCGGCGACCGAAGAGGTCGTCGCCGTGGTCGCCGAGGGTGTCGCCTCCGATGTCGATCGGGCGGTCGCCGCAGCCAAGGCCGCCTTCCCGGCCTGGTCCGCGCTCAGTGGTGCGTCGCGCGCCGCCTACCTGGAGAAGGTCTCCTCGCTGGCGAACGAGCGCGCCGACGAGCTCACGCGGGTCGTCTCGCAGGACATGGGGATGCCCGCCCACTTCGCACGTGCCATCCAGGTCGGGATGCCGCTGAAGAACATCGCGAGCTATGCGTCGCTGGCCGGGACGTACGACTTCGACGACCAGGAGATCGGCAACGCCCTCGTCGTACGCGAACCCATCGGGGTCGTCGGGGCGATCACCCCGTGGAACTACCCGCTGCACCAGGTGGTGCTGAAGGTCTTCGCCGCGCTCGCCGCCGGGTGCACCGTGGTGCTCAAGCCCACCGAGGTCGCCCCGCTGGTGACCTACGCGCTCGTCGACATCGTCGACGAGGCCGGCCTGCCGCCGGGCGTGTTCAACCTCGTCAGCGGCTACGGGCCGGTCGTCGGCGAGGCCATCGCCGCGCACCCCGACGTCGACATGGTGTCGTTCACGGGCTCGACGCGCGCCGGCAAGCGTGTCTCGGTCGTCGCTGCGGAAACGGTGAAGAAGGTCGCGCTCGAACTCGGTGGCAAGTCGGCCAACATCATCCTCGACGACGCCGACCTCACCGCCGCCGTCACCGAGGGTGTCGGCAAGTGCTTCCTCAACTCCGGCCAGACCTGCACCGCACTGACCCGCATGCTCGTCCCCGCCGACCGTCTGCAGGAGGCCACCGCCATCGCCGAGCAGGTCGCGCGGGCCTACACCGTCGGGCTGCCCGACGATCCGTCGTCGAAGCTCGGCCCGCTCGTCAGCGGCACGCAGCAGACACGGGTGAAGGCGTACATCGACAAGGGCGTCGAGGAGGGGGCCGAACTGGTGCTCGACGGACGCGAAACCGAGTTCACCACCGGCTACTTCGTCGGCCCGACCGTGTTCACGAACGTCGCGCCGGAGATGACGATCGCCCGCGAGGAGATCTTCGGGCCGGTGCTGTCGATCATCGGATACCAGGACGAGGACGACGCGGTGCGCATCGCCAACGACAGCGAGTACGGCCTGTCCGGCGGGGTCTGGTCTGCCGATCCGGCGCGAGCGGAGGCCGTGGCCCGTCGGATGCGCACGGGCCAGGTCTACATCAACGGTGGCGCCTTCAACACCGACGCACCCTTCGGTGGTTACAAGCAGTCGGGTATCGGACGCGAGGCCGGTGTCTTCGGGCTCGAGGAGTTCCTGGAGATCAAGACGATCCTGCGCTGACGGTGGTGCCGTCGATTCTGCGCTGACGGTGGTGCCGTCGATTCTGCGCTGACGGTGGTGCCGTCGATTCTGCGCTGACGGTGGTGCCGTCGATTCTGCGCTGACGGCGGACGTACGCGGCACCGGTCGGGGTTTCCCGGCCGGTGCCGCAGCGTTTCGGGGGGATTGCGTTTCGGGGGATTGCTCAGTAGTAGACCGCGCCGGGCACGCCACCGCCCACGGCGATCGCATCGCCGGTGATGCCGATGCTGCGCGGGCTCGCGAGGAACGCGACGACGTCGGCGACCTCGCTCGCGTCGATGAGGCGGTTCACGGAGTTCTTCGCGATCTGCTGTTCGAGTTCGGCTATCGGTGTGCCGGTCTCGGCCGACTCCTCGGCCAGTCGTGCCGCCAGCCGTTCGGTGCGGGTCCGACCGGGGTGCACCACGGTGACGTTGATGCCGTGCGGGCCGAGTTCGTCGGCGAGGTTCTTCGTCACAGCCGCAACGCTGACGTTCCGGACCGTCTGGGCGATGGAGTTCGCGCTGCGCGCGCCGAGGCCGCTGATGTTGATGATCCGGCCCCAGCCCTGCTCGATCAGGTAGGGGGCGACGGCGCGTGCGGTGCGCAGACAGCCGAGGACCTTGATCTCGACCTCGTTGCGCACGACGTCGTCGGTGGTCGCGGCGAAGTCCGTCGGCTTGTTGGCGCTCCAGGGAGTGGCGGCGGAGTTGACGAGGATGTCGACCCCGCCGAGTTCGGCGACGGCCCGCGCGACCAGCGCGTCGACCGAGGCCTGGTCGCCGGTGTCGGTGGGCACGGGAACGATTCGTCGCCCGGTCTCCTCCGAGAGGGTCTTCGCTGCGATGTCGAGATCGGCCGCGGTACGGGCCGCGATCACCACGTCGGCGCCTTCGGTGGCCAGTGCCCGCGCGATGGCATAGCCGATGCCGCGGCTACCGCCGGTGACGATGGCCCTCTTCGCGGTGAGTCCGAGATCCATGCTGCTCCTGTCCGTTCTTCGGGGATGTCCCGACGGTATGCCGACTTGGGAGCGGGCGGCCACGTTTGCGACCGGGGTGATGCGAATCGGTGGACGGCCCCGGGTACGGCGACGGCCCCCGCACCGTGTGGTGCGGGGGCCGTCGGTTGTAGGTCTCAGGCCTTGCGGGTGCGGCCGAGGCGCAGCAGCGTCATCGCGAGCGTGCTGCCGTCGGTGCCGAGTTCGGCGAAGCGTCCCAGGACGGCCATTTCCTCGGCCTGTGCTTCGCGGCTCGCGTCGGTGCCCTTCGCGGATGCTCCGGCGCGCTGAACGAGCTCCGAACGCCGCTTGATCACCGCGAGCAGCTGAGCGTCGAGCTCCTTGATCTGCTCGAACAGCTCCCCGAGCTCTGCCTCGGCCGACGAAGCTTCGCCGACGGACGCGATGCCAGGCGAATCAAGCTGGACAGTCATGCAGACTCCTCCGGTCTCGTCTGAATCGTCACAGATTGTGTCGTGCTCACGCCTATAGGTGTTACCGACACGTAGGGAAAAATTCTCGCGAGACTCTCCCATGCGCGTCCTGTCCCTTCAGAAACGGCCGTGACCTGGTTCAACACTCTGATGACCGAGGGGTATGTTAATTGTCACACCGACCGGTGCCAACTCGTGTGCCCGTCGGTGACATCGCGCCCGAAGGGTCCGCATCGGGTCCGCCGCTCGAGGTAGCGTTCCGGCCGACCGGCAGGGTCGAGGACGTCGGGGCTCCTCGGTACGCCGGGAGGGGAGACCGATGCGACGACCAGTTGTCCCGTGGGGTGGGCGCGGCACGGAGGCTGCGACTTCCGACACCGATGCGACGTCCGACACCGAACCGACGTCCGACACCGAACCGCCGAGCGAATGGCAGCACGGCACGCGCAATCTGCACGTGTACGCAGCGGCCGGCGCGGCGGTGCTCGTGGCGGTCTTCGCCGCGGCCCGCGGAGCGGGGGCGTGGAGCACCGGTTCGGTGGGTGCCGACCGCTTCTATTCGATCCTGGCGCTGCTGATGCTGCTGACGGCGGCCTTCGGCGCCACCTTCTGGTGGCCTGCCGGATCCGGGGGTCGGCGACCGCCGTCGTCGCCACCGAGTCGCACACCGCGGGTTCGGTACCTCGAGACGGCCGGTCGCGGCGGTACCGAGATCGGGGGCCGCCGTCCCGTCTTCGGTCTGCTGCTCGCGATGGTGCTGTGTGGGACGTTCCTCTCGCTCGGCGCCGCCGTGGAGATCGTGGTCGGGAACGAGGGGCTACCCCTCGTGGCGCTGGTGCTGGCGCTCGTCGCCGGGGTGTGCCTGGCCTTCCTCGTGGAGGTGGCACTCGGGCGCATCCGGGCCGGTTCGCTCGTTCTCGGACCGGACGGGATCAGGTTGCGCGGCTGGTTCGTGGAGTCCTACCTGCCGTGGGTCTCGGTGCGGGGTCTCCGTGCGGTCGACCGGGGGTTCCCGGAGATCTGGATCGAGGGGCACGGGTCGGCGGCGTGGGCGCGTCGACGCACGAGTCGGGTGTTCCTCTTGGAGCGCCTGCCGCCCGAACCCCGGATCGAGGTGGACTCACGGCATCTGGCTGTCGATCCCGTGCAGTTGTACCGCTTCCTCGAGTTCTATGTGGAGCATCCTCGCCACCGCCGTGAACTGGGCACACCGGCGGCTGCGGAACGTCTCGCGGAGGGTCCTCCGTTCACGGTCGACGACGAGTGAAAATGGCGTAGTCGGTATTGTAGAATGGCATTTCCGTTCCCGTTCCTGAAACGTGTGTTCGGGCCATCGCGATCGCGGCACTCGGTGCCGTAGCATCGAGTCAGACGCTTCGGGAGGACGCCTTCCCGAAGATCCGTGCGCTCGGCGGTGCCGGCGCGTGGACCCCAGGTGTTCGACCAGATTGGACGAGAAATGACCGCTCCGGAACGCATCGTCATCGTCGACGGCGCACGCACCCCCGTCGGCAGCTTCGGCGGCGCACTCAAGGACGTACCCGCGCACGAACTCGGCGCCACCGCCGTACGCGAGGCGCTGCAGCGCTCGGGTGTCGCAGGTGAGGACATCGACGAGGTCGTCATGGGCTGCATCGGTCAGGTCGGTGCCGACGCCTACAACGCCCGTCGTGTCACCCTCGCCGCCGGACTTCCCGTCTCCACCCCGGCCCTGACCGTCAACCGCCTGTGCGGCTCGGGTCTGCAGGCCGTGTGGTCCGCGGCCCAGGAGATCCGGTGGGGTGCCGCGGAGATCACCGTCGCAGGTGGCGACGAGAGCATGTCGCGCATGCCGTTCTACGACTTCGGTGCCCGCAACGGCTACAAGCTCGGCAACCGCGAACTCGTCGACGGCACCGTCGGCATGCTCACCGACCCGTTCAGCGGACAGCACATGGGTGTCACGGCCGAGAACGTCGCCCGCGAGTACGGCGTCAGCCGCGAGCAGCAGGACGAGTTCGCCCTCGAATCGCAGCGCCGCGCCGCCACCGACGCCGCGAAGGCCGCCTTCGCCGAGGAGATCACCCCGGTCGAGATCGGTGGCCGCAAGCCTGTCACCGTCACCGAGGACGAGCACCCCAAGCCCGACACCACCCTCGAGGTGCTCGGCAAGCTGCGTTCGGCGTTCATCAAGGACGGCACCGTCACCGCCGGTAACGCCTCCGGCATCAACGACGGCGCTGCTGCGCTCGTCCTGGCCCGCGAGTCGGTCGCCCGCGAACGCGGCCTCGGTGCCTCCGTCGTACTCGAGTCGGTGGTCACCGCGGCGATGGAGCCCGAGCTGATGGGCTACGCCCCGACCCTCGCGCTGGCGAAGCTGTTCGAGCAGAACGGCCTGACGCCGGCCGACATCGACACCGTCGAGCTCAACGAGGCCTTCGCCTCGCAGGCCCTCGCGGTGGCGCGCGACGCCAAGCTCGACCCGGAGAAGACCAACCCCTACGGCGGTGCGATCGCCCTGGGCCACCCGGTCGGCGCGACCGGCGCGATCCTGACGCTGCGCGTCGCCAAGGACCTGATCCGCCGCGATCTCGAACTCGGCGTCGTCACCATGTGCATCGGTGGCGGACAGGCACTCGCCGCGCTGCTGCGCCGCGTGTCCTGATCCGGGCAGGTTTCGAAGGCCTGACAGTGGCGGGAGCGATACGTATCGCTCCCGCCACTGTCATGTCTGCAGCTCGGTCATGTCTGCAGCTCGGTGAGCGGGCGGAGTTGCCGGACGCGGCCGTCCCAGTGCACGCGGGTCGTCACGGCCGCGCCGTCGGCGAGTCGCCGGACCTCGTAGACGTCGAGCTCGGGCACCTCGGGCACACAGCCCCACAGTGCGTGCCCGGTCATGACGAAGTCGATGTCCTGCCGCACGAGCAGGCCCATGAGTTCACCGATCGTTGGGTCGTCGATCTTGGCGAACGCGTCGTCGAGCAGCACGAGCCGCAGTGCGGTGCCGGTGTCGGGGAGGCCGGAGAGATAACCGTCCGCCGCCGCGAACAGCGTCACGTACGACACGAACCGGGTCTCACCCTGGGATATCTTGGCGCGCGCGGAGATCCGTCTCTCCCGGCCCGGTTCGGGGCCGAGGATGGTGACCTCGACCTCGTGCCAGCGCCGGTAGTCCAGTGCCTGCGACAGGTGCTGCGCGTAGCCGGCGGACGGATCGGCGGCGTGAGCGGATTCCACCCGGCGCCGCAGCATCCCGACCAGGTCGGACGCATCCTCGGGTGACCGTTCGGTGGCGGTGAGCAGCTGCGTCAACCGCGCCGCGTCGGCGTCCTCGCCGCCGGGTCGCCACTCGATCCGCACGCCGATCCCGTGCGTCGTGCGGCTGTCGGCGAGACTGTCGTTCATCGCGGCGATCACCTGTCG
This sequence comes from Rhodococcus sp. AB351, assembly GCF_049538275.1. NCBI lineage: Bacteria > Bacillati > Actinomycetota > Actinomycetes > Mycobacteriales > Nocardiaceae > Rhodococcus > Rhodococcus sp. AB351. Next base: position 24,949 of record NZ_JBMVFW010000009.1, read on the forward strand.
CGCCCGCTCGATCCGCCGACGCAGTTCGTCGGCCACACCGCCGAGCACGAATCCCGTGAACACGTCGTGCTCGCGTTGCGACAGTGCCCGTCGGCCGTCCTCGACCTGCCGGGTCAGGGCGACCGCGACACCCGCAGGCGTGGTGTCGTCGCCCGCCCCGGCGATCCGGACGCGATGGGCGCCGTGCGTCACCGTGTGCTCGATGTCGAACCGGGCCGTGATGTCGCGATCGAACTGCTGCAGCGCGACCAGCATCGCGTTCTCGTCGACTCCCGTGCGCGGCGGCAATGCGGCCAGCAGGGTACGGGCCACCGAGAGCACGTGATCCGGATCCTCGAGGTGGACGGGAGGTAGAAGCGCCGGGGCAGACGCGGCGGAGTCCGGGTCGGGATCCTCCTCGAGCGCAGCGCGCAGTTCGGGCAGCTGCAGGTGAGCGGCGAGCAGTTCGGCGGCCGCGGCGAGTTCGTGACGATCGCGGTCGAGCCGTTCGCGTGCGGCCGCACACCGCTGGAGCACCTCGGCGACGGCACGGCCGAGATGGTCGCGATGGGCGACCGTGCGTCGGTACTGCTCGTCGGCGCGTGCCCGTTCGGCCTCCGAATCGCGCAGTTCCTGCGCCAGATCGGCGGCGTCGACGTCGACGGCCGCCGTCTGCGCCGCGACCACCGCGGCCTTCGCGTGCCACTCGTAGCGGCACGACTCGGCGATCTCCTCCGCGTCGACCCGCTCGGCGGTGGCCTGCGCACACCGCTCGGCGGCATCGGTGAACCTGGCGTGGGCAGCGAGGACGTCACCGAGGTCGCGTGCCAGCTCGGTGCACAGTGTGTCGGCGGACGCACAGCCGGCGACCAGCGCCTCGAGTTCCGGAACGTCGCCGGGCACGCCGAAGTGCTCACACGCTGTGCGGTGGGCGTCGAGTTCGGCGGTCCAGCGAGCACGCAGGGTCGTCGCCCGCTCGCGCAGTTCCACCGCGGTGTTCGCCGCTGACCGCACACGCGCGTGCGCGTACCGACGTCGTTCGAGCGCGGCGCGCATGGCATGCGAGGTCGGCGCGGTCGACAGATGCGCGTCGATCTCCGCCCGCCGGTGCGCCGCGTCCGGATAGTCGACGCGCAACTGGTCCACCGCCAGGTCGATCCGGGCGAGTTCGGCGCGGATCTCGTCGAGACGCACACGACGGGCCGCGATCGCGGCCTCCCGGGCCGGCCTGCCGATGCAACGCGGAGTCTCGGCCGTGTGACGTCCGCGCAGAACACCGTTGTGCCAGCGGCCGTCCCGCGAGACCGAGGCCACCGCTGTGGCGTCCTCGAATCCGATCGTGCTGAGGACCGCCTCGATCGCCGGGCGCGGGACGTCGGCCTCGGGGTCCGGGCGCAGGACCGTCGACAGGGGCTGCGACGGTGGTTCGCCGCGCGGCGAGACGAGGACCTGGCCGCCCAGTGCGCGCAAGCGGCCCTCGCCGTCGACCGTTGCGGTGAGGAAACCCGCGGCGAGCAACGCAGCCTCGATCCCGGCGCGGTCGTCGTCCCCGAGCGTGTCGACGAACTCGACCGCCCGCCACAGGGGAACACCGTCGGTGCGAACGTGCCAGGGCGCCTGCTCCGGTCCCTCGCCGCCAGCTTCGAGGACCGCCTGCTCCCGGACGAGATCTTCACGCGCGGTCCGCGCCTCGCGTTCACGGCGCTCCCGTTCGGCGGGGGCACTGTCGAGGTCGCTCAGGGCGGATCGAGCGGCCGCTGCGGGCAGCGAGTCCAGCTCCGCGAGTGCCGAATCGAGGTCGATGTCCTCGGAGGCCGTGTCTGCGGGGCCGGCGGGGCCGGAAAAGCCGGCAGGATCCGTAGGAGAGGCATCGATCAGTGCGTCGAGCTGCGTGGACAGTCGGCGCATCAGGACGACCCGATCCCGGTCGAGTTCCGGCAGCAGAGCCGTCGTGCGGTCGGCGGTGATCCACTCGCGCCACCGATGCTGCAGACCGGCGGCGGCCGCACCGACACCGGCATCCGTCTCAGCGGCGTCGACGGCACGCTGCTCGGCGTCGCGGGCCGCGCGGTCGGCCGCCGCCTCGGCTTCCTGGACGGCGTGCGCGGCCGCGTCGAGACGACGCGCCTCGAGCAGTCGCCGACCCGCCTGGTCCTGTCGGCGGCGGATCGCCTCGGCGGCACGGAGGACCGCATCCCGGACCTCGTCGACGTGCCCGGCGCCGAGGGAGACCGTCGCGACGACCGGCCGCACCACCTGCTCGGTGGTGTCGTCGATGCCGGTGCGCACCGGTTCGAGCACCGCGGGTGGACGGTCGACGGAGAAGTGCAGCGTGGTCGGCACGGTGTCGTGCGGAAGACCCACCGACAGCAGCTCGCGACCTGCCGTCACGAGCCGTCGCGCGGCACGCGTGATCGAGCAGGTCAGGTCGTCGAGAACGCGGACCGCGTGGTCGGCGTCGCGCCGCTCCCGCAGACGGCTGCGATCGGCGGCAGCGGCCGCGTGGTCGGCGGCGCGCCGGAGCGTATCGACGGCGAGCTGGCGCTGCGCGAGATCGTCCGCGGACCGGAACATCGCGTGGGTCTCGAGTCCGCGGATCGCGCGGTCGAGTTCGGCGACCTGGTCGCGGCGCTCCTTCAGGCGGGTGTCCGCCGCGGCGGCCTGCGCGTCGAGGTCGGCCGCCTCGGCTTCCGCGACCGTGAGTGCGCGTCGCGTCTCGACGACCCGTTGTGCGAGGTCGCGGGCGGTCGCGGCGTCGGCGCGCAGCAGATCCGCCGCGTACTGCCGGTACACCTCGTGGAACTGCAGCACGTGTCCATGCGCCGTTTCGAGACGGAGCTGCTCCTGGCGGGTGTCGCCGAGCAGGTCGAGGCGACCTCCCCCTTCGGCGAGCATGTTCTCCGTCAGCGGTGGCAGCGCGTCCGACAGGATCTGGGGGAGGCGCCCCTCGTCGATGCGGTGGCCGACATCGGGTGAGCGAAGGGTGTGCAACAGCTGCAGGAGGCCGTCGTAGCGTTCGCGTCCCGTCTCCCCGTGCAGGCCGAACACCAGCCTCCGCACGGTCTCTCGATGCCGCTCCGGATCACGGGTGAGATTGTCGGCTCCGACGAGGTCGGCGAGTCGCTCCCGTGAGAGCGGGATACGGGCGTCGTCGACGAGGTGCAGGTCGGTGCCGACACGGCGGGGTGTCGTGAAGAAGTGCACGTCGCTGCGACGGGCGTCGGCGCGGTGCCGGATCTGTGCTCCGACGGTGAGATGTCCGCTGGGGCGCGCCAGTTCGAGCCACAGATATCCGACACGGTCGGTGGTGTCCGACGCCCCGGTGCGCATAAGTTCGTCCAGATCGACCTTCGCGGCGCCCGTCGCGTCCATGCGCCTGCGGTCGGCGTCGAGCAGGAAGGGCAGCAACATCTCGAGGGCGCGGGACTTCCCCGATCCGTTGGTGCCGCGCAGAATCATCCGCCCACCGGACAGGACGAACTCGACGTCCAGGTAGTGCCAGACGTTCACGATGCCGGCGCGGTGGAGACGCCAGCGATCCGGGAAACGGGGTGGAGGAATCTCGTCGAGGGCGGAGGGATCGGACGAGTGGGTCATCGACACGTGCTTTCGGCGGGGACGGGGCGGTAGCGGGCGGCGGGTGCGGTCAGTTCGAATCCGTTCTCGTGCGGGCGCGCCAGCCCGAGCCGGACGAGCAGTGCGACCACGTCCCGGCGCAGGAGTGCGAGATCGCGGACGTAGATGCTCTTCCAGGTGCGGGAACGTGCGGCGGCGAGGTCGGCGAGAACCGAGTCGAGCGTGTGGACGTCGACGTGCAGCGTGGTCGCCGCCGAGGCACCGAACTGCTCGGTGAGTTCGGTCAGGAGCAGCAGGCAGGCGTGCTTCAGGGTGCCGGACCCCGGGAACGCCTCGTCGGTGAGCATGCCGGCCGGGTCGTACGCGAGCGCACCCTCGGTACGCACCTCGAGCACGAGACCGAAGTCGTCCTCCAGCATCCGGGCGAGCTCGTGCCGGTCGCGGGCGAGGATTGCCGCCGCCTCGTCGTCCAGTTCGTCACGCGCGACGAACGGATCCTCGACGAGCCTGCGGTACAGGCGGCGGGCGGCGGGTTCGTGCTCGTGACGTGCGAGTGCCGCTGCAGGACCGGGCATCTCGTGCAGGGGAGTGTCGAGCAGATGGGGGAGCAGGTCGCGGTGGACGTCGAGATGCGGCTCGTCGCCGCTCGCCTCGTCCCCGCGAGCGGACTCGGTGATCACGCCCCATTCCTCGAGGACGCGCAGGGCCGCGGCGAAGTTCCGCTCCTCGGACACCGGGTCGCCGAACACGATCCCGTTCTCGCGCGCGTCGGCGCGTACCTGCTCGAGAAGGTCGTCGACGGACACCCTCTCGCCGGTCCCGGGTTCGATCAGTGCCGCGCACACCAGCGCGAGACACGCATAGGTGATCGCGCCGAACTCGGAACCGTCGGCGTGGCGGAGAGCACGGTGCGGTGACGTGGGACCGAGCGGTGCCTTGATCAGGCGGGCGAAGGTCGGTTCGACGACGAGCCGGTATCCGAGGCGGTCGGCGAACATCGACTTCAGAGCCGGGGCGTGACACCGAACGAGGTCGAAGGTCTCCCGATCGGTCGCGGCGGTGACGATCGGCTGTTGCAGCAGCGCCCGTGCGGCGTCCCGCCGACCGGAGACGTCGCCGGACACCGCGCTCGCGTACGAGGTGCTCACGGCGCCACCGCACTGTGGTCGAGCGATGTCGTGACCGACATGTGCAGCGAGAAGCCGTGCACGGTGAGATCGCCGTCGGGGGAGTGCACCACGGTGTCGGCGCCGGGCTCCGCCGTCAGCGACAACCCGAGATCGCGATCGTCCACATGCATCGGACCGTCGGTGGTGCGGTGGCCCGCGAGCGCAGCGGCGAGGACGTCGAGCAGGATGTCGCGCGCCTCCGTCGACAGGTCCGCTCCGTGCAGGTCGCCCGCCGCACCCAGTTCGGCGACGGCGTCGGAACGGCGGCGCGACTCGCGCTGGGCGAGTTCGTCGGCCCGGACCCGGCCGGGCAGCGAATCGGGGAGTCGGCCGACGGCCCCGCGGGACGTGTGGTCGCCGCGTTCGCGCAACGACACGGGCACGACGACGGGATCGGCCCGCCACCACGACGTGCCCGCACCCACTCGCGGGTCGGTCTCGTCGGGGCCGAGCAGCAGGTGCCGGCTCGGGAAGGCACCGAAGGTCGCGGCGAACAACCGGTGGGCCTGTTCGTCGGACGATTCGGTGAACCACCGGGCCAGGCGCAGGAGATCTGCGCGGTGCGAGAAGCCCGACGTGCTCGTCGTGATCCGCCGAGTGCGCACGAGCAGCCGGTTCAGCGCCGCCGCCGCTGCCTCGCGCATGCGGCGCGGGCCGGCGTCCTCGGCGTACCACTGCGCCAGTTCGTCCCAGTCGATGCGACGGCGACCGGGCGACCGGCCGGGCACTGTGTTCGTAGGCACGGTGTTCGGCAGGCCGGACTCGCGCAACGCGGCGATCAGGGAGTCCAGACGCGACCTGATCCGGTCGAGCCTGCCGGCGATGAGAGGGGCGAGACGCTCGACGTCCGAACCGATGACGTCGACGTAGTCGAGGAGCAGGTTCTTGGTCTCGGCGTAGTCGTCGACCACCCCGGCGTGTTCGCGCTCGGATGAGTGTCCGAGACGGCCGGAGTGCTCGAGACGCCTCAGGATCTCGGCGAGGTGCGCGTAGAAATCGGCGACGCTGTCGGTGAACGACCGGTGGTGCGAGAACAGGGCGGTGACGTGGGCGGCCAGTTCGTCCCGGTCGAGCACGCTCCCGTCGTCCACCAGCAGCTCCTCGATTCGGGCGAGCCCGTCCGCGACACACCGGAGCGACTCGCGTGCCACGCCGCGCACGTCGTCGGAGGTGGAGAGGAGCCTGCCGGTCTCGCGGTGCACCCGCAGCCCGGCGGGTGTCGGCCGGTACCGGGCGAGGCTCTCGGTCGAGGCGGTCTCGGGGGCGCTCCGCCGGTGGGAACCGCCGCCGGTGCCACCGCCGTCGGTTCCGCCGCTCGTGAGCGCGAGATTGCCCCACCGGACCAGGCTGCGGCACCGGGCGGCGACGACCGTGATGTCGAGCGCCACGCCGCGCCGCGCACACGAGACCGCGATATCGTCGGTGGACAGATCGGCGAGCAGGAGGTCGGTGAAGCAGTCCATCACCGCGAGGTACTCGTCCGCTTCGTCGGCGACGAGATGACGGAACAGGTCGCGACCGATGTGTTCGCCCATCCGACCTCTTCTCCCGAGTGCTGACGCCGTACGGACAGACAGGCTAGCCCGGTGAACGCCGAGCGGGGTGGGCGAGTTCACCGGGTGCGCACGGGCTGTGAAGAGACAGACCGGGAATCGGCAGGACACCGCGCGGATTCGTGCCGTGCCTCACTCGCGTTTATAGTTGCCCTGTGCAACACAATCGGCAGGCCCGGCGGCCGTCCGCGGACGGCGTTGGCCGCGTATACGAGGAGTTCGTGCTTCTCGTGCGCTTCCTGACGTCCGGAGCACGAGCGCAGGACAACGGACTCTCGCTGGTCCAGCATTCGCTTCTCGGCTTCATCTCCCGAAATCCGGGCTGCCGCGCCACCGACATATCCGAGGTCTTCGGTGTCCACCGCTCGACCGTGTCGCGCCAACTGCGTCACGCCGTCGATGCGGGCTGGGTCGAGGCGGGGACCGGTCCGGCACGTGCCGGACATCCTCTCCGGCTCACCGACCACGGAGCGACAGTTCTCGAAGGTGCGGTCGTGCGTCGTCTCGACGACGTCCGCGCCGGCCTCGAGGGCTGGGACGAGGACGAACTCGAACGCTTCGTGGATCTCCTGCGCCGCTTCCGTGCAGGAATCGATTCCGACGACCGGACTCCCGACCAGAACGATGGAGATTGCAGTGCGTGAGTACTCGACCCCGGCCCCGTTCACCATCGGTGACGACGAATCGGTCGTCCACACGGTGTTCACCCATGCGGAGAAGACTCCGCACCGCGTGATGTACTCCCGGCCGCAGGGTGACGACTGGGTCGCGGTCACTGCGCAGCAGTTCGCCGACCAGGTGAAGGCCGTCGCAAAGGGCCTGATCGCCAACGGTGTGCAGCCCGGTGATCGTGTCGCGCTGCTCTCGGCCACCCGCTACGAGTGGTCGCTGTTCGACTACGCGATCTGGACGGCCGGCGCGGTGTCGGTACCGATCTACGACTCCTCGTCCACCGAGCAGATTCGCTGGATCCTCCAGGACTCCGGGGCCGTCCTCGCCGTCGTCGAAACCGCGCGGCACGAGAAGCTCTTCGTCGACATGCCCGACACCCTCCGTCGCATCCTGCAGATCGAGGACGGCGCGGTGAACACGCTTGCGGCCGATGGTGCCGAGGTCGACGACGCCGAGATCACCACGCGTCTGGCCGGAATCCGTTCCGGCGGCCTGGCTTCCCTCGTCTACACCTCGGGAACCACCGGGCGACCCAAGGGCTGCATGCTCACCCACCGCAACTTCCTCGCCGAGGTCCGGTCCATCCTCACCTCGGACATCGGTATCGTCGCCAAGCCCGGCAACCGCGGCCTGACCTTCCTGCCCCTCGCGCACGTGCTGGCGCGCGCGGTGTCGCTCGCGCTCTTCGAAGCAGGCACGGCGCAGGCTCACTGGGCGGACTTCTCGACCGTCTCCGCGCAGTTCGCCCGGTACTCGCCGAACATCATCCTCGGTGTGCCGCGCGTCTTCGAGAAGGTGCGCGACGCGGCAGCGGGCAAGGCGGCGGCCGGCGGACCGGTCAAGGCGGCGATCTTCGATTTCGCGGAGCGCACCGCCATCGCCTACAGCGAGTCGCTCGACCAGGGCGGCCCCACCCTGACGCTGAAGGCCAAGCGCGCCGTCGCCGACAAGCTGGTCTACTCCAAGCTGCGCGAGGCCATGGGCAACGAGTGCTGGTACGCGATCTCCGGCGGCGGTGCCCTGAGCCCCCGCCTCGGTCACTTCTTCCGCGGCGTCGGCGTACCGATCTACGAGGGCTACGGCCTCACCGAGACCACGGCCGCACACAGCGTGAACACGCCCGGCGCGCAGAAGATCGGCACCGTCGGGCGTCCCATGGGCGGGAACTCGGCGCGCATCGCGGACGACGGCGAGATCGAGCTGCGCGGCATGGTCGTCTTCGACGGCTACTGGCGCAACGACGAGGCCACTGCCGGTGCCTTCCACGACGGCTGGTTCCGCACCGGCGACCTCGGCTCGCTCGACGAGGACGGCTACCTGTCCATCACCGGGCGCAAGAAGGACCTCATCATCACCGCCGGCGGCAAGAACGTCTCACCCGGGCCGATCGAGGACCGCATGCGGTCGCATACCCTCGTCTCCCAGGCCGTCGTCGTCGGCGACGGACGCAGCTTCGTCACCGCTCTGGTGACCGTCGATCCGGAGGTCTTCGAGAACTGGAAGAACGAGAACGGCAAGCCCACCGGTGCGACGATCGCGGACCTGCGCCACGACCCCGCACTGCGCGACGCGGTGCAGACCATCGTCGACGACGCCAACACCCTCGTCTCGCACAGCGAGGCGATCAAGAAGTTCGTCATCCTCGACCGCGATCTCACCGAGGAGTCCGGCGAGCTCACGCCGACGCTGAAGATCAAGCGCAACGTCGTCACCGAGCGTTTCGCCCACGAGATCGACGCCCTGTACGCGAAGTGATGCCCTAGGGGCGCGTACCCGAGCCGCGACCGCCGATCCGGCATCCGGGTCGGCGGTCGCAGCGTTGGTGGGGTGTCATTCCACCGGCGAGGTGTCTCCGGAGACGGCGCGGGCCAGTCTCGCGAATCCGTCGTGGTCGACGAGATCCTCGACGAGCACGACCTTGCCGCGGGCATCGGCGAGCGGAACCCGCCAGTTCGGATACTCGTCGACGGTGCCCGGCTGGTTCTGGCTGCGACGCTCACCGGTCACATCCGCCAGCGAAACGCCCAGCAGCGCAGACGGACTCGCCGCGATCAACCGGTGCAGCGCCTCGACCTGGCGATCGACGTCGGTCTCGCCTTCGTCGAGCAGTCCCCGCTCCACCGCGAGCGCCAGAACCGAGTCGCGTTCGGCGGCCGCATCGGTCAGCTCGGCGTCGAGGTCGCCCTCGAGCAGACCGAGCTCCGACCGCAGCCGGATGTGGTCGCCCGCAAGGTATCCCGCGGTGGGCGCGAGGTCGTGCGTGGTCACCGAGGTCAGGCACAGGGAACGGTAGGTCTCCGGACCGCGTGGGGAGTCCTCGTCGCGTTCGAACCACAGGATCGACGTCCCGGCGATGCCGCGCTCGGCGAGATACTCCTGCACCCACTCCTCGAAGACCCCGAGGTCCTCACCCACGACCACGGCACCGGCGCGATGCGCCTCGAGCGCCAGGATGCCGACGAGTGCCTCGTGGTCGCTGCGGACGTACGCGCCGTCGGCCGGTGACATCCCCTCCGGCACCCACCAGGTGCGGAACAGTCCCAGGATGTGATCGGCCCGGACACCACCCCCGTGCCGCAACGCCGAGCGCACCACATCGCGGAAGGGGATGTATCCCAGCTCCGCGAGGCGATCCGGCCGCCACGGCGGCTGATTCCAGTTCTGGCCGTTGCGGTTGAAGTCGTCGGCGGGGGCACCCACCGTGACGCCCGACGCCAACGCATCGCCCAGCGTCCAGGCGTCGGCGCCGTGCGGACCGACGCCCACGGCGAGGTCGTGCACGATGCCGATATCGGAACCTGCTGCGAGCGAAGCGGTTTGGGCGTTGGCAAGCTGTTCGTCGCACAACCACTGCAGCCACCGGTGGAAGTCGATCCGCGAGGCGAGCCGCTCGCGCAACCGGGCGACCTTCGGGTCGTCGGGACTCGGGGCGCGCGACGCCCACCGGTCGGCGCGGTCGCCGAACTTCTCGTACAGCGCGCACCACAGCGCGAAGTCGTCGAGCGCCTGCCCGCCCTCGGCGCAGAACGCCTCGTACCGTGCGCGTCGGGCGGGGCCGAGCGGCACCCGGTACACGCGCTCGAGGACGTCGAGCTTCGCGCGGAAGGTCGCATCCCGGTCGAGACGACGCGCCTTCCGATTCGCCTTCGCCGCGCGCTGTGCGTGATCGTCGAGTTCCTTGCGGTGCTTGGCGGGCAGATAGGCCGTCTCGGGGATGTCCTCGATCCGCAGATACAGCGGGTCGACGAAGCGCCGCGACGACGGCAGATAGGGCGACGGTTCGTGCGGGGGCACGGGTTCGGCCGCGTGCACGGGGTTGATGAGGACGAAGTCGCCGCCGTAACCGGCCGTGATCGCCGCCAGATCGGCCAGGTCGGCGAAGTCGCCGATGCCCCACGACCGGCGGCTGCGCACCGAATAGATCTGGGCCGCAAGGCCCCAGCGCTTCTTCTCGAGCAGCCGGTCGGCGGTGGACAACCGGCGCGGGGTCACCACGAGGACCGCGGTGGCCTCGATGTCGTTGCTGCGGGCGTGCACGACGTGCCAACCGAGGGGCAGGCGCGGAACGGCGAAGGTCGCGCGGCCCACGAGCCGGCCGTCGACGGTCCGCGGGTCCACCCACACGTCGCGCTGCTCGACGTCGACCTCCTCGCCGTCCTCGGTGACGACCCACACCGCGACCGGGTCGCCGTGCGGCACGTGCACCGGGAACGTCCGGTTCTCGCCCTCGACGACCACGAGCGCGGGCGGGAGCATGCTGCGCCACGGACGGTCGTCGACGTCGGCGAGCGATTCCACGACCTCGTCGTCCGTCCGGGCAGGGACGTCGAGCGCGGCGAGTACACGCCGCAACGTCTCGTCGGAGACATCGTGGTCGCGTCCACCCCACCCCGTGTAGGTGGTGGTGATGCCGTGCTTTCCGGCCAGTTCGCGCAGCTTCGCCGAGGACGTCACGGTCCTGAATCATGCCAGCAAAACGACTCGGGGGCAGCGCGCGGACCATATGGTCGACAGGGTGACCGCTCTCGACATCGCGCACGGCGACATCACCACCATCGCGGTGGATGCGATCGTCAACGCCGCGAACTCCTCCCTGCTCGGAGGCGGGGGAGTGGACGGTGCGATCCACCGGGCCGGCGGCCCGGAGATCCTCGCCGCATGCCGCGAACTCCGCGCGACCTCGCTACCCGACGGACTCGAACCGGGCCGTGCGGTGGCGACGCCCGCCGGTCGCCTCCCGGCGCGGCGGGTGATCCATACCGTGGGCCCGGTGTGGTCGGCGCACGAGGACCGCTCCGGAATTCTGCGCTCGGCCTACCGCAACAGTCTGCTCGTCGCGCAGGACTTCGGCGCCCGGACGGTGTCGTTCCCGCTCGTCTCGGCCGGTATCTACGGCTGGCCCCTCGACGACGCCGCCCTGCAGGCCGTCACGACGATCCGGGAGACGCAGACGGACGTGGAGACCGTCGTACTCGTCGGGTTCGGCGACGCCGCCGTCGACGCTCTCCGGCGCGCCGTCTCCCGGACGTGATCGGTTCAGGAATAGTCGCCGAAGCCGTCGAAGAGGGTCGGTTCGTCGGGGTTGTCGAACAGCGCGGGCTGCTCGGGCGACGCCTCCCGGCCGGCGCTCGAGCGCGACGCGCGTGATCCGGCCGAATCGGTCCCCTCGCCCTGTTCGAGGAACTGGAGGGCCTCCGCGAGCGAACGGCTCGTCGCCTCCCATTCCAGTGCCCGCGCCCGTGCCTCGCGAGCACCGTCGGTGTTGAGCGCCGCCTCGCGGGTCTGCGACTCACCGTCCCACCACACCTGCAGCTCGGTGCTGATGGTGAGGAACCGTCGCAACTGCTCGGGATTGCGATCGCCGATCGCCGCGACGGTGCTGGCGGCGACGTCGGCGGCACCGTCGAGATGGAAGTCGCGCACCGCGAGCAGGGCCACCGGAAGATCGTCCTCGGCGTCGGGCAACTGCGAGACGTCGCCCCAGGGAGGATCGGCCGCCCCGCCCGTCGCACCGTCGAATCCCTGATCGCGCAGCAGCGAGCCACCGATATGGGTGGCGAACGAGCTGTCGACGGTGTCGAGGAACTGGGTGATGGTCTCGAGCGATCCGAGCAGGTGCGCCGGAGCGAACGGCGCGGCCGGAACATGATCGACGATCGCGAGGCGGTCGTCGACCAGCACGAACTTCAGGTGCGGCCACCGGCGGTTGAGATCGACGCAGATCTCGGCGGCCCGCGTACGTCCGGTGATGGAATGGACGATCGGTGCGAACAGGTCGACGGTGCCACCACCGGGGCCGACACCGACGAACACCAGCACCCCGGCGATCCGCAGGACGAGATCGCCGTCCTCGTCCCAGGCGGGAAGATCGTCGATCTGCTCGTGCAGGGTGGATTCGATCAGTTCGCGCACATGGTCGTCGCCGGTGGGGACGACCGCGAGCGGGACCTCCGGGGCCTGGGTGCGGTCCGCCTGGGGTGTCTCGGGCACGAGGAACGAGGTGAGCTCGGCGACCGAGCGCTCCGTTCCGAACGTCTCGGCCCGCAGGAAGAGGGGGTGGGGAACACCCCACACCGAACGAAGTGCACGCACGGCGATGACGGCGAGCTGATCGGCCCAGCTGCCAGGACGATCGATCCAGAACGCCGGGGATCCGCCGTCCTCCGGATCGTCCGGTCCGCGGGAGGGCGCCTGCAGCCCGAGTTCGAGGAGCATCTGCTCGTCGACCGGGGTGAGGTGCCGGTCGGGGGCGAGGTGTGCGTTGGACGGGACCTCGCAGCGGACGAGCCGGTCTCCCCACGCGTAGAACTGCACGCACGGCCCGGCAGGGCCACCGGCCTCGTCGGTGAAGGGTTCGAGGACCAGGCCGTCGCCGTCGCACATGGCCGCGACATGGTCGGCCAGGCGCGTGCGGAACTCGCGCCAGGCCGCGTCGACGTCCTGGTCGAACCGGGTCTGCGCGTCGGCCATGATCGGACCCCCTTCTCTGTGCGGTCGAGCCGAGAGAAAGACTAGTCGCCGGCACCGACAGGCATTCCTCCGCTGGGTCGCACGAGCGACGGCTTGCCCAAGCGCACGGTTCTCGGCCTGCGACGGCCCGCCGAGGTGTTCCGATCCCGGTGAACGAAACCGTGTCGATCCGTCCGGAGGTGCCCGACCATCGACGCATGATCGACGCCATCATCCGTCTCGTCCGGACCCTGCCGGCCCGCATCCCCGCAGGACGGTCGGCCGATCCGTCCGTGTGGCCCGTCGTCGTACCGGCCGGAACACCCGAATGCACCACGGATGCCGTGGCGGACTATGCGATCCGGGTCTCGATATGACCGTGCTCGCCGGGGCGGGCTCGAGGGCAATGGCGTCGGGAGGCGGGTCTCACCGCAGTTCACGCACGAAGCGGCCGATTTCGGCGAGCGCGCGGCCGCTCTCCGGGACGATCCCCGCCGCGGCCTGGAAGACGTGCACCTGTTTCTCCCACACCTGGAGTTCGGTGGAGACGCCGGCGAGTTGCAGCCGCCGGGCCATCAGCTCGGCGTCGACGTAGGTCATCTCCTCGGATCCGGTCTGGATGAGTGCGGGAGGCATCTCGGACAGGTCGAGATCGACGGGGGAGGCGACCGGCTCGGCGCCTTCGTCACCGAGGCGCTCGGCGCGATCGACGAGGGTCGACAGGACGCCGACGGCGCGTCGTGGGAAGACGGCGCACCGGTGCGAATTGGGATGGTCGAGCTTGCCCCGCGGGTCGAGATCGGTGAGGGGTGACAGGGCGACGGTGCCGGCCGGACGGCCGATGCCGAGGCGTACGGCTTCGTGGGCGACGGCGAAGGTGAGGAAGCCACCCGCGGAGTCCCCGGCGATCACGACACGCTCGACCGGGTAGCCGTGTGCCACGAGCCAGCGCAATCCGTCGAGCCCGTCCTCGACCGCGCGCCGGATCGGATGGCGGGGCAGCATGCGGTAACCGACCGCCAGAACCGGCGCGCCGGTTGCGGCGGAGATGCGGGAGACCAGATGGCGGTGCGTGGTGAGCCCGCAGCACAGGAATGCGCCACCGTGCAGGTACAGGACGGCGGTGCTGTCGATATTGGCCCGGACGGCGGTGCCGTCCGTACCGACCTGTGCGGCCGGGGGTGCGGCACCCGGAGCCCACAGCAGTTCCGCCGGGCACGTCGGGAGATCGACCCGCCGGCGGTGTGTGCCGGGTACCGGCACGAGTGGGAACGCGAGGCGGTCGATCACCGACGCCGGCCAGGGGAGGGTCGGCGCGTACGACCACGCCTCGATGAACGGCCGCACGGTACGACGCACGGAGAAGGACAGGGCACGGGACTGAGTGCTCACCCCCGCGAACTCGCGCGTCGTGGCGCGGTGCGCGGGCAGAGGGAGCAACTCGGCGTGGGCGACGCTCACGACCGGCACCTCCTCGGTCTGCCCGGAGTCGTGGTCGGACCCGGTCGGGGTGGCTGCACGGACTTCGGATTTACGAGGATACGCCCGTTCATCCAGGTCGCGAGGGTTCGCGGAGCAATCGTTGTGGTCCTGGTCTCAGGGTGATGATTCCGGGTGAAGGTGGGTTCTCGGCGATGTACCTTCTGTCAGGTACCGGCAGTGCAAAAAGTTTTCCGGACCTTCTACACATTCCGTACTTTTCGGGCCACACTGACTGTATGTTTCGACTGCGGCGCGCGGCCCGGCGTCGCTCCTGGGGGACGAACGAAGGCGAGATGTTGCGTAAATTCGACGTTGCAAGCATGAGTGCCGACGAGATCACCGCGGAGAACCTGCCCCGGATGGTGGCGGACGCCGCGGCATGCGAGCCCGACCGGATCGCCGTGGCGCACGGCGTGGACACCACCACCTACGCCCGGCTGCACGACGAGGTCGTCAAGCTCGATGCGGCCATGGGGATCCTGCTCGGAAAGGCCTCGCTCGTGCCCATCGCGCTCGCGACCGTCTTCCCGGCGCTCGCCGACTCGGCGCGCGGCGACCTGCGCGACGTACTCGACGCACTCGTGATCGATCTCGTCGACTGTGTGGCCCCCGAACCTCTCTCCGCAGCCGGCTGACAACCGACCCGGCAT
Source organism: Rhodococcus sp. AB351 (assembly GCF_049538275.1). Taxonomy (NCBI): domain Bacteria; kingdom Bacillati; phylum Actinomycetota; class Actinomycetes; order Mycobacteriales; family Nocardiaceae; genus Rhodococcus; species Rhodococcus sp. AB351. Next base: position 39,979 of record NZ_JBMVFW010000009.1, read on the forward strand.
CCACCATCATCGAATCGGTAGGTCGACGAACGAAGTGAACGGTACTGCACGGCGGTACCGACCGGGGTGGGAGGCCACGTGGAGGACGACACGCTCACCGTCGCCTGCAAATACGGCGAGGTCCGCGGATATCGCGACGGCGGGGTCTACGTCTGGAAGGGCATCCCGTACGCGGCCCCGACCGGTTCCCGGCGGTTCCGGTCGCCGTTACCACCGGAACCGTGGGACGGCGTCCTCGACGGCGCACGATTCGGACCGATCGCTCCGCAGAGTCGGCAGAGTCCGATCGGGATCGAACCCGAGATGACGTTGAGCGAGGACTGTCTCTCGCTCAACATCTGGGCGCCGCCGCCCGACGGCCGCCGCCGCCCCGTCATGGTCTGGATCCACGGGGGCGCCTACATCATCGGATACTCGGGTCAGAAGATCTACGACGGCCGAATCCTGTGCGAGAGCGGCGATGTCGTGGTCGTCACGATCAACTACCGGCTCGGTGCGCTCGGTTTCCTCGATCTGTCGTCCTTCTCCACATCCGAGGTCACCTTCGAATCCAATGTCGGTCTCCGGGACCAGATCGCCGCCCTCGAATGGGTGCGCGACTGCATCGCCGACTTCGGTGGCGATCCGGACTGCGTGACGCTCTTCGGTGAATCGTCGGGTGCGGGGTCGATCACCACGCTCATGACGGTTCCGAAGGCCGAGGGTCTCTTCCATCGCGCGATCGCCCAGTCGCCGCCCGCCACCTCGGTGTACGGCAGCGAACGTGCCGCGACGGTCGCGCAGCGCTTCCTCGAGATCCTCGACCTACCGCCGTCCCGAGCCGCCGAACTGCACACGATGTCGACCGACACACTGGTCGAGGCGTCGGAAGTGCTCGTCGCCGAGACCCCCACGAAGGTGCCGGGAACGCTCGCCATGACCCCGGTCGTCGATCGCGCCCTGGTGCCGAAGTATCCGGTCGCTGCCTTCCAGAAGGGGCTGTCGCACCGGATCCCGCTGATCATCGGCTCGAACAAGGACGAGCCGTCGATCTTCCGCTTCATGAAGTCGCCGTTGATGCCCGTGAACGATACGGCCGTGCAAGCGATGTTCAAGGCGCTGGCCGACGACCGGACGGATCTGCCTCCCGAGCGTCTCGCCGAGATCGTCGCGGCGTATCCCGACCTGCCCAAACCCGCCGGAGCGATGGCACTCTCGCGCGATGCCGGTTTCCGGATGCCGGTGCTGTGGGTCGCCGAAGCGCACAGCGCGCATTCGCCGACCTGGGTGTACCGCTTCGACCACGCCACCCCGATGCTCAAGGCTGCGCGGATCGGTGCCGGGCACGCAACCGAATTACCTTACGTATTCGGTAATTTCGGCACCCTCGGTCGGGATCCGACCTTCTGGCTCGGCGGCCGCAGGTCCGCCGGGGAGGTCTCTGGGCGTGTGCAGCGGCGCTGGCTCGCGTTCGCGCACCACGGCGTGCCGGCGGCGCTGGACGGCTCGAAGCACTGGCCGCAGTACGAGGTGGAGGAACGCTCGACCCTGCTCATCGACTCCACGGACAGGGTCGAGTCGGATCCGGACGGCGAGATGCGCCGGGTCTGGGGTACCGAGGTCATGGCCTTCACCTGAGCGCGCCCGCGCACCGGTGCGGCACGTGCTCCGATGGCACATGCCGTGCAGATGACACATACGGTGCGTTGATCGGGTTGAACACATGTGCAACGCTTGAAACGTGCGTTCAACCGCCATCGGTGACGACCTCACCACCCGTGCACGGATCCGCGACGCCGCGATCCGGTGCATCGCCGCGTACGGCGTCGGCGTGCCACTACGCACCATCGCCGCAGAGTGCGGCGTCAGCGCTTCGCTGATCGTGCATCACTTCGGATCCCGCGCCGGATTGAAGGAACACTGCGACCGGTACGTGCTCGACGGGATCCGGCAGGCGAAGAGTGCCGTCCTCGACCCGCAGGCCGGGCCGGCCGCGCTGAACGACCAGATGGAGCACATCGAGAACTACGCGACCACGGTCGCCTATCTCTTCCGCACCCTCCGGGCCGGCGGTGCACCCGCCGCCGACTTCCTCGACCGACTCGTCGCCGACACCGAGGCATATCTCGAAGAGGCGGTGGCTGCCGGAACCGTGCGGCCCAGCCGGTTCCCCTCCGAACGAGCACGCGCCCTCATCTCGTTCAGCGTCGGCGCCGTGCTCATGGACCTTCCCGGTCCCGACGAGTACCTCGATCTCGAGACGTTTCCTGCCAGGCTGCGTTCCTACACCGAACGCCTCATGCTGCCGATGCTCGAGCTCTACACCGAGCCGTTGCTGACGGACTCGACCCTTCTCGACGCCTATCTGGCAGTGCGCGAGGCACCCCCCGACTCCTGACGGAGGAAAGATGGACACCCAGATCATCGAAATCCGCGACGTCGTCAAGACATTCGGAACCACGAGAGCCCTCGACGGGTTCTCGATGACCGTCGAACGCGGTACCGTCGCCGGATTCCTCGGACCGAACGGCGCCGGCAAATCCACGGCGATCCGGGTGCTGCTCGGAATGCTGCGTGCCGATTCCGGCACCGCCCGTGTCCTCGGACTCGACCCGTGGACCGACGCCGTCGCGATCCACCGCCGGCTCGCGTACGTGCCCGGCGACACGAACCTGTGGCCCACCCTCACCGGGGGCGAGATCATCGACGTCCTCACCCGCATCCGCGGGGGAGAGGTCCGCACGCGCCGACGCGCCGAACTCCTCGAGCGGTTCGAACTCGACCCGACGAAGAAGGCCCGCACCTATTCGAAGGGCAACCGGCAGAAGGTCGCACTCGTCGCCGCACTCGCATCGGACGCCGAGCTCTACCTGCTCGACGAACCCACCTCGGGTCTCGACCCGCTCATGGAGGCGGTGTTCACGGACGAGGTGCGAGGGCTCCGTGACCTCGGCGCGACCGTGCTGCTGTCCAGCCACATCCTCGCCGAGGTCGAGAAGCTCTGCGACACGGTGACGATCATCCGTGCAGGACGCGATGTCGAGACCGGCACCCTCGCGCAACTGCGGCACCTGACGCGCTCGTCCGTGCGGGCCACCACGAGCGCCCCTGCCGAGCGTCTGGCCGGTCTCTCCGGGGTCCACGACCTCTACGCCGACGACGGCCGGCTCGCGTTCGACGTCGACAACACCGCCCTCGCCCCGGTCCTGCAGGAACTCGCCGGACTCGGCGTCGAGAACCTCACCATCACGCCCCCGTCGCTCGAAGAGCTGTTCATGCGGCACTACGGCGACACCTTCGACACCGGTGACGGGAACGGCGCCGGTGCGGTGGAGGAGGTGTCCTCACGATGACCACGACGACACCGACAGCTGTACCGACCCCGAGCGGTACCTCCGCGACGTCCGCGGCACCGTTCACCGGGCTCGGCACCCTGCTGCGGCTCTACCTGCGGCTGGACCGCGTGCGCATCACCGTCTGGACCCTCGCGCTCGCCTTCACGGTGTGGTCGACCGTCCTCAGCTTGGCCGCGGTCTATCCCGACGAGGCCTCCCGTCAGGCCCGTGCTGCCCTGCTGGAGAATCCGGCTGCCGTACTCATGACGGGCCCGGCCTACGGGATCGACAACTACACGCTCGGGGCGATGACCGCGAACGAACTGAGCCTGACCGTCTTCGTCGCGACCGCGATCATGAGCATCCTGCTCGTCGTGCGGCACACCCGGGCGCAGGAGGAATCCGGCCGGCTCGAACTTCTGCGGGCGCTGCCCGTCGGGGCCTATGCTCCGCCGGCGGCCGCCCTGATGCTGGTCTCGGTCGCGAACCTCATCGTGGGCACCGGTATCACCGTCGCGCTCATCGCCGGCGGGCTCGATGTCGTCGGCTCGGTCGCCTTCGGTGTGGCCTCCGCCGTCACCGGGGTGCTCTTCGGTGCGGTCGCGGCAGTGACCGCCCAGTTCGGCGAACACTCCCGCTCGGCCACGGGTACCGCGCTCGCAGTGCTCGCTGCGGCCTTCTTCGTCCGCGGCGCCGGCGACATCATCGAGTCGACCGGCTCGTGGCTGTCGTGGCTCTCGCCGATCGCCTGGGCCCAGCAGACCCGGCTCTACGTCGACGAGCGGTGGTGGCCGCTGTTGTTGTCCGTCGCCACGACGGTCGTGCTGCTCACCGTCGCCGTTGCACTGTCGCGGCGCCGCGACCTCGGAGCCGGACTGCGGGCACCGAAACCCGGACCCGCCGAGGCAAATTCCGCGTTGCTCGGTCCGGTCGGTCTGATCCGCCGCCTGCTGCGCGGAGCCTTCGTGGGCTGGCTGACGGGACTGGTCCTGTTCGGCGTCGCGATGGGCGCTCTCGCCAGCTCCGTCGAGGACCTCATCGACGAGATGCCGCAGGTGCTGGACATGGTCGGCGTGGACCCCGACGCCCTCACCGCCTCATTCTCCGGGATGATGCTGATGTTCCTCGCTCTCGGCGCCACCGCCTTCGGTGTGTCCGGCGTGATGCGGATGCGCAGCGAGGAGGACGGTGGACGTTCCGGTCTCGTGATCGTCACCGGAACGGCGCGCAGCGCATGGCTGTTCGCGGCACTCGGCGTGATCGTCGTCCAGTTGGTCGTGGCGCTGCTCGTCTCCGGTGCTGCGACCGGACTGGGGGTCGCGCTCGCGGTGGGCGACTGGGGGTGGATGCCGCGGATGATCGCGGCGTCCCTGGCCTACGCGCCGGCTGCGATCCTCGTGGTCGCCGTGGCGTTCGCGCTGCTGGGCTGCGTGCCGCGTGCCACCGGGCTCGTGTGGGTGCTCGTGGTGTGGATGGTGTTCGTCGCGTGGCTCGGCGAGATGCTGAACCTCCCCGACGAACTCGTCGCACTGTCGCCGTTCTCGCATGTCCCGCTGGTGCCCGCAGAGGGGGTGACGGTGATGCCGCTGATCGTCCCGGCGGTTGCGGCGGTGCTGCTCGTCGCAGCGGCGATCGTCGGTTTCCGCCGCCGCGACGTGCAGGTGTGACGGATCAATTGCGGTATTCGGGATGTTCGGAGACGAACTTCTCGACGTACGAGCAGGACGTACCGATCTTCAGTCCCTGCTTCCTGGTCTCGTCGAGGGCGTGCTTCACCACGATCCCGGCGAGGCCCTTGCCGCGGAACTGCGGGTCGGTGACGGTGTGGTCGAAGTCCCGCAGGTCGCCGTGCTGCGTGTAGTCGGCGTAGGCCGCGAGGTCGTCGCCGAGATAGAGCGCGAAACGGGCCTTGTCGGCGTCGTGCTCGATCCGGGGTTCGGTGCCGTCGATGTTCTGCGTCATGATCTCACCGTACTCGGGGCGTGACCGGGAGGAGTGTCGACGACGATCGCGTCGTCGTCGGTCAACGCCACGTGCTCGACGCCGTGCTCGCGCAGGTAGCGCAGGGTCCGCTGGATCCCGTCGTCGGCCAGCAGCGAGTCGCCGGCGTGGGGCACGATCGCGTGATCGACCCAGCCGAGTCCGTCCCACACCACCGGGACACCGCAGGTCGCGGCGACCTCGTCGGGGTCGTCGGAGAACTCGATGCCGCGCAGCGACGGTGTCGCGACACAGGCCCCGGCGCTGTATCCCCCGTACACGAGACGGTTGTCGCGCACCAGATCGGTGAGCACGGCGTCGCCTCCACTGCGGGCCAATTGCGCTCGCAGGACGAAAGTGTTGCCGCCGCGCACCCACACGGACGTGAAGTCCGACAGGCGCCGCCGCAGCGAGTCGGGATCGTCGAGGTGATCGCGCAGATCCACCTCCTCCGGCTCGAATCCGAGCGACCGCAGCGGGCCCATCTCGCTCGTGACCGCCGCCGCGCGGGCGGAGGCGGGCCACGCGTCGGCGGCGTTCGCGATCACCGCGATCCGGCCCGGCGCCACCAGACGGACGAAGGCGTCCGGGTCGGCGCCGAACCGGTAGGAGGACAGGAACAGCCGCACGACGTCAGATCGTGAACGCGAGGTTGTCGACGATGCGGCGTCCGACCTCGGTGTCGCCGCCGAGGGAGATCTCCTCGATCCGGTCCTCGGCGCGCACGCGTCCACCGGCGAGCCGAACGAACAACCCGGAGTCCATCGCGATCGTGGTCGTGACCGGTTCGGACAGGGCCGGCACCTCGGTGGCCCGTCCGTGCACCTCGATGTGGATGGTGCGCGCGAGGGGACCGGTGAGTTCGAGCGTGATGCGCGCTCCCTCGGGGGCCTTGCCGCGCTTGCCGACGATGAACGGAACCGCACCGAAGACCTCCGCGGATCCGAGTTCGGCACGCGGGCCGCCCTCGCTGCCCGTCCTGCCGAGCGCGTCGCAGATGTCGAGTTCGTGGAGCCAGCAGTCGAACACGCGGATCCGCATGAAGCGCCCGTAGGGCGCCGGCCCGACGGGAGTGTTCGACTGCTTCCCGAAGTCCTCCTGGGTCATCGCGCCGAGTTGCTCGGTGCGCAGGGCGACGATCTCCCGGTAGCGCTCGAGCACGTCCGCGCCGGGGACGGGACGCAGCGACTCCACCCACAGCTCGTTGAAGGCCGCGATGTCGTTGCGCACGTGGTCGAACGAGCGCACGTCGCGTTCGACGCGCGGAGTCTCGATGCCCGCGAGCATCGACTCGGTGCCGATGAGATGCGCAGTGATGTCCTTGATGGTCCATCCCGGCAGGCAGGTGGCGGTGGTCCACTCGTCCTCGGTCAGTCCCGAGAGCAGGTCGTCGAGCACGGCGAACTGCTCGAGCAGCAGCGGCCGGATCGTGTCGATCGGGAACTCGGCAGCGGAGGTGTCGGGGGTGGTGTCGGGCTGCGATGTCACTGGTGCTCCTCGGCGGTGAGACGTTCGAGACCGGCGCGGATGAGTGCCGCAGTGGTCTCGGGGTCGTGGGGTCGACGGCGGACCAGACCGATACCCATCCGCACACGATCGCCCTCCCAGCGGGGCAGGACGTGCAGATGGGTGTGGAAGACGGTCTGGAACGCTGCCCGTCCGTCGTTCAGGACGAGATTGGTTCCGTCGGTGGCGAGTTCGGAACGGGCCATCGCCCGGGCGATCCGCTGTCCGGCGCGGAAGACGGCCGCGCCCGACGCCGGATCGAGGTCCTCGAGGCGTGCGGCGTGCACGCGCGGGATCACGAGGGTGTGCCCGCGCGCGATCGGCCGGATGTCGAGGAAGGCCACGACCTCGTCGTCCTCGTACACCCGTGTCGCCGGACCGCTGCCGTCGGCTATGGCGCAGAACACACAGGAACTCACCGGGTCACCTTAACGCGGTGTGTCGGTCCCGATCCTCAGCGCGTCGACGAGGGCGGGAAGACCCACGGCGGCCGTGGTGCGCCAGGCGTGGTCGACCTGATCGCTCAGATCGGTCTCGCGCGGATCGATCTGCACCACCGGCACACCGTGACTGCGTGCGAGCGACGGCAGGCCGGCCGCCGGGTAGACGACACCCGAGGTGCCGACGACCAGCAGCAGGTCGGCCTCGCGCAGGGACTCGGTCGCGGTCTCCCACGGCTCCTGCGGCAACATCTCGCCGAACCACACGACGCCCGGCCGGCCGTCGCCTCCACACGCCGGGCACGACGGCGGATCGAGACGGGCGACGGGATCCTCCGGCGGATCGGGGAGGTCGACGGCACGCTCGCACCGACTGCACCGCGGGGCGAACAGGCTCCCGTGCAGATGGGTGACCTCGTGGCTTCCGGCCCGCTCGTGGAGGTCGTCGACGTTCTGCGTCACGATCTGCACGTGCGCCGCCCGTGCCCAGTCGGCAAGGGCCCGGTGTCCGGCATTGGGTTGTACGCGCCGGACGAGCGCGACCCGCCACTGGTACCAGGCCCAGACCGTCGCGGGATCGTCCGCCCACGCCTCCGGTGTGGCGAGGGCGGTGGCGTCGAAGTTCTCCCACAGCCCGGTCTGCGCGTCGCGGAAGGTGGGGACACCGCTCTCGGCGGACATCCCGGCACCGGTGAGGACGGCGACGCGGCGGGCCGAGCGGGCGAGGTCGAGGACGGGTTCCGGCACGTTCATGAGGCCAGGTTAGGTGCTCGGGTCAGGAGGGATCCGGGATCGAGTGCTCCCTGCCGCATCGCGGGCACGGCTCCTCCTCGGAGGTGAGCATCGCCCCGCAGTCGGGGCAGAGGAGATGGAGCCAGCAGACCGGGTCGCCGCCGAGGTCGGCCGTGCCGGGGTCGTCGTCGACCGTGAAGTCGACGGGCGTGTCGTTCGCGGGGTCCTTCCGGGATTCGTGTGTCATGGACGCCCCTCTACGCGGGCTGCCGGACGAGCGCAAAGGTCGGGTCCGGCGACCGGGTATCTGAATCGATTCCGAGGTGTTCTGAATCGGTACACACCGCCGTTCGGTACACACGGAACGAATCTGTTTGCACACCGCCTTCTTTCGCATCGGAGGCCGTTCACCGGGCCGTTTCCGTGCCCGATTCCGATCGTCCTACACAGTCTTGCTCACCGGAGGAAAATGGCATTTGTGAGGTGAGCTGCCTCACAAACTTGCGCCATCTTGCTGTTCGGACTCGATTCAGATGATCTGACCAGGTTGCGAGGTCACGGGAGGGCACGGTAGGTCTGCTTAAGCCTTTCAGTGCATGACAGGCCGTCACATGGCCTTCGATAACGCATCTTTCGCCGCCGATCGCGGCACGACGCGCACTTTCATCGACGCAGGAGTCAAGAATTGAGTACCGAAGGATCGAACACGGGGAGCGGAGCGCACCGCCGTCCGACCGTCGGCGTGGTTCGTGAGACGAACGACGGGGAACGGCGGGTAGCGCTCGTACCGAAGATCGTGCCCTCCTTGATCGGCAAGGGTCTCGACGTCGTCGTCGAGTCCGGTGCCGGCCAGGGCGCGCTGATTCCGGATGCGGCTTACAAGGAAGCCGGCGCGACCGTCGGCGACGCCTGGTCCGCCGACATCGTCGTCAAGGTCGCTCCGCCGAGCGACGCCGAGATCGCCCACCTGAAGTCCGGTCAGCGCCTGATCGGCTTCCTCGCCCCGCGCAACGCCGACAACCAGATCGGCGCCCTGGCGCAGGCCGGAGTCGAGGCGTACGCCGTCGAGGCCATTCCGCGTATCTCCCGCGCACAGGTCATGGATGCCCTGTCGTCGCAGGCGAACGTCGCCGGTTACAAGGCCGTACTGGTCGCGGCGAGCGAATCCACCCGCTTCTTCCCGATGCTCACCACCGCCGCCGGCACCGTGAAGCCGGCGACCGTGCTGGTGCTCGGTGTGGGCGTCGCGGGTCTGCAGGCGCTGGCCACGGCGAAGCGTCTCGGTGGCCGCACCACCGGGTACGACGTACGTCCCGAGGTCGCCGACCAGGTCCGGTCGGTCGGTGCCCAGTGGCTCGACCTCGGCATCGACGCCGCCGGTGAGGGCGGCTACGCACGCGAGCTCACCGAGGCCGAGCGGGCCCAGCAGCAGCAGGCGCTCGAAGACGCCATCAAGGGCTTCGATGTCGTGATCACCACCGCGCTCGTGCCGGGCCGCCCGGCGCCGCGCCTGGTGACCGCCGCCGCGGTCGAGGGGATGAAGCCGGGTTCGGTGATCGTCGACCTCGCCGGCGAGACCGGTGGCAACTGCGAACTCACCGAGCCGGGGCAGACCGTCGTCAAGCACGACGTGACCATCTGCTCGCCGCTCAACCTGCCCGCGACGATGCCGGAGCATGCCTCCGAGCTCTACTCGAAGAACGTGTACGCGCTGATCGAGCTGTTGCTCGACGAGTCCGGTGCCCTGGCCCCGGACTTCTCGGACGAGATCCTCGAGGCCGCCTGCGTGACGCGTTCGAAGGAGAACTCCTAGATGTACAACGAACTACTCGCGAACATCGCGATTCTGGTCCTGGCCGGATTCGTCGGTTTCGCCGTCATCTCCAAGGTGCCGAACACGCTGCACACGCCGCTGATGTCGGGCACCAACGCGATCCACGGCATCGTCGTGCTCGGCGCTCTCGTCGTGCTCGGTCATCTGCCCGGTGATGCCCACTGGGGCATCAAGATCATCCTGTTCGTCGCTCTGGTCTTCGGCACCCTGAACGTCGTCGGTGGCTTCGTCGTCACCGACCGCATGCTCGGGATGTTCAAGCAGCGCAAGGACTCCCCGGCTGCACAGAAGAAGGGGGCTGACGCCTGATGGGCTACCTCGTCTCGGTCCTGTACATCATCGCCTTCGCGATGTTCATCTACGGTCTGTCGGGTCTGACCGGCCCGAAGACCGCAGTCCGCGGCAACTACATCGCCGCCGTCGGTATGTTCATCGCGGTCGTCGCGGTGCTCATCGACATTCGTGACACGGAGAACTGGGGTCTGATCATCGGCGGTCTGGCCGTCGGCATCATCCTCGGCGTCCCGCCGGCACTGAAGACCAAGATGACGGCCATGCCGCAGCTGGTCGCACTGTTCAACGGCGTCGGTGGTGGCACCGTCGCACTCATCGCGTGGGCCGAATATCTCGAGTCCACCAGCTTCACCACGCTCGACGACGACCCGACCGTGGTCATGATCGTCGGTTCGCTGTTCGCCGCAATCATCGGTTCGATCTCGTTCTGGGGTTCGCTCGTCGCCTTCGCGAAGCTGCAGGAACTGCTGAACAAGAATCTCGAGCGCAAGCTCGTCGCGTCGGCGAAGCTGTTCCAGCTCGCCAACATCGTGCTCGTCCTCGCGTCGATCGCCATCGCCGTCTACATCGGCATCAGCGCCGACGGTGATCCGCTGGCCTCGTGGTGGATCCTGGCGCTGCTCGTCGCCGCCGGCCTGATGGGTCTGTTCGTCGTGCTGCCGATCGGCGGCGCCGACATGCCCGTCGTCATCTCGCTGCTCAACGCCCTGACGGGTCTGTCGGCAGCAGCTGCCGGTCTCGCACTGAACAACCAGGCCATGATCGTCGCGGGCATGATCGTCGGTGCTTCGGGCACCATCTTGACCAACCTCATGGCCAAGGCCATGAACCGGTCGATCCCCGCGATCGTCTTCGGTGCCTTCGGTGGTGGCGAGGCGGCGGCCGGTGTGGCCTCGGCGTCGGGTGGCACGGTCAAGGCCACCTCGGCCTCGGATGCCGCCATCCAGATGGCGTACGCCAACCAGGTCATCGTCGTGCCCGGCTACGGTCTGGCCGTCGCCCAGGCGCAGCACGCCGTCAAGGAGATGGCGGCGCTGCTCGAGGACCGTGGTGTCGAGGTCAAGTACGCGATCCATCCGGTCGCCGGTCGTATGCCCGGCCACATGAACGTCCTGCTCGCCGAGGCCGACGTCGAATACGACGCGATGAAGGAGATGGACGACATCAACGGCGAGTTCGGCCGCACCGATGTCACCATCGTCATCGGCGCGAACGATGTCACCAACCCGGCTGCCCGCCTGGACTCGACGAGCCCGATCTACGGCATGCCGATCCTCAACGTCGACCAGTCGAAGTCGGTCATCGTGCTCAAGCGCTCGATGAGCTCCGGTTACGCCGGTATCGACAACCCGCTGTTCACCGCCGACAACACCTCGATGCTGTTCGGTGACGCGAAGAAGATGGTCTCGGAGGTCACCGAGGAACTCAAGGCCCTGTAGGCCTTCCGGACCTGTCGCTGCTCCGTCACGACGCCCACGCGGATCACCGCGTGGGCGCCGTCGGCGTCGGGGCGGCCGCGCTCACCTACTTGTCGGCGAGGAGCATGGGCACGGGATCGCCCAGGAACGCACCGATCGTCGCGAGTGCCCGTCCCGCCTGCTCCCCGTCGACGAGCCGGTGATCGAACGACAGCGACAGCGTGACCACCTTCCGGATCGCGAGAGCACCGTCCACGACCCACGGGCGGTCGGAGATCGCTCCGACGGCGAGGATCGCCGACTCGCCGGGATTGAGGATCGGTGTTCCCCCGTCCACCCCGAACACCCCGACGTTCGTCACCGAGACCGTCGAACCCGTCAGCTCGGACGGCGTGGAGCAGCCCGTCCGCGCACGGTCGGCGACCTCGGCGATCGACCGGGCCAAGCGCGGCAACGACAGGCGCTGGGCCTCCCGGACCACGGGGACCTTCAAGCCGTCGGAGGTCGCGGTGGCGATCCCGAGATGCACGTCGTGATGGAGCACGATCTCGCCCGTGTCGTCGTCCCAGTGCGCATTGAGCGACGGCTCGTCGGCGATCGCGTGCAACAGCGCCCGGGAGACGACGCTCAGCGCCGTCGGACGGGCACCCTCGAAGGCCGGCGACGCGCGCAGGGTCGACACCAGATCGACGGTGGCGGTCGCGTCGCACGTGAGGAAGACACTCGCGTGCGGGGCGGTGAAGGCGCTGCGGGAGACTGCCTCGGCGGTCCGCTTGCGCACCCCTCCGACGGGTATCCGCGTGGTCCGTTCGGGGGAGGGCGCAGGGGCGGGTGAGTGTGGTCGTTCGGCGGTAGGTTCGTCGCCGTGTCCGGCGGTGGGTTCGTCGCCGTGTCCGGCGGTGCGCCGCACGTCGTCGCGGGTGATCACACCGCCGCGGCCGGTGCCCGTCACCGTCTCCAGATCGACCTCGAGGAGGGCGGCGAGTTTGCGTGCGCCGGGCTTCGCGTCGGGTCGTGCGGGAGGGGGATCGCCGTCACGGGCACGACCGGCGTCCGCCGAGGCACGGCGGGTCGCGCGTCTGCTCTGCGGGGCGTCGCCGGGTCCGTAGCCGACGAGCACCGACGGTCGGGACGGGCCGCCGCTGTCACCGGTCGGCTCGGCGGGTCCGTCCTCGGTGGCGATCCGCAGCAGGGGCGCCCCGACCGGCACCGTCTGTCCCGGCTCGACCAGCAGTTCCTCGACCGTGCCGCCATAGGGCGACGGCAGTTCCACCGTGGCCTTGGCGGTTTCGACCTCCCCGATGACCTGGTTGAGTTCGACACGATCGCCGACCGCGACGGCCCAGTGCACCCAGTCCGCTTCGGTGAGTCCCTCACCGAGATCGGGGAGACGGAATTCCTGTACTGCGCGTGTGGGATTCGTCATCGGTGCGCCTCACGCCGCGAGTGCGCGGTCGACCGCGTCGAGGATGCGATCCGGGTCGGGACGGTGGTGGGATTCGAGTTTGGCGGGGGGATAGGGGATGTCGAATCCGCCGACCCGCAGGACCGGTGCCTCGAGTTGGTAGAAGCACCGCTCGGTTGTGCGGGCGGCGATCTCCGCGCCGATACCGCAGAAGACCGGCGCCTCCTGCACGACGACGAGCCGGCCGGTCCGTCGCACCGACGCCTCGATCGTGTCGAAGTCGATGGGGGACAGCGACCTCAGATCGACGACCTCGAGCGAATGTCCTTCCGTCTCGGCGATCTCGGCTGCGCGTAGCGCGGTGGCGACCAGCGCACCGAAGGTCACGATCGTTGCGTCCGAACCGGACCGGACGACCCGCGCGGACGTGAGCGGCAGGTCGGGTGCGGTCTCCGTGTCGATCTCACCGCGTTCCCAGTAGCGGTGCTTCGGTTCGAGGAAGATCACCGGGTCGTCGAGCGCGACGGCCTGCTGGATCATCCAGTACGCATCGGACGGGGTGCTCGGGCTCACGACACGCAGACCCGCGGTGTGGGTGAAGTACACCTCCGGTGATTCCGAATGATGTTCGACCGCACCGATGCCGCCGCCGTAGGGAATCCGGACGGTCAGCGGGGCCACCACGGCACCGGCCGTGCGGTAGTGGATCTTCGCGACCTGCGAGACGATCTGGTCGAAGGCCGGATAGACGAAGCCGTCGAACTGGATCTCGCACACGGGCCGGTAGCCGCGCAGCGCCATCCCGAAGGCCGTTCCCACGATCCCGGATTCGGCGAGGGGAGTGTCGATCACGCGACCCTCACCGAAATCCTTCTGCAGGGTGTCGGTGATGCGGAAGACGCCACCGAGGGTGCCGACGTCCTCACCCATGATGACGACCTTGGGGTCGCGTTCGAGTGCGCGGCGGAGTCCGGCGTTGAGGGCACTGCCGAGGGTCATCGTCGTGGTGGTCATCGTCGCGCCTCCTCCGTGGGGCCGAAACTCGCCAGATACTCGGCGTAGTCCGCACGTTCCTGTTCGACGAGCGGATGCTCGGTGGCGTAGACGTGGTCGAACAGGGCGTCGGGTTCGGGGTCGGGCATCCCGAGCGTGCCGCGTCGTAGCCGCATCGCGGCATCGTCGGCGGCCGACCGGACCTCGTCGAAGAAGTCCTCGTCCGCGTGCCCCTCGCGTTCGAGCAGTCGTCGCAGCCGATCGATGGGGTCGCGTGCCTTCCACTCCTCGATATCGGCGGGTGTGCGGTAGCGGGTGGGGTCGTCGGAGGTCGTGTGCGGGCCCATGCGGTAGGTGAGTGCCTCGATGAAGAACGGTCCGGCACCCTCGCGGGCATGCCGGACGGCGCGCCGGGTCACCGCCAGGACTGCGAGGACGTCGTTGCCGTCGACCTGCACGGCCGGCATCCCGAATCCGGCGGCGCGCCGGGCCAGAGGGACCGGGCTCTGCACATGGGTGGGCACGCTGATCGCCCAGTGGTTGTTCTGGCAGATGAACACCACGCCTACACCCCAGCTGACGGAGAAGACCATGGCCTCCGAGAGGTCGCCCTGGCTCGTGGCGCCGTCGCCGAAGTACACGACGGTGGCGATCTCGGCACCGTCGAGCTTCGCGCCCATCGCGTAACCGGTGGCGTGCAGGCCCTGGGCGCCGACGACGATCGCCGGGTTGGTGGTGGCGACCGTCTGCGGATCCCATCCGGACAGGCCGCACCCACGCCACAGGCGGGTCATGTCGGCGGGGTCGACGCCGCGGCACAATGCGACGGCGTGCTCGCGGTAGCTGGTGAAGACGTAGTCGTCGGGCGCGAGTGCCCGGGCGGAGCCGACCTGCGCGGCCTCCTGGCCCTGGAGCGGCGCCCAGAGGCCGAGCTCGCCCTGCCGTTGAAGGGCCGTGGCCTCCGCGTCGACGCGTCGCGCGACGACCATGTCGCGGTAGAGCCCGCGCAGTTCGTCGGGGCCGACGTCGGCGACGAGTGGGCCGTACTCGGTGTCGAGGACGCGTCGCCCGTCGGGCTGGATCAACTGGACCGGATAGGCGGTCGGTACAACCATCTGATCACCTCGTCGGTGCGGATCCGGCGTGCCCTCGTGAGGCCCGACCGGATGATGTGTGCCGTACATCACATCATCCGGGCAAATCGCGCGTGCGCAATCGATCCGCCCCCGACCGTGCAGAAAGCACGGTTTCAGGGTGCGTTCAGCTGGCAGACTGCGAAGAATGACCAGTCTGGATGCCACCGATGCGCGTCTGCTGCTCGAACTCACGCGCACACCACGGGCCACGGGAGTGGAACTCGCGCAGCGTCTCGGGTTGTCCCGCAACACCGTCCAGGCGCGTCTCGCCCGATGGGAGGCCGAGGGCGTGCTCGCCTCGTTCGACCGGCGGGTGGATCCCGTCAGCCTGGGTTATCCGCTCGCCGCCTACGTGGCCACCCGGGTCGATCAGCACCGTCTCGACGAGGTCGTCGACGAACTCGCACAGATCCCCGAGGTCACCGAGGTCTACGGGCTGACCGGGCAGATCGACCTGTCGGTGAAGGTGGTCGCCCGTGACGCCGACGACCTCTATCGGCTCGCGGGCCGGATCCTGAAGATTCGCGGCGTCGAGCGCACGGACATGTCGCTGGTCATGCAGGACCTCGTCCCGCAGCGGACGGCTCCGCTGCTGGCCCGGGCGGCCGGGCGCAGCGGAGACGACGCGACGTAGGGCGTCAGCGGCCCGCGTTCGGCGTGGCCAGTTGGGCGGCGGCCTTGCGGATCTGATCGGGGATCGGGACGGGGCGGCGCGTCTGCGGATCGACGTAGACGTGGACGAACCGGCCGGTCGCCGCCGGGATCAGGGTGTCGTCGGCCTCCCGGAAGATTGCGAGCGAATAGGTGATCGACTGTGTGCCCAGACGTTCGACCGCCAGTCCGACCTGCAGGCGGTCGGGGAAGGACAATTCGGCGAGATAGCGGCAGGAGGTCTCGGCCACGACCCCGATCGCGTCGAGTTCGCGGATGTCGACACCGGTGGTGGAGATGAGCCACCCGTTGACCGCCGAGTCGAAGTACGAGTAGTACGTGACGTTGTTGACGTGGCCGTAATGGTCGTTGTCGGCCCAACGCGTCTGCATGGGCCACAACACCGGGAACTGCTCCGGCTCAGGCGGGGCGGCTGGGCTCGTCGGTTGGCGGTTGCTCACGTCTCGACGATAGTGCTCTCCGCACGTCAAATCAGACCAACCCCCACGCCAATCCCGAACCGAGACGCAAAACCCTCGAATCGGACGTGCACAGGGCGTGTCCGCTTGCCGGGGTCGTCCCGGCACGCACGGCGTGTCGCCCCAAAGCCGGAACGGCGTGTGCCGTTCGTGTCAGGATCGGATCATGTCCGATACTCCCGTTCTCCTCTCCACCGTCGAACTCGCCGAGATGATCGAGCAGGGCCGGTCGCCGGTGATACTCGACGTCCGCTGGGCGCTCGGTGACAGACACGGGCGGGACCGATTCCTCGAAGGACACATCAGCGGCGCGGTCTACGTCGACCTGGACGAGGATCTCGCCGATCCGCCCGCGCCCGAGCTCGGCCGTCATCCGCTGCCCGACATCGACCGTTTCCAGGCCATCGCACGCCGGTGGGGGATCGACGACGGTGCTCTCGTCGTCGCATACGACGACAGCGGCGATCTGGCCGCAGCCCGCGCGTGGTGGCTGTTGCGCTGGGCCGGTCACTCCGAGGTGCGGCTGCTCGACGGCGGACTGCAGGCGTGGATCGCCGGTGGGCACCCTCTCGCCGCAGGACCGGGCGGCGAGAAGAAGCCCGGCAACGTGACGTTGAGCCCCGGCCACATGCCCACGATCGGTCCCGACGAGGCCGCGACCTACGCGTCCCACGGAGTTCTGCTCGATGCGCGCGCCCACGCGCGGTACCGCGGCGACGAGGAGCCGGTGGACCGCCGGGCGGGCCACATCCCCGGGGCGGTCAGCGCGCCGACCACCGAGAACCTCCGTCAGGACGGGTCGTTCCTGCCCGCGGATCAGATCGCGTACCGCTTCTCGAAGCTGGGCGTGAAGCGCACCGACGTCGCCGTGTACTGCGGATCGGGAATCAACGCCGCACACGAGATCGCTGCGCTCGAGATCGCGGGCATCGCCGCCGCGCTGTACCCGGGCTCGTGGTCGCAGTGGTCGGCGGACCCGAAGCGGGAGATCGCCACCGGCAGCTGAGCGGCGATCCGCCGGCCGATGCGCAGTTCTCGTCGACGATGCGCGAGATCGCCGACGAGAA
Organism: Rhodococcus sp. AB351; assembly: GCF_049538275.1. Lineage (NCBI taxonomy): Bacteria > Bacillati > Actinomycetota > Actinomycetes > Mycobacteriales > Nocardiaceae > Rhodococcus > Rhodococcus sp. AB351. Next base: position 57,228 of record NZ_JBMVFW010000009.1, read on the forward strand.
CTGCACGCCGGAGCCGGCCGTGAATGGGACACCCCGGAGTATCCCGGAGAAACGCCCGGTAAATTAACGCAATGAAACATTTCGCCCGAGGCCGTACGGCGATCACGGTAGGTGCCGCAGTCCTGGCGACTCTGCTCGCCGCACCGACCGGATCGGCCGCGCCGGTGCCGGCCGATCCGGTACCGTCCCGCTGCGTATCCGCCGCTCCCCAGGCTGAGATCGCTGCGCTGACCGATCCCGCGGGAATCGACACCTTCGACGACGCCCGCACCCGGATCGCCGAGCTGCGCGACCTCCTCACCCGCAGCGACGACTACCGCGGCACGTTCGTGCTGGCCTTCGACGAGATCCTCGAACTCACCGGCCCGACGCTCGACTCCGGGATCTACGACGATCCGGAATGGGCGTCCGCGCTCGCCGTCGAAGTGGTGCGTCTCTACCTGGCGAATCTGCACGAGTACGTGGCCGGCGGGTCGCCGGCGCCGCACTGGGCGGACGCGCTCGCGCTCACCGAACAGTGCGACCGCAGCCCCGGTCGCGTGTTGCTCGGCGCGATCGTCGCCCACCTGGTGGTCGACTTCCCGGAAGCGCTCGTGACCATCGGATCGACGCCCGAGCACACCCGCGACTTCTACACCTTCGGTGAAGCGCTCGTCGATGCTGCGCCCGTGATCGCCGAGGAGTTCGAGGCGGTCTACAGCGTCGACCTCGGACCGTTCTTCACCGGCTGGTTCGTCGGCGACCTGGTGGGGGACACCGAGACCACCACGTTCATGTTCCAGTCGGCACGAACGGCCGCGTGGGTCAACAACTTCGGTCTGCAGAACCCCGCCACGCACGACATCACCCGCCTCGAGATGAACGTCGCGGTCGACGCCGCCACCGTGGTGCTCGACGGTCTCGAGCAGGGCGGAATCGTCTGACGGCGGAGTCGTCCTCGGTTCCTGCCGTTCAGGAACGGGAGTACTCCGACGCGCGGCGCACCTGCTCGCGCGTCGGGGTCACCCCCGTGTAGAGCTCGAACTGCAGGGCCGCCTGCAGCGCGATGACCTCGTCGCCCGTGATCACCGGGATGTCGTGCTCGCGGGCGAAGCGGACGAGCGGGGTGTCCGGCGGGACGGCCACGACGTCGAAGACGGTCGACGCTGCGGCGACGAAGTCGTGGGGGAGCGGCAGGTCGCCCGATTCGGCGCCGCCCGTCATCCCGATCGGAGTGGCGTTGACGATCAGCCCGGGCGCGACGTCGCTCGTGTCGGCGCGCCATTCGTAGCCGTACTTGCGCGCGAGCGGCCGTCCGGTGTCCTCGTTGCGCGCGACGATCGTTCCGTCGGTGAATCCGTTGTGGCGCAGCGCCGCTGTCACTGCCTTCGCCATGCCGCCGCTGCCCACCACCGTGACGGGCAGGGTGGAGTCGACGCCGTGCTCGACGAGCAGATCGCTCACCGCCTGGTAGTCGGTGTTGTAGGCGTGCAGGACGCCGTCGTCGTTGACGATCGTGTTCACGGACTCGATGGCCCGCGCCGAATCGTGCAGTACGTCGACGAGGGGCAGTACGGCTTCCTTGAACGGCATCGACACCCCGGCGCCGCGGATGCCCAGGCCGCGTATCCCCGCCACGGCGTCCTCGATGTTCGCGGGCGCGAACGCCTTGTAGACGAAGTCGAGGCCGAGTTCCTCGTAGAGATAGTTGTGGAACCGGGTGCCGATGTTGCTGGGACGGCCGGACATCGAGATGCACAGCCGGGTGTCCTTGGAGATGCGCTCGAGCATTTCCTCACCGTAGACCCGACGCATGCGGAAACATCGATGTTCTCGGACGAGCATGCTGTTCTCACTGGAAAGAATGATATACTGTCCGATGCATGGGAGACGATCTGGGTGCAGGTGGACTGAGATTCGAACGGGAAGGCGCGATCGGCTGGTGCATCATCGACCGGCCCGCAGCACGCAACGCGTTCACCCCGGCGATGTACTACGGGCTCAAACGTGCGGTGCGACTGGTCAATTCCGATCCCGACCTCGCCGCCCTCGTCATCACCGGTGTCGACGACGTCTTCGCGCCCGGCGGTGACCTCGGCGGTCGCGCCGAACCCGGCGACGATCTGCCCGAGGGCCTCTCGGGAGTGGACGTCGTCCCGTTCCTGACCATCCGCGACAGTCGCGCCCCCGTCATCTCCGCCGTCAACGGCATCTGCCAGGCGGGGGGACTGCTGGTCGCGATGATGTCCGACATCGCCGTCGCCAGCGAGCGCGCGACCTTCCGTGTCCCCGAACTCCTCCGGGGCATCCCCGACGCGACCTTCGCCGCCGCGCTGCCCGCGCACGTCGGTCTCGCCGTCGCCCGCGACCTGCTGTTGTCGGCGCGGGTCTTCGACGCCCACGAGGCGCAGCGTCTGGGTGTCATCTCCCGCGTCGTCCCGCACGAGCAACTGCGCGAGGCCGCACTCGAGGCCGCGCGGCAGGTCCTGCGCACCGCACCCATCGCGCGCGCCCAGGTCAAGCGCATGCTCAACGAGCGCTACGGACAGTTCGACTACCAGACGATGTTCGGTGCCCTCGAGACCTCACCCGAACCCCGCGAAGGGATGCGGGCGTTCATGGAGAAACGCGAACCCGACTGGATCCCGCGCAACCTTCCCGCCTGAGCGGTGGCACGGGCACGGCTCCGCCGCGACGGTGTCACGGGCACGGCTCCGCCGCGACGGTGTCACGGGCACGACTCCGCCGCGCTCACCAGGGCGCGGTGGTCGTCGACCGTGATCGGCAACGCGTAACGCACCGCGACGGTCAGGTACCGGCCGGCGAACCAGCAGCGGTAACCGGCGGCCGGTGGCAGCCACTGGGCCGGCGTGCCGTCGCGCTTGTCGAGGTTGGCCTGCCCGTCGACAGCGACGAGGTTGTAGGTGATGTCGTTCGCGAACCGGAGTCGACGTTCGGCGGGCCATGCTGCGGCACCGAGATCCCAGGCCGCAGCGAGCGGATAGATGTGATCGATGTGCACGGCGATCGCCTCGGCACGCCGGAACTCCACGCGCGCCCCGGTGTACGGATCGTTCAGGACCCCACTCGTCACGACACAGTCGTCGCTACCGGCCCGGAAGGTGGGGGAGGTGAGGTCGCGCGCGAGGACGTTGTTGCGGGTGTCGCAGCCGTCGTGCCCACCGGCACCGGGGTGATCGTCGGACCAGGCCGGGCCGAACACGCATCGCTCGCCCGGGCCGCAGCCCCGCTGATAGCCGGGCACCCGTCGGCGCTGCTCGACCACCGTCACCTGCTCGAGCAGAGCATGCACCTCGGCTCGGGTGGGGCTGCCCGGCACCGTCCCGGACTCCGGCGCGGTGCGGTCCCACAGCCAGGACACCGCCACCGCGATCACCACTGCCGCCACCCACCACGTCGCGTTCCCCCCACGCACGCGGCGATCCTGGCATGCCCTGCCGACAGGATCTTCAGGGCACGGTGACGACGATCTTCCCGCCGGCGTGCCCGGACTCGACGAGTTCCAGCGCGGCCCCGGCCTCGGCGAGCGGGAAGGTCCGCTCGATGCGCGGCGTGAGGGCACCACGCTCGACGAACGCCGCGACCCGCTCGAACACCTCCCGGGTCCGTCGCCGCGTGATTCCCGAACCGCCCAGCGTCGCCGCGCGGGCCGGATCGGCGACACTCACGACCCGTTCCGGCGCCCGCGTCAGCGCGACCGCCCGCTCGAGTACGTCGCCGCCGACGAGGTCGACGACCGCGGTCACCGCCCCGCACCGCTCCGCGGTGGCCGCGACCCGCGCGTCGAACCCGTCGCCGGACTCGATCCACAGACCGCCGCACGACTCGACGAGATCCCGTTTCCCCGCACTCGCCACGCCGAGCACGGCGGCACCGGCGTTGTGCGCGAGCTGCGTCACCGCCGACCCGACGCCCCCACCGGCACCCAGGACGAGGACGGTGTCCGCATCGACGATCTCGAGGTGCTCGACGATGTCGAAGGCCGTTCCGGCCGCGACCGGGAGGGTTGCCGCCACCTCGAACGGCACCGACTCGGGCACGAGCGCGGCAGCCCGCGCGTCGACGAGGGTGTACTCGGCGTAGCCGCCGTAGCCCTCCGCGGTGGCCCCGAAGACGGCATCGCCCGGCCGGAAGCCGGTGTCCGGACCGGCGGCCTCCACCACACCCGCGACCTCCCGTCCGAGCACCGCCGGGAAGTGCACCGTGACGCTGCCTGTGCGCCGTCCGGACCGCACCTTCCAGTCGGCGGGATTCACGCCCGCGGCCCGGACCGCCACGAGGAGCTGCCCCGGACCGGGCGAGGGGACGGGGGTGTCGAACAGCTGCTGTGTCTCCGGACCGCCGTACTCCGCGAAGCCGTATGCGCGTGCCATGGGACCCAGCCTGCCATCGGGGTCGGGTGCGGCTGGCACGATAGTGGGCATGTTGCACGGGCTGTGGTCACCGGGATCCGGCCTGATGCTGTGGTGGGACCCCGCCGCAGAGCCCGATCCCGACGCGCTGCCGTCTGCGCTGCGCCGGTGGATCGACCGCCCGTTCCGCCATCGCGTCACCCTCACTCTCCCCACGGAGACCGAGCCGAGCACGCTGCCCGCCGTCGCGGTCGCGCCGTCGGATGCAGCCGAGCTCCTGCTGGACATGCCGCGCCGTCCCGGGGGTGTCGGTGGCGACCTGCGGTATCTCGCGCACGTCGCCCGCGGCATCGAGAGGTGGGCGCAGGCCGGCCGCGTCGCACCGGAGCTCGTGCGTGTCGAGAAGCAGTGGTGGGCGCGGTGGCGTCTGCTCGGTGGCGAGAAGACGCGGGCCTGGTCCGCCGAACTGGCGGCCGCGATGTCTCCGGCGCAGCGACAGCTCGGTCGACCGGTCGATCTCCTCGACGATCTGTGCCGCGAACTGACCGACCCGATCGTGCGCACCCTCCACGGCTCGTCGACCTCGCTGCACCCGCTCGTCGCCGCACTGGCCGAGGGGAGTCCCCATCCCCGCGGCACCCAGCGCATGGCCGATGCGCTCGAGGAATGGCGTGCCAGCCTCGCCGGATACGAACCCGACCTCGTGCTGCGCCTCGTCGAGCCGGACGATGCCGACGACGGGGTCGGAGCCGACTCCATCTGGCGGCTCGAGGTGTGCCTGCGACCGGAGGGCCAGTCCCCGACGCCGCTGCCCGTCGAGGACACCGACCCGCACCTGCTCCAGATCGGCGTGCGCAAGCTCGGGATCGCACTCCAGGCCTATCCCCGCCTGCAGGACGTGCCCCGCGATCCCGACAGTCTCGACCTGCTGCTGCCCACCCCGGTCGTCGTCGACCTCGTCGAACACGGCGCCCGGGAGCTCGACGCCGCGGGCATCGCGGTGCTGCTGCCGCGCGCCTGGACCCGGGTCGATCCGTCGCTGCGTCTGCAGGTCGAGTCGCCCGTCGCCCCTGTGAGCGCCGACGACAGCGTGGTCGGGATGAGCGCGATCGTCTCGTACGAATGGCAGCTCGCCGTCGGCGACATGCTGCTCACACCCTCGGAGATGGAAGAGCTCGTCGCGGCCAACAGTGACCTGGTCAAGCTGCGCGGCAAGTGGGTGCGGGCCGATGCCGAGGCACTGGCCCGCGCGGCCCGGTACGTCACGGCGCATTCCGCCGAGGATGCGACCCTCGGGTCGTTGTTCGCCCAGTTCACCGGCGACGATGCTCCGCCCGCGGAGGTCACCGAGATCTCCGCTTCCGGCTGGGTCGAGATGCTGCTCGACGGTCAGGCGCACCCCGAGTCGGTCCCCGTGCCGGCGGGACTGAACGCCGAACTGCGTCCCTACCAGCAGCGCGGCCTCGACTGGCTCGCGTTCATGAGCCGGCTCGGTCTCGGTGCCGTGCTCGCCGACGACATGGGCCTGGGCAAGACCATCCAGGTCCTCGCGTTGCTCGCCCACGAACGCGAGTCGAACCTGCGGAAGGCACCGACACTGCTCGTCTGCCCGATGTCGGTGGTGGGCAACTGGCAGCGCGAGGCCGAACGGTTCGTGCCCGACCTGCGGGTGCACGTCCACCACGGCGCCCAGCGGCTGAGCGGACCGGCACTCGCCGCCGCTGCCGCCGACCATGATCTCGTGGTGACGACCTACGCCATCGCCGCCCGCGACGTCGCGCAGCTCGCGACGCTGACCTGGCAACGCGTGGTCCTCGACGAGGCCCAGCACGTGAAGAACACCGCGACGGCGCAGTCCCGCGCCACGCGCGCCGTGCCCGCGGCGCACCGGATCGCACTCACCGGCACCCCGGTGGAGAACCGGCTCGAGGAGCTGCGCGCGATCCTGGACTTCGCGAATCCGTCCCTGCTCGGCAGCGCGGCGTCCTTCCGTGCCCGGTTCGCGGTGCCGATCGAGCGCGATCACGACGCCGTCGCCGCGGCGCGGTTGCGGGCGCTGTCCGCACCGTTCGTGATGCGCCGCGTCAAGACCGATCCCGACGTGATCTCCGATCTGCCCGAGAAGTTCGAGCAGACCGTGCGCGCCAACCTCACGGCCGAGCAGGCCGCCCTGTACCGGGCCGTCGTGGACGACATGATGCGCCGGATCCGCGACAAGGAGGGCATGGCCCGCAAGGGTGCGGTGCTCGCGGCGCTGACCCGGCTCAAGCAGGTGTGCAATCATCCGGCGCACTATCTGGGCGACGGCTCGCCCGTCCTGCGTCGCGGACGGCACCGCTCGGGCAAGCTCGGTCTGGTCGAGGACATCGTCGAGTCGGTGCTGGCCGACGGCGAGAAGGTGTTGCTGTTCACGCAGTTCCGCGAGTTCGGTGAGCTCGTCGTCCCCTATCTCGAGGAGCGGTTCGCGACGACGGTGCCCTTCCTGCACGGGGGAGTGTCCAAGGGGCGGCGCGACGCGATGGTCGACGGCTTCCAGGGAGAGGGCGGTCCTCCGATCATGGTGCTCTCGCTCAAGGCGGGCGGGACCGGACTGAACCTCACCGCTGCGAACCACGTCGTGCATCTCGACCGGTGGTGGAATCCGGCGGTGGAGAACCAGGCCACCGACCGCGCGTTCCGGATCGGGCAGCGCCGCGACGTCCAGGTCCGCAAGCTCGTCTGTGTGGGGACGGTGGAGGAGCGTATCGACGAGATGCTCACCGGCAAACAGGAACTGGCCGAGATCGTGGTCGGGGCGGGGGAGAACTGGATCACCGAGTTGTCCACCGACCAGCTGCACTCCCTGCTCACCCTCGGCGACGACGCGGTGGGGGACTAGATGGCACGGGGCAACGTACGCCGCTACGGCACGGCCCGCCGGATCGACGGCGGCATCGAGGCGCGCACCAAGCGGGGCGCGATCGGCCGCAGCTGGTGGTCGAAGGAACTGATCTCGACGATGGAGGAGGTCGCCGAGAAGGGGCGACTGACGCGGGGCCGTGCCTACGCGCGCGCCGGGCAGGTGATCTCCATGCGACTCGAACCCGGAGTGGCGGTGGGAGATGTGCAGGGCAGTCAGCTCACCCCGTTCACCTCGGCGGTGCGGGTGCGCACGCTCGACGAGGAGGCGGTGGGCGAACTCGTCTCGCTCGTCCGCTCGTCGCCGGGCATGCTGGCGCGGCTCGCCGCGGGCATCCTTCCCGAGGAGCTGGGATCCTCCCTGCTGCCGCGACGCGCGGGCGAGCTCGACTTCGACTGCACGTGCCCCGACGACGGGTGGCCCTGCAAGCACGCCGCGGCCGTCGCCTACCTGCTTGCAGAACACGTCGACGACCAGCCGCTCGCGGTCCTGACCCTGCGCGGGGTGGACCTCGCGACGCTGATCGGCGGCGTCGACGATGCGGACGCCGACGACGACCCGGCCGCAGCGCAGGACTTCTACGGCGACGACACCGAGTTGCCCGAGCTGCCCACGGAACGGTTCCGCCCCGCACCCGAGGACCTCGACCCGATGCTGCTGCGCCGCGCGTTGCGGGCCGGTGGAACCGACGAAGCCGTGGTGATCCGCGGCATCACCGATCTCGAGGATCTCTACCGCCGCATGCGCTGACCGCGATCGGGCGCCGGTGGTTGTGCTGTCCGCCCCCGGGGTATGCCGCCCGATGAAGGTGACGGCTCCGGTCGCGCCACCGACAGCACATGCCACGAGTGGAGGATTCATGCGGACACCGGAAGCACCGTCGACAGCGCGAGAGAACGCAGAACGTGCGGTCCATGCGGTCCAGGACGAGGTCGACACCTATCGGAACGGAGAGGATCGACCCCTCGGCGGATATGCGGTGCTCATGTCCGTGTACGCCACCATCGTCGGCACGCTCGGCGCCGTCGCGGCCAAGCGAGGGCGGCCGATGCCGAGGCCCGATGCCGGCGATCTCGTCGTCACCGCGCTCGCGAGCCACAAGATCTCCCGCATCGTGAGCAAGGCGGCGGTGACCAGCCCGGTCCGGGCACCGTTCACCAAGTTCGACGGCCCCGGTGGTCCGGCCGAGGTGATGGAGCAGCCCCGCAAGTCGTCGCGGGTCCGTCACGCCGTCGGGGAACTGCTGGCGTGCCCCTTCTGCCTCGACCTGTGGACGGTGACGGCGCTGGTCTTCGGCCGTGTCTACGCTCCGAATCTCACGCGTCTGGTGGCGGGGTCGTTCGCGGCGTTGACCGGAGCGGACTTCCTGCACCTGGCGTACGCGAAGGCGCAGCAGCTCGCCGAGGGCTGATATCGACCCTTCGTGAGGGGTGCCGGCCGATCCGGTCCGGTGTGACGGTAGACATACGTGGACTTCCAACTATAGGATGAGCGAAGACTTCGGGCCTTCGCCCGTTCGCGCCGAGAATCGCACATCCCACGTCATCGCACACCAGTAAAGGACGGGATCGGACATGAGCGTTCGAGAATTGACCCACTTCGTCGGCGGACAGCACGTCGCCGGCACCTCCGGCCGCTTCGCCGACGTCTTCGCCCCCAACACCGGAGAGGTCCAGGCGCGCGTGCCGCTCGCGGCCGACTCCGAGGTCGACGCCGTCATCGCCAACGCCGCCGAGGCGCAGAAGGTGTGGGCGTCCTGGAATCCTCAGAAGCGCGTGCGCGTCCTCATGAAGTTCGTGTACCTCGTGCAGGAGAACATGGACGAGCTCGCCCACCTGCTGTCGAGCGAGCACGGCAAGACCGTCCCCGACGCGAAGGGCGACATCCAGCGTGGCCTCGAGGTGATCGAGGTCGCCATCGGAGCCCCGCACCTGCTCAAGGGTGAGTACACCGAGTCCGCGGGCGGCGGAATCGACGTCTACTCGATGCGTCAGCCCCTCGGCGTCGTCGCCGGCATCACCCCGTTCAACTTCCCGGCCATGATCCCGCTGTGGAAGGCCGGCCCGGCTCTCGCCGCCGGAAACGCGTTCGTGCTCAAGCCTTCCGAGCGCGATCCCTCCGTGCCGCTCCGCCTGGCCGAGCTCTTCCTCGAGGCCGGTCTGCCCGCCGGTGTGTTCAACGTCGTCAACGGCGACAAGAGCGCCGTCGACTACCTGCTCAACGACCCGCGCATCAAGGCGATCGGCTTCGTCGGCTCGACCCCCATCGCGCAGTACATCTACGAGACGGCCGCGAAGAACGGCAAGCGCGCGCAGTGCTTCGGTGGTGCGAAGAACCACGCGATCATCATGCCCGACGCCGACCTCGACCAGGTCGCGGACGCACTCGTCGGCGCCGCCTACGGCTCGGCCGGTGAGCGCTGCATGGCGCTGTCCGTCGCCGTCCCCGTCGGTGAGGAGACCGCGGACCGGCTCGTCGCCAAGCTCACCGAACGCATCGCCGAACTGCGTATCGGCACCAGCTTCGACGAGAAGGCCGACTTCGGTCCGCTCGTGACCGCCGCCGCCCGCGATCGCGTGCACGGTTACATCGCCCAGGGCGTCGAGGAAGGCGCGGAACTGGTCGTCGACGGCCGCGACTTCGTCCTCGAAGGACACGAGAACGGCTTCTTCTCCGGCGCCACCCTGTTCGACAAGGTCACCCCCGAGATGTCCATCTACAAGGAGGAGATCTTCGGCCCCGTGCTCACCGTGGTGCGTGCGCGCGACTACGAGGACGCCCTGCGCCTGCCGACCGAGCACGAGTACGGCAACGGCGTCGCGATCTTCACCCGCGACGGCGATACCGCCCGCGACTTTGCGGCCCGCGTCGAGGTCGGCATGGTCGGCATCAATGTTCCGATCCCCGTCCCGATCGCGTACTACACCTTCGGCGGCTGGAAGGCGTCGGGCTTCGGCGATCTCAACCAGCACGGCCCCGACGCCTTCCGCTTCTACACCAAGACCAAGACGGTCACGCAGCGCTGGCCGTCCGGTGTCAAGGAAGGCGACATCGAGGGTGCGCACGTGGCCGACACCGACCACTTCGTCATCCCGACGATGAACTAGGCGGTCCATCGATGTTCGTTCTCACCGACGACGACCGGGCGATCCGCGACACCGCCCGCGACTTCGCCACCGAATATCTGGCCCCGAACGCGGTCGAGTGGGACCAGAGCAAGCACTTCCCCGTGGACGTGCTGCGCAAGGCTGCCGAACTGGGCATGGGCGGGATCTACGTCCGCGAGGACGTGGGCGGATCGGGGCTGCGACGCCTCGACTCCGTCCGCATCTTCGAGGAACTCGCGAAGGGCTGCCCGTCCATCGCCGCGTACATCTCCATCCACAACATGGTCACGTGGATGATCGACAAGTTCGGCAACGACGATCAGCGCAAGCAGTGGATCCCGAAGCTGTGCACGATGGAGCATCTCGCGAGCTACTGCCTCACCGAGCCGGGCGCCGGATCCGACGCAGCGGCCCTGAGCACCAAGGCCGTTCGTGACGGCGACGAGTACGTGCTCACCGGGGTCAAGCAGTTCATCTCCGGAGCCGGCACGTCCGACGTCTACGTGGTCATGGCCCGCACCGGCGACACCGGCGCCCGCGGTATCTCGGCGTTCATCGTCCCGAAGGACACCCCCGGGCTGTCCTTCGGTGCCAACGAGAAGAAGATGGGCTGGAACGCGCAGCCCACCCGCCAGGTCATCCTCGACGGCGCCCGCGTGCCCGCCGAGAACCTCCTCGGCACCGAGGGCGGCGGCTTCCGGATCGCCATGCACGGTCTCAACGGCGGCCGCATCAACATCGCGGCGTGCTCGGTGGGTGGCGGCCAGACCGCCCTCGACCGGGCGGTCGCCTACCTCGCCGAGCGCAAGGCCTTCGGCGAGCGGCTGCTCGACTCGCAGGCGCTGCAGTTCCGCCTCGCCGACATGCGGATCGAACTCGAGGCCGCACGCACGATGCTGTGGCGTGCCGCCGACGCGCTCGACCGTGGCGCCGACGACGTCGTGGAGCTGTGCGCGATGGCCAAGCGCTTCGCCACCGACACCGGTTTCGAGGTCGCGAACGAGGCGCTGCAGTTGCACGGCGGATACGGTTACCTTGCCGAGTACGGGATCGAGAAGATCGTGCGCGACCTGCGCGTGCATCAGATCCTGGAAGGAACCAACGAGATCATGCGGGTGGTCGTCGCGCGGAGCGTGGTGGCCGCAGCGCAGAACGGAGCGGCATGACCGGGCAGGAACCCGAGATCCTCATCGACGTGAAGGACGGCATCGGCCGTATCACGCTCAACCGGCCCAAGGCCATCAACGCCCTCAACCACGCCATGGTCCTCGAGATGTCGAAGGCCCTGAGCGCGTGGGAGAACGACGATTCGGTGCGTGCCGTGCTGGTGCGCGGTGCCGGTGAGCGCGGTCTGTGCGCCGGCGGCGACATCGTCTCGATCTACCACGACGCCAAGGACGGCGGCACGGGATCGCAGGACTTCTGGCGCGACGAGTACATCCTCAACGCTGCCATCGGTCGCTACCCGAAGCCGTACATCGCGATCATGGACGGCATCGTCATGGGCGGCGGCGTCGGGATCTCGGCGCACGGCAACGTCCGGATCGTCACCGAACGCTCGAGCATCGCGATGCCCGAGACCGGAATCGGATTCGTTCCCGACGTCGGCGGCACCTACCTGCTCTCGCGCACGCCCGGCGAGATCGGCACGCACATCGCGCTGACCACCGGACGGATGAAGGCAGGCGACGCCATCGCTCTGGGCTTCGCCGACCACTACCTGCCGTCCGAGTCACTCGACAAGTTCGTCGCCGCACTCGAATCCGGCTCGCTCGAGGACGCGCTCGCCGAATACTCGCAGCCCGCACCGGAATCGGCGCTGCTCGCACAGCGCGAGTGGATCGACGCGGCGTACTCCGCCGACACCGTCGAGGAGATCGTCGAACGCCTCCAGGCCTCCGATGTTCCGGAGGCACGCGAGACCGCCGACCAGGTGCTCGCGAAATCGCCTGTCGCACTGAAGGTGACCCTGCGGTCGCTGCGTCACGCCCGGCAGCTCGGCAGCCTCGAAGAGGTGCTGAACGAGGAGTTCCGGGTCTCGACCGCCTCGCTGAAGTCGCACGACCTCGTCGAGGGCATCCGCGCACAGGTCGTCGACAAGGACCGCAACCCGCAGTGGTCGCCGGCGACCCTCGCCGATGTCACCGAGGCCGACGTCGACGCCTACTTCCAGCCGCTCGGCGATCTCGAACTCGGGCTCGCCGCTCCCAAGGAGAACGACCGATGAGTGAACTTCCCACCGTCGCCTTCCTCGGCCTCGGACACATGGGCGGGCCGATGGCCGCGAACCTCGTCCGCGCCGGGTACACCGTCACCGGGTACGACCCGGTTCCCGCTGCGCAGGAAGAGGCCACGAAGAACGGCATCACCGTCGCCGAGGCCGCGATCGATGCGGTGCGCGGTGCCCAGGTCGTGATCACCATGCTGCCCAACGGCAAGCTCGTCCTCGACCTGTACGACGAGATCCTGCCCGCGGCCGGGGCGAACACACTGTTCGTCGACAGCTCGACGATCGACGTCGCCGACGCCCGCGCGGCGGCGGAGAAGGCTCAGAAGGCCGGTCACCGTGCCGTCGACGCCCCGGTCTCCGGCGGTGTCGCCGGTGCCGCCGCAGGCACCCTCGCGTTCATGGTCGGCGGCAGCGAGGACGACTTCGCCACCGCGAAGCCGCTGCTCGAGGCCATGGGACGCAAGATCGTCCACTGCGGCGGGTCGGGCAACGGCCAGGCCGCGAAGATCTGCAACAACATGATCCTGGGCATCTCGATGATCGCCATCAGCGAGGCGTTCGTCCTCGGCGAGAAGCTGGGCCTCGACAACCAGGCACTGTTCGACGTCGCGTCCAACGCGTCCGGTCAGTGCTGGGCGCTGACGAGCAACTGCCCGGTGCCGGGCCCCGTCCCGACCACCCCCGCGAACAACGACTACCAGCCGGGCTTCGCGGCCGCGCTCATGGACAAGGATCTCGGACTGGCCGCGAACGCGGTGCGGGCCAACGGTGTCGAGGCCGAACTCGGACTGCGTGCAGCCGAGCTCTACCATCGTTTCAACACCGAGGGTGGTGGAGGACTCGACTTCTCCGCCATCATCACCGACATCCGAGACCGCTCGACCGCGAAGGACAGCCAGTGACCGATTTCGAGACCATCCTGCTCGACCGCAAGGGCCGCGTCGGCATCGTCACCCTCAACCGGCCGAAGGCGCTCAACGCCCTCAACAGCCAGTTGATGCGTGAGGTCGTCGCCGCCGTCGAGGAACTCGACGCGGACGACGAGATCGGTGCGATCCTGCTCACCGGCTCGGAGAAGGCGTTCGCCGCCGGTGCCGACATCAAGGAGATGGCTCCGAAGACCTTCGCCGAGGTCTACGCGGAAGACCTGTTCTCGCAGTGGGATCGGCTCTCGTCCGTCCGCAAGCCGATCGTCGCCGCGGTGTCGGGCTACGCGCTCGGCGGCGGCTGCGAGCTGGCGATGCTGTGCGACTTCATCATCGCGTCCGACACCGCCAAGTTCGGTCAGCCCGAGATCAAGCTCGGCGTCATCCCGGGCATCGGCGGATCGCAGCGCCTCACCCGCGCCGTGGGCAAGGCCAAGGCCATGGACATGTGCCTGACCGGCCGCAACATGGACGCCGAGGAGGCCGAGCGCGCCGGACTCGTCTCGCGCATCGTTCCTGCCGCCGAACTGTTCGACGTGGCACTCGAGACGGCGACGACCATCGCGTCGATGTCGCTGCCCGTCGCGATCATGGCGAAGGAGGCCGTCAACCGCTCCTTCGAGACGACGCTGGCCGAGGGCGTGAAGTTCGAGCGCCGCGTGTTCCATTCGACGTTCGCCACCGCCGACCAGAAGGAAGGCATGGCGGCCTTCGTCGAGAAGCGCGCGCCGGAGTTCAAGCACGCCTGATCCGCACCATCTGTACGACGAAGGGCCGCCCCGAACGGGGCGGCCCTTCTCGTTTCTCGGCCGTCTCTTGCGCCTCACCACTTGGAAGGCGCACCGCCGGTGTCGAAGTCGCCGGCGTCGTGCCGCATCGTCGCGATGATGCGCAGCAGTGTGTCGATGTGCTCCTCGGGGATACCCGGCCGGGCGAAGACCTCCGTGTTGAGCTTCTCGGTTGCCTGGATCGCCAATGCCCGTCCCTCGTCGGTGAGTTCGATGAGTGTGGCCCGTCGATCGCTCGGATGCGGGGTACGCCGGACCAGTCCGGCCTTCTCGAGGCGGTCGACGGCGTTGGTGACGCTGGTGGGGTGCACCTGCAGGCGCGCACTGGCCTTCGCCATCGGCAACGCCCCCGACCTGGTGAAATGCAGCAGCGTGAGGAGTTCGTAGCGGGCAAAGGTCAGGCCGAAGGGCTTGAGCACCTCCTCGACCCGCGCCATCATGATCTGCTGCGCCCGCATCACCGAGGTGACCGCGGCCATGCCGTCGGCGACTTCGCCCCAGCCGTGGGCGGTCCACTGGCGGTGGGCTTCGGCGATGGGGTCGAGGGGGAGTGGTGCGGGCATGCCTCCATCATCCCACGGACGAACGCGCAGGTAGCCAGGGCACACCGGTTTCCGGTGCCTTTCGTGCCGGGTTCAGCGGTACGCGTAGTCGCGGAAACGCTCGTCGACCTCGCCCACACTCAGCCCGAACTCCTCGAGCGTGTACCGGTGCGCGGGTTTCCTTGCCCCGCTGCGGCTTTCTTCGTGCAGGTCGGCCATCGCGCGTTCGGCTTCCGCGGTGAACGGCAGACCGAACCGGTCGTACAGACCGCCGACGGTGCCGAGCGGATCGGCGACGAAATCCCGGTAGTCCACGTCGACGAAACGGGCGGGATCGTGCCGGCGGCGCACCTCGGTGAAATGATCGAAACCCCGTGCCCAGAGGTCGAGCTGGCTGCGCCCGATCGTCTCGCCGACGAACGCTTCGGACCATCCTTCCGTGGCCTGCGCTGCGAGGCTGCACACCGACGGGATCACGGTGCGCGGATCGCGGTGGGTGACGACGACGAGCGCGTCCGGATACACCGCGAGCAGTTCGTCCAGTGCGAACAGGTGGCTGGGATTCTTGAGCACCCACCGCTTGTCGGCGTCCGGCAGCCCGATGAGCTGCAGGTTCCTCCGGTGCCGGGCGTAGGCCGCCGTCCAGTCCTGCTCCGCGAGCCACTGCGAGTAGGTGGGCAGGTGGGCCAGGCACTCGTAGGAGATCGAGCGGAACGACTGGCGCAGAAGCTGCCAGCATTCCTCGACCTCGGCGGCGGACATGTAGTGCACACCCATGAATTCGGGATGCTCGATGTGGTGCTGCGCGAACCCGGCCTCGATACCGGCGAAGACCGGGTTCTCCGCCCAGGTCTCGCGGGGCGGCCGGGGCTGCGGCATCTCGGTCAGCCACATCTCGAGTCCCTGATGGGCGGGATCCGCGGCGAGCAGGCGGTGCAGTGCCGTCGTGCCGGTGCGGGGCAGGCCGGTGACGAAGATCGGCCGGGTGATCGGGACGTCGGCGTGCTCGGGATGGGCGGCCCAGGCCGATTCCGACAGCAACCGCGCCACGAGGGCGCCGCGCAGGAAGACCCGCGACATCTTGCTGCCGAGCGGGGTGAGCTTCTCGTCCCGCGCATACGATTCGAGCAGGATCCCGAGCCCGTCACGGTAGTCGTCGTCGCCGAAACCGGTCAGGCCCGTCAAACGGGTCGCGGAGGCGTGCAGGTCCTCGACGGTGCCGACGGTGGTGCGTTCGCTCATGTGCTGTCCCGTTCAGTGGTGGTATTCGCCGCAGTTGACGTCGAGGCACTGGCCGGTGATCGCCGACGCCATCGGCGAGGCCAGGAAGATCACCGCATCCGCGATCTCCTCGGTGGTCGGGAGACGCTTCAGATCGGAAGCGGCGGCGGTGTGCTCGTAGATCTGTTCGACGGTGGTGCCGTACTTTCCCGCCTGGTGTTCGAAGTACCCCTGCAGAATCGGACCCCAGATGTACCCCGGTGCAACAGAGTTCACTCGAACTCCCTGCGGTCCGAGTTCGGTCGCCAGGGACTGCGACATCGCCAGCAACGCCGACTTCGCGAGTTTGTAACTGCCGTAACGTTCCTGGGAGTGACGCAGCACCATCGAATTGATGTTGACCACCGCGCCGGCCGACTCGGCGAGGGCGGGGGTGAACAACTGTGTGAGCCGCAGCGCGCCGAGGACGGTGAGTTCCACGCTGTCGCGAATCTGCTGGAAGTCGGTGCGCGACAACGGCTTCATCGACGGAACGGAGAAGGCGTTGTTGACGAGCACGTCGACACGCCCGAACTCCGAGACCGCCGCCTCGACGAGTGCGGCGGCGGACTCGTCGTCGGTGATGTCGGTGGGCACGACCAGTGCCCGGCGGCCCGTGCTCTCGACTTCCGCTGCAACCTTCTCGAGCCGCTCCCGGGTCCGGGCGGCAAGCACCACGTCGGCGCCGTGTTCGGCGCACCGCAGCGCGAGCGTGCGCCCCAGTCCCGGACCGACACCGGAGACCACGACGACGCGGTCGCGGAGCAGTCCCGCTGCCGCGCTCATGCGAGCATCCGATCGGCGACGCCCCGCTGGCGCTCCGCGATGCGCTGCGCCCACGCCTCGGGTGTGATGCGATTCGAGTCGTGGAAGGGCAGGACCTCGGGGAGCCGATCGAACGGCACCACCTCGGCGGTCGGGCCGTCGGCCGCGGTCAGTTCGCGATCGAGGCGCTGCCAGCGGAACTGCAGGATCCCGCGGCTGCGGCCGAGGGTCTCGACCCAGTTCGTCAGCCCCGGATCGCGAGCCGAGACCACGATCCGGACCATCCCGTCGGGATCGACCTGCGCCTGACTGTTGTTCAGGGAGGTCTGGTGGTGGATGTAGTCCAGGGAGATGTACCAGAGACTGCCGATCTGGAAGCCCAGATAGGGCGCGTCGCTCGCCGGGAGGGTCAGGACCATCGCCTCGTCGTCGGCGAGTTCGTAGTGCCCGACGGACGAGTACTGCGTGTCCAGGCCGCCGGGGGTGCGGCGCGGCTCGGTCACCGTGTTCACCGGCAGCTTCAGGTAGAACCACTCGGGGAACTGCAGCCAGGTCTTCACCCGCGAGACCAGCGCGCGACCGGCACGTTCGTAACGGGTGACCACGTCCTGGTGGGTGGGTTCGGGAGCCGGGGTGCCGAGGCTGTCGAGCCGGTGGATGCTCAGTGTGCCGCGGCGTTGCGTCCAGTCGCTGTAGACCTCGCGGACCACGAGCTGCGACGAGCCGGGCGCGAGCGGGAAGTAGTTCCGTTCCGGATCGCGCGGGCCGGGTCCGAATCGCACCTCGAAGGTGCCGTCGTCGGCGATGTTCAGTGCGCGGTCGTCGAAGGCCGTGACGTTGCCGGGCACCTCCGCATCGGTGTAGTTGCCGGCCAGCACCTGGAAGCTGAGATCGCAGGTCGTGCCGCGGCGCCCGGTGACGACGTACTCGGCGTCGTCGCGGATCGACGCGCCCCAGTATAGGGTGTCGGGATTGTCGAGGCCCATCTTCGCGTAGGGACCGGTGCCGGTGACGAAGACCGGATGGGAGCGGCTGTACGCGAAGGTGGCGTGCACGCACGCCGAGATCCCACCGGCCAGATATCCGTATCCCTCGACGAGGTCCTGTTCGGTGCGGATGTGCGGGGCGGTGGCGACGAGTTTCTCGGCCTCGGCTATCGCCGCGGTGAGCGGATCGGTGAGCACTGCGATCTCCTGTGGTCCAAATATGTACCGCTGCGGTAGTCTTCCGTTGCGCTGAGAGTAGAACGTGTTCCAGGGAGGGTCAATGGCTCGTCGCGAGACCGGAACGCTCGGAGAGTCCACCGCCGGGGCGGGAGCAGCCCGCCGGTCGCCACCCACGGAACGCGTCGTGCAGGTCCTCGACCACCTCGTCGCGCGACCCGGCGTCCGGTTCGGACTGTCGGAACTGGCACGCGAACTCGACCTGAGCAAGCCCACCTGTCTGGGCATCCTCACCGTCCTCGCCGACGCCGGCTATCTGATCCGCGACCCCGTCGACAAGACCTACGGGCTCGGTCCGGCGCTGATCGTCGCGGGACGCGCCGCCCAGCGCGGCTTCGCGTCCGGGCCGGTCGCGCACCGTCATCTCGCCGCACTCGCCGAGGAGTTCGGCGTGATGTGCTCCGCGTCGGCGGTCGTCGGCGACCGGATCGCGGTGCTCGACGTCGTCGGTGGCCACGGCACGGCCGCGGCGGCGCGTGTGGGGGAGGTCTATCCCTTCGCACCCCCGGTGGGGCTGATGTACGTGCTGTGGGACACCGACGAGCGCATCGAACAGTGGCTGCGGCGAGAGCCGACCCTGCCGGTCACCGTGGACCGCGACGACCTGTGGCGGATCGTCACCGAATGTCGCCGGACGGGTTATCTGGCCGAGTCCCTCACGCCCGGCGGCCGCCGCCTCTACGCGCTCATGGCCGGGGTGGTCTCGCACGATCTCGCGCCCGAGATGCGGGAGATGCTGGCGGAACTCGTGGCGAGCCCCGGTGAGCGCGTGCTGCTGCCCGACGCCTTCGCCGCGGGGGAAGAGCGGGCGGTCAACCTCATGGCCGCCCCGGCCTACGATCCCGACGGCCACCAGTCGCTCGTGCTCACGCTGCACCTCGAACGGGAGGTGGACGCGGCCGGGATCGAGCGGTGCGGTGCGGCGCTCGTGGCGGTCGCGGATGCGATCACCGCGGATCTCGGCGGACGCCGGCCGGCGCGCTGACGGAGCGCTGCGGAGACTACCCGTTGACCTGGAATTGAAACTCGTTCTACTGTTACGGAGTAATCTTCGACCGCATCGGTACACATGTGTACCGAGCCGGGTGAGAGGGGCACGAGTGACCACGGTGCCACCGCAACGACCACCGATCTACGAACTTTCGCTGCTCGGTGCGCTCGAAGCCGAGTCCGTGCATATCTTCCGCGAGGTCGCCGCGACCTTCTCCCGTCCCGTCCTGCTGTTCTCGGGTGGCAAGGACTCCGCGGTCATGCTCCACCTCGCGGCCAAGGCGTTCTGGCCCGCGCCGCTGCCGTTCCCCGTGCTGCACATCGACACCGGGCACAACTTCGACGAGGTGATCGACTTCCGCGACCGCACCGTCGAGCGCCTGGGACTCCGGTCGATCGTCGCCTCGGTGCAGGACGACATCGATGCCGGGCGTGCCGTCGAGGACGACGGACCGCACGCGACCCGCAACCGGCTGCAGACCGGAACCCTCCTGCGCGCATTGCAGGAAGGGGGATTCGACGCCGTCTTCGGGGGTGCTCGTCGCGACGAGGAGAAGGCCCGCGCGAAGGAACGCGTCTTCAGCCTGCGCGACGAGTTCGGGCAGTGGGACCCGAAGGCGCAGCGACCCGAACTGTGGCAGCTGTACAACGGCCGGCACCGCCTCGGCGAACACATGCGGGTCTTCCCGCTGTCCAACTGGACCGAACTCGACATCTGGCGGTACATCCGCGACGAGGGTGTCGACCTGCCGTCCCTGTACTACGCCCACCGGCGCCCGGTGATCGAGCGCGACGGAATGCTGCTCGCACACACCCGCTTTCTCACCCTCCTCCCCGGGGAGACCCCGCGCGAGAGCCTCGTCCGATTCCGCACCGTCGGGGACGCGACGTGCACCGGCTGCGTCGAATCCGCCGCCACCACCGCGGACGAGGTGGTCACCGAGGTCTCCGCCAGCCGGGTCACCGAACGCGGCGCGACGCGGGCGGACGACCGGATCTCCGACGCCGGGATGGAAGACCGCAAGAGGGAAGGATATTTCTGATGTCCCGCCTGCTGCGCATCGCCACCGCCGGCAGCGTCGACGACGGCAAGTCCACGCTGATCGGCCGATTGCTGTTCGACTCGAAGGCCGTCTTCGAGGACCAACTCGAGGCGGTGACCCGCACGAGCCTCGACCGCGGCGCCGACCGCGCCGATCTCGCGCTGCTCACCGACGGCCTGCGCGCCGAACGCGAACAGGGCATCACGATCGACGTCGCCTATCGCTATTTCGCCACGGCGCACAGAACATTCGTCATCGCCGACACTCCCGGTCACGAGCAGTACACGCGCAACATGGTCACCGGGGCGTCCACCGCCGACCTGGCGCTCGTCCTCGTCGATGCCCGCAACGGCATCGTCGAGCAGACCCGCCGGCACGCCTTCCTCGCGTCGCTGCTCGGGGTGCGGCACGTGGTGCTGTGTATCAACAAGATGGACCTGGTGGACTGGTCGCAGAGCCGGTTCGACGAGATCTGCGACGATTTCCGGAATTTCGCGGCGAAGCTCGACATGCCCGACCTCGCGTTCGTTCCCATCTCCGCGCTGCACGGCGACAACGTCGTCTCCCGCACCGCGAACATGCCGTGGTATGAGGGGACTTCGCTGCTGCATCACCTCGAACACGTCCACATCGCGTCGGACACCAACCTCATCGACGCGCGACTGCCCGTGCAGTACGTCATCCGCCCGGGCGAGGGCGAGCACCGCGACTTCCGCGGCTACGCCGGAACGGTCGCCGCCGGCGGATTTGCACCCGGCGACGACGTGGTCGTTCTCCCTTCCGGTTTCGGAACACGGGTACGGACGTTGTGGGGGCCGGGCGGAACGGAACTCGAGCACGCCTTCGCCGGTGCGGCGGTGTGCGTCGAACTCGAGGACGACCTCGACGTCGGACGCGGTGACATGCTGTGCCGCCCCAACAACCGTCCACTCGTCGGGCACGAGATCGACGCCATGGTGTGCTGGTTCGACGAACGCTCCGCACTCGACCCGGACGCCCGCTACGCCCTGCTGCACACCACCCGCTCGACCACCGCGCGGGTCGCGCGGCTGGACTACCGGCTCGACGTCAACAGCCTGCACCGCGACGAGGCCGCGACGACGCTCGGCCTCAACGAGATCGGCCGCGTGCAACTGCGTACGCAACAGCCGCTGCTGTTCGACCCCTACCGGCGCAACCGCACCACCGGAAGCTTCGTGCTCGTCGACGAACCCACCGGCAACACCGTCGCGGCCGGGATGATCACCGGGCCGACGCTGGCGGACAGCCGGGTGGTCTGGCACTCGGCGGCGGTCTCGCGGACCGAACGGGGGAGAGCCGGGGCGACGGTGTGGCTCACGGGGCTGTCCGCCTCCGGCAAGTCCACGCTCGCCGTCGAACTCGAACGACGACTGCTCGCCGAAGGCATCCCCGCCTACCGCCTCGACGGCGACAACCTCAGGCACGGCCTCAACGCCGACCTCGGATTCGGCCCCGAGGACCGCGCGGAGAACGTCCGCCGCGTCGGCGCGGTCGCACAACTGATGGCCGACGCCGGACTCGTCGCGATCTGTGCGCTCATCAGCCCCTACCGACAGGACCGCGACCGCATCCGCCGCCAGCACGAGGAGGCGGGGATCCGTTTCGTCGAGGTCTTCGTCGACACCCCGCTCGCCGACTGCGAGGCCCGCGATCCGAAAGGCATGTACGCGCGGGCACGCGCCGGCGAGATCACCGGATTCACCGGCGTCGACGATCCCTACGAACCACCGTCCGATCCCCAACTGGTCGTGCGCCCCCACGACGGCACGCCTGCCGTGCAGGCGGGCCTCGTCGTGGAATTGTTGAGGACATGACGCACGACTACAGCGACGATGCCCGCCTTGCGGCCGGGGGCGACGACGCTCGACCCGCGGCCGGGGGCGACGACGCCCGACTCGCAGCCGAGACGGCTTCCGGCGCAGGTGAACTGTTGCTCACGGTCCGCGCCATCGAATCGGATGCCCTCACCGGGCGCGAGCTGGGCCGGCGCGGCGATCACGCCGCCAACACGTACATCCTCGAACGGCTGGCGGCCGCGCGCCCCGGCGACGCGGTGCTCTCGGAGGAATCCGCGGACGATCCGGCGCGGGTCGGCGCCGACCGCGTCTGGATCATCGACCCGCTCGACGGGTCGAAGGAGTACGGGATGCCCGACCATGTCGACTGGGCGGTCCACATCGCGCTCTGGGAGGCAGGGCGAGGGCTCACCGCCGCCGCGGTCGCGCAACCGGCGATCGGCGTCGTCCACAGCACCGCAGATCCGGTTCCGGCGCCGCGGCCGGCCCGCCGTCGCCCCCGCATCGTCATCAGCGGGAGCAGGCCGCCTGCCTTCGTGTTCGATCTGGCCCGCGATCTCGGTGCCGACCTGATCCGGATGGGCTCGGCCGGTGCCAAGGCGATGGCGGTGGTGCGCGGGGAGGCCGACGCCTACATCCACGCGGGTGGTCAGTGGGAGTGGGATTCGGCGGCGCCGGTCGCGGTCGCGCGTGCCGCGGGTCTGCACTGCGCCCGCATCGACGGCAGCGAACTCGAATACAACCGGCCGCATCCGTATCTGCCCGACCTGGTGATCTGCCGCGCCGACTGGGCGCCGGAGGTGATGTCCGCGCTGGCCGTGCACGCCACCGGGCCGACCGACAGCCCTCGGGTCGCGATGGCACGCGCGTACATCCGATCCCTGGTCAGTCACGACGCGTCCCACGTCCGGCTCGCCGAGGACGCCTGGCGGGTCGAGAACGGGGAGCGCACCGGCGACAGCGGCATCGAGATCCGCGACCGCCTCGAGAACGGCCCGGAATACCGGCCCATCCGCCGTGTCCGCGACCTGCAGTTCCGCGAATGGCACCACAGTGTCGTCGCGCGGTTCGTCCTGGACATCGCGGCGGGTCCGGGCGCCGAGACGTCGGTCGCGGTGACGGAGCACTTCGACATCCCGGCGGGGGAGATCAGGTCGATCGTCGCGATCATCGAGCCCGCGCAGGGTAATAGTTGAATTCATTGTTGTAGCTTTCGAAAGAAAGTCACCATGACCGAGAGGCATCACCATGGCCGAAGCGCGTGACATCGGGGACGGCATCCACGTCGTTCCCGTCCCGGTGGCGGACCTACCCGTCGGCGACACCCAGGTCTACGTGATGGAATCCCCGCGCGGCGTCGTCCTCGTCGACGTCGGCTGGAACGACGACCGGTCGTGGGCAGCGTTGCAGGACGGCCTGGCCACCGCCGGCCTGTCGGTCACCGACGTCGAGGGCGTGGTGGTCACCCATTTCCACCCCGACCACGTCGGGCTCACCGGGCGCATCCGGGAGGCCTCCGGCTGCTGGGTCGCGATGAACGAGGCCGACTTCGCCCACCTCGAGGTCATGCTCTCCGACGACGACCGCCGTCCTCAGGAAGCCGATCTGCTGCGCCGCGCCGGGGCACCCGAGGACACGATCGAGGAATCGCTCGCCACCCTCGTACCGGCGGTCGGCCGTCCCGACGCGCTGCCCGACCGCAAACTCGGTGCCGACGAGGCGATCCCGCTGACGGGGCGGTCACTGCGCACCGTGCTGACCCCCGGTCACACGGCCGGCCACGCGTGTTTCCTGCTCGAGGAACACGGTGTGCTGTTCAGCGGCGACCACGTCCTCGCGACCACGACCCCGCACGTCGGCGAGTTCGATTTCCCTCTGCCGCAACGCGACGCGCTGGGGGAGTACCTCGACTCGCTGCGTGCGGTCGCCGACCTGCCCGTGCGACGCGCACTGCCCGCGCACCGGCAGCAGATCGACGACCTGCCGCACCGCGTCGGCGAACTGATCGCCCACCACGACCAGCGCCTCGACGATCTCTACGACGCCTTCGGCGACGAGGAGCTCACGCTGTGGGAGGCCACCGCCCGGATGCGCTGGTACCGGCCGTGGGACGAGACCCCCCTGCACGGCAAGCGGATGGCGCTCGCGGAGGGATCGGCGCACGTCCGGCAGCTCATCGAGCGGGGACGGGTCCGTCGCGTGCCCGGTACGGAACCCGCCCGCTTCGCGCGCGTGCAGACCCGATGAGCCCCGAGGAGCTGGTCACCGAGTTCTGCCGGCGCTGGGCCGATCCCGATCCTGCCGAACTCGCGGCCTTCTTCGCCGACGACGCCGTCTTCCACAACATCCCGATGGAACCGATCCGCGGCCGCGCGGCCATCGAGGAGTACATCGCGGGCTTCGTGACGTCCTTCGGGGCGATCGACTACCGCATCCACCATCAGGCGGTCTCCGGCAACGTCGTGCTCAACGAACGCACCGATGTGTTCACGATGAACGGCCGGACGATCGAACTGCCCGTCACGGGCGTCTTCGAGATCGTGGACGGGAAGATCGCGGCCTGCCGCGACTATTTCGATCCCACACCCTTCACCGCCGGCAACTGACCGGCACCGGTAGTCGACTCCCTGGAACGCCGAAGGCCCCGCTTCGTGAGAAGCGGGGCCTTCGTGGTGCCCTCGGCAGGATTCGAACCTGCGACTTCTTGCTCCGGAGGCAAGCGCTCTATCCCCTGAGCTACGAGGGCATCCGGACCACCGGATGACCGGAGGTGCGGGAGTTAGCCTAGCGCATCGAGCGCTCAACTCCACATCGCCAGGTCAGAGCCGGTTTTCGGTCCGAAGTCGCGATTTCACCCGATCGGTGGCTCAGTTGAGGGACAGGGGTTCGGCGCCGCGCTCGGCGAGCAGCGACCTCATCAGATCCGACTCGCCCTGCTGTGTGGCGACCATCGTGCCCGCCAGATTGCGCACCGCCGAGGTGCTCGCGTACTGCTCGCCGTACTCCATCATCGGCAGACCACCCTCGTGGTGGCGCAGCATCAGCTGGAGGAAGAGCACGTCCAGTTCGGGACCGCGAGCGGCCCGGAGATTCGCGAGATCCTCGGAGGTCGCCATGCCCGGCATCAGGTGCGAGCCGTCCGAATCCTCGGACTCTGTCGTCGCGCCGTGACCGCCGTGGCCGTGACCCGTCTCCGTCTCGGTCATCCACTCCATGTATTCGCCCGTCGGCAGCGCCGGCTGTCCCCACAGCGACAACCAGCCCTGCATCTGACCGATCTGGTTCTGCTGGGTGGTGAGGATGTCGTACGCGATGTTGCGGATCCGATCGTCCTCCGAATTGGAGACCACCACGGCGGCCATCTCGACGCCCTGGTCGTGGTGCACGATCATGTCCTGCGCGAATCCGACGTCCACCGAACCGGCCTCCGGCGCCGCCTGCGCGGAGTCCTCGAAGGGGATCCGGGACAGGAACCCCGCGAGGAAGCCGACGGCGACCGCGGCGACGGTGAGCAGCACCAGCAGCAGCCGGTTGTGCCCACCGCGCTCGGTGGTGGAGATGTCCGAGGAGGTTTCGCTCATCGTCAGCTCCCGGCCGGTGCCTGCTGCATGTCGCCGATGGATTCCCCGTTCATCGGCACCGCGTCGGGGCCGGGCTCGGAGGCGTCGAAGGGCGGCGGGTTCGCCGGATCGAACGAGCCGGGGATCGTCGAGCAGCTCGCACCCACCTCGGGATAGGTGTACTGGTTCAGACGCAGCGCACTGATGAACTGGTCGATGCGTTCGTCGTCGACGCTCTCGACCTCGAGCCGGTGACCCCACGACTGCAGTGAGACGGGAGCCTCGAGTCCCGGATAGGGTGACATCACCATGTAGGTGCGGCCGTCGACCTTCGCGCGGAGCGTGTCGACCTCGGCGTCGTCGAGCAGATCGGGGTTGTAGGCCACCCACACCGCGCCGTGCTCGAGCGAATGCACCATGTTCTCGTTCCGGACCGGCTGCTCGTAGACCGTGCCGGTGCAGGTCGCCCAGACGGAGTCGTGGGGGCCACCGAAGGGCGGCGACTGGTCGTAGGCGACGCGCTGGCCCGGCGCGACGTGCACACCGGCCGGATACTCGATCTTCAGCACGCCCTCGATGTCGTCCGACGGGTCCTGATTGGACTCCGACGGCGTCCACGCCGACATCTCCTGCTGGTTCTGGTACTTCGGGATCAGGCTCACAGCGATCACGCCGACCAGCACGACGACCAGGGCCACGCCGCCGATCGTCAACCACGGGATCTGACGCTGCGCGGGGACCCCGCGAGCGCCGCCGCTCTTCTTCTTGGCGGCCTGGATGGCCTTCGACGACTTGGCTCCGGTCTTCTTGTTACCGGAGCCGCCACTAACCGAACCGCTGGGCATCGCTGTGTGCTCTTTCGACGGGTGGACAGGCGGACGCGCGCCCATCGGGCGCACAAACACCCACAACTCTACGGGCGTGCTCCCGCGCGGTGCCCGGAGCTGCCGGTAGGGGGAGCGTCGGCGCCGCGATCGACCAGCCAATAGGATGGACACCTGTGACTCCCTCCGACCTTGCTCAGCTGCTCCGCGGAACCGCCGCCGGTGTCCTCACCGACCGTGGTCTCGACGCGTCCGTTCTTCCCGAGACCCTCACCGTCGAGCGCCCGCGCAATCCGGAGCACGGCGACTACGCGACCAACGTCGCGATGCAGGTCGCGAAGAAGGTCGGTGTCAATCCCCGCGAACTCGCCACCTGGCTCGCCGAGGCCCTGACCGCCGCCGACGGCATCGATTCCGCCGAGGTCGCGGGCCCCGGCTTCCTCAACATCCGACTCGCCGCCGACGCCCAGGGAGCGATCGTGGCGAAGGTACTCGCCGAGGGCGCCGCCTACGGCAACGGCAGCGACCTGGCGAACACGAGGATCAACCTCGAGTTCGTCTCGGCCAACCCCACGGGCCCGATCCACCTCGGTGGCACCCGCTGGGCCGCGGTCGGCGACGCGCTCGGCCGCATCCTCACCGCCCAGGGCGGCGAGGTCACCCGCGAGTACTACTTCAACGACCACGGCGCGCAGATCGACCGCTTCACCCGGTCGCTCATCGCCTCCGCGCTCGGACAGCCCGCCCCCGAGGACGGCTACGCCGGCGCGTACATCGTCGACATCGCCTCCTCCGTGCTCGAGCAGCGCCCCGACGCCCTCGAGCTCCCCGACGACGAGCGCCACGAGACGTTCCGCTCGATCGGCGTGGACCTGATGTTCGCGCACATCAAGCGCACCCTCCACGAGTTCGGTGTCGACTTCGACGTGTACTTCCACGAGAACTCCCTCTTCGAGAGCGGAGCGGTCGACAAGGCCGTCGAGACCCTCAAGGCGTCGGGCAATCTGTACTTCGAAGACGGCGCCTGGTGGCTCAAGAGCACCGACTACGGCGACGACAAGGACCGCGTCGTCATCAAGTCCGACGGCAACGCCGCCTACATCGCCGGCGACATCGCCTACTTCCAGGACAAGCGCTCGCGCGGCTTCGACCTGTGCATCTACATGCTCGGGGCCGACCACCACGGCTACATCGCGCGCCTCAAGGCCGCCGCGGCGGCCTTCGGCGACGACCCCGACACCGTCGAGGTGATGATCGGCCAGATGGTCAACCTCGTCCGCGGTGGCGAGGCCGTGAAGATGAGCAAGCGGGCCGGCACCGTCATCACCCTCGACGACCTCGTCGAGGCGATCGGCGTCGACGCCGCGCGCTACTCGCTCGTGCGGTCGTCGGTGGACCAGAGCATCGACATCGACCTCGAACTGTGGGCGAGCACCACGAACGAGAACCCGGTCTACTACGTGCAGTACGCCCACGCGCGGCTGTCGTCGATCGCGCGCAACGCCGCCGATCTCGGCCTGACCACCGAGGGCGCCGACTTCGCACTGCTCACCCACGAGCGCGAGGGCGACCTGATCCGCACCCTCGGCGAGTACCCCCGGGTGCTCGCGAAGGCGGCCGAACTGCGCGAACCGCACCGCGTCGCCCGGTACCTCGAGGAACTCGCGGGCACCTACCACCGCTTCTACGACGCCTGCCGGATCCTTCCGCAGGGCGACGAGGAGGCCGGCCCGCTGCACACCGCGCGACTCGCGTTGTGCGCGGCTGCACGTCAGGTCCTCGCCAACGGCCTCGGCCTGCTCGGCGTCACCGCCCCGGAGCGGATGTGAACGCGCATCCGGCGGGACCGCGCCACGCCCAGATCCCGCACGCCCCGAACCTGCCCGAACGGCCCACCGACGCCGCGGCGCTCAACGCGCTCGCCCCGCAGGTGTGGCCGCGCAACGCGTCGCGCGGCGAGGACGGCGTCATGCGCATCGCCGGCATCCCGGTGACCGAGCTCGCCGAGAAGTACGGCACCCCGCTGTTCGTCGTCGACGAGGACGACTTCCGCTCCCGCTGCCGGGAGATCGCGGAGGCCTTCGGTCCGTCGGCGAAGGTGCACTACGCGTCGAAGGCGTTCCTGTGCAGCGAGATCGCGCGGTGGGTCCATCAGGAAGGGCTCTCGCTCGACGTCTCGTCCGGTGGTGAGCTCGCCGTGGCCCTGCACGCCGGCTTCCCCGCCGGGAAGATCGCGATGCACGGCAACAACAAGTCCGTCCCCGAACTGCAGGCCGCCGTGACCGCCGGGGTCGGGCACATCGTGCTCGACTCGCTCGCCGAGATCGACCGGCTCGACGCGGTCGCCGGTGAGGCCGGTGTCGTCCAGGACGTGCTCATCCGCGTGACCGTGGGCGTCGAGGCCCACACCCACGAGTTCATCTCCACCGCGCACGAGGACCAGAAGTTCGGGCTCTCGCTCGCCGGCGGCAACGCCATGCAGGCCGTGCGCCGCGTCTTCGCGGCCGACAATCTCCGCCTCGTCGGTCTGCACAGCCACATCGGCTCGCAGATCTTCGACGTCGACGGCTTCGAACTGGCCGCCCACCGCGTCATCGGCCTGCTGCGCGACATCGTCGCCGAGTTCGGTGTCGACAAGACCTCGCAGATGAACATCGTCGATCTCGGCGGTGGCCTCGGCATCTCGTACGTGCCGAGCGACGACCCGCCACCGGTCGCCGATCTCGCAGCCAAGCTCAACGACATCGTCCGCACCGAGTCCGCGCTCGCCGGGCTGCCGGCCCCGACCCTCGCGGTCGAACCGGGCCGCGCCATCGCCGGGCCGGGCACGGTGACGCTCTACGAGGTGGGAACCCTCAAGGACGTCGAGGTCGGTTCCGGGCACGTCCGCCGTTACATCAGCGTCGACGGCGGCATGAGCGACAACATCCGCACCTCGCTGTACCAGGCGGAGTACGACTCGCGCCTCGTCTCCCGAGTGAGCGACGCCGAGCCGGTGGTCTCGCGCGTCGTCGGCAAGCACTGCGAGAGCGGCGACATCGTCATCCGCGACGCCTGGATGCCCGCGGACGTCGCAGCCGGTGATTTACTGGCGGTCGCGGCGACGGGTGCATACTGCTACTCGATGTCGAGCAGGTACAACCTGCTTCCTCGCCCCGCCGTCGTGGCGGTCAAGGACGGTGTCTCGCGCGTTCTGCTGCGCCGCGAGACCCTCGAAGATCTGCTCAACTTGGAGGTTTCGGAGTGACCAGTGCAACGGCGACCGATGCTTCGGGCCGGCGTCCGGTGGGTGTGGCGGTTCTCGGGCACGGCACCGTCGGTGCCGAGGTCGCGCGGATCATCCGCGAGGACGCCGCGGATCTCGAGGCGCGCATCGGTGCCCCCCTCGAGCTGCGGGGGGTCGCCGTGCGCGACGCCGCCCGCGACCGGGGTCTTCCTGCGGAGCTGGTCACGACGAACGCCGAGGCGCTGATCCGCCGCGACGACGTCGACATCGTCGTCGAACTCATCGGTGGCATCGAACTGCCCCGCAAGCTCGTGCGCACGGCGCTCGACGCCGGCAAGTCCGTCGTCACCGCCAACAAGGCACTGCTCGCCGCCTACACCGGCGAACTGGCCGAGGTGGCCGAGGCCCGCAACGTCGACCTCTACTTCGAAGCGTCCGTGGCCGGTGCGATCCCGGTGATCCGTCCGCTGACCCAGTCGCTCGCGGGCGACAAGGTCAACCGGGTCGTCGGCATCGTCAACGGCACCACGAACTACATCCTCTCGGCCATGGACGAGACGGGCGCCGACTACGGCGAGACGCTCGCCGAGGCCGGCCGCCTCGGATACGCCGAGGCCGATCCCACCGCCGACGTCGAAGGCTTCGACGCGGCCTCGAAGGCGGCGATCCTCGCGTCGATCGCTTTCCACACCCGCGTGACGGCAGCCGACGTCTACCGCGAGGGCATCTCGTCGATCACCGCCGCCGACCTCACCTCGGCGCGCGCGCTCAACTGCACGATCAAGCTGCTCGCGTTGTGCGAGCGAGTCCCGTCCGCCGACGGCAAGGACCGCGTGTCCGCCCGGGTCTACCCGGCCCTCGTGCCCCGCGAGCATCCGTTGGCCTCGGTCAACGGCGCGTTCAACGCCGTCGTCGTTGAAGCGGAGTCCTCGGGCCGGCTCATGTTCTACGGCCAGGGTGCCGGTGGCGCCCCCACCGCCTCCGCCGTGATGGGCGACCTGGTGATGGCCGCCCGCAACCGGGTGCAGGGTGGTCGTGGTCCGCGTGAGTCGAAGTACGCGCAGCTGGAGATCGCGCCCATGAGCGACATCCTCACCCGCTACTACGTCAATCTGAAGGTCGCCGACCGCGCCGGCGTGCTCTCTGCGGTCGCCGCCGAGTTCGCCACGCGGGGCGTGAGCATCGCAGCGGTCCGCCAGGAAGGCGCCGGCGACGCTGCCCGTCTGGTGGTACTCACCCATCAGGCCACCGACCGTGCGCTGGCGGATACCGTCGCAGCGCTCGACAAACTCGAATCCGTGATCGCTGTGACCAGCGTCCTGAGACTGGAGGGATCCGCCGAATGAGCGCGGCCGAGAAGAACACCACCCCCGTGCACACGCCGTGGCCGGGCCTGATCGAGGCGTACCGTTCGCGCCTGCCGATCGGTGACGACTGGAAGACGGTCACGCTGCGCGAGGGTGGCACGCCGCTGCTCCCGGCTCCGCGTCTGTCGGAGATCACCGGCTGCGAGGTCCACGTGAAGGTCGAGGGGCTCAACCCCACCGGCTCCTTCAAGGACCGCGGTATGACCATGGCGGTCACCGAGGCCCTCGCGACCGGCAAGCAGGCCGTGCTGTGCGCCTCCACCGGCAACACCTCCGCGTCGGCTGCCGCCTACGCCGCCCGCGCCGGTATCGGCTGCGCGGTGCTCGTGCCGCAGGGCAAGATCGCGATGGGCAAGCTCGCCCAGGCCGTCATGCACGGCGCGAAGATCGTCCAGGTCGAGGGCAACTTCGACGACTGCCTCGAACTCGCCCGCAAGACCACCGCCGAGTTCTCCACCATCGGTCTGGTCAACTCGGTGAACCCGGTGCGCATCGAGGGCCAGAAGACCGCGGCCTTCGAGATCGTCGACGCGCTCGGCGACGCTCCCGACGTGCACATCCTGCCCGTCGGCAACGCCGGCAACATCACGGCCTACTGGAAGGGCTACAGCGAGTACGCGGCCGACGGCCTCAGCACGCGCCGCCCGCGCATGCTCGGCGTCCAGGCGGCCGGTGCCGCACCGCTCGTCCTCGGCCATCCCGTGAAGGATCCCGAGACCATCGCGACCGCCATCCGCATCGGTGCCCCCGCATCGTGGAACGGCGCGGTGGCCGCCAAGGAGGAGTCGAACGGCGCGTTCCGCGCGGCGACCGACGAGGAGATCCTCGAGGCGTACCGGCTGCTCGCGAAGTCCGAGTCGATCTTCGTCGAGCCGGCCTCGGCCGCGTCCATCGCCGGCCTGCTCGCCGCGAGCAAGGAAGGCTGGCTCGAGCGCGGCCTCAAGGTCGTGTGCACCGTGACCGGCAACGGTCTCAAGGATCCCGATACGGCCCTGCGCGACGTGCCCGTGGTCGAGCCCATCCCGGTCGACCCGGTCGCGGTCGCCTCCGCGCTCGAGTTGGCCTGAGTTGACCGCCACGCCTTCCTCCGTTGGGAATCAGGACATGACGCAGACGTTGCCCGTGGGGCTTTCGGTGACGGCACGGGTTCCCGCCTCGAGCGCGAATCTGGGCCCCGGCTTCGACTGCCTGGGTCTCGCCCTCGGTCTGTACGACGAGATCACCGTCACCACAACGGCTTCCGGGCTCGACGTGAAGGTGGAGGGGGAAGGCGCCCAGGAGGTTCCGTGGGGACCCTCGCACCTCGTGGTCCGTGCCGTCGAGCGAGGACTCGAGGCCGCCGGTGTGTGGGCGGACGGACTGGACGTCGTGTGCCACAACGTCATCCCGCACTCGCGTGGCCTGGGGTCCTCCGCCTCGGCGGCGGTGGGAGGACTGGCGGCGGCCAACGGGCTCGTCCGCAAGATCGCTCCCGAGCGCGTCCTCGACGACGAGCAGCTCGTGCAGCTCGCCTCCGAGTTCGAGGGCCATCCCGACAACGCCTCCGCGAGCGTCCTCGGTGGGGCAGTGGTGTCGTGGACCGAGGCCGAGGTCGACTCCGAGCAGCGGACCTACCGCGCGGTGAACCTGCGCGTGCACCCGGACATCAAGGCGTACGCCTTCGTCCCGTCGGTCCGTTCGTCGACGGCCCACACCCGGGGCCTGCTGCCCGAACTCGTCCCGCACCGGGACGCGGCGTTCAACGTCAGCCGGGCGGCTCTGGCGGTCGTCGCGCTCACCGAGCGCCCCGAACTGCTGATGCCGGCGACGCAGGATCTGCTCCACCAGGCCCAGCGGGCGCCCGCACTGCCGCTCACCACCAAATGGGTGGCAGCACTGCGCGAGGCGGGCATCCCCGCCGTCGTCTCGGGCGCCGGGCCGACGGTCCTCGCGCTCACGACCTCCGCGCTGCCCGACGAGCTGCGGGCCGCCGCCGAGGCCGACGAACTGACGGTGCTCGACCTCGAGATCGCCGAGGGCGTCCAGGTCGACTGAGACCGACACGCGGTGCTGGACGGCCCGAGGGGCGGTGCTGGACGGGCCCGAGGGGCGGGGCCGGATGGGGGTCGACGGGTGGTGCAACACACACGTCCCATCCGGCACGGCGATTCTTGCTCTACGTACAGATCGTCGCTATTCTGTGGGGTGTCCGCACGTCGTGCGTATCAGTCGCCGGATTCTCCAGGGCAATCACTCCAGCTCCATCGGGGCGTCGAGCCTGGATCGATCCTCACCTGCTCCCGGATCCGGGAGGGGGACAGACCGCACCTACCGGATTTCGGTGTGGTGGCGGACGTGCCGACCGTTCGTTTTCCCTGAACTCGTACGGCAAATCCCAGCTCAGTGGACGAACTGATCTGCGGGACGAACCCTCTGCTGCGCATGAGCGAGCGAGGGAAGGAAGGATCTCCGTGACAGATACGGACCTGATCACTACACCTGCACTCGACATTCCCGAGGCCGGTAGCCGGACGACCACGCGCGGTCGCCGCGGAGCAGGCCTTTCGGGCATGGTGCTCGCCGAGTTGCGGACTCTTGCCGCCGAGCTCGGAATCAAGGGCACCTCCGGGATGCGCAAGGGTGATCTCATCGCTGCGATCAAGGAGAAGCAGGGAGGCGGCGCCGCCGCACCTGCCGAGCAGCCTGCCTCCGGCGCCGAGAAGACGGCTGCGCCCGAGAAGGCCGAAGCAGCAGCGAAGACCGAGACGGCCGACAAGCCCGAGGGAGCGCCCTCGCGTGGCACCCGCGGTCGCCGTGGCCGTGCCGCCGCCGACGAGACCGCCGCGCCCGAGCAGAAGGCCGACGCCGCGCCGGCCGAGCAGAAGGCCGACGTGAAGTCCGGCGACGAGGGCTCGCAGGAGAAGCCGCAGGGCGGCCAGACCTCCAGCGGCGACAACGAATCCGACGGGAACCGTCGCGGCCGTGGCCGTCGCGGACGCCGCGGTGGCGACAACGCCGACCAGAACCAGCAGACCGAGGGCACCGACGCGTCCGAGGACGGTCGCCAGGATCGCGACTCGCAGCGCGACAAGGGTCAGGATCGCGACTCGCAGCGCGACAAGGGTCAGGATCGCGACTCGCAGCGCGAGCGTGGCCAGGACCGTAACTCCGGCGACGGCTCCTCGCGCCGCGACCGCAACCAGGGCGACCGCAACCAGGACGGTGGCGATCGCGACGGCGGTAACCAGGGTCCGCGCCAGGGCCAGGACAATCGTGGGGGAGACGACGAGGAAGGCGGCCGCGGCCGCCGGGGTCGTCGCTTCCGTGAGCGTCGTCGTGGACGCGACCGCGGCGAGAGCGGTTCGGACTCGCGCGAGCCCGAGATCCGCGAGGACGACGTCCTGCAGCCGGTCGCCGGAATCCTCGACGTCCTCGACAACTACGCGTTCGTCCGCACGTCCGGCTACCTCGCCGGCCCGAACGACGTGTACGTCTCGATGAACATGGTGCGCAAGAACGGCCTGCGCCGCGGCGACGCCATCACCGGTGCCGTGCGGGTTCCCCGCGAGGGCGAGCAGAGCAACCAGCGTCAGAAGTTCAACCCGCTGGTCCGCCTCGACACGGTCAACGGCCGCGATGTGGATTCGGCCAAGCGCCGCCCCGAGTTCAACAAGCTCACGCCGCTGTACCCCAACCAGCGTCTGCGGCTCGAGACCCAGCCGAACATCCTCACCACGCGCGTGATCGACCTGGTCATGCCGATCGGTAAGGGTCAGCGCGCGCTGATCGTGTCGCCGCCGAAGGCCGGTAAGACCACGGTCCTCCAGGACATCGCGAACGCGATCGCCGTCAACAACCCCGAGTGCTACCTGATGGTCGTGCTCGTCGACGAGCGTCCCGAAGAGGTCACCGACATGCAGCGTTCGGTGAAGGGCGAGGTCATCGCCTCGACCTTCGACCGGCCGCCGTCGGATCACACCTCGGTCGCCGAGCTCGCCATCGAGCGTGCGAAGCGCCTCGTGGAGATGGGCCAGGACGTCGTGGTGCTTCTCGACTCCATCACCCGTCTCGGCCGCGCGTACAACAACTCGTCGCCGGCATCCGGACGCATCCTCTCCGGTGGTGTCGACTCGACCGCGCTGTACCCGCCGAAGCGTTTCCTCGGTGCTGCCCGCAACATCGAGAACGGCGGATCGCTCACGATCATCGCCACCGCGATGGTCGAGACCGGTTCCACCGGCGACACCGTGATCTTCGAGGAGTTCAAGGGCACGGGTAACGCCGAGCTCAAGCTCGACCGGAAGATCGCCGAGCGACGCGTGTTCCCGGCGGTCGACGTCAACCCGTCCGGTACCCGCAAGGACGAGCTGCTCATGAGCCCCGACGAGTTCGCCGTGGTGCACAAGCTGCGCCGCGTGCTCTCGGGCCTCGATTCGCACCAGGCGATCGATCTGCTCATCGATCGGCTCAAGAAGTCCAAGACGAACATCGAGTTCCTCATGAATGTGGCGAAGACCGCACCGGGGGCACTCGACGACTGACGTCGGCGCCCCGGGGAATTTCTTCCCGGGGCCCTACGTTTGGCATAATCGACAGGCTCAGTCCGGCTCCGGTTCACGTCTTCGACCCGCGAAGGCGACCCGGCGGCCACGAAAGGGACACCATGAAGGCAGGAATCCACCCCAACTACGTGACGACGACCGTCGTCTGCGGTTGCGGTAACACGTTCGAGACGCGCAGCACCAAGGAGTCGGGACGTATCAACGTCGAAGTCTGCTCCAACTGCCACCCGTTCTACACCGGCAAGCAGAAGATCCTCGACACCGGTGGACGCGTCGCGCGCTTCGAGGCTCGCTACGGCAAGCGTGCGCCGAAGAAGGCCGCTTCCGACAGCTAGCTGTCACGCCGACGCCCGGTACTGCCCTCGTGCAGGCCGGGCGTCGGCTTTTTCATTGCAAGGATCGAAATCAGAGCGGAGCACACTCATGGCGGGGCAGACCAAGCCGTCGGCCATCGACGACATCCTGGCCGAACACGCGGGTCTGGAGCAGCAGCTGTCCGACCCGTCGCTGCACGACGATCCTGCGGCAGCGCGTCGGGTGGGTAAGCGGTTCGCGGAGCTCGCCCCCGTGATGTCGACCTACAACGCTCTGAAGCAGGCCCGCGAGGATCTCGAGGCGGCGCGCGAACTCGCCGCCGACGACTCGTCGTTCGCGTCCGAGGTCGACGACCTCGAGGCGCAGGTCGCCGAGCTCGACCGTTCGCTGACCGACCTGCTCGCGCCCCGCGACCCGCACGACAGCGACGACGTGGTCCTCGAGGTCAAGTCCGGTGAGGGCGGCGAGGAGTCCGCTCTGTTCGCCGGTGATCTCGCCCGGATGTACACGCGCTACGCCGAACGTGCCGGTTGGCGCGTCGAGGTTCTCGGTGCCACCTACTCCGATCTCGGCGGCTACAAGGACGTC
This sequence comes from Rhodococcus sp. AB351, assembly GCF_049538275.1. Lineage (NCBI taxonomy): Bacteria > Bacillati > Actinomycetota > Actinomycetes > Mycobacteriales > Nocardiaceae > Rhodococcus > Rhodococcus sp. AB351. Next base: position 93,591 of record NZ_JBMVFW010000009.1, read on the forward strand.
ACGCTGTCGATCAAGTCGCGGACCGACGTGCGCGACGGCGTGTGGTCCCGTCTGAAGTTCGAAGGCGGCGTGCACCGTGTCCAGCGTGTGCCCGTCACCGAGTCGCAGGGACGCGTGCACACCTCCGCGGCCGGGGTGTTCGTCTATCCCGAGCCCGACGAGGTCGAGCAAGTGCAGATCGACGAGGGCGACCTGCGCATCGACGTCTACCGGTCGTCCGGCAAGGGTGGTCAGGGCGTCAACACCACCGACTCGGCCGTGCGCATCACGCACCTTCCCACCGGAATCGTGGTGACCTGCCAGAACGAACGCTCGCAGCTGCAGAACAAGGCCCGCGCGATGCAGGTCCTCGCGGCGCGCCTGCAGGCGGCGGCGGAAGAGGCGGCCGAGGCCGAGGCATCGGCGGGTCGCGCCAGCCAGGTCCGGACCGTCGACCGGTCGGAACGCATCCGCACCTACAACTTCCCGGAGAACCGGATCACCGATCACCGCATCGGCTTCAAGTCCCACAACCTCGACGCGGTGCTCGACGGCGAACTCGACGCGCTGCTCGACGCCCTGGGCGCTGCGGACAGAGAAGCCCGGCTCGCGGCGGAGTAACCGCGAACCGGGCTCTGGCGGGGGAGTGGGGCTCTACTCCACCGTCGGGTCGGTGTCTTCGTTCTCCTCGGGTGCCGCTGCCGGCGGAACATTCGTGAGATCGACGCCCGGCAGCAGGAAGCAACCCTGACCGTCGGCGTTCTGATGGGCGCCCCAGACTGCGCTGACGACGAGTCCGTCCCCGGTCTGGAGGGCGACCGCAGGCTCCTCCTCGTCGATTGCTTCCGGAAGGACACCGTCGCCCAGCTGCAGCGTCCTCAGGTTCAGCCAGTTGATCTGGCCTCCTCCGCTGCCCTCCTGCTCGATCTCGTACTCGATCTGGCCGGGCTCCGCGTCCTCCTCGGCGAGAACGGTCTCCGTGTCGACCGAGCCGATGCCCGCCGGGCATCCGATGGGGATCGGCTGGAAGTCGATGGGCTCGGCACTCGCGAGAGCAGGGGCCGCGAAGGCGGTCGCGCCCGCAGCGGCAAGAACGGTGATTCCACGCACAGTCCGCGTCTTCATGAAGCAATCCCTTTCTGTCGATGAAACCGACCGGAAGGTATCGGTCCTCGTTCGGGTGCCCCTCCCGGCGTGCTGTCAATCACGTTGCCGGAAACACCCCCGATGTCCGGTCCGTGACTTCTGCGTGCAATGCGAGGGCTACCTCGGCGTAGTGCTGGTCCGAGGTCGTGGCACGCTGTAAGGCGTGAGCCGTCAACCTCTGCGCCTGGCCATCATCGAAGCGGCATCGGTCCTCGAGGAAGCAGGAGTCCCGAGTCCCCGGGTCGACGCCGAACTTCTCGCAGCGCACCTGCTCGGCATCGAGCGGGGGCGACTCGGTCTGGTCCCGCTCGTCGACGCGACGACCATCGACGCCTACCGGTCGATGGTCGAACAGCGGGCGAAGCGAATTCCTCTGCAGTACATCATCGGTACCTCGCCGATGGGGGAGATCGACCTCGCGGTGGGGCCGGGGGTGTTCGTCCCGCGGCCCGAGACGGAACTGCTGCTCGGATGGGCGCTGGCCTTCCTCGAACGCCACGGCAGCCGCAACCCGGTCGTCCTCGACCTGTGCACCGGATCCGGCGCGCTGGCCCTGGCGATCGCTCATGCGCGTCCCGACGCCGAGGTCCACGCCGTCGAGCTCGAGGCGAAGGCCCTTGCGTGGGCACGACGCAATGCCGAGACCCGCGCGGACGAGGGGGACACCCCGATCCGGCTGTACCAGGGCGACGTCACCGACCGCACCCTGCTCACCAACCTCGAGGGCAGTGTCGACCTGGTGGTCGCCAACCCGCCCTACATCCCGGAGGGGGCCGACCTCGAACCCGAGGTGATCGAACACGATCCGCATTCGGCGCTCTTCGGGGGAGCGGACGGACTGTCCGTCATCCGGCCGATGGTCTCCAACATCGCGCGGTGGCTGCGGATCGGGGGAGCGGCAGCGGTCGAGCACGACGACACGCACAGCCTGCTGGTCGCCGAACTGTTCGAGCAGCGTCGGGTGTTCGGCGACGTCGTACGGCACCCCGACCTCGCCGGGAAGGCCCGATTCGTGACCGCACATCGTGTGCCCACCGCGGTGGAGGCCGACCGCATGAAGTCGGTACGGTCTGCGGCGGACGGCTGACGGGCAGGACCCGTCCGGTGCCGATTGCGGCCGAAGTGGAAGGATGAGCGCGTGAGCACCGTGTACGACTGCAACAACGAAGCTTCGCGCGCCGCCGGACTCAACGCGGCGCGCGGCGCACTCAAAGCCGGACGACTCGTCGTCGTACCCACCGACACGGTGTACGGCATCGCGGCCGATGCGTTCGACTCCGACGCCGTGACCGCGCTGCTACGCGCGAAGGGACGCGGCCGTGACATGCCGGTTCCGGTCCTCGTCGGCTCCTGGACGACCATCGACGGCCTCGTCGCCTCGGTGCGTCCCGAGGCGCGGGAGTTGATCCGCGCGTTCTGGCCGGGCGGGCTCAGCCTCGTGGTGCACCAGGCGCCGTCGCTGGCCTGGGATCTCGGCGACACCCGCGGCACTGTCATGCTCCGCATGCCGCTGCACCCCGTCATCCTGGAGCTGCTGCGCGAGGTCGGTCCGCTCGCGGTCTCCAGCGCCAACGTCTCCGGCCGGCCTCCTGCCACCGACGTCACCGAGGCGCGTGAGCAACTCGGAGCGTCGGCGAGTGTCTATCTCGACGGTGGCCCCGCCGAGCACGGGGTGGCATCGACGATCGTCGACCTCACCGGCGACCGCCCGCGCATCCTGCGCGAAGGTGCGGTGACGGCCGAAGCACTCGCGGAGGTGCTCGGCGACGATCCCGAGCGCCTTCGGTCCGGCGGGGAGTAGCGGCGGAGGAACGGAGCACGTGACTGCAGCCGACACCACCGCCGTACTGCTCGCCCAGGCCGGGCGCGGCGCCGGCGTTCCCATCCGGGAGCTTCTCCTCGTCCTGCTCACCGCCGCGGTGGTGACCTTCCTCGCGACCGGTGTGGTGCGGATCCTCGCGCTGAAGTTCGGAGCGGTCGCCGTGCCCCGCGACCGCGACGTGCACGTGACCCCGACTCCGCGGATGGGTGGGGTCGGCATGTACATCGGCCTCGTCGCGGGAATCGTGTTCGCTCAGCAATTACCTGCTCTGACAAGGGGTTTCGAATTCACCCCGGATATGGGGGCGGCGCTCGTCGCGGCCTCGATCATCGTCGTCGTCGGCATCGTCGACGACCGGTGGGGACTCGACGCACTCACCAAGTTCGTCGGCCAGGTCACCGCGGCCGGCGTGCTCGTGATCATGGGCGTGAGCTGGATCGTCATCTACGACCCGTTCAGTGCCTCGACACTCGTGCTCGACCAGCTCCAGGGCGGTCTCATCACCGTCGCCGTCGCCGCGGTGACGATCAACGCGATGAACTTCGTCGACGGGCTCGACGGTCTCGCGGCCGGACTGGGTCTCATCGCCGCACTCGCGATCTGCGCGTTCTCCGTGGGTCTGCTGCTCGATCAGGGCGGCGACGTCTCCGCCTACCCGCCGGCCCTCATGGCCGCGGCCCTCGCCGGCGCCTGCCTCGGCTTCCTGCCGCACAACTTCCAGCCCGCCAGGATCTTCATGGGCGACTCCGGGTCCATGCTCATCGGTCTCATGCTCGCCGCGATCTCCACGAGCGCCTCGGGCCTCATCCCGCTCAGCGCCTACGGTTCGCGCGACCTGCTCGGTCTGCTCTCGCCGCTGATCCTGGTCGGTGCCGTGATGTTCATCCCGATCCTCGACCTGCTCCTCGCGATCGTGCGGCGCACCCGGGCCGGCGTCAGCCCGTTCAGCCCCGACAAGATGCACCTCCACCACCGCCTGCTGCAGATCGGGCACTCGCACCGTCGCGTGGTGCTGCTGCTCTACCTGTGGGTCGGCATCCTGGCCTTCGGAGCCGTCGGTTCCTCGCTGCTCGATCGGCGGGCGGTGGTGTTGATCCTCGCGGGCGGTCTCGTGTTCGCCCTCGTCGTGACCGCCGTGCCGTCGCTACGGCGGCACGACGAGTCGGGGGAGACGCCACCGGAGCACTCCCGAGAGGTCGGTTAGGCTCGGATATCGTGACGAACCCGGATCATCCCGAACCCGACCACGGTCTGCCCTCGCTGCCCGACCCGATCGCACCGATGCGCGCGGCCGTGCGGTACGGCGCCCTCGGTCTTCTCGCGCTCGCCGTCGTGGCGTCGGTGGTCTCGGTGCTCGTCGCCGGGATGCCCGGCCTGTGGGGTGCGCTCATCGGAGCGGCCGTCGGCGGAGGTTTCATCCTCTTCACCGCACTCGGCGTTCTCCTGACGTCGAAGTTGCCGGCGATGACCGCCGGAGCAGTACTTCTCGGCACGTGGCTGCTGAAACTGATCCTCGCCATCGTCGTGATGGGTTCGCTCGACTCGCTCGACTTCTACAACCGCAACGCACTCGTCCTCACGATCGTGTTCGCCCTGGTCATCGTTCTGGGGGCCGAGACCTACGGCGTGCTCTCGCAGCGCGCGCTGTACGTGGATCCCCAGGCGTCGTCCGGATCCGACAACGACGATCGGTAGTAGTGCCGCTTGTCCATAACCCCCACGTAGGAACCCACCTACGCACTGTCGTAGAGCAGTTGGTAGGGTGAGTTCTACGAGAGTGACGCTGCACGCATCGGGTTTGAAGAGGGTGCGCAGTTGTGACTTCGTAGGCGGTCGTGTTCAAATGGCCGCCGAGTCGACGAGAGTCGCCGACACCGGCAGGAAGCGGGACCGTTCACTCGGTTCGGACCACTGGCGAATACGCGAGCCGACCTGGTCGACTTCAGGATCGTCAATGTCCGATCGAACCGCAGACGGCATGCCTGCGGCCGACTACGGGAGAGAGCGCTGAGCGTCACCACCTTGGCAGCCGGAGAATTCCACGCGCCGTCACTAGCTGATTTTTTCCCACCGGCAGTCCTGTTCGAAGGCACCCCCTTCGAGATGGACCGGCTGATGCTCATCCGCGTCGCCGTCGCCCTGATCGTTGCGCTGTTCTTCTTCTTCGCACTGCGGAGTCCGAAGATCGTGCCGCGGGGCGTGCAGAACGTCGCCGAGATCATGCTCGACTTCGTCCGGATCCACATCGCCGAGGACATCCTCGGTAAGGAACAGGGACGCCGGTTTCTCCCGGTGATCGTCACCATCTTCTTCCTGGTGGTCGGTCTGAACCTGACCTCGGTCATCCCGTTCCTCAACATCTCGTCCAACGCACGAATCGGTATGCCGATCGTGCTCGCGGCACTGGCCTACATCGTCTTCAACTACGTGGGCATCAAGAAGTACGGATTCTTCCGTTACGTCAAGAGCAGCATCGTCATTCCGAACCTGCCGCCGGCTCTCCACGTCCTGGTGATCCCGATCGAGTTCGTCTCGACCTTCATTCTGCGGCCGTTCACGCTGACCATTCGTCTCATGGCCAACATGCTGGCCGGTCACATCATGCTCGTGCTGTTCTTCAGCGCCACCCAGTTCTTCTTCTTCGATTCCGACGGCTTCATGAAGGTGTTCGGTATCGGTTCTCTCATCGGCGGAATCGCGTTCACCTTCTTCGAGCTCCTGGTGATCGTCCTGCAGGCCTACATCTTCGCGCTGCTCACCGCGGTGTACATCGATCTGGCCCTGCACGCCGAAGAGCACTAGCTCGACGGACGGCACGACCTACATCTACACACAGACTGACTCGGTTGCCGACTCCCGGGGCCGAGCCACAAGAAAGGGAATGGAACACCAATGAGCGTTGCGCTTCAGGCAGCAGACGTCCTCGCCCAGGAGACCACGATCTCGGGTGCAGGCGCCATCGGCTACGGCCTCGCCGCCATCGGCCCCGGCATCGGCATCGGCATCGTCGTCGGCAAGGCGATCGAGGGCATGGCTCGTCAGCCCGAGATGGCCGGCCAGCTGCGCACCACGATGTTCCTCGGTATCGCATTCACCGAGGCCCTCGCGCTGATCGGCATCGTCGCCGGCTTCATCTTCTGATCCGACGATCACAATGGCTGACAGCATCCTGATTCTCGCGGCAGAGGCGGAGGACCAGAATCCTCTCCTCCCCGCGACGTACGACATCGTCTGGTCGCTGGTCGCCCTGATCCTCGTCGGATTCGTCTTCTGGAAGTTCGTGCTTCCGATGTTCCAGAAGGTGCTCGACGAGCGTTCGGAGCTGATCGAAGGCGGCATCAAGAAGGCAGAGGAAGCTCAGGCGGAGGCTGCGGCCGCGCTCGAGCAGTACCGTAGCCAGCTCGCCGAGGCCCGCACCGAGGCGGCGCAGATCCGTGAAGAGGCCCGTGCACAGGGCCAGCAGATCATCGCCGACATGAAGGCGCAGGCCCAGGAGGAGAGCGACCGTATCGTCGCCGCCGGTCACAACCAGCTGCAGGCCCAGCGCCAGCAGATCGTGGCCGAGCTGCGTAGCGATCTCGGACGCAGCTCCGTGGATCTCGCCGAGAAGATCCTCGGCGAAGCGCTCGCGGACGACGTGAAGCGTGCCGGCTCGATCGATCGGTTCCTCGACGAACTCGACTCCCTCAGCGCTGACTCTGCATCCGGAAAGTGAGCACCATGTACGCAGCAAGCCGTGAGGCACTCGCTCATACGCGTTCCGCGTTGCAGTCCGCCCTGGGCTCGGGTGCCGCGACTGCCGCTGCGGCTCAGGCCGGTTCCGAACTCTTCTCGGTGGTCGAGGCGCTCGACAGCCAGCGGGCTCTCCGGACCGCGCTGGCCGACGCCTCGGCCCCGGCTGCCGTTCGCGAGCGGCTGGCCGAGCAGGTCTTCGGCGGCAAGGTTTCGGCCCAGACCCTCGCGACCGTCAAGGCCGCAGCGGGGCAGGACTGGTCGGCACAGTCCGACCTGACCGGCTCGCTCGTCCAGCTCGGCCGTGAGGCACTGCTGAAGGCCGCAGCGGACCAGGACCAGCTCGACACCGTCGAGGACGAACTGTTCCGCCTCGGTCGCATCGTGGCCGGCGACCCCGAGCTCGAGCAGACGCTCTCGGATCGCAGCACCCCGGCTTCGGCCAAGCGCGATCTGCTGACGCGCCTGCTCTACGGCAAGGTGACCGCGGTCACCGAGGCGCTGGCGGTCCACGCGGTCGGTCGGCTGAGCAAGTCGCCGGCCGAGACGTTCGACGAGTTGTCGGCGCTCGCCGCGGCCCAGCGGGACCGTGCCGTCGCGCACGTCCGCAGTGCGGCACCGCTCGATGCGAAGCAGGAGGAGCGGCTCACCGCGACCCTGACCCGCATCTACGGGAAGCCTGTGACGGTGCACGTCGAGGTCGATCCCGAGCTTCTCAGTGGATTGGTCGTCCGGGTGGGCGACGAGGTCATCGACGGTAGTGCCGCGGGTCGACTCGCTGCAGTGCGCAAGAGCCTCACGTAGTCCACTACCGAACACACACATAGATCTTTTCGAAGACCAGATACCGAGAGCAGGAAGAACATGGCGGAGCTGACGATCTCCTCCGACGAGATCCGTAGCGCGATTGACAATTACACCGCGAGCTACTCCCCGGAGGCCTCCCGCGAGGAGGTCGGCGTGGTCGTCGACACCAGTGACGGCATCGCGCACATCAGCGGTCTGCCGTCGGCGATGGCGAACGAGCTGCTGGAGTTCCCCGGTGGCGTCCTCGGCGTGGCCCTCAACCTCGAGGCCACCGAGATCGGTGCCGTTATCCTGGGCGACTTCCAGACCATCGAAGAAGGCCAGGAAGTCAAGCGGACCGGCGACGTTCTGTCGGTGCCGGTGAGCGACAACTTCCTCGGTCGCGTCGTGAACCCGCTCGGTCAGCCGATCGACGGTCTCGGCGACATCGAAGCCGATGAGACCCGCGCCCTCGAGCTGCAGGCCGCGACCGTGCTGGAGCGCCAGCCGGTCGAGGAACCGCTGCAGACCGGCATCAAGGCCATCGACGCGATGACCCCGATCGGCCGCGGCCAGCGTCAGCTCGTGATCGGCGACCGCAAGACGGGCAAGACCGCGGTCTGCATCGACGCGATCCTGAACCAGAAGGCGAACTGGGAGACCGGCGACCCGAAGCAGCAGGTCCGCTGCATCTACGTCGCGATCGGCCAGAAGGGCTCGACCATCGCGGGTGTCAAGCAGGCACTCGAGGAGAACGGCGCGATGGAGTACACCACCATCGTCGCGGCTCCGGCCTCCGACTCCGCCGGCTTCAAGTGGCTCGCCCCCTACACCGGTTCGGCCCTCGGCCAGCACTGGATGTACCAGGGCAAGCACGTCCTCATCGTGTTCGACGACCTGACCAAGCAGGCCGAGGCCTACCGCGCCATCTCGCTGCTGCTGCGTCGTCCGCCGGGCCGCGAGGCATACCCCGGCGACGTGTTCTACCTGCACTCGCGTCTGCTGGAGCGCTCCGCCAAGCTCTCCGACGAGCTCGGTGGCGGCTCGCTGACGGCCCTGCCGATCATCGAGACCAAGGCGAACGACGTGTCGGCCTACATCCCGACCAATGTCATCTCCATCACCGACGGCCAGGTCTTCCTCGAGTCCGACCTGTTCAACAAGGGTGTCCGCCCCGCCATCAACGTCGGTATCTCGGTTTCCCGAGTCGGTGGCGCCGCCCAGACCAAGGGCATGAAGAAGGTCTCCGGTTCGCTGCGCCTCGAGCTCGCGCAGTTCCGTGAGCTCGAAGGCTTCGCCGCCTTCGCCTCCGACCTCGACGCCGCTTCGAAGGCTCAGCTCGAGCGCGGTCAGCGTCTCGTCGAGCTCCTCAAGCAGGACCAGTACGCGCCCATCGCGGTCGAGGACCAGATCGTGTCGATCTACCTCGCCGGCGAAGGTGTCTTCGACTCGGTTCCGGTCGAGGACGTGCGTCGCTTCGAGACCGAGCTCCTCGAGGATCTGCACCGCAACGCCGCAGGCGTCTACGAGCAGATCGCCGGTGGCAAGGCCCTGTCCGACGAGTCGATCGAGGCTCTCACCGCCGCGACCGCCAAGTTCAAGGAGGGCTTCATCGCCTCCGACGGCAGCCGTGTCGTGAACGAGGCAGAGGCCGAGGCCCTCGGTGCCGACGAGGTCCAGCAGGAGCAGGTCTCCGTCAAGCGCACCACCGTTCGCAAGTGAGCGGGGAGTCCATGACCCAGCGTCCAGTGAAGGGAGTGTGATCGACGAATGGCGAACTTGCGCGAACTGCGCTCGCGGATCAAGTCGGTCAACTCGACCAAGAAGATCACCAAGGCGCAGGAACTGATCGCGACGTCGCGTATCACGAAGGCCCAGGCCCGAGTGGCAGCGTCCAAGCCGTACGCCGAGGAGATCACCAAGGTGCTCTCCGAGCTGGCGAGTGCGTCGGCCTCGTTGGATCACCCCCTGCTCAACGAGCGCGAGAACCCCAAGCGTGCCGCAGTGCTGGTCGTGACCAGCGACCGCGGTATGGCCGGCGGTTACAACTCCAACGTCCTCAAGGAAGCCGAGGAGCTGCGTCAGCTGCTCCTCAGCGAGGGCAAGGAGCCTGTGCTGTACGTGATGGGCGGCAAGGGCCTCGGCTACTACACGTTCCGTGAGCGTGAAGTGGCCGCTGCCTGGACGGGCTTCTCGCAGGACCCCCGTTACACGGACGCCGCGAAGGCGAGCCGTCACCTGGTCGAACTGTTCATGGCGGGTTCGGGCACCGAGGTGCCCGCCCCGAACGGCGAGGGCACCATCGAGGGCGTCGACGAACTGCACATCGTCTACACCCGCTTCGTGTCGATGCTGACCCAGACCCCCCAGGTTCGCAGGATGGCTCCGCTCGAGGTGAGCATCACCGAGGACGAGATCGACCTCGGCGAGGACATGCTCACCGACGGACGCCGCGCCACGGACAACGAGGGACCGCAGGCCGTGTACAACTTCGAGCCGGAGGCCGGAGTTCTGCTCGAGGCTCTCCTGCCGAAGTACATCAGCACGCGCATCTACGCGTCGCTGCTGGACGCGGCGGCCTCCGAGTCGGCAGCCCGTCGTACCGCCATGAAGGCCGCGACGGACAACGCCACGGAACTGGTGAACACCCTCAGCCGTCAGGCGAACCAGGCCCGCCAGGCCCAGATCACCCAGGAAATCAGCGAGATCGTCGGCGGTGCCGGTGCGCTCGCCTCGAGTGCAGGAAGTGACTGAACCACAATGACCGCAGCAGTAACCGACAACAACGCCGGTGCGGCGTCGGCCCTTGCCGGGCGCGTCGTCCGCGTCATCGGCGCCGTCGTCGACGTGGAATTCCCGCGTGGCGCCGTGCCCGAGCTGTTCAACGCCCTGCACGCAGAGGTCACTCTGCCGTCCGTGGCGAAGACCCTGACCCTCGAGGTCGCGCAGCACCTGGGTGACAACCTGGTCCGCACGATCTCGATGCAGCCCACCGACGGCCTGGTGCGTGGCGCCCCCGTCAGCGACACCGGCAAGCCGATCTCGGTTCCCGTCGGCGACGTCGTCAAGGGCCACGTGTTCAACGCGCTGGGCGACTGCCTCGACGCGCCGGGCACCGGCCGCGACGGCGAGCAGTGGGGCATCCACCGCAAGCCCCCGGCCTTCGACCAGCTCGAGGGCAAGACCGAGATCCTCGAGACCGGCATCAAGGTCATCGACCTGCTGACCCCGTACGTGAAGGGCGGCAAGATCGGTCTGTTCGGTGGTGCCGGTGTCGGCAAGACCGTTCTGATCCAGGAGATGATCACCCGTATCGCGCGTGAGTTCTCCGGTACGTCGGTGTTCGCCGGCGTCGGTGAGCGCACCCGTGAGGGCACCGACCTCCACCTCGAGATGGAAGAGATGGGCGTCCTCCAGGACACCGCCCTTGTCTTCGGTCAGATGGACGAGCCGCCGGGAACGCGTATGCGCGTCGCCCTGTCGGCCCTGACGATGGCGGAGTACTTCCGCGACGTCCAGGGACAGGACGTGCTCCTGTTCATCGACAACATCTTCCGCTTCACGCAGGCCGGCTCGGAGGTTTCGACCCTCCTCGGTCGTATGCCGTCGGCCGTGGGTTACCAGCCCACGCTCGCGGACGAGATGGGTGAGCTCCAGGAGCGCATCACCTCGACGCGTGGCCGTTCGATCACCTCGCTGCAGGCGATCTACGTGCCCGCCGACGACTACACCGACCCCGCGCCGGCCACGACGTTCGCTCACCTCGATGCGACCACCGAGCTCTCGCGTCCCATCTCGCAGATGGGTATCTACCCCGCTGTGGACCCGCTGACGTCGACCTCGCGAATCCTCGAGCCGGGCATCGTCGGTGCCGATCACTTCCGGGTGGCCAACGAGGTCAAGCGCATCCTGCAGAAGTACAAGGAACTGCAGGACATCATCGCCATCCTCGGTATGGACGAGCTCTCCGAAGAGGACAAGGTCACGGTCGCCCGTGCCCGTCGTCTCCAGAAGTTCCTCGGCCAGAACTTCATCGTCGCCGAGAAGTTCACGGGTCAGCCGGGTTCGGTCGTGCCGCTCGCCGACACCATCGAGGCCTTCGACCGCGTGTGCAAGGGCGAGTTCGACCACCTGCCCGAGCAGGCGTTCAACAGCTGCGGTGGACTCGACGACGTCGAGGCTGCAGCCAAGAAGATCGCCGGAAAGTAGGCCACCGTGGCTGAGATGAGCGTGGACATCGTTGCCGTCGAGGAGCGTGTGTGGTCCGGATCGGCGACTCTCGTCACCGCCCAGACCACCGAGGGCGAGATCGGCATCATGCCCGGTCACGAGCCCGTGCTCGGCCAGCTCGTCGAGGGTGGCGTCGTGTCCGTCAGGACGGCGGACGGTGAGCGGATCGTCATGGCCGTCCATGGCGGATTCCTCTCGGTGACCGCGACGACGGTGACGGTGCTCGCCGAAGCCGCCGACCGCGTGGAGGACATCGACGTCGAGGCAGCCAAGTCGACTCTGAACGATGCAGATCGTGACGAGTCGGAGATCGCAGCGGCCCGCGGCCGCCTGCGGGCTGTCGAACGAGCCTGATCGTCGAACAACGAGAAGCCGCGACGGAGCCGACGAGCAGTGTCACCTGGATTTCTGATTCTCAATATCCTTGTGGTGCTGCTCGCGGTCTCCGTCGCGGCTTTGTTGTACCGCCTCTTCACCCTGCGCGGCGGGGGTACCGCCGCCATTCTGCGAGTGATGCCTCAGAACGAGGGTTCCGGCTGGAGGCATGGAATCGTTCGGTACGGCGACGAGACACTCGCGTTCTACAAGCTTTCGAGCCTTCGGCCCGGACCCGACGTACGACTGACCCGTCAGGGCATCGATGTGCGTTCGCGACGCAAGCCGGAAGGCAGTGAATTCGACATCATGACCGAGGACATCGTGATCCTCGATGTGATCGACCGCGACGACTCCTACGAGATCGCGCTCGACAGCGGCGCTTTGATGGCCTTCATGTCCTGGGTCGAATCCAGGCCCGACGGCCGGTCGCAGCGCCGCCGCCCCCTCTAGAGGGACTTCCTCACGCGCCCGCTCCCGGCTTCCACAGCACGTCGCCGTCCGGGTTCGCGATCCGGCACAGGATGAACAGCAGATCCGAGAGCCGGTTCAGGTACTTCGCCGGCAGGACGTTCGTGTCGTCCGGAGCCGCGTCCACCGCCGCCCACGCCGACCGTTCCGCACGTCGTGCCACCGTCCTGGCGGTGTGCAACAGAGCAGCCCCCGGCGTGCCGCCCGGAAGAATGAACGAGTTGAGCGGTTCCAGCTCCTCGTTGAACTCGTCGCACCAGCCCTCGAGCCGGTCGATGTACTGCTGGGTGATCCGCAGCGGCGGGTACTTCGGGTTCTCGACCACGGGCGTCGACAGATCCGCGCCGGCATCGAAGAGATCGTTCTGGATCTGCCGGAGTACCGGGACGAGCCGTTCCGGGAGCGCTCCCAGTGCGAGCGCCACACCGATCGCCGCGTTGGTCTCGTCGCAATCGGCGTAGGCGACCAGACGAGGGTCGTTCTTCGAGACGCGCGAGAAGTCGCTGAGCCCCGTCGTTCCGTCGTCTCCGGTGCGGGTATAGATCCGTGTCAAGTGGACTGCCATGAGCGTCACGGTACCGGCTCTGCTCTCCCCACGGACACGCCCGTTACGCTGTGTCGTTGTGAGTGAACGCTTTCTTGTCACAGGTGGGAACCGCCTTTCCGGCGACGTCGTCGTCGGGGGCGCCAAGAACAGCGTCCTCAAGTTGATGGCTGCGGCGCTGCTCGCCGAGGGCACCACCACGATCACCAACTGCCCCGACATCCTCGACGTGCCCCTGATGGCCGATGTCCTGCGCGGACTCGGATGTGAGGTCGTACTCGAAGGCGACGCCGTGCGCATCACCACGCCTGCCGAACCCGAGTACCGCGCCGACTTCGCGGCCGTCCGGCAGTTCCGGGCGTCCGTCTGTGTACTCGGCCCGCTGGTCGCACGCTGCCGCAAGGCGATCGTGGCTCTGCCCGGCGGCGACGCCATCGGCTCCCGTCCGCTCGACATGCACCAGGCGGGTCTGCGCCTGCTCGGCGCCCATTCGTCGATCGAGCACGGGTGCGTCGTGGCGGAAGCGGACGACCTGCACGGCGCGACCATCCGCCTGGCGTTCCCCTCGGTGGGAGCGACGGAGAACATCCTCATGGCCGCGGTCCTCGCCAAGGGGGACACGACCATCGACAACGCGGCCCGCGAACCCGAGATCGTCGACCTGTGCAACATGCTCGTCCGCATGGGGGCGCGGATCACCGGAGCGGGCAGTACGACGCTGCGGGTCTCGGGAGTCTCGTCCCTCCGTCCCACCGAACACCGGTGCATCGGCGACCGGATCGTCGCGGCCACATGGGGGATCGCAGCAGCGATGACGCGGGGCGACCTCACCGTCCGTGGCGTCAATCCGAAGCACCTCGCGTTGGTGCTGGACAAATTGCGAAGTGCCGGCGCCGAAGTCACGCCGTTGGCCGACGGATTCCATGTCGTGCAGAAGGAGCGGCCCCGTGCCGTCAACTTCGCGACGCTGCCGTATCCGGGATTCCCGACCGACCTGCAGCCCATGGCCATCGGTCTCGCGGCGATCGCCGACGGGACGTCGATGATCACCGAGAACGTCTTCGAAGCGCGGTTCCGGTTCGTCGAGGAGATGGTGCGTCTCGGAGCGGACGCCCGCACCGACGGTCATCACGCGGTCGTGCGGGGAGTGGAGCAGTTGTCGAGTGCTCCCGTGTGGGCATCGGACATCCGTGCGGGCGCAGGTCTGGTGCTCGCCGGCCTGTGTGCGGACGGGGTCACGGAAGTGCACGACGTCTACCACATCGATCGTGGTTATCCGCGGTTCGTCGAGATCCTCCAGGAGCTCGGCGGAACCATCGAGCGGGTGGGTGTCGAAGAAGGCCGGCTCCTGTCGCACTAGGGAGAAACCCTTGATCGTGGCCTGTGTCCGGCGTCACCGGAGGCGATTTCGGTCCGGTCGGCGCCTTTCACGGACATCCACCTGGGCTTTCCTCGAGGCTTACCCCCTCCGACCAGGCGATTTGGCAGGCAGTTGATCCTCGCGTAACTTATTCCAGGTCAGAGCGACACGGACACCGACCCGGGCCGAGAGGAACGGGACAACGAGGTTGGACGAAGGCGCCTGAACTTGGTTACGAGCCCCCGATTATTCTGGTAAGGTCGGTGGCCCCGGAGGTCGAAGACACCTCCT
>NZ_JBMVFW010000010.1:0-100695 GCF_049538275.1 Rhodococcus sp. AB351
GACCGGGACGCGGCCGCCCGGCCGATTACGCAGTAATCCTCATAGTCACGTCTCAACCGGTCGTTGCGCCGAACCGTTGCCTGTCACCAGGGCGCGTTTGTTCGGCCACCGTTGCGGGCGCGAAAGGGTAGCCCGCTTAGCGGGCAGGAGTCCCTCCGAGCGGGAACCGATCGAAGATCGGCGGGGTACACGCCGATGATGCCTGTGCTGCCGACCTTCGCGGCGCACGGGGGTGGCCCACCGCAGCGCCAGGTACCCACGTGTCACCGTCCGGACCGGCTTTGTGGCGATACGCGTCGACACCCACAGCATCGATGATCCGGTCGACGCCGATACCACCGTTCGACTCCAGCACGGTCTGCACCGGATCTTCGGTGCCGAAGTCGATGGGGTCGGCGTTCTGGGGGCGGGCCATCTCGAGGCGGGAGTCGATGCCGTCGACGACCACCCGCCGACGATCAGCGCCGCCCACAACACCGTGGCGATCATGCCCAGCGGTCCGGTCGAGCCGAGCGCCCGGCCGTGGCGGCGGATCTTGCCGGCGACCCACCAGGCACCCCGGAACACACCTCGGCTGAGCGTGCCCAACCCGTGCGGATGCTACAAAGTCGCATAGAGATCCCGTAACGCCATCGCGATGAGTGCCGCGCCGAGCACGCTGAGGATCCACGTCATCGATGCCGACCTTCGGGCGTTGTCCTACGCCGATCGAGCAACTCGCGCCGGTGTGCGAGCACCTTCGCGACCATGACGCTGTGACCCGGCGGACTCTCGAGCGCCACGCCACCGAGGTCCGCGCCGCCTTGACGCACCCTTGACGGGCGCCCGGGGTGCAACGCCCGGGTGCGTCGAGAGCCCGGCGCGTTACGCCCTCGCCGTCCGTGGATCGGCGCGGTACGGTGAGCGGCGGAGTGCCGGGAAGTCTGGTCGGCGATGGTGTTCGTGCTGTCCGACCCCTGGGAGTTGCCTTGACCGATCGGATCCTCACCGGCCGTGCGGTGACGCGGACCGCGGCGCTCACTCCGCCCTCGACCGGGAGGGACGTCTTCTGTGGCCGGTAGTCGGCGGATGGGCCGATGGTCCGATCTGCTCACCGAGCGCCCCGACTTCGCGTTGGTCGGTGTGCTGCGGGTGCCGCAGCAACAGCGCAGTCCGCGGCGGGCCTGATCCAGGCCTTCGCCGGCGGCGCCACCATCGCCGTCATGGCCGACTCGCTGATGCCCGAGGCCTATCGGGAAGGTGGCTGGTGGGTCGGTATCTGTACCGCGGCGGGATTCCTGATCGCCTTCGCGCTCGGCGCATGAACCGGCCTGCCGCACACGATCACGACGCGACGACCCGCGCTACAGGGCCACGTCGAACAACTGACCCACTGCATAGGTCACGGCCATCGCCAGCGCACCGCCGAGCACCACCCGCAGCACCGCCCGGCCCCGCCGCGCCCGACCGAGCCACGCACTGATCGATCCGGTCGCGGCCAGCGCACACAGCACCGCCACGAAGGTCACCGGGATCCGCACCGCTTCCGGCACCGACACGATCATCAACAGCGGCACCAACGCCCCGAGGGTGAACGACACCGCGGACGACAGCGCCGCCACCCACGGATTCGCCAGTTCGGTCGGATCGATCCCCAATTCCACCTCGGCGTGGGCCGCGAGCGGATCCCGGGCGGTCAACTCCTCGGCGGCGGCACGCGCCGTGACCGCCGACAAGCCCTTGCGCTCGAGCAACCCCGCGAGTTCGTCGAGTTCGGCCTCCGGCATCACGGCGAGCTCGCGCCGTTCGGTGTGCAGCGCCGCACGCTCCGTGTCGCGTTGCGTGCTCACCGACACGTACTCGCCCAGCGCCATCGACACCGCGCCCGCGGCAAGCCCGGCAACCCCGGCGGTGAGGATCGTCGACTCGTCCGTCGTGGCGGCAGCGACACCGACGACCAACCCCGCGGTCGAGACGATGCCGTCGTTCGCGCCGAGCACGCCCGCCCGCAGCCAGTTGAGCTTGCTCGCCAACCCGCCGGTGTGCGGTTCGACGCGCTCGTGCTGCCCGCCGGAATCCTTCGCCGACGGTGGGTTCGGTAGCGACATGTCGAGAAGCTAGCACCGAACCCCCGAGACGCGACAGGACGGACATCCTTACCTGACCCGGCCCCGAGGTCTCGGTCGTCGCGCCGGCGTATCCGCGCTCGGTGCCGCAAAGGGATACCCTGCGCCGAATACCGGCGGGCCTCCGTGGTGGCGCGACCGCCCAGTCCGGATCGCCGGGCAGTGGGTCCATCGGATCCCGATTCCTGTACGGGACGCTCGTGTCGGCGGGAAGCACCGCGCGCTGCAGCGCCCGCTCGATACCCAAGGGCCGGTGGTCCGACGCGACCAGGCCACCGATCCACCCGGAAGTCCCGGGCGGTCATGTCGTGACGCAGACTCTCCATCAGAGCCGCAACGGTTCCGGAGGGCACCTCCGTCAGCCACGACCCGATCCGACCGATCACCGATTCCAGCAGCCGGGAGAGGGTGACCTGTGCGCGCGGCATCCCCGTGATCCGGACACACCGGCCACCGCTGCGGTCAGATCGACGATCGCGACCGGTTCGACCTTCGAGTTCATCCAGTCGGGCACCACCGTCACCGGCAGCCGCCCCGCGAGCTGGCCCAGCACCTCGAAGCTCGTCGACCCGGATCCGAGCACCATTCCGGCCCGCAGGGTGATCACCGGTCGATTCGACCAGGACAGTTCCTGCTCGACCTCCCACCAGGAGAGCAGATGTTCGGACAACTCGTCCGGATCGCAGTCGGGGACGAAACCGGACACGTAGACGATGCAGGTCGCCGAGGACGCATCGACCGCGTGCCGCACCTCGTGAGCGGCCGCGAGATCGACCTCCCGGAAATCCGCCGAACGCATCCCGTGCACGAGATGGACCACGACGTCCACATCGTCGAGCGCGGCGGGAAGCGTGTTCCCGTCCGTGACGTCCACCTCGGTGGTCTCGACACTGTCGTGCCACCAGAAGCGCCGCAAAAAGAGGGGGCGCGGGCGACGACACCGCCCGGCGACAACGAAGTGCTCAGGGTCCACCGAATACTCAGTTGGCCGGGCACGGGCGTCGTGATCGTCCGGCCCGACGGCTATGTGGGATTCCGGGGCTCGGACAGCCGTCGCGCCGAGGCGTGGCTCGAGATGATCGGTGTGGATCGTGCCTCCCGTGCCCAGTGATGGTGCGGTGGGGTACGAACAAGTGGTGGATGCGCTCAGCATCGGGAGACATGACAGATTCACGTCTTCACGTTCGGCCTATGGCACCGTACCTGTCGGGACCGGGAGAATGGATGCACGCGCCGCAGGCTGGTAAGAGTCGTATGCGTCAGGTGTGTGCTGAAGTCTGCCTCGCCAGCCTCTCGCCCCATTGTTCCGCGCGTGCTTCCTCGTCCTCGACGAGTTGGGTGTGCGTATCGACCAGAAAGCTCTCTGGGTCGGCGACGATCGTGAAGCCCAGGTGACGTAGTTTTTTCGAGATTCCTTTCGACGCGCGCCCGGTGAGAAGGGCGGGCTTGTCGATTCGGGTGTCGAACGCGGCGGCGTTTCCCTTGCTTCGGGGAAGCCCGTCGAGCCATTCACGAATTCCCGCACTGGCCGCGTCGGGTTCGAGCGTCAAGTTGCTCTCCGGTTTCTCGGCGGCCTCGACGGCGCCGCGCCGGGTCGAGTCACGGCTCATTCCGTGCACGTGCGTGGGACCACCGACGATCAGCAGATCGTATGCCTGTACGTCCTCCTGGGATGCCTGGGACACAGGGATCGTGGCGACAGTACCCGTCGGTGCTATTCCTCGTGCAATTGCTTCTGCCACAGTGTGGGTATTGCCGTACATCGATTCGTAGACGATCAGTGTGCGCATGCCGCTTCCTCCTGACCCGAGTATCGGTGACACCGAACCGTAAGGGTGAGGTTCAAGCACCCGCGTCCGGTTCTCGTTCAGTCTTTCACCTCCTGCGGGGCACATCGAGCCTCGGGATGCGGATGCCAATCCCAGATGTTGTAGGAGTGAAGGTTGGGGCAACGGAGCCGCATTTTCCGAAGACAGGTCATTTACCAGTGGTGACACTGGTGGTTCCGAATGCCGGCGGGCAGGGCTTGCAGCGGGCACTTCGGCACGCAGGGCGGCAGCGGGACCAGCCATCTTGACGATGATGGTGGGGCTGGCAGAAACGTGAGTACCTATAGGCGGCGGCCGCGCTCGTACCCCTGCCGAGTGCGGCCGCGCTGTGGTCGAATGGTGTGTCATCGGGTGTCGGTGAGTGATCGTCGGCCACCCAATGCGGGGCCATCCGGATCGGACGCAGCCATAACGGCGCACCGAGCCCATCGACGAAGGGTTCGCCGTCGAAGCTGCCTGGTTCGCGACCACCGTTCCGACCGCAGGCGTGCGGAGCAGGTCTGGTGCACGGCGCGGCGGCGGACCAGTCAACGATGCCGATCGTCTGGTGCAGCTACTCGTCACCGGCGTCCTTGCCGGACCGGGTCGACAGGACCTATCCGACAATCTCGCAATCAGAACGGATCAGCTGTGGAGCCAACGAGATCCGCCACCGAATTGATGACGCGGGTCGGACGGTAGGGGAATCGTTCGACTGATTCACGGGTGGAAATACCCGTCAGGACCAGCAGCGTCTGCAGGCCGGCTTCGAGGCCGCAGACGATGTCGGTGTCCATGCGGTCGCCGATCATCAGCGTGTGTGCGGAGTGCGCACCGATCGCGCGCAGGGCCGAGCGCATCATCAAGGCGTTCGGCTTCCCCACGAAGTAGGGCTCGCGGCCGGTCGCGCGGGTGATCAGCGCCGCAACGGCGCCGGTTGCGGGAAGCGAACCCTCCCGTGACGGGCCGGTAGGATCCGGATTGGTCGCAATGAACCGGGCGCCGCGTTCGACCAGTCGGATCGCGGTGGTGATCGCCTCGAAGGAGTAGGTGCGTGTCTCTCCGAGGACGACGTAGTCCGGGTCGCTGTCGGTGAGGACGTAACCGATGTCGTGCAGCGCGGTGGTCAATCCGGATTCGCCCACCACGTAGGCGCTGCCGCCGGGACGTTGATTCGCGAGGAATGTCGCCGTCGCCAACGCCGAGGTCCAGATCGCCTTCTCGGGAACGTCGAGGCCGGAGAGCAGCAGGCGAGCCCGTAGGTCTCGGGGTGTGCGGATGGAATTGTTGGTGAGCACCATGAACGGCGTACCGGTATCGCGGAGTTCGGTCAGAAACGCGTCGGCGCCGGGAATCAGGTGATCCTCGTGCACGAGAACACCATCCATGTCCATCAGGTAATTCCAGACCGGCGCGGATGTGGGTTCTTCGCTCATTCTTCGAGTGTGTCACCGACTGTTCCAGTCGGTGGCCGATACAAGGTGATCACCCGGCGGCCGGTGTCGGCTCCGTACTCACCCGCCGAGGTTTGCGACGGTCGAGTCGAGCACGCCCGCCTGCAGTTCGAGGTCGCTCTCGTCGAAGTCGCGATCCTGCGGCAGTTGCTTCCGGAGGTCTTCCCTCGTGACCACGAGAAACGGTCGGTTCTGATCGGTCAGCTCCTGACCTCCGACAACGCGGAACCGTCCCTCCTCCAGAACGAGTGCGGGGTCGTCGAGCGTCGAATCGAGGAGTTCTCGAAGGTCGGTGGCGGTCAACTTGGTGGGCACATGTCCTCCTGCGCTTGCTCGTCTCTCGAACCGTTGTGTCCTCTCGGAGGTACCCGGTCGAGTGCCAGCTGAACCTGGTGTTTGTCGGGCGACGTGACGGGCCGGCAATCTCCTCGGGGAGGACATCGGCAGCGAATATTCCGTGTTGCGGTATGTGCCGCATCTAATTTCGAAATGTCAAGGGACCGGGTGCGTTCGGTCGCCTCTCGGCGAAAGGCGCAACACGGCTCCAGCCGAACGGAACTTCCGTGAAGGCAATGGGTTGAGCCCGGGGGACACGAATACGCACCCGATCCGCCCAGCACAACGCGACCCGATGGTTATCTATTCCCGGTGGGGACAAGCGTGCGGAAGCCGAACGCGTGCGTGACGGACTGTGACCGCGGACATCTTCGTTGATGCTTCAACCGGCATACGATCGAGACCACTCATGTACACAGACTTCGCCACACTCGGCGGAACTCTCATCTGGTTCGCCGCTCTCATCGCCCTTACCCACATCCTCGGCCATACCCTCTGACCTCCGACCCACCGTCGGCCACCCGATTCCTGAGGTGTCTGCCGTAGACCGCCGAGAGGACGGCACGATTTCGGCGAAGCGTTGCGCGCAGTAACCGCGGCTGCGGCTGCCACGATCGCGGGGGTCGAGTGCGCCGACATCGTCCTCATCGGCAAGGACACATTCGAATCCCACGGAGCGACCTCGTCGTTGTCCCGGGAACTCGGTCGGATCCAACGCGACGCCGGTGGCCCCTGTATCGATGCGGCCGGAGTTACGAGCGTGGTCTACAGCAGCGACCTCCGATCCGAGATGCGCGGGCCGCAGTTCACGGAAGAAGCCCTGATGGTCGGGGTCGGCAGCGTGTTGTCCTTCCAACTCCACACCCGCACCGACATTGCCGGTTCGCTGAACCTGTTCGCATCGAAACCGCAGGCCTTCGACGGTGCCGCGGTAGCGCTGGGCATCGCACTGGCGGCGCAGGCGGCCGCCGAGCGCACGGCTGCACGCGCGGAGCTGCATCTGCGCTCGGCGTTGGGCACCCGAGACACCATCGGCCAGGCCAAAGGTCTTCTGATGCAGCGCTGCGGTGTCGATGCCGCCCGCGCCTTCGTGATGCTGCGGACGCTGTCGCAGGATCTCAACGTCACCGTCGCTCGAATTGCCGAGCGAATCGTGGAGGACCACACCGCTTCTCTGTGATCGTTTGTCCGATCACGCACAGTCCGTCCGTCGGGCGGTCCACAGCGGTTCCCTCGAGATCGATGTAGGCACAAGAGGTGCATTCGACTGCCTACGAACCGTGGGGGTGTCTATCGCCCTCGAGTGCTGCGACGACGCTTCTGGCATGCGAAACCCATGCAGCGACCGTCGCGCCGGTGCTCCGAAGCGGGAGTTGAGCCAGACGCAAAGTCGAGGTGCAGCGGCCTTCCGGATCGCGTACAGGGAAGACGAGGGACCCGACATCGTAGCGACCGTCAGAATCGAGCTCCTGAACGCGATAGTCGACGTCCGACCCAGGGATCACGGTCCGGATGTCACGTTCCTCCATGGGTGTGAGCAGACCTGATTCGTAGCGTCGCGTCGCTTCGCACATCGTCTCGTAGGCGGTGCGGCCTTCTCGAGGAAGAAGCGAGAGCGCGTATCCGTGGGCGCGTACGAAACCGAGTCGCTGGCGGTAGACCCCCTTCGTGTCCTCGTCGATTCCGATGGCCCTGGACAGCCAGCGTTCCTGTTCGTCCTCGGACAGGTCGAAGACGATACTGTCGCCGATCGGAGGCACGATCGGGATACGTCGTGCGAGTCCGTTCGTCTGTTCCACGCCGGGACCGAAGGCCGACAGCACTCGGACCATCTCGTCCCGGCCGATCGTCGTATACAGCGCGATCTCGCAACCGATCGAGTGGGCGAGCGCTTCCACCTCCGGGCGGAGGGCCTCCGCCGCGCTGATCGAATCGGTGATCTCGTGCTGCAGCCGAGCGATCAGCGACGTACTCACGAAGCTGCCGTAACCGCCCTGGAAGTAGATCAGAGGCGCCACGGGGTTGGTGACCGCCAGATCGCTCACGGCGCAGAGGACGATCCAATGGTCGCCGGCATCGACCGTGTTCGTCACGCGTGCGTCGATCCAGGCGACCGATTGTTCGAGAACCGGGTTGCCGGACGGAGAGGTGGACCATTCGATGCCGTCGAGCTTGTTCTCCCAGCGCCGGGCGATCGTGGCGACAAGATCCTCCTGCTCGCCCCCGATGACATTGATGCATATCGACTCGCACCGCCGGAGTTTGTCGAAGGTCTGGGACGTCTTCATCGGCATGAACGAGACCAGGGGAGGATCGAGGGACACCGAACTGAAGGTCCCGACGACGAGGGCGAGCAGTTCGCCGTCGGCCGCGCGTCCGGTGATCACTGCAACGCCCGTGGGATAGTGGCCCATCACCTCGCGGAACAGGCCCTTGTTGATACTGGCGGTGTCGAGGGACATAAGCACTCCTTGGTCGGAACGACGATCGATCCGGCTCGGTTCAGCCTTTGCGGTGACGCGCCTGGAGGGTGCGTCCGAGGGCTTCGGGGCGGAGGAAGAGGATGCACAGCACGCCGCCGACGAGCAGGACGACACCGGTGATCGTGAAGGCTTGATGTACGCCTACGGCCATGTTGTTCGCCATCTCGGGGGTGAGGGGCGTGCCCGAGGGCGGCGAGACGTACCCCGCGCGCGTCATCAGCCATCCGACGAGGGTGGGGGAGATGATTGCGCCGATCGACGCGACACCGCCCAGCGTGGCCATCATGATCGGACGCTGCCGTGCGCCAACCGCGAATGCCAGCGCTGAGGCGGTCATCGGGTAGGCGAGGCTGCAACCTGCGGCGATGCAGAGCAACGCGACGGCGGCGACACCGGAGGCCGCCTGGACCAGGATGAAGCACACACCGGCAACGAGTGCTGCGATACCGAAGGGGATCGCGATGGACCGATGCGCGTTGTATCCCCGCTGCATCAGTCGGTGACCGAGGAATCCGAGGAAGAGAAGCACGAGCGCTCCCAGGATCCAGGGAATCGTGGTGACCGTCCCGACCTGGGACAACGAAAGTCCGACCACGGTCCCCAGGTACTGGGGTAGCCAGGTGGTCACGAACCCCTGCACCCAGAAGTTCGAACCTCCGCCGATGACCGCCGCGAGGAAAGTCAAGCTCGCGAATGCCCGCCAGAGCGAGACGGCCGGTTGTTTGTCGACATCATCCGTGGCGATTTCGTGAGCGGACTCGGCATCCGCCTCGGGGGCATCCTTGCCGGCGGAATCCTTCTTCCCGTGGCCCGCGTAGGGTCCGTCGCCGGCCAGGATCAACCAGGCGATCACCCAGACCAGACCGACGATACCGAGGACACCGAACGCCCAGCGCCATCCCCAAGCACCGATGACCCAGGCCAGGGCAGGTGCGGCGAGGACCGGACCGAGGGTCGAGCCCGCAGCGACAAGATTGGAGGGAAGCGCGCGACGTCGGGGTTCGAACCAGGAGTGGGCGGAGGTCAGTGACATCGCGGTGGCCGGGCCCTCGGCGCCGCCGAGAACGATGCGGGTGACCAGAAGAATCGCGGCGCCGCCACCGAGCAGCATGGGGAACTGCATCACGGCCCACACGACGCCCATCGTCAGGATGATCCACCGCACCGAGAACCGCGCTGCGAGAAATCCGGTAACGACCGAGACCACGGCGTAGAGGAAGAAGAACGCACTGCCGATGAAACCGAACTCGACGGCCGAGATTCCCAGGTCCGGGATCGCCTCTGACGCAACGAGTCCGAGTACGGCCTTGTCGGCGAACGCGACGATCTGAAAAAGAACGAGGAGTGCAGTGATCAACCAGGCCTTGCGGTTCATTCTGCCGAAGTCGATCTTCTTCGATGCCTTCGGATCGGAAGGATCGATGATCTTGTCCGGCGCCACGGTCGAAGCCATGAGAGGCCGCCTTTCTTGTGGGCTGGGAATGGGGCTGGAGTGAGCGGCGAGTGCTCCGTTGGTGATCGGAAGCCCAACGGTGTGGAAAACCTATGTCGCCTTGCGTCACTCGGGTAGGAGGGAAACCTTTACTGTCGGTACGTCCTTTTCCTGGGCAGAATGGGGAGGTCAGCGACTGCAGGAGGATGATGTGAACGCGCCCGTGGTTGACGTGTCCATCGAAGATCAGGTGAGGTCGGTCCGGACCGGTTCGACGACGGCGACGGAACTCGTGTCCCGAGCCAGAACGGCAATCGACGCTCAGGAACCCGTACTGCAGGCGTGGGTGCAAATGTCGAGCACTACTGCCGAGGACGTCGCGACGATCGATGCCGACCGCCGAGACCTGCCTTTGCGAGGGATTTCCGTCGGTGTGAAGGACCTGATCGACGTCGCCGGCATGCCGACCCGTGCGGGATCGCCGGTCACATCCGCCGCGGCAGCTGTCGCGGACGCGCCCTGCGTGGAACGATTGCGTTCGCTCGGCGCCGTCGTCCAAGGTAAGACCGTCACGACCGAGTTCGGTTACTTCCGTCCGGGTCCCACACGCAATCCTCATGCACCCGAGCACACGCCCGGAGGATCGTCGAGCGGGTCCGCCGCCGCGGTCGGTGCTGGCACCGTGCCGTTGGCGCTCGGTACCCAGACCGCGGGTTCCCTGACCCGACCGGCGTCCTATTGCGGCACGGCCGGACTGGTTCTCGCCCACGGCAGTACCGAGATGGCAGGAATTGTCGGCCTGAGCGACTCCCTCGATTCCCTGGGGCTGCTCACCCGCACCGTCGCCGATCTGCGTTACGTCCACGATGCGTTCCTCGGCTCAGCCGCCGCTGTTCAGTCCGGTCTTCCGGAATGTGCGTTCGTCTGGGGCGGAAGCTATCTCGGATATCTCGACCCTCCGATGATCGCTCTGCTGGGCCGTCTTCCGTCTCTTCTGGCCGGACTGGGCCTGCATTCGGAAATGCTCGACTGGGACGACCACGTGCAGACTCTCGCCGAGGACCACGCGACGATCATGGCCTTCGAGGCCGCACGCACCCGAGCTCGTGAGTTCGAACGGCAGCGGGACGATCTGAGCCCGCAGATCCGAGATCTGCTGCAGCAGGGACAGACAATCTCGGTCTCCGACCACACGGCTGCGTTGATCCGACGGGATCGCTCGCGGGAGTTGTTGGGCGAGATACTCGACGGATCATCCCTCATCGTCGGTCCTGCCGCGACCGGACCTGCACCGAAGGGATTGTCGGCGACCGGTTCGCCGATCCTCAGCCGCCCGTGGCAGTTGCTGGGCCTACCCGTGGTGATTGTGCCCGGAGCGCGCACCACTGCGGGACTGCCGCTCGGAATACAGCTCGTCGGCCTGCCAGGTAGGGAGGATGACCTGTTCGAGGTCGGGGAGAGACTCGAAGCAATTCTCCGCGAAAGTCCCCCGCTGGACGAGTGATTCGAAGACCATGCCCCTGATGACGACTGGAGAATTCTCGATGCTGAAACCGCGCCCGGTCAATCACCATCGGATGTTCCTCACCTGCTACGAGGACACCTTCAACTACGGATGGCATCACGTCGACCTGTTCGTCCACGACGAGTACGGACGCGAGGTCAACTGGGTGCATTGGACCGTGGAGGCGGATGGACCGGAAGCGGCCGACGTATCGATCCGTCGTGAAGAACCCCTGCTCCGCCGCACCACCGACTGGGAGCCGAAGACAAGCGCAGTCGGGGCTCCGTACTGGACTGCCGAAGCAGCGTGGGATGCGGACAGCTGACATGGCCGAGCATGTGACCGGCAACGATGCGCCGGCGTCCGAGGCCACCGTGTACGTCGTCGACGACGATCGAGCGTTGTGCGATTCCGTCGACTGGATTCTGGAGAGCATCGGCATCCGACCGGTCATCTGCCACAGTGCCGATGTCTTCCTCGATGCCTACGACGGCACGCATCCCGCTTGCATCGTGCTCGATGTGCGCATGCCGGGCATGAGCGGCACGAGGTTGCAGGAGCGGATCAACGAGTTCGCGCCGCATTTGGTGATCATCTTCGTCTCGGCGCACGGCGACATCAGGATGTCCGTCTCGACGCTACAGAAGGGCGCCATGGATTTCCTGGAGAAGCCGTACGATCCGCAACGGCTGCTCGACGCGGTTCAGTCCGGCGTCGAGCGCGCTCGGACGCGTTTCGCGGAGCATGCTGCACGCGTAGCGCTGCGGGAGAAACTCCAGGGGCTGACGCCGCGTGAGCGGCAGATCCTGGCCTTGGTCGTCGAAGGCCTGCCGAGCCAGAATATCGCCCGCAAGCTGGGGATGAGCGTGAAGACCGTCGATGTCCATCGGGCTCGGATCAAGAGCAAGACCGACTCCGACAGCATCGGCACCTTCGTTCGGGACCTCCTCCGCTACGGCGTAGAGGTCCCGAACGAAGCCTGACCACGGTCGATCAGTAGTAGTCGAGGACGAGTCGCTGCCCTCTCGTGCGCGACACGCACACTGCCATGACTTCCCCGGATTCCTTCTCGGCACGGGTGAGCACGTTGTCGCGGTGTTCGGGCGAACCCTCCAGGACCTGCATGATGCACGTTCCGCAGATGCCTTCCTGGCAGGAGGTGTCGACGTCGCAACCGTTGTCCTGGAGGACCTCGACGATGCTCTTATCGGCCGGAATCCGATAGGTCTCTCCGTCCAGCTCAACTTCGAATGCGGCGTTCGCCGACGCGTCGGGTTGCTCCGAGGCGTGGAAGTTCTCGAGGTGGATGGCGTCGGGGGAGACGTGCTCACGCGCGACGGCAAAGACCTTGTCCATGAACCCGGCCGGTCCGCACGTATAGATGTGAGTGTGTGGAGGCAATTCGGCGAATTCGTCCTTCAGGACATGCTCCTGGGCCTCGCGCGTCACTCCGAGATGCTGATGTAGCTTGTCCGGGCAGCGGTCGTTCAGCAGCGGCAGGAATGCCGCTTCGGATTCGGTGCGGGCGAAGTAGTGCAGTTCGAAGCTGATGCCGTGAACGTCCATGTAGCGGGCCATACTCAGCATCGGAGTGATGCCGATGCCGGCGGCGACGAGCACGTGGTGCTGTGCCTCTTCGGCGATGGCGATCAGGTTCCGAGGTGTGCTGATGCGGAGGGTGTCGCCGACAGAGAGTTCGTGCAGGGCAGCGGATCCACCGCGTGAGTTCGCCTCCTTCTTGACGGCGAAGACGAACGAGTCCGGTGCGTCCGGGGTGCTGCACAGCGAGTACTGACGTGTGATCGCTGTCGGGCCCTCGACGTCGATGTGTGCGCCAGGCAGGTACGGACCCAGCGGTGACCCGTCCGCCTTCACGAGCGTGATCGACTTGACGGTCGGTGTTTCCTGGGTGATGTCGGAGACGATGACGTCGATGAGTGTCATGTCAGGTTCTCCTCGTGTAGCGACGGGTGCGGGCCGATAGGGATGGAACGCTCAGCGCAGATACAGGCCGCCGTTGATGTCCCAGCAGGCACCGGTGACGAAGAAGGCGTCGTCGGAGATCAACAGCGCGACGGTGTCAGCGACGAACGATGCACTGCCGAGTCGCCCGACCGGAATACCGGCAACGATGCCGTCGAGTTTGTCGGCCGGAACCGTCTTGCGGACGACCGGCAAATCGTGTGGGCCCGGGGAGATCGCGTTGACCGTCACGCCTCGCGCGGCGAGTTCCCGCGCGAAGATCTTGGTGGCGGTCAGGATCGCACCCTTCGACGCCGCGTAGTGCCCGCCGGTGGCGGTGCCGCCGTTCTGGCCCGCGAGCGAAGCCATGTTGACGATGCGACCGAATCCCTTGTCGGCCATCGCCGCTCCGAACACCTGACAGCCGAAGAAGACGCTGTTGACGTTCGTGGTGAGCACGTCCGTGAACTCGTCTTCACCGAGTGTCATCAGGTCGGCCGCGCGGGTGACCGCGGCGTTGTTGACGACGATGGTGGGCGTGCCCCACAGGTCTTCACAGACTGCGAGGCCTTCCTCGAAGGCCGCCTTGCGGCCGACGTCCAACTTGATGCCGCGGGCTGTGGACCCGTCGGGGGACAGTTCCGCCGCGAGGGCGTCGACCGCGGCGGTGTCGAGGTCGGCGAGGAGCACCCGCCGGCCGTCGGTATGCAGTTTACGGGCGATGGCGGTGCCCATTCCGCCGGCGGCTCCGGTGACGACCGCGATACCCGGGGCATGAGGATTCATGGCGGCCTCTCAGAGCAGATAGCCGGACGCACTGACCGCGTCCTCACTGTCGATCAGACGGATCACCTTGAGCGCGATCCTGTCGTCGCCCTCGTCGTCGAACACGATCGTGTGCGTCAGATCCGCGCCGAGGGTCAAGAACTCGTTGCGTTTGAAGGCATTGACGATCTGCGCCGAGCGGAGGGTGACCGAGGTATCGGTGCGCTCCTGCACGGTGAAGCGGGAGATCACGCGGACGGTGCGTGCTGCGGCGACCGCGGACGGCGAGTAACCCTGGAGCATGCGTTGGACGCGCAGTCGGCGCATCCGTGCATCGTCGTAGACCATGTTGAGCGAGGACGCGAAGTCATCCGTGTCCGGGTCGATGGGGATCACGTAGATGCCATCATCGGTGTACATCTGCTCCCAGGACTTGTAGTCCTTCGCGTCGAGGGCCTCGGCCTCCTTCCACACCAGTTCTATGGCACGCAACACGCGGGGATCGGTCAGGCTCAGGTCAGTCATCGCTCATCAGCTTCTTCCACATTGCGTAGGCCTCGCGCATTCCTGTCTCGTCGGTGACATGTGAAGTGGGCCAACCTTCTTCGGTGAGGTATTCGCGCCCCTCGCCGCGGTTGACGAGGATGGGCATGTCGGGATTGCCGCCGGCACCGATCTGAACCCGGGTCCAACCCTCCGCATCGTCGGGGCTGCCGAAGCCAAACGGGCCCTGGAAGTGCTCGTGAATACGCAGACGCTCCCGGTTGACGGATTCAGGGCCGCCGTCCATGCCGATGGCCATGTGCCAGATCTCGGTCTCGTCGACGGAGATGGGAATCAAGACCCGGAAGAACGACGAGGACATCGCCACATTCGGAAAAGTGTTGAGGTTGAACCCGCAGCCGTGCATCGAGCGCATGTAGCGACGGATCCGCTCCGGACTCTCCCCGGCCTCGGTGAGTTCGTCGACGAGATGCTGGAAGCGTGGCTGGATCTCCTCGGTGCCGTCGTCAATATCGAGGTCGACGTGGGCAGCGGCCATGATCGCGACGCTGTGTCCGTTGCCGAGCGAATGTGTCTCGGCGGCCGGATCGTCCATGAACGACATCATGTCGGCGGTTTCCGCGTCGACGGAGGCCATCCATGACTTGTGCACCATCGGGAAGTGGTAGCCGTCCGTGGTGTTCTCCAGTTGGATCTTCCAGTTGCCCTTGAAGCGGAACTTGTGGACGCCGAGCACCTTGGTCGGCAGTCCGTTGCTCTGCTTGAAGAAGCGCTCCATCCAGAGCTTGGCGTCACCGAGGAAATCCTCGAGGGATTCGGCGTCCTGTTTGAAGGTTGCCCAGATCATGCCCAGGTAGCTCTCGGTGCGCAGCGTCTGGAGGGGGAAGTCCTTCTTGTCGATGACTCCCTCGTAGCCGTCCGGATAGGGGATACCGCGCAATCGACCGTCGAGAGCGTAGGACCAGTTGTGGTACGGGCACGTGAAGCCGTTGGCCTTGCCGCTGCGCTGGTCGCAGACGGTCGCGCCGCGGTGCCGGCAGCGGTTCAGGAGGGTGTTGAAGTTTCCCTTGCGGTCACGAGTGACGATCACCGGCTGATTCCCGACCTGAGTGGTCTTGAACGAACCGGGCTCAGGGATCTCGCTCTCGTGCGCGACCCACACCCACGTGCGGTAGAAGATCTTCTCCATCTCGACACGGAAGATCTCCGGGTCCGTGTAGAGCCGTCCGGCGACCCGATCGGTGCCGACGAGATCCCCGTAATTGTTCTGGATCGAATGTTCGATCGTCGTCATGTGTTTGCTTCCTTCGAACTCGTCACGTGCGGGTGTCCGCATCAGTGCAGATGACTCATCGCGTCGATGGGCAGGGGTGCCGCGAACATGCGCTGGGTGCGGAATCGGTGTATGCGGGCCGTGATGTCCGCCGAGCGGGTGATCTCGAAATCGATCTCGAGTCGGGCACACAGCAGTTCGGCCGTGCCGTCCGTGTACAGCGACAGTTGTTGCATGATCCATCGACCGTGAGCACTGTCGCGCTCGACCCGGATCCGTTCGCTGCCGAGCAGATGCGTGTTGCGAACGAAATGTTCGGCTGGTGGAAGATATCGAGAGACCAGAGCGACGATGTCCTCGCGCCCGTGAGCGATCCCGAACTTGTCTGTGTACTCCGATCCGATGCCTTCCCAAGTCGCATTGCCGGTGAACAGCGCGCCGATCTGTTCGGGATGCTCCAGGGAACCGGGGACGTCGCACAGGTCCATGTAGCGCATCAGGCATAGCCGGGCAGCGTCCTTGACTTCGAGCGCGGACAGTCGGTCCGACATGTCGGTCACGTCTACACGTCCACGTCGTCCCGAATGGTCAGCTCACGACCCATACGAGCTTCGATCTTGAAATACCTCCACAATGCAAACTCACCGATCATGGTGGTGCGCAACAGGTTGCACGCGTTCTTCACTGTCTCCTGGTCTTTGACGTCGGCGAGGACGTAGCACGTCCACGGCCACCCATCGGACGGTCCGACCATGTGGGCGTCGTCGTCGAAGGTGCCGATGATGTCGACGCCGTCCATGCGCTTGAGATCGGAGAGCATAGTGGAGATGCCGACCCAGACCGGGCCGATCTCCGCCTTGGGGAGATCGAAGAAGTTCTGGTTGTTGCCGATGCAGAACAAGGTGCGCAATGGTTCGGGCACGACAGGTGTCCTTTCGGTCGGGTGAGCCTTGCGGGCTCGCACGGTCGGAGAGGCGATCAGGGGAAGCTGGGGATATCGGCGTCGAGACCGAGCAGAATCGAACCGGCGGCCTCGAACGTGTTGGTCTGCAACATGGCGTGCTGGGCAGGAACGAGCGCATCCTGCAGATATCGCTGGAGAGGATGACTGTCGTAGATCGCGCCGGTGCCGGCGAGATCGAAGGCCGACAGCACCACGGTGCGACCGACATGCGCGGCATGTGTCGCTGCCAAGCGGAGCATCGCCCTGTGTTCGTCGGAGATCGGATCTCCCGCAAGCGCAAGACTCCACACTTCGTCGGTGACCTCGTAGAAGAATGCACGTGCCGACCGCAGATCGGCCTCGGCCCTGGCCAGACCGATCTTGTAGGCGGGACGGTTGCCCTTGGCGGCACCGCCGGTGATGCTGGAGCGCGCTGCACCGACCTCCTGCACGTAGTCGAGGGCACCGCGCGCTGCTCCGAGCGTGACCACCGCGAGCACCTGCGCGGCGTAGGGAAGCATCGGGTAGCGGGTGATCGGTTCGTCGACTTTCGGTGCGCCGCCGCGGACGAAGGTCATCTCCTCGGGCACGAAGAGTTGGTCAGCGCGTATCGAGTGCGAGCCGGTGGCTGCCATGCCCGCCACGTCCCAGTTCTCGACGATCTCGACGTCCGCTGGATACACCAGCGCGGTGAGAGGCATGCCGTTGGTGTCCGGGCCGCCGGCGAGACCGATCCCGAGGATGTCGGCGCCTCGGCAGCCGCTCGCGAACTGCCACAGCCCGCTGCACAGATAACCACCGTCGACCTTCTCGGCTTCCTGCATGGGGAACAAGCCGCCGGCGTAGGCGATGTCGGGGCCGTCAGCGTAAATCTTCGCCTGGGTCGCGACCGGGAGAGCGGAGAAGTACACCAGCGACGATCCGAAGCTGGCGACCCAGCCCGTGGCCGGATCGATCGCAGAGATCCGTTCGACGAGGTGCATGAAGGACGACGGCGCCATCGGTTCGCCACCGAACTGTGCCGGCGTGGATGCCCGGTACAGTCCGGCCTGTTTGAGCAATGCGATGTAGTCGGGGGGTACGAAGCGTTGCTGGTCGAACTCGTCGCGCCGGTCGCGGAGCACTTCGAGCGCGTGCTCGAACGCGCGATCCCGCGCCGGACCCGCCGGCGCTGCCTCGATCCGTTCGGTCGTGCTGGGGATGGTCATGCCGTCTCCGTTTCGGTACGTGTTCGCGCTGATGAACACGCTATGGACGAGCCGGTTACGGCGGTATCGGGACTTTCTCCCGAGGCCATAAAGTAATTCCTAATGGCGGTGACGACGTCGCTCGTCGGACGATGGACCGTCCTGCTCCCGGAGGTGTTGATCGATGTTCCCCACCCGACGTGACTTCCAGGCGATGGCGGAGCGAACGCAGACCGGCATCCTGATCCACGAGGCTGCGTCGAAGAACATCCTGTGGGCCAATCCCGCTGCGTGCCGGATGTTCGGTTTCACGCTCGAGGAGTTGCGGCCGCTCAAAGCGCACCACATGAGCAGTCAGGAACGTCAGTATCGCCGGGCCCTGGGAGTGGCGTGGCTGCAGTCCGCGGTCGTACATGGATCGAGTCGGCGGCAGTGGAAATATCGAACCAAGGAGGGGGTGGACTTCCTCACCGACGCCAACGCGTCCCTGGTGCAGTTCCAGGACGGTCCGGTGGTGATGGTCGAGTTCCGCAACATTTCCGAGGAGGTGGAGATCCAGCAGGAACTCAGCTGGGTGTCGCAGTCGTTGCAGCGGATCATGACGCACACCTCGGCCGGCATCCTGGTGCTCGACGACGGCAACTGCATCGACGACATCTCACCACTCGCGGCGCGGTTGTTCGGCTCGACCACCGACCAGTTGATGGGGGCCCACCTCGAGGGCCTGGGGCGATGCGATCCCTCGCTGGATTCCGAGCAGGTGGTGTCGAAGCTGGCGTCGGGCACCGGATCGGTGAAGATCCGGCAGAAGATCGAGAGGCCGGACGGCCGCGTCACCTGGCTCGCCGGTGAGCTCGAGGACGTGGTGCACGACGGCATGGTCTCGCGGGTGCTCGTGATCCGGGACGTGACCGACCGCGTCGAGTTGGAGCAGCGCCACGAATACCAGGTAGCGAACCTGCAGTATCTGAGCCGCTACAACGCGATGGGTGACATGGCGATGATCCTGGCCCATGAACTCGGGCAACCATTGGCGGCGTCGTCGAACTACCTGCGTGGTCTCCAAACGCGCGTTGCCGGTGGCACTCTCGACCGCGATCAACTCTCCTACGGTCTGGACATGGCGGAGAAGCAGTTGAGCCGTGCTGCGGAGATCGTGGCGTCGGTCAAACGGTATGTGCGGCGCATCGAATCGACGTCGTCGGCCATCGATCTCAACGACGTGATGGAGGAGAGCCTGTATTTCGTTCGGTTGCGCGCGGCTGAACGGGGCGTGCGGGTGGTGGTCGATCGGACCGTCGAGAGCTTGCCTGTGCAGGGGGAGAGCGTGTTGATCGGTCAGGTCATCATCAATCTGTGCTTCAACGCGATCGACGAGATCGTCCTGCCCACAACGGAGGCGAAGGAATTGAGGGTCACGACCTGCCGTGATGGTGACTGGGTATGCATCCGGGTGGCCGACGAAGGCCGAGGCATGGAACGAGCCCCGCGAAATCAACTCGTCTCAGGGGCGTTCTCCGCGAAGCAGGACGGCTCCGGGCTCGGCTTGATCGTGTCGGAGCACATCGTCGAGCGTCACGGCGGCGACATCGAGTTCTCTCCGAACGAGCCGCGGGGAACCGAGGTTCGTCTGCGGCTTCCGATCGCCGGTGGCACGCCATCGGTAGGTGTGTAGCGCCGTTCCTCGATCGCGACACCACCGGTTGCCGCGCGTCCTTCAGTCCAGACAGAACTCGTTGCCTTCGATGTCCTGCATGACGATGCAGGACTCGTCGACGCCGTCGGCATGCAGAACCTTCACCTGCGCAGCGCCGAGCGCGACCAGCCGGTCGGATTCGGCTTGCAGAGCAGACAGGCGTTCGTCACCCTCCAAGCCTGTCCCGACGCGGACGTCGAGATGCACCCGGTTCTTCACTACCTTTTCTTCGGGTACTCGCTGGAAGTGCAGCCGTGGCCCGGCACCGGTCGGGTCGGCGCACACGAACGCGCGTCCTTGCGACTCTGCGGGCAGGCCTGCGTCGTAGTCGGTCCGTGTCGCGAACCCGTCGGGCGGCGTGGGCACCTCGTAGCCGAGAACAGCGCACCAGAAGTGCGCGAGTCGCTCGGGTTCGGTGGAATCGAACGTGACCTGTACCTGCCTGACCGACGCCATGCGGGCCACCCTAGGGAGCAGTGCCGGAACGAGCAACCGCATTTTCGGACGCGATATCGCACTCGGTCGTCGAACCGAATGTCGGTGGTGGGCATCGATTCTCGCTACCACGGACGTGGACACCGACAGCTGACGGTCGTATCCGCAGTCTCAGCGCTCGTTCACGGGGTAGGCGAGGGTCTCACGAGTCAGATGGAACAAGCCAGGTATCAGCAGCGCAACGACGATCACCACGACCACCTTGTCCATTGTCGGTAGGAGCGCGATCGCCAGGCTCGGAGCTCCGACGACCAGTCCGACAACCGCAACATTTCGCCCTTTCTTCACCCGGGTACGCCCCGCGTCCGATAGCGGACCCTCGGATCGGCGCACGACACTTCGATGAGCCCGGTACACCACCGATGTGCCCCATCCGAACACAGCCACGGCCACGATCGCTACCGCCCACAGCAGCGCAGTCACTTCGAATCCTCCATGTGTCGTCGGTTGGTAGAAGACCGCCCGCAGGCTACATAACCGCGCGTTCCATTACGGGCTCGCAACAGAGTTGCAACAGTCTTCTCCGATACTCGAGAAACGAACAGACACCCTGTTCGCCCGGGAGGATGCTGGATCATCCGAGTTACACGGCTGCACTCCATCTCGTTGCGCGACTTCCACGACCAGGGGGTAGCCCATGAACGCCGGCCGCTGCTCGCGCGACGTTCCACCACCTCGGCGGCGTGACGCCGCCGTACGAACCGATCGCCTCAGGGAGACGGAATGTCAGTCGTAGAACCATCGAAGAGTTCGGGAACCCGTAAGCACCACGACGGCGCCGACTTCCACGCCGAGAAGAGCGAATACCTCGAAAAACGTTCACTGCGTAAAGGAACCGCAGGGTGGGTGCTCCTTGCAGGACTCGGTGTCAGTTATGTCATCTCCGGTGACTACGCCGGATGGAACAACGGACTCGCCGAAGGTGGATTCGGCGGCCTGCTCATCGCCGGCGTGGTCATCGCGGGCATGTATTTCGCGATGGTGCTCGGGATGGCGGAATTGTCGTCGGCCCTTCCGGCCGCAGGGGGCGGATACACCTTCGCTCGTCGCGCGCTCGGCCCCTGGGGTGGATTCGCCACCGGCACGGCCATTCTCATCGAGTACGCGATCGCCCCTGCGGCCATCGCGACGTTCATCGGCAGTTATGTCGAATCGTTGAACATCTTCGGGATCACCGACGGATGGTGGATCTACCTCGCTGTCTATGCCATTTTCATCGGCATCCACCTCACCGGTGCGGGCGAAGCGCTCAAGGCGATGTTCGTCATCACCGCCATCGCACTCGTCGGACTCGTGATCTTCGCGATCTCCGCGGTGGGACTGTTCGAGTCCGACAATCTCACGGACATTACGCCGACCGATGCCGTCGGTGCCTCGGGCTTCCTGCCGTTCGGCTACTTCGGTATCTGGGCCGCAGTTCCGTTCGCGATCTGGTTCTTCCTGGCGATCGAGGGCGTTCCTCTCGCTGCGGAGGAAGCGCGCGAGCCGGAGAAGAACGTGCCCCGCGGCATCATCTCCAGCATGCTGGTGCTCCTGGTGACAGGAGCGACGGTGCTGTTCCTCGCGACCGGTGCGTTGGGTGCCGAGGGGTTGTCGACCTCGGGCAACCCGCTCGTCGAGGCGCTGGGTGACGGGACAGCGGCGAAGGTCGTCAACTACATCGGGCTCGCCGGGCTGATCGCCAGCTTCTTCTCCATCATGTACGCGTACTCGCGGCAGACCTTCGCGTTGTCCCGCGCCGGCTACCTGCCGACGAGCCTGTCGGTGACGAATTCGCGCAAGGCCCCCATACTCGCGTTGATCGTGCCCGGCGTGATCGGCTTCGTCCTGTCGCTGACCGGTGAGGGCGCGATGCTCCTCAACATGGCGGTCTTCGGTGCCGCCGTGAGCTACGTGCTCATGATGGTCAGCCACATCGTGCTGCGCGTGCGCGAGCCCGGGATGCCGCGTCCGTACCGCACGCCCGGTGGTGTCGTTACGATCTCGTTCGCGCTGGTGATCGCCGCGGCCGCTGTGGTGGCCACCTTCCTCGTCGATCCCGTCGCGGCTCTGTGGACGTTCGCCGCGTTCGCGGCATTCATGGCCTACTTCGGTCTCTACAGCCGTCACCACCTCGTCGCGAACTCCCCGGACGAGGAGTTCGCGGCCCTCGCGAAGGCAGAGGAAGAGCTGGGGTGACGACCTGAAGCCGTCCGCGCGGCCGTGTGCTCACAGCGTGCGGACCGAGGTGGGTTCGTAGACCATGACCGAAGCCGTCGGCGCTCCACGGCAGGTCAATCGGCACGGGGGAGTGCGATGGGCCCGCAGTTCGACGTCGACACGCTCCGGGTGCGGTGCACGACCGGCGAGCCGGATCCGCCAGAGATCACCCTCGCGGGCACTCTCTGCGACTGTGTAATCACTGCGCCCGGCCGGACCGAAGCGTCGGAGCGTGGCAGCGAGCGCGGCCTGCTGAGGCGGCGACATATCGGTGTAGCCGCGTAGATGACGGTGGTGGATCCGGTCGAAGAAGTGTTCTTCGATCGTGAGGACGGACGACTCGGCGTCGAGACCGCCGTAGTAGACACCGTCGGGTACGACGACGACATTGGCGGCGAACCGGTCTCCGCCTACGTGCGAGCATTCCCAGACCTGGTCGGGCCAGCGCTCGGCCAAGGCGCGCGCGACCGGCCGTCCACGCACGGCGCAGCACGGGTCGTGGTGACCGTGAGCGCAGACCAGGAGGACGGAGTGGCCACCGAGGTCGCCGGGAGTCTCGAGGGCGGTGACGATCTGTGTCAGATCCTCCTCGCGATCCCACGTTCCCCATTGCTGACGCACCGCGCCCGAGGTCTCGCGGCGGAGCACCGCCCAATGGTCGTGTCCGCCGCGGCGGCGACGGCCCGGGCGCTTGACCAGCAGTATGCGTGCGCGGGCCGCCTGCGCGGCGGAGAACACGGCCGTCTTGGTCGCGGCGTCGAGCTCGAGCCCCTCGAACCCGTTCACCGGCCATCTGCCCCGGTATTCGACGAGGACCCAGGCGAATCCGCGCGGGGCCGTGCCGGCCATCGGATCACCCCGCAGGCGGGCATTGTCTGCGCAGAAGAAGCGTTCGGCTGAGACCACAGTGCACCGTCACTGTTCCGCGGGGACGAGGATCCCTGCGCGCAACAGCCGTTCGACCAGGTCGGTCCCGAGGGTTTTCGCCGGGTGGGATCCGCCGTCGAGCAGGCGCGTGACAGACGGCAGTTCCTCGTCCGCCACAGAGACACGGCCGACACGCGTGACCAGGTGTGAACCTTCCAGGCGCGCATACAGTGCGCTGCGGAGTTTCACCGTGGTGTCGGGGCCGAGATCGTGGACGGCGGCGAATTGGGCGAGCGGCCCCAGCGGTGCCGGACGGGCCTGCTCCCGCCGGGCACGATGGAACATGGAGGTGACGTCCGCTCTTGCAATCGCGGAGATGAGATGATCACGGACAGCGGCGATCTCGTCATCCGGGTCGTCGATGCCCATGGGCAGTGCGCCGCGCATCCCGGGATCGTCGCCGAGCGCAGCGAGTGCTGCCCGGGTCAGATGCTCGGCGAGTGCATGGCGCGTCCACGTGTGGATGCCGACGGTGAGGTGGATGGAGATCTCCCCTCGGGCCTCCGCGGCATGGATCCAGCCGCGCGGCAGATAGAGACAGTCGCCGGGTTCGAGCACGGTGTCGATGCACGCCGGCTCTGTCGCGGCTCGGGCGACAGCGGCGCGGTGATCGGTCCAGGGCTGATTGCGTAGCGGCGCCGGGTGGACGGGCTCGTGGATCACCCACCTCTTCGTTCCCTCGATCTGCACGACGAAGACATCGTGGACGTCGTAATGGTGGCTGAAACCCTGGTTCCGAGGTGGAGTGATGTACGCGTTGACCTGGACGGGATGTCCGAGTTCGTCGCTCAGAGCGGTGCCGAACTGCGAGATCGGTTCCCATGTGCGGTGCAGTGCCTGCAGGACGAGGGTGGCGCCGTCGGCGAGGTTGCGCCAGAGCATCGTGTCGTCGAGTTGGTCGGAGATGGTCGCTCCGACCCCGCCGGGGGAGGTGAACGACGAGTCCGGCAGTGTCGTCCCGTCCTTGGCGACGCGAAGGAAGGGCGTGCGGAGTCCTCGGCGCGAGATGAGTTCGTCGACCGCCTCGGCGGAGAACAGGTCGGTGAATGTGCCGGCGCGACGCGTCAGCAGTGGTGCACGTCCCCAGATTTCGGACGCGAACTTCTCCCGACCGATGTCGATCAAGCGTGTTTCCAGGACTCCGGCGTCCGTTTCGACGCCGGAGTCCTGGATGCGATATGAGGAGTCCTCATACCTAGCTGCCTCCGTCGGCTCCGCCATCGGCACCTCCGTCAGCCCCGCCATCGGCACCGCCGTCGCCACCGCTGTCGGCTCCACCATCGGCACCGCCGTCAGCTCCGCCGTCGCCACCGCTGTCGGCGCCCCCGTCAGCTCCTCCGTCGGCGCCACCGTCGTGAACGCCCGGGACGCCGACTGCGCCGCCGTCTGCCGGGCCTTCCTGGCCTTCGTCCTTGTTCGGATCCTGCTGTGGGTCGGTCATAATTCCTCCCGAGGTCAAAAGGCTTGGGAACAACGGCGTTACCGGCTCCCGGAGCCTGCAGCGGTGTATCGTTCGGCCGTTGTCAGCTTATCCGGGCGCATCGGTGGCCACGTCGATTCCGGGATCATCGAACCGTTGTCCCAGGCGTTGTACCCGCGCACTCACGCGCTCGGCGTCGCGTAGAAGAAAGTCGAGGCGTTGCGCGCCGATTATCGGGTACAGGAGAGTATGGCTGACGAGAATCCCGACGCGTCCGAGTTCGACCCGCAGAACCCCGATCCCGCGAACACTCCCGGTCTCGAACCCGGGGGCGGGGTGGCGCCCGGAGATACTCCGCCCGCCGAGACCTCTGTGGGCGGTCCGCAGCACGAACCGCCACAGCGCCGCAGTGCCGGCGCCCTCATCGCTATCGTGATCGCAGTGATCGTGGCCCTGATGGTGGCCGGTGGTCTGATCATTCGAGCAATCGGGCTGTTCTGAACAGTCGACCGAACGACGTCACGCCGCCGTATCAGTCGATTCGATGCGACGGCGGGTTCGGTGCGCCCCACGTTCCGAGCCAGATAGTCTTCACATTGGCCAGCATCCGTCTCGACTCGGCTTCGGACGGCCTGAGCGATCGGTCCTTGAAGAAGGCCATGACGATCATGTCGGTCAGTGTCGTGACGAGGCCTTCGTGGTCGTTCGACAGCGGGGTGATCTCCCCGGCGTCGGCATCCCGGCTCATCTGCGCCGCGAGTCGGCCGTTGAGATCGGTGACCAGCGACGTCCACCGAGCGCTGAGCTTGTCGTCGTAGTTGACCGCCTGCAGGCCGGCGACCATCACGCGGTCGCGCTCGACCCAGGCGCGATAGGACGTGCCGAAGAGCCGGTCGAAATAGTCGGCGTGGGACTCACCGGCGCGGCGGTGATAGCCGCCGATGCTGTCTGCCCAGTCGTCCCATGCTCTGCCGACCAGTTCGCCGAGAACCTCGTCCTTGGATTCGAAATAGAAGTAGAAGTTCGGGCGCTTGATTCCCGCAGCTTCGGTGATGTCCTTGACCGAGATGTCCACGGCCGGCATCTCGCGCAGGCACCGCTCGAACGCGTCGAGAATGGATTGCCGCTGGACCTCGCCGCGTGGAATCCGCCGCCGTCGCCCGACATCCTGGTCGGGTATCCGCGCTCCGGCATCCCCGCCGCTCACCGCTGACGGGGACTTGGTCGACTCCATGGCTCGCATCCTAGTGTCGCGTTGTGGTCGGATCGGGGCAGGCAGGACCGGCGCCGGGGGTAGCGTCGGGCACGTCGCGTGCCAAGGAGGGCTCCATGGGCAAAGTGGTCATGTACGCCTCGGTTTCGGTGGACGGCTTCATCGCGGACGAGAACGATCAGCCCGGACCGTTGTTCGACTGGTTGACCAGCGGCGACGTTTCGTTGGACGACAGCGGCTTCGTGAAGGTGTCCCGGACCTCCTACGACTACATCCGGCCGTACTGGGACGAGATCGGGGTGACGATCGCCGGTCGGCACGTCTTCGACATGACCGACGGCTGGGACGGAGAACCGCCGGCCGGGGTCGACCACGTGGTCGTCGTTTCGCACCGCCCGAGGCCCGATGGATGGCACCCCGAGGCGCCGTTCCACTTCGTCGACGGCATCGACGCGGCCGTGACCACGGCGCAGGAACTCGCGGGTGACCGCACCGTCGAGGTCGCGGCCGGCGAGGTCGGAGGACAGGTGCTCGCCGCCGGCCTGGTCGACGAGGTGCGCATGGATGTCGTGCCCGTTGTGTTCGGATCCGGGAAGCGCTACTTCGGTTCGGTCCACGCGCAGCATCTGCTGGAGGATCCCGATGTGGTGATCCAGGGCGACAGGGTTCTCCACTTGCGCTATCCGGTGCGCCGGCGGTAGCGCGTGTGGCCACTGCGCGGTCGACGACCGAACAGTGGCCACACGGCACAGCGCTTCACGTCCCGATAGAGACGGGATCAGGCCTGGACCTCGACGGGGACCGCCGAACGAGACGGCTCGAACGTCAGACCCTCGAACTCCCGGGCCTCCCACCAGTCCTCGATCATGTTCCAGAAGTCGATCTCGCTCGAG
The DNA here is from genome assembly GCF_049538275.1 of Rhodococcus sp. AB351. Taxonomy (NCBI): domain Bacteria; kingdom Bacillati; phylum Actinomycetota; class Actinomycetes; order Mycobacteriales; family Nocardiaceae; genus Rhodococcus; species Rhodococcus sp. AB351. The sequence goes on from NZ_JBMVFW010000010.1 coordinate 26,600, forward strand.
TTGTAGACCTCGTTGAATACCGCCTTCGACACGTCGCCCTGACCGTTGTAGTAGCCGGGCGTGCACGCCGCCCAGTACGCCACGCGCGGTTCGTTCGATGCGCGGACCTTCGCGACCCACGAGGACTCGGCCTCGACGGTCGGTTCGAACGCGCCGATCCCTTCGTCCAGCACGTGCCGGATCAGGCGCGCCGCGTGCCGGGCCTTCCGGTCGAGCATGTACACGAAATTGACGTAGTAGGCGGTCTGGCTCATGCCCAGTTCGACGAAGTTGGGGAAACCGTGCGTGAAGAAGCCGTGCATGGTCTTCGCGCCGTCGGAGAAGTACTCCTGCATGGACCGGCCGTCGCGTCCGAGGACGTCGTAGCCGTAGATCCCGGCGGGGCCGGAGCCGGTTTCGAATCCGGTCGCGAACACGATGCAGTCGACCTCGTAGTGCTTGCCGCCGACGACGATGCCGTCGACCGTGATGCCGTCGATGCCCGTCGGCGCGGCCGCGAGCGTCACGTTCTCACGGTTGAAGGCGTCGAGGTATTCGTCGTTGAAACAGGGCCGCTTGCACATGTATCCGAACCACGGCTTCAACCCGTCGGCGACGGCGGGGTCGGTGACGATCGAATCGATCCGACGGTGTGCGCTCATGAGCAGCTGCATGTCGGCGATCTCGGCGACGACGGCCTGGTCGGCCGGGGACAACTCCGCCATGGGCGTCTCGAGCAGATGCTGTCCCTTCAGAGCGGGGAACAGGTGTGTCCAGCCGTCGTCGACGTGGTTGCCCTCGACGTCGTGGCCGGAGATGATCCCGTTGAAATTGTCGTGTCGCTCGTACTGCCAGCCCGGCTTCAGCGACGCCGCCCAGGCGGGGTCGGTCTTCCGGTTGTTGCGGGGCTGCACGACGCTCGACGTCCGCTGGACCACGACGAGTTCCTTCGCGTCCGCGGCGAGGTAGGGGACGACCTGGACGCCGGTGGCGCCGGTGCCGACGACGGCGACGCGCTTGTCGCGCAGGTTCTCGAGGTTTCCGGCGGGCGATCCGCCGGTGTAGTCGTAGTCCCAGCGGCTGGTGTGGAAGATCTTGCCCGTGAAGTCGCCGATGCCGGGGACCTTGGGGAGCTGCGGCTTGGTCAGTGCGCCGTTCGAACGCAGGAGGAACCTGGTGAGGAAACGGTCGCCGCGATCGGTGGTCACCTCCCAGCGCTGCTCGGCCTCGTCCCAGGTGGCCTGCGTGGCGCGGGTCTGGAAGTAGGTCCGCTCGTAGAGGCCGTAGTGGCGTCCGATGCGCTGGGCGTGTTCGAAGATCTCGGAGCCGTCGGCGTAGCGCTGGGTGGGGACGTATCCCGTTTCCTCGAGGAGCGGCATGTAGATATGCGATTCGATGTCGCACTGCACACCGGGGTACCGGTTCCAGTACCAGGTGCCGCCGAAGTCGCCGCCGTATTCGACGATGCGGAAGTTCGTGATGTCGTTCTGCGTGAGGTAGGCGCCGGCGGTGAGTCCGCCGAAGCCGCCGCCGAGAACGAGGGCGTCGAGTTCCTCCGTGACGGGTTCGCGATCGATCGGCTCGACGAAGGGGTCGCGATCGTCGACCTCGAGCACGTCGGAGAGTCCCTGGAACTGGGCGAGGGTGTCGGGCCGGATCCGCTTCTTCTTGTCCACCTCGAAGCGCTCGCGCAGGTGGTGCGGATCGAAGTCGAGGTCGAGGGGGAGCTTCGAGTCGGGGAGGGTGAACGCCATGGGGGAGTCCTTTGTGTGCGTGCGTCCTGAGCCGAGTCGGGGCTGCAAATCGTGGGGAAACGCGGCTGGACGACCAGTCGAGATTACTTGACGGTGTGTCAAGTTGTGACCGAGGTTACGTCGAGTGTGTGATGGGCGCAACACCCGGAACGAAACGGCTGCGCCTCCGGCCAGGTTCTGTCGGCGAGAGGCGCAGCCGTTCGCTCCGGATTCGGAGGAGTCGAAGACAGCGTCAGAAGATGGCGGTCGGATTCACCGGCGTCCCTGCTCCACCGGTGATGTTCAACGGCGATGCGGTGAGGAAGAATTCGTAGCGGCCTTCGCGGGCGCACTCCGCGGCCAGTTCTTCGAGCCACCAGATCTCGCCGAGGGTGAGTCCGAGATCGCGGATCAGGCGTGCGTGCAGCGGGTAGACGCCGCCCTCCTCGGCCGGTTCCACCTCGACCGCGACGTTGTCCACGGCCAAAGCGGCGATCTCCTTCTCATGGATCCACGCAACCGTATCCGCGCCGAGGCCCGGTGCGCCGGCACCCCAGAACTCGCTCTTGTCGGTGAGCGAGTAGAACCACGGCACGTGTCCGGTGCGGATGGTGAGGATGTCTCCGGTTCGCACCTCCACGCCCTGGGCCTGCGCGCATCCGTCCAGTTGTGCGGCGGTGATCGGAACACCCGGTTCACAGCGCTCCACCCCGAGGTACTTCGGCAGATCGAGCAGGACGCCACGGCTGGTCAACGAGTCCTTGAGGTTGCTGATCGCGCACTTCTTCGCGCCGGCCACGCCCTCGACGTTGCCCATCCAGAACCCGTTGTACATGGCGTCGGAGCTGAAGATATGGGCGAGACCGTCCCACTGGGTGCTGCCCTGCAGCGGCATGAAGATGTAGTCGTCGGCGCCCTGGAAGCCGGGAGCGACGCGGCCGAGTTCGGTTCCGACCGTCCAGTCGGCGCCGCTGTAGCCGAAGAAGTGCACCACATTGGGGCGCGTCGGGTGCACGGGGCCGGTGGAGTCGAGGGGAACGGCGAGGCTGATGGACTTGCCGGATCGGATCAGTCCCGCCGCAGCGCGGACGACGTCGGGGGTGATGAAGTTCGCGGTGCCACGTTGGTCCTGGTCACCCCAGCGACCCCAGTTGTTCGGGGCGTTGTCGTTCGTCAGCCCGATGACCTTGCCGTTCTCGTCGACACTGAACACCGGCGGAGCCCAGGTCTGGTCGGTGAATGTGCCTTCGGCGGTTCTACCCATGAGATCGTGTCTCCGTTCGTGAAGCGGGATCAGTTCGCGGACAGGGATTCGCGCAAGCGGAACTTCTGGACCTTGCCGGTCGCGGTGCGGGGCAAGGAGTCGGTGACGACCACCGAGGTCGGCTTCTTGTAGGAGGCCATCCGGCTGCGGCAGAACTCGATGACGTCCTCCTCCGAGGGAGGATCGTTCGGATCGGTGGGCACGACGATGGCGACCGGGGTCTCCACCCACTTCGGGTGCGGCGCCCCGACGACGGCCACCTCCGCGACACCCGGATGCTGATCGATGACCGCCTCGACCTCGGCGCAGTAGATGTTCTCGCCGCCGGAGATGATCATGTCCTTCGCGCGGTCGACGACGAAGAGGAAGCCGTCCTCGTCCTGGCGCACAAGGTCACCCGAGTGGAACCAGCCACCCCGGAACGCTTCCTCCGTCGCGTCGGGTCGGTTCCAATAACCCTGCATGACAGTCGGTCCGCGATAGACGATCTCGCCGACGTCACCCTGCTGCACGTCGTTGCCGTTGCCGTCGACGACGCGGGCCTCGACGTTGACGATCGGTGTGCCGACCGACCCCATCTTGGAGATGGCGTCCTCACCGCGGAGGATGCAGGTCACCGAACTCATCTCCGTCTGCCCGAACACGTTGAGCGTGGGGATGTTCGGGAAGGTCTCGGCCATCGCCGAGAGCACCGAGGGCGGAGCGACGGATGCGCCCCACATGATGCGGCGCAGAGTCAGCTTCCGGTCGCGCACCCCGGGAACGGCACACAGTTCCTTCCACTGCGTGGGAACGAAATAGCAGGACGTGACCTGCTCCCGCTCGAGGGTGTCGATCGTCGAGACGGGATCGAAGTTGCCCGAGGGCGCGATGATCGACCGTCCGCCGGCCATGAGATAGATCAGGATGCCGTTGAGCCCACCGATGTGGAACAGCGGCAGACCCGAGTACCACACCTCACCTTCGGTCTTCACCTGGTGTTCGATCATCGAATTGACCGTGTTCATCGCAAGATTCAGGTGGCTGAGTACCGCGCCCTTCGGGCGACCCGTGGTCCCGGAGGTGTACATGATGAAGGCCGGATCGTGGTCGTCGACGACGATGTCCAACGAGGAGTCGTCCGGATCGAGCACCGACTCGTAGTCCAGCGCGGTCTCGGACACCCGGCTCGCATCACCGCCGGCGACCAGCACGGTCCGCACGAGCCGGGATGCGAGTTGCGCGGCGAGCGACGTCATCGGTTCGTCGACGACGAGCACCTCGGCGCCGCTGTCGGAGAGGATGTACTCGACCTCGGCGGCGACGAGACGGAAGTTGACCGGCACCACGATCGCCCCGAGTCGCAGAACGGCCAGATAGGATACGACCACCTCGAGCCGGTTGTGCATCAGGACGGCGACACGATCACCCTTCGACACACCACGAGCCTGCAGGGCCCGGGCCAGACGGTTGACCCGTTCGTCGAGTTGCCGGTAGCTGAGGTGACTGTCGCCGAAGCTCATGGCGATAGTCTCCGGCCGCTGTCGTGCCTGGCGGGCGAGCTGTTCACCGTGGGCGAGCGTGCGGTGCGCCGCGAGGGAATCGATCATGTCACTTCTTCTTTCCGGTGAATCCGAACAGGTGACCGGCTACCTTGCGGATCTGGATCTCCTCGGCACCCTCGGTGATCCGGTAGCGGCGATGGTGGCGGTAGATGTGCTCGAAGGGCAGGTGACGGCTGTATCCCATGCCGCCGTGGACCTGCATGGCCCGGTCGGCGGCATCGCACACGAGCCGGTTGGCGCGGTAGTTGCACATCGAGACGCGATCGGAGACCTCCATGTGCGAGCGTGTGTCGAGGTCACGTGCGGTGACGCGGATCAGCTCGCGCAGCATCGCGCCGTCGGTGTGCAGTTCCACCAGCGGCCACTGGATGGCCTGGCGGGCTGCGAGAGGCTGGCCGAAGGTCACGCGATCGCGGGCATAGGAGACCGCTTCGTCGATGCAGTACTGGGCTGCGCCGAGACTCGAGGCGGCCTGTCGGATCCTGTTCTCGTGCACGAAGTTCTGCGCGATCTCCAGTCCGCGACCTTCCTCGCCGAGGATCGCCGAGTCGGGTACCCGGACGTCGCGCAGTGACACGTCGGCGTGGTCGGTGGGCATGTTGAGCGTCCACCGGAACAGGTCGACGGAGAACCCGGGCGTGTCGACGGGGACGAGGAAGGCGGTGATGCCGCGGGCCTGTCCGGGTTCGCCGCTGGTGCGCGCGAAGACCAGATCATGGGTGGCGATGTGCATCCCGGTGTTCCACCGCTTGGCGCCGTTGATGATCCAATCGCCACCGGAGCGGACGGCAGTGGTCTCCATCCACGTCGCGTCCGATCCGTGGTCGGGTTCGGTGAGGCCGAACCCGAGGAAACGCTCGCCGGTGATCAGGGCTTCGGCGAACTCGCTGCGCTGGTCGCCGGTGCCGAACTTCCAGACCAGGTGGAAGCTGGGAAAGTTCCCGATGATCGACGATTCGTCCTGCAGGTCGTTGTGCAACCCCAGGCCGCGGTGCGCGAGGTGCTCGCGCACGACCGCCATCTCGAAGTTGCTCGCGTCGGCGCCACCGACCTCGGTGGGCAGGTCGCGGCGGAGGAAACCGGCCTTGTCGGCGCGACTTCGCATTTCGGAGAGCAGTTCGTGCCATTCGGGGCGGGGGAGGCCGCCGGCTTCGAAGTCGGTGCGCGCCCATTCGCGTCGATGGTCGAAGAAGCGTTCGTTGTCGTTCTCCGCCTGCAGGGGTGCGATCTCGGTGTCGATGAAGTGGTCGATGTCGTCGAGCAGTTGCTGCATGTCGTTCGGAAGATCGGATCTCATGCGTGGTCCTCGAATACGAAGTCGAATGAACGAATGTTCAGAGTGACCGTAACCACATCCGGAGTGATTTTCAACGCCTTTGGCGTAGATGAGCTCTGCGAAGATTGCCGAATCCGATTGACACCTCAGCGACCGTGAGCGATCGTTCATGGTGAATTCACCAGGAGGAACATGCCCCGCTCAACCGAGAAGAACCCGCCGCGCGCGATGTCCTTCGCCGTGCGCGAGACCGACGACAAGGTCGCCGCCACGCTGATCACTGCCGCGGTGGCGACGATGGCCGCCAAGGGCTACCACGGCACTTCGGTGCGCGATATCGCCTCCGAGGCCGGGGTGGCGGTGGGCTCGCTGTACAACTACTTCGGCTCGAAGCAGGAGCTGCTCGCGCTCATCCTCAACCGAGGGCTCGACGCCCTCGTGGAGGAAACCGAGGAAGCACTGCTCGCCGCGGGCAGTGATCCCGTGGACCGGCTGCGCGCGATCGTCGGCGTTCACGTGGGGCAGCACACGAAGGCACCCCGGGAAAGCCTGCTCGGGAACAGTGAATTGCGCAGCCTCGAACCGCAGCACTACGCCGTGGTGGTGACCAAGCGTGACGTGCAGCGACGAATGTTCGACCGCGTCGTCGTCGACGGCGTGGACCGCGGGGTGTTCACGACGAAGACCCCGGTGGACACCGCGCGCTTCATCGTCAGTGCCTGCACCGCTGTCGCCGGGTGGTTCCATCCCGACGGGCCGCTCACCGCACAGGAGGTCACCGCCCGCTACCAGGACATCGCTCTCGACGCTGTCGGGTACCGACAGGATCCGTGATGAGCATCGACGACCTGCGCGCGGCGCTGACCAGGCACCTCTCCGGACTCGACGGCGTTCGGGGGACGCTCACGGACCTGGCTCGTCTGACGGGCGGCGCGAGTCGTGAGACCTGGCTCCTGACCGTCACCGAAGATGCCGGCGCCGAACGTGACCTGATCCTGCGACGCGACCCGCCCGGGGCCGAGGATCCGGCTCGTATGGCCCGCGAAGCGACTGTTCTCCGCGAGGCCCACACCGCGGGTGTTCCCGTCCCCGAGCTGCTCGATCACAGCGACGGCCACCGGGTCGAGGGTCTCGGCGCAGCGTATCTCCTCATGGAGAAGGTCCCCGGCGAAGCGCTCCCGCAGCGCCTGCTGCGCGACGACCGGTACAGCGCGGTGCGCAAGAACCTCTCCTACGCATTGGGCCGCGCGCTCGCCCGCATCCACCGGATACCGATCGACGCACTGCCCGACTTCCCGGCCGGAGATCAACTCGACGAGCTCTTCGCCCGGTATGTCGAGACAGGGCCACCGCTGCCTAGCCTCGAACTTGCGTTCCGCTGGTTGCACGATCATCGGTCACCGTCCACGCGCACCACCGTTGTCCACGGCGACTTCCGCAACGGCAACGTGCTCGTCGACGAGTCGGGCATCCGGGCCGTCCTGGACTGGGAGCTGACGCACCTCGGGGATCCGATGGAGGATCTCGGCTGGTTGTGCGTGAAGACCTGGAGGTTCGGTGCCGCCGAGCCCGTCGGAGGTTTCGGATCCCGCGACGAACTGTTCCGCGGCTATGAAGACGAAAGCGGAATTGCGCCGGATCCCGAGGCGGTGCGGTGGTGGGAGCTCTACGGCACCCTGAGGTGGGCGGTGATGTGCCGGATCCAGGCCAACCGCGCTCTCGTCCACGGCGAGGAGAACGCCCTCGAACTCCTGGCCATCGGCCGGCGCATCGCCGAATGCGAGCACGATCTCCTGCAGATGCTGGAACCGGCCGAGGACATCGAGCCGGCCACCATCACTTTCGCCGACGAGCCTCGGCAGGATCTGTTCGGGATGCCCTCGGTTGCGGAGTTGTCGCGTGCGGTCAAGGCTTTCGTCGTCGACCATCCGGCGACCGACGCACCGACCCGTTATCAGGCGCGAGTGGCATCGAAGGTTCTCGATATCGTCGCTCGGGAAGCAGAACACGGTGCGCGTCTGCGGGCGCAGCATCGGGCTGCGCTCGACGCGGTTGGCGTGGTCGACGAAACCGAGTTGGCGCTGGCGCTGCGGGAGGGGAAGCGGACGATGTCGGAACCCTCCGTCGAGGAGGCGGTGCGGCAGGCTGTTGCAGCTCGTCTCGTGATCGCGAATCCCGAGTACGCCGCCTGACCTTCCCGGCCGGACGGCGAGCCCGCCCCGGTGGCATCGGTGCTCCGGCAACGGGCCGAGGACCGGCATGCATACGCAGAAGCACCCCGACACAGGCGGTATCCGGATCGGATATACCACTCGTGTCGGGGTGCGGTCGTGTCGACGGATGGTCGGGGTGGCTGCGGTGCCTAGCTCAGAGCAGTACCGGCCCGAGCAGGGAGAGCGTCAGAACGACGAGCCCACCGCCGATTCGCGAGGAGATGGACAGGAAGGGGAGCAGCTCCAGGCGATTGGCCGCTCCGAGGACGGCCAGGTCGCCGCTCGACCCGAAATCCGCGAGCCCCAGCCCACCGGAGATGGCGGATTCGATGAAGTACAGCTTCACCAACCAGCCGATGAAGCCGGCGGCGAGTGCGGCCACGAACACGACCGCGATGGTGGAGAGCATGTAGACGGGGTCGCCGAGCAGGGAGATCACCTGATGGAAGTCGATGGCCACGATGCTCACCGACACCAGGATGGCGGGGATGAAAGCGTTGGCCACCATGCGGTACCACAAGTCGGCTGCGTCGACGATCGCGTCGGGAATCGGCAGGAAGATCTTGGCGATCGCGCACAGCAGGATCAGGAAGACATAGGTGTGGATCGACGGCAGGAACCCGGAGATCGCGTCGGACACCATGAAGAGCACTCCGGCGGTGAAAAGTCCGATGATCGTGCTGTTGACGGCCTCGACAGGCTTGACCTTCGCCGGTTCGGGCTTACTGAGATCGGTCTTGGCGTCGGCGAGCTCGCCCTGGCCGTTGAAGTTGCGGAAGAGATCGGCTCGGCGTCGACCCAGCCATGCCAGGGTCCCCGCGACCACGATGCATACCGTGTTCGCCACGACGACGGCAGGCACGAGTTGGGTGAGGTACTGCTCCGATGTCCCACCGGAATTCGTGGCGATGAGCTCCGAGATCGGGATGGCGCCGGCCGCGACACCGCCGCCGAGTACGGGACCGACGACGAAGAACAGCATCTTGCCCGCACCATAACCGGTGAGATAGCCGATCACGCCGAACAGAGAGAAGCACACGGCGATCGTCGCGACGATGGGCAGGATGATGCGCGTGCCTGCCTTGATGAGCACGGATCTGTTCATGCCGAGGATGCTGCCGACGATCAGTGCGGCGACGACGAATTCGCCGAACTGGGACAGGCTGTAGAAGTTGTCGATGGCTTCGGCTGCGTGGTCGGGCATCACATTGTAGGTGTGCAGGACCGCCGGTATCAGGATCGCGAGAATGACTCCTCCACCGATCCTGTTGAGTCCGGGTATCGCGTTGCCGATCACCATCAGCAGGCCACCGATAGCCATCGTGATGGCGAAACCGCTCGTCATCCCGGGAGCCGGGGTGAATATGAAGGTCAAGGCGACCACGAGCAGCGCTGCTGGAGCGAACCATTTCAGTGGCAGGCCCAGCGTGGCGTTCATATCGGGCTTGCGTGTGGGTTCGGCGCGCTGGGCGTCGACCCGACTCTCGCGAGCGGTGGTCATCGTGCTCCCTTCGGATTGCGGTGCGGCCGACGCGGCCGGACGCCTCCGTCGTCGAGGCGGGATGCCGGCTGTGAATGGCACAGGGGGCAGGCTATGTGTCGTCCGTCACGAAAGTCAACCAGTTGTATACATCAGAGATCTTCATCTAGGGTTTTCTGTAGTCGATTCGGGCATAATGCATACACAACGCGATTGGTGGGGAGAACTCCCAGATGACGCAGCACATCCACGACACCCGCCCTACCGCCACGGGACCCCTTGCGGGACTCCGGGTGGTGGAGATGGGGCAACTCATCGCCGGCCCCTTCTGCGGGCAGATCCTCGGCGATCTCGGCGCCGAGGTCATCAAACTCGAACAACCCGGCTCGGGCGATCCGATGCGCGTGTGGGGCCGCAGTCTGCCGCAGGGTGAATCCATGTGGTGGTCCGTCGTCGGACGCAACAAGCAATCCGTCACCGTCGACCTGCGTACGCCCGAGGGGCAGGACATCGCCAAGCGCCTCATCGCCGAATCCGACATCGTGGTCGAGAACTTCCGGCCCGGCACGCTGGAACGATGGGGCATGAGTTACGAGGAGTTGTCGGCCGTCAACCCGGCGCTGGTCCTCACACGGGTGTCGGGCTTCGGGCAGACCGGTCCGTACTCCTCCCGGGCGGGCTACGGGGCGATCGGCGAAGCGATGGGCGGACTGCGCTACGTGGTGGGCGACCCCTCGACTCCGCCCTCCCGAATGGGTATTTCGATCGGGGACACCCTGGCGGCTCTGTTCGCTGCGCTCGGCACCCTCGGCGCGGTGTACGAACGCACCCGGAGCGGCCGCGGTCAGGTGGTCGATTCCGCGATCTACGAGGCCGTGCTCGGTGTCATGGAATCGATTGTCCCCGAATGGGTCATCTCGAACTATCAGCGCGAGCGCAGTGGCGCGATCCTGCCGAACGTGGCGCCGAGCAATGTCTACCCGACCAAGGACGGTGCCTGGATCCTGATCGCCGCGAACCAGGACACGGTGTTCGGCCGGCTCGCTCAGGCCATGGGACAACCCGAACTGGCGACCGACGAACGCTTCAGCACCCACGGCGCGCGAGGAGAACGCCAGCAGGAACTCGACCGGATCGTCGCCGAATTCACCATCGAGCACGAGTCCAAGGAACTCGAGGAGCTGCTCCTCGAACACGCCGTTCCGGTCGGCAAGATCTATCGTCCCGTCGACATGCTCGAGGACGAGCAATTCATCGCACGGCGCAGCATCATCGAGACCGAACATCCCGTCTTCGGGTCCGTACCGATGCAGAACACGTTCCCGCGCCTGAGCCGCACCGACGGAAGCGTGCGCTGGCCCGGGCCCCGGCTGGGCGAACACACCACCGACGTGCTGACCCGGCTCGGTGGATTCGACGACGACGCGATCGTTCGCTTCACCGAGAACGGAATCATCTGATGTTCGGCGATCGAATTCCCTCCGCCGCACGACTTGTCGACGTCGGACTGCGCGACGGTCTGCAGGCCGTCCCGACGTTCGTCGGCACCGACGACAAACTCGCCATCCTCGACGGGTTGTTGGCCGCGGGATTCACCACACTCGAGATCACGTCCTTCGCGCACCCCCGTGTGCTCCCGCAGTTCGCGGATGCGGAGCAGGTCATCGCGGGCGCACCGCGTCCCCCCGGTGTCACCTACAAAGCTCTGGTGCCGAACCTGAAGGGCGCCTTGCGAGCCGTCGAGACGGACATCGACGAAATCGTGATGGTGGTACCCATCGACGAGGAGACCGCCCGGCGCAATCAGAACGCCACCCCCGAGCAATTGTTGTCTGCTCTGGTCGAGGTCGTCGGTCATGCCCATGCGGCGGGCAAGAAGGTCACCGCCGCCCTCGCCACCGCATTCTTCGCGACCTGCCGCGGCCCGGTCGGCATCGACGAGCTGGAGAACGCGATCCGGCGTGTGGTCGATGCCGGTGTCGACTCGCTGTACCTGGCAGGTACCAGCGGCATGGAAACCCCCGTCGAGTTCGAACGCGGCGTCCGGCGTTGCAAGGCCATCGCACCCCACCTGCCGGTGGGCGTGCACCTGCACAACCGCAACGGGTTCGGTCCTGTCAACGCCCTTGCGAGCCTGGTTGCCGGTGCCGACTGGATCGAAGCGTCCTTCGGCGGTCTGGGCGGGGACATGTGGTTCCCTGGTGACAACTCGGTTCTGGGCAACGCACCCATGGAAGACGTCGTCAACCTGCTGCACAGCTTCGGTGTGGGCACCGGAATCGACCTCGATCGGTATCTCGACGTCGTCCGGTTCGCCGAGAAGGCCACCGGTATCGGGTCGTACTCCTTCGTCACCCGCGGCGGAACCCGCGACGAAGTGGCTCGTGCACAATGGTCGGATTGAGATGACACAACAAGGGGTGCGCCGTTGTCCGAGCTGAGCAATGCGATCTTCGACCTGATCGTGGCCGGCACCTTCCGTCCGGGCGAGAAGCTCAACGAGATCGAACTCGCGGAGCGGTTCGGAGTGAGTCGCACCCCCGTGCGCGAAGCGCTCAAGACTCTCGCGAGCAGCGGCGTGATCACCATCGAACGCAACAAGGGCGCCCGGGTGGTCGACCATTCTCCGGACTCGGTGGAGGCGATGTATGCCGCGCGCTCGGTGATGGAGCCGTATGCTGCCAAACTCGCTTCCGAGACGATGAGCGATGAGGACATCGCGGAACTTCGCCGATTGGCGGAGGACATGTACGCCAAGGTGTCCGACGATCTTAATCTCGCCGAGATCGCAGCGCTGAACAATGCTTTCCACTCTGCGATCGTGTCCAAGTGCCCGAACACGCGAGTCGCCGAGATGACCATGAGCATGCTCAAGCCGCTTGTCGCGTCGCGAACGTTCCGGGTGTACACGGAAGCCCAGTTGATGCGAAGCGCACTGCATCATCTCGAGATCGTCGATGCGATGGCGCATCGCGATCCGGAATGGGTGGAAGCGATCATGCGTGCGCACATCAGGTCGGGTTATCACAGCGCGATAGCCGGTCCACCGTGATCCGGACGGCGTCGGACTACTACCGAGGTCGCTCCTGTTCGGTTCCGGCGTCGTACCGGATCACCACGCAACACCGATCCGGCTGCGGGTGCAGTTCGGCATGCGCGTCGGGATGGTCGCTGTCGGCGATCACCCCCTCGATGAGGCGTAAGTTCAATCCGCACACCACATCCAGATGATCCTGGGCGACGAGGTGGAAGGGGCAGTTGCGTAGGTGGACGCGGCCGTCGTCCTCGGCCCGGGGCAGGTATCCGCAGCCGCGCAGCGCCTCCAGGAGATCGCCTCCCGAGTCGGCGACCGCTCGTCGTCCGGCGTCGCGTGCGGCTTCGTCCACCGCCGCTCGCACCGTTCCGTCGGTGTCCTGTTCGACCGCGGAGACGAGTAGCCTGGCGAGCAGTTCGTAGTCGCGCGGCGGCACACTGACGGTCATCTCCGTCGTCGTCCTCGTGTAGACCTTCGCCGGGCGTCCCGCGCCGGGGCCGCCGCGCCCGGCAGGCCGCTGATAGTCGACCTTGACCAGGCCGGCGTCGGCGAGCTTGTCGAGGTGATAGGCCGCGAGGGTCCGGCCGATATCGAGAGCGGCCGCCACCTCCTCACGCGAGACCGGTTCCTCGCTCTCGGCCACGTACTCGAACAACCGGCGCCGCAACGGATCGTCCAGATTGCTCAACGCTGCCAGCGCCGCCGAGGCGGCAGACCGGGGAGTGGACATGTCCCGACTCTAACACCAAAAAGTATTGACAAATAGGGACTGTGGGGCGATTCTAAAAACATAAACTTTTGTTTTTACAAAGGGGGTCCGTGATGACCACTCCCGCAGCTCACTCGTCTTCCACAGCGCCCGTTGCACCTGCTCATGGTGACGTGATGCACCGCGCCCGAAGTGATCCCGCGTACGGGGCATTCGTATTGCTACGCATCGGGTTCACCGTGCTCCCGATCGTCATGGGCATCGACAAGTTCACCAACGTGCTCACCTCCTGGCAGGGCTACCTGGCGCCGTGGATCGTCGATCTCGGTCCCCTCGGCGCGCAGCAGGTGATGCTGGTGGTCGGGGTGATCGAGATCGTCGCCGGCATCGCCGTCGCGATCAAACCGCGATACGCGGCGTATATCGTCGCCGCTTGGCTCGCGGGAATCGTGATCAACCTACTGAGCTATCCCGGCTTCTACGATGTTGCCCTGCGAGACGTCGGACTGCTGCTTGCGGCTCTGACCCTGGCGCGGTTGGCGTCCGTGTACGACCCGCCCTGGCGATGACCACCGCCTTCGTCCTCGGCGGCGGCGCCGGTCTCGGTGCCGTGGAGGTGGGGATGCTCTATGCGCTCACCGAACGAGGCATCCGTCCCGATCTGCTGATCGGGACATCGGCCGGTGCGCTCAACGCCGCCTATGTCGCCGGTCGCGGTACCGGCTTCCCGGCTCTGGACGAACTGGCGGCGATCTGGCGGAATCTGCGCCGACAGGATGTCTTCCCCCTCGATCCGGTACGTCAGCTCCTGGCCGTGACCGGACTCCGTTCCTCGCTGTGTTCCGACCGGAACCTGCGGCAGCTCATCGAATCCCACCTGCCGTACCGTGATCTCGAAGACGCGGCGATCCCCGTGCACCTGGTTTCCACCGACCTGCTCACCGGGCGAGAGGTGCTGCTCTCTACGGGTGAGGTCGTCAGTGCCGTGCTCGCCAGTGCTGCCGTCCCCGGTGTTCTGCCCACCGTGCAACGCGAGGGCCTGAGCCTGGTCGACGGAGGAATCGCCGACGATGCGGCCCTGTCCCAAGCAGTGGCCCTCGGTGCGGACGACGTGTGGGTGCTGCCCGCCGGCTACGCATGTGCCCTGCCGCGTCCCCCGGCCACCGCGCTGGCCACCGCGGTGCAGGCTCTGACGCTGCTCACTCACCAGCGCCTGTTGCTCGAGGTCGCCGACTTCTCTGCACGGGTCGACCTCCACGTGCTCCCTCCGCTGTGCCCGGTGTCCGTCTCGCCGATCGACTTCAGTCATGCCGGGGAACTGATCGAGCGTGCCCATCGGGCGACGGAGGACTGGCTCGCAGCCGCCGGGGAGCGGCAGGCCCATCCCGAACGCATCCTGTCCCTGCATCGACACCGACCCGGTCCCGCTTCGGGAGGTAAGGCATCGGTGACTCGATCGCCCACCTTCCAGCTCAGGGGCGCCGAGCGACAATAGAGACCGGTCGGTGAGGTGGCGCGGCTGAACCCGCTCCACTTACCGTGGAGCTACGACGAAGGACCGGCCCGATTGTTCGGGCCGGTCCTTCTGTGTGGACGTCACCGTTCGAGGCGCCGACCGCCCTGCCTGGCAGGGGAACCACTGTCAGACGCGCTTGACTGCCTCGCGATGGCCGACGGAGTCGTCCGATGCCGACAGTCGCGGCGGTTCCTTGGTGAAGAACAGCATCGCGACAGCACCGATCAGACACAGTGCGGTCATGACGAGGAATCCGCCGTCGTAGGTGCCGGTACGAGCGACGCTGAAGCCCATGACCGACGGGGCGACGATGCCGGACAGTGCGAAGCAGGCATCGGCGAAACCGGCGGCCGTGCCGGGCTGGCTCGGAGCGGCATCGATCGACGCGACCCACCAGATACCGCCGGTGATGAAGCCGAAGCCCACACCCGCGGAGATGCAGATCAGTGCGACGACGATGTTGCCGCGGAAGAACAGGATCGGTGCGATCGACGCGCCCGCCAGCAGTAGTGCGACACCGATGATGATGAATCGCGAGCGGATGCTCTGCGTGCGCTTGTACACGCGGTCGACGAGAATTCCGCCGAGCAGTGCGCCCACCACACCGGCTGCCCACGGCGCCACCGAGAAGGCGCCGACCTCCTTGATGGACAGGCCGAATTCGTGCTCGAGGTACTGCGGGAGCCAGTACATGAAGGCCCAGAACATGAAGCCCCACGAGAAGTAACCGAGACCGACGAGCCAGAGATTGCGGTTGCGGAGGATCTCGCCCCAATCGGTGCTCGACTCGTGACCGGTCTCCTCACCGTCCAACTGGCCGGCGCGGATGTAGTCCAGTTCTTCCTTCGACACGAACTTCGCCTCGCTCGGCGAGTTCTTCAGCGTCGGATAGGCGATCACGACCCACACGACTCCGACGATCGCCAGAATCCAGAACATTGCCTTCCAGCCGGTGAGGGCGATCAGCTGGGTGAGGATCGGTCCGCCGACGAGCAGGCTGCCGGAGACCGCCACACCGCCGATCAGAGCCAGCGCCTTCCCTCGTTCCTGCGCCGGCAGCCAACGGCTGACGAGGCGGGTCGCCGCGGGGAAGCATGGCGCTTCACCGGCTCCGAGGAGGATGCGTAGCAGGATCAGGCCGATGAACCCGCCGGCGAACGGGGTCAGTGCCGTGGCGGCAGCCCAGATGAACATGCCCACGATGAGCACGCGCCGGGAACCGTAACGGTCGACCAGCGGTCCCGAGAGCAGGGCGAAGAGCATGTAGCCGATCGAGAATGCGGAACTGATGATGCCGTACTCACCGGGAGTGATCCCGAACTCGGAGCGCAGATCGGATGCTGCGAACGAGATGGCACTGCGATCGATGTAGTTGACGATTACCAGGCCCAGAATGATGGCGATGGTCCACCAACGCGATTTCATAGCGAACTCCTCGGATGACGCAGTCGCAGGGTCAGATGACGCCCCGGGCCCGCAGTTCGTCGATGTCCTCGGGACTGCGCCCGAGGTGGGAGAGAACCCTGTCGGTATCGGCACCGGCAGGGCGACCGGTGTGTCGGATCGCACCGGGGGATCGGCCCATTCGCCACATGATGTTCTGCATGCGCACGGGACCGAGATCGTCGTCGTCGACAGTGGTGACCATGTCGGTCGCGACGACTTGCGGATCTGTCAGCAGGTCACTGGGTCGGTAGACCGGTGCCACGGCGGCGCCGGCCTCCTCGAAAGCGACGACGACCTCGTCGCGAGTACGGTCGGCGATCCAGTCGCCGACGTACTTGTCGAGCAGGTCCGCGTGCTCGGCGCGGGTGCGGCCGGTGGCGAACCAGTCTTCGTCGATGACCTCGGGATGCCCCACCAGGCGCAGTACCCGTTCGGCGATCGCCTGTGCGCTCGTGGACACGGCGACCCAGTGGTCGTCCTTGGTGCGGTAGAGATTTCGCGGGGCATTGTTCTGCGACCGGTTGCCGGTGCGCTGCTGGTCGATGCCCAGCTGATCGGCGTAGATCACCCCGGGGCCGACGGCGGTCATGATCGGTGTGAGGAGATCGAGGTCGATCTCCTGACCGGTACCGCCGTTGCGTTCACGCTCGAACAACGCCATCGACACCGCCGAGGACCCGGCGACTCCGGCGATGGAGTCGGCGAGGCCGAATGCCGGCAGGGTGGGAGGGCCGTCGGGGTGGCCGGTGAGATGGGCGAAGCCGCTCATCGATTCCACCAGCGTGCCGAACGCGGGACGTGTCGCATACGGTCCCTGCTGTCCGAAACCGGTGACCCGCAACATGATCAGTGCGGGATTCCGCTCGGCGAGTTCGGCATAGGACAGGCCCCAACGCTCGAACGTGCCGGGTCGGAAGTTCTCGACCACCACGTCGGCTTCGGCGGCGAGATCGCGGAAGATCTCCTGACCGTCCGGTGTGCTCAGGTTCAGCGTGACGGTCTGCTTGTTGCGGCTGACCATCTTCCACCAGAGCGGGACACCGTTCTTGTCCAGGCCGTGCCCGCGCATTCCGTCCGGCTTCGCCGGATGTTCGATCTTGATGACCTCGGCGCCGAAGTCACCCAGGATCTGTGCGGCGAGCGGCCCGGCAAGGATGGTGGACGCGTCGAGGACCTTGATCCCGCGCAGGGGACCGGCAGGGAGCTTGTCGTCGGTCAACGGGTGTCTCCTCAGTACGGGCGGGCGAGGTAACGGCCCGCGGGCGTGCCGGTGACCGCTCCGTCGGCCAGGACCCGGTTACCGCGCACGAAGGTGTCGGTCACAGCAGCGGCGAGCTCGAATCCCTCGAACGGCGTGTACTCCTGGGTCGATTCGGAATCCGCCGCGCGCACGGTCCAGGTGCGGTTGGGATCGACGATCGCGATGTCGGCGTCGACGCCCTCGGCGAGTCGTCCCTTGCCGGGCAGACCGTAGCGGTCGGCCGGGTTGGTGGAGAGCAACTGCGCGATGCGGCGCAGGGACAGTCCGCGCTTGCGGCCTTCGCTGATCAGGCCCGGCAGGAGGTATTCGGTTCCGCCGAAGCCGGACTTGGCGGCGAACACGTCGTCGCGGTCCTCACCGAACTTGACCTCGTCCTTGCAGCAGGCGTGGTCGGAGACGACCCAGTCGATGTTGCCGGCGAGCAGGTGCTCCCACAGCGCCTCGACGTCCTCGCGCGGACGGATCGGCGGGTTGACCTTGGCGCCGAGCCCGTTGGCGTTGTCGATGTCGGTGAGCAGGTGACCGATGGTGACCTCGCGACGGAAGTTCACGTGCGGGAAGGCCTCGGCCATCTTCATGGCAGCCTTCAGCGCCTTCGCCGAGCTCAGGTGCAGCAGGTTGATGTTCGGCAGGCCGGTCTCGTCGGCGAGGAAGGACGCAATGGTCACGGCCAGGCCTTCGGAGTGCTGAGGTCGGGAGGCGCTGTAGGCGGCGAGGCCGCTGAGCTTGCCCTCCTGCTCGACGATCTTGGTGTAGGCGCTCATGATCTCAGCGGTCTCGCAGTGCAGTGACAGCGAGATGTGCGGAGCGAGCTCGGGGAACTGTTCGCGGGCCTTCTGGACGCCGCGCATGACGAACTCGAAGTGCGCGATGTCGTAACGCTCGTCCTCGGGGATCATCAGGAAGTCGCTCTGCGAGGTGGAGCGTCCGTGCAGGCCGTGGCTGCCGTAGAACATGAAGATCTTGAAAGACGTGACGCCCTGCTTCGACGCGAGCGCGGGGATCTCACCGATGTGCTGCTTGGACATCGGGGCGAGATGGAACGCGTAGTCGATGTAGCTGCGCCCGGCGGAGGCGTCGAGGACCTCGGGGAAGAAGTCGGCGTACGCGCCGCCCTTGTTCAGGTAGTACTGGCCGGTGCGCATGTAGGTCAGAGCAGTGGTGACGCCGCCCTGCGCGCTGGCCCGGGACTCGGTGTGGGTGTCCTCGGAGAGCGGGTTGTAGATGCCCCAGTGCTGATGGGCGTCGACGACACCGGGGAACACCAGCTTGTCGGTCGCGTCCACGATCTCGGCACCGTCGGCCTGGAGATCGGGGCCAATGGCGGCGATCTTGCCGTCGACGACGAGGACGTCGGCGATGTCGCCTTCCGCGGCCGCGGTGTCCTCGGTGCGGACGACGGTGCCGTTCTTGATGAGGTAGCTGGTCATGTCATCTCCTGGGGAGTATCGGGACAGGTGGTGCGTTTCAGACGGTTACGGTGCTGCTCACGTGCTCGGCGGCGAGAAATGCCAGACCGAGCGCGGTGATCAGGCCGTTGCCGGCGAGGTAACCGCCGGCTCCGTGGCCGGAGATTCCGACGGCGGCGCCGCCGGATGCGTACAGGCCGGGAATCGGGGCTCTGTGGGCGAGTACGCGGGCGTGTTCGTCGACGACGAGCCCGCCCTGGGTGTGGAACAGTGCCGGTTTGACGGCGATCGCGATGTAGGGCGCGGTCAAGGGGTGTCGGGTATCGGTGCGTCCTTGCCGATCGGGCTCGAGTCCGGCCGCGGCGCGGTGGGCGGCAGTGAGTTCGTCCTCGAGTGCCGATGCGGGCACCCCGATGGCGTCGGCGAGGTCGGTGGCCGTGGCGGCCCGCACCAGCGACCCGCTCTCGGCGACGGTGCGGAAATCGTCGAACACCGAGCACAGTTCTTCGATGTGCTCGTCGATGATGATCCAGCCGGCAGATCCGGGTCGGGCGGCGAGCAGGGCGGCGAACTCCGAGTAACCGGTGGTCTCGGGGGCGAATCGTCGGCCGGTGCTGTCGACGACGATACCGCCGTGGACGACCGTCGCCCAGCCGACGAGCGTCTGACTGCGCGATGAGAGCGCAGCGTGGCCCTGGTAGGCGTCGAGGAAACCGGTGTCGGCTCCGAGTCGCCCGCCGATGCGGAGCGCGTCGCCGCGGCTGAACTGGCCACCGTGGTAGTGGGCGTCCGCGATCTCGGGCATGTGGGCCCGGACCAGGTCGCGGTCGGCACCGAAGCCGTTCGTCGCCAGAAGGACGGCGCCGGTCGTGAGTTGTTCGGTGTTTCCGTCCGGGGTGGCGATCTCGACGCCGGTCACGCGGCCGTCGACGATGTGGACCTCGCGCAGACTCATCGGGGCGATCAGCTCGATCCGCGGATGCGCTTGGGCGCGCTGCACCAGGTGACGCAGCAGGTGGGAGCCGTGGCGGCCGGGAATGCTGTGGCAGCGGTCGGCGGTGTGTCCCGGATAGCGGAAGTCGGTGACGAGCTCGAGGTCGAGGCCCTGGACGTCGGCCAACCAGGTGACCAGTGCGCCGCTGACCTCGGTCAGAGCCCGAGCGACTCGCTGATCTGCCGTTCCTGCGGTCTTGCGGGTGATGTCGTCGAGGAAACGGCGCGGATCGTCCTCGACACCGGCCGCATCCTGCCAGCGTGTCCCCGCGGCGGGAATCATCGCCGTGCACATCGAGGTGTTGTTGCCGCGCTGGAAGTGTTCGTCGGCGTCGATGACCAGAACGTTCGCGCCCAGTTCCGCGGCACGCAGGGCCGCGACGAGTCCACCGCCCGCGCCGGCGACGACGAGGTCGAAATCCTGACCTGCCACACTGCCTCCTTAGTGTGTTCCGCTGAGCGAAACATAAGAAAGTGATCTCCTGCACTATGCGCCTCGGTGAATCGATGCGCAAGTGCGAATTGCGCGCATTTCCCTACGAAACCTGGATGTAACTTGGCGTCATGCGTCTGGACAATCGTTTCGCTAAGCGGTACAAAGTCTCCAAGGCCTCGAACGGTCGTGCCGCTCCGGCAGCATGTCCAGCAGACCTGTCAACGTGTTCACCACCCGAACCGACCGGGGAACGGAGCCACAATGGAGCCCTCGACTGGCGGCACCACCTCCGCCGCACGAGCCGCGGAAGTACTGCTCGAGTTCGGTCGTCGCTCGAGCGCGCTCGGCGTCTCGGAGATCGCCCGCTCCACGGGGATCTCCAAGGCGGTCACCCACCGCATCCTCACGACCTTCGTCGAATGCGGCCTGCTGCTCTACGAGCCCTCGACGCGCCGCTACCTGCTCGGCCCTGCCGCTGCCACGCTCGGAGCCCGTGCGCTGGATGTCTCCCCGCTGCGCCGCGTCGCCCGCAGCGCCCTGGAAGACCTCCAGCGCGCCACCGGCGAGACCGCGACGGTGACCGGCCGCTTGCCGGGCGGGCGCGTCTACCTCGACCAAGTCGAGAGCACCCAGGAGATCAAGATGACCGTCGAACTGGGGCGCCGCTTCGAGCTGTACAGCGGGTCGTCGGGACGCATCATCCTCGCGTACCTGTCGGAGTCCGAGCAGGAGGACGTGCTGTCCCGGCAATTGACGCGACTGACAGGGAAGACCATCACCGATCCTGCCGCGCTGCGTGCGGTGCTGCAGGAGGCGCGTGAGCGCGGTGTGTGCCGATCGACCGGCGAACGCCAGGAAGGCGCGGCCTCGATCGCCGCGCCGGTCTTCGGTGCCGACGGCACGGTCGTCGGCTCGCTGTCGGTCTGCGGACCGAGCTACCGCATGACCGACGAAGCATTCGACCGCTACGAGGACGCGCTCGTCGAAGCGGCGCAAAGGGTTTCGCGTGCGCTCGGGTACCGACAGGTTCACGCCCCGGTGGGAGAACCGGTATGACGCCCCGCAGCTGGTTGTACGTTCCGGGCCATCGCGCAGACCGCATCGACAAAGCGCTCGCCAGCGACGCCGATGCCGTCGTCATCGACCTCGAGGACGCAGTGCCCGCCGATGCGAAGAAACGCGCACTCGACAACGCCATCGCGGCCGTGCACAGCGCACCTGCGGACCGCGTCGTCTGGTTGCGGCTCAACGCCATCGGATCGCAGTGGCTCGACGACGAGATCGCCGCGTTGTCGTCCGCCGATCGAACCCCGGCCGGCGTTCGACTGCCGAAGGCCGACGATCCCGATACGGTTGCGGCGACCGCGGATCGGCTCGACTGTTCGGTCCACGCGATCATCGAATCCGCTGCGGGCCTGCTCGCCGCACCGCAGATCGCGCGATGCCACCACCGCGTCACCGGAATCGCACTCGGCGAAGCCGACCTCGCCGCAGACCTGCGTACCGAACCCGACGGACTGACCTGGGCGCGCGGCTGGATCGTCACAGCCGCACGCGCAGCGGGACTGTCGTCGCCGATCCAGAGTGTCTGGACCGCAGTGAACGACCTGGACGGGCTCGCGGAATCGTCCCGAGCTGGTCGCATCCAAGGATTCTTCGGACGCTCCGTCGTCCACCCGAAGCAGATCGACATTGTCAACGAGGCCTACACGCCATCGGCCGAAGAACGAGAGCGCGCGCAGCGAATAGTCGACGACGCGTCCGCGTCCTCGGCAGCGGGGGAGTCCGCAGTTCTCGACGAGAACGGCAGATTCATCGACCCGGCGGTCGTTGCGAACGCTCGCGTCGTACTCGACCGAGCCCAGGCCATCACAGTACGAGGAGCCACATCATGACCGAACAAACCATCGCCGGTCCCGACGCACTGCTGAACGCGGTCATCGACACCGACGTCGACATCGTCGAGCTGGGGCATCCCCACACGACCGGTATGCCCTGCTCACCGAACCACCCCGGATTCCGGATGACGCTCATCCGCCGGCACGGCGACATGGTCCGACCCGACGGCGGATCGGCATCGAACGAAATAATCGTGACCGGCGGACACGTCGGAACCCACGTCGACGCGCTCTCCCACGTCAGCCACGAGGGCAAGCTGCACGGCGGCATCGACGCCGAGGAAGCCCAGCGCGGTGGCAAGTTCTCCCAGCTCGGCGCCGAGTCCATCCCCTTCATGCTTCGTCGCGGACTGCTCCTCGACGTCGCCCGGGTCCGCGGCGTCGACTCCCTCGAAGCGGGGCAGGCGGTCACCGAACAGGACCTGCGCGACGCGGCCGACGCCGCCGGTGTGACACCGCGCCGCGGTGATGTCGTGCTGATCCGTACCGGATGGGCCCGGTACTTCGACGATCCGCAGCGTTATCTCGGCCAGCAGGACGGTGTTCCGGGCGCCGATGTCGGTGCAGGCCGGTGGCTCGCGGCGAGCGGCATCGCAGCCGCCGGCGCAGACACGACCGCCTTCGAACACATCCCGGCGGGCAAGGGACACAGCGTTCTTCCGGTTCACCGAGTGCTGCTGGTGGAGAACGGAATCCACATCATCGAGCACCTCAACCTCGAGGACGCCAGCGCCCGCGGCCTGACCGAGTTCACGTTCGTCATGGCACCGCTGCGCATCACCGGCGGTACCGGTTCGCCCGTGCGCCCCGTCGCGGTGGTGGCCTCGTGACCAGCACCGAGACCCGACACGACCTGACCGGAACGGTCGTCGGCCGGCTCGCCGCTCTCGCTGCCGACATCCGCACCACGGGACTGCCTGCAGAACTGCGCAAGGACGTCGCGCGGCGGGTACTCGACCTGCTCGGAAACTCCCTCGCGGCGCACGACCAGCCGTCCGCTCGCGCCGTCACCGAGGTGGCACGCAACTGGTCGGGCGCAGCCGCGGCCACCGGCATCGGCACCGGAGAACGGTTCCCGGCGGCCACCGCCGCGCTGGTCAACGGCACACTCGCCCACTCGATGGACTCCGACGACACCCACCTGCCGTCGGTGTTGCACCCGTCCGCCTCGGTGATCCCGGCGGCGCTCGCCGTCGGTGAAGCCGTGGGAGCCTCCGGTGCAGCCGTTCTCGATGCCGCGGGTGTAGGTATCGAGATCGTGGTTCGCCTCGGTATGGGCGGCTACGACGAGGAACTCGGCAACTCCGAATTCTTCGAACGTGGCCAGCACGCGACCTCCATCTGCGGTGCCGTCGGTTCGGCTGCCGCCGCAGCGATGCTGTACGGACTCGACGCCGAAGGCATCGCGGACGCCATGGGCATCGCCGCGAGCTTCGGAGCCGGATTGCTCGAAGCCAACCGCACGGGTGGCACGGTCAAGCGGACTCACTGCGGATGGGCGGCGCATTCCGGCGTCACCTCGGCAGAATTCGCTCGCGCTGGGCTCACCGGACCGCCCACCGTGATCGAAGGACGCTTCGGCTTCCTGCACGCCTTCTGCGGCGACCGAGCCGATACCGCGAAGGTCCTGGACGGACTCGGTGAGCACTGGGAACTGCCAGGCATCTTCTTCAAGCCCTATCCGTGCAACCACTTCACCCACGCCGGCATCGACGCCGCGCGGGCGCTCGTCCGCGACGGCCTGGACCCTGCCGAGATCGTGGAGATCCAGTTGGGCGTACCGAAGCCGGTACTGCGCACGATCGCCGAGCCGCCCGCGTCGAAGGCTGCTCCCGAATCCGGTTATCACGCGGCCTTCTCGGGCCCGTTCACCGTCGCTCGGGCACTGCTCGGCGGCTCGGGACTCGGTGTGGGACACGCCGATTTCACCGACGAGGCCGCAAAGGATCCGCGCACACTCGAATTCGCGCGGCTGGTCACGAGTTACAGCGACGACCGCTGCGACGAGATCTACCCCCACCAGTTCCCGGCGGTGCTCCGGGTACGTACCCGGGACGGCTCCTGGCACGAAGCTCGCGTCGACCACAATCGTGGTGGTCCGGCGAACCCGCTCTCCGACGACGAACTCACGATGAAGTTCGATCTCAACGTCGAAGGACGGTTGTCGCCGGAGAGTGCCGCAGAGGTCGCCGGAGCCGCGCTGGCGCTCCCAGCCGCCGAGTCACTCGATGCCCTGATGGCGACCGTGCGCGGTTGATCGGCGCAACGTGCGGGTCGGGATTGCGTGCCGTCCGGCCTGCACGCGAGAAGGCGGGCCTTCTTCGGTAGCTCTTGTACCGAGAAGGCCCGCCTTCGCCGCAGGACCCTGAGGATCGCGCATGCGAACGAGGAACGCTGCGACCACCGTCAGGACGGTGTCGTCGTTCGTAGCTCGCGGCGCAGCAGTTTGCCCGTTGCCGTCTTCGGAATGTCGGAGATGATCTCGACGAAGCGCGGGCACTTGTAGGCGGCCAGTCGCTTCTTCGTGAACGCGATCAGCTCCTCGGGTGTAACCGTGGCTCCGGGGCGGAGGCTGACGAAAGCCTTGACCGTCTCCCCGCGGTACTCGTCGGGCACACCGACCACCGCTGCTTCGCGCACGGCGTCGTGTTCGTAGAGCACGTCCTCGACCTCGCGAGGCCAGACCTTGTAGCCACTGGCATTGATCTGGTCCTTCTTGCGGTCGATGATGTAGAACCAGCCGTCGCTGTCCATGTAGCCGACGTCGCCGGTGTGCAGCACTCCGTTCGGGATCGAGTTCGCGGTGGCCTCCGGCTTGTTCCAATATCCCGCCACCACCTGCGGTCCCGCCGTCACGAGCTCCCCGACCTCGCCCGGGGGAAGGTCGTTGCCGTTGTCGTCAACGATCCGAACGATGGTGTCGTAGACCGGCACGCCCACGGATGTCGCTCCGGTCAGCTCGTCGACCGGTGCCCGCCTGCCGAGCGGCACCCCGTGCGACGGGGAGGTCGTCTCGGTGAGGCCGTAGATGTTGTGGATGTAGTGGCCGAACCTCTCCTCGAACGCCGCGATGGTGCTCGGTGGAATCGGCGCCCCACCCGAGTAGATCTTGGTCAGGCTCGCCAGGGCCTCCTTGCTCGCGTTCGGGGCGTTCATCAACGCGATGAACACCGTGATCGATCCGACGGTGAACGTGGCGCGTTGCTTCTCGATGGTGTCGATGGTGTCGGCCGGATCCATGCGGTACATCAGGACCAGCGGTGCGCCGGTCAGCAGCGACAGGGCGATGTGACCGACGAGCCCGGTGATGTGGAACAGCGGTGCGACGCCGAGGACGACGTCGCCGGGGCCGATGTCGATCCAGTCCCGGTAGGTCTGCGCGTTGAACGCCACGTTGCGGTGGGTGGTCATCGCGCCCTTCGGTGGGCCGGTGGTCCCGGAGGTGTACGTCAGGAAAGCGACCGTGTCCGGGCCGATCTCGGCAGGAGGAACGGTCCGGCCCCGGAACGCCGCGAGCATCTCCGCCATGTCCGTGGTGCCCGCGCACGCGATGCGTTCGACGCCGGCGAGGGTGCCGCTGTTCGCACTCTGGTACTCCAGTTCCGACGTCGTGATCACGGTGCGCACGTCGGTCGACTCGACGACCTTCGCTGCCACGTCGGTGTAGAGGGATTGCAGCGCCACGAGGACCGTGGCACCGGAGTCGCGCAGGATCTCCTCGAGTTCGCGTTCGCGGTACATCGGGTTGGCGGACACCGCGATACCGCCGGCCTTCCACGTTCCGAGCTGGGCGATGACGAACTGCGGCACGTTCTGTGCGTAGATCGCGACCCGTTCACCCGGACGGAACCCGGCGTCGAGGATGCCGGCGGCGAAGGCGTCGCTCAGCTCGTCGAGTTCGCCTGCGGTGATCCGGCCGTCGAAGTAGCGGATGATGTCGGCGTCCGGATTGCGGTCGACGGTCGCCCGGAACATCGCCAGGGCATTGTCGAACTCGATCGTGCGTGGTTGCCGTTGCGCAGCGTCGTACTGCGACAACCACACCTTGTCGTCGTAGATGGTCATGGTTCGCCTCAGCGGATGACGATGGGATTCACCGGGGCGCCGGTGCCGTTGACGATCTTCAGTGGCGCGGCGGTGTAGAGGAAGCTCCATCGGCCATCCGCAGCGCAGGCGTCGGCGAGGTCGTCGAGCCAGGCGATCTCCGTCAGCGTGACACCGAGATTGCGCATCAGCGCGCAGTGCAGTGGCAGCGCAACGCCGCTGTGCGGGTCGTAGGTCACCTCGTTGGCGATCGTGTCGGTCACCAGGTTCGGAATCTCCTTGTCCTGGAACCACTCGACGAGTTCGGGGGAATAGGTCAGGCCGGGTTCGCAGAATCCGTCGTAGAACTGTTCGGGGTTGTTCAGCTCGTACCAGTACTTGAGCCATCCGGTGCGGATGATCAGGATGTCGTGCGGCTCGATGGTCACACCCTGTGCGGTCGCAGCTTCCTCGAGGTCGCGGTGGTCGAAGGTTTCACCTTTGTCGAGATAGGGCTTCCCGCGATGGCGGGCCATGTCGATGAGGACGCCGCGGCCGACGACGCCCTTCTCCGCGATCGGGAGGACGGAGGCCTTGTCCATTCCTCCGACGGTGCTGCGGGCGTCGTAACCGTTCCAGAGTTTGCCGTCGTACCAGACGTGGCCGAGTGCGTCGTACTGGGTCGATCCCTGGAGGAAGACCAAGGCGGTGTCGTCGGCGTAGTGCAGGCCACCCGGGAAGGCCGGAGCCCCGTCGCCGTCCCAGGAGCTCTCGTCGAGCACGTTCTGCCGCTTGATTCCTTCGCGACCCGGCCAGAGCGGGTCGCCGGGGCTCTCGGCGCGTCCCATGTGGATCTGGAGTGTGAAGGTCTCGCCCGACTTGACATGCTGGACGCCGCGCAGAACCTCTGCTGCGTCGAGGTAGTTCAGTGCACCCAGCTCGTCGTCGGGTCCCCACTTGCCCCAATTGCTCGGCGCGTTCTCTCCGAGCAGTTCGCGCATTGCGGGAGCGTCGACCTCGGTCATGTTGTCCTCCATCGGGTAAACAGCGGGAGCGAGCACACGCTCGGTGCCGCCTATGGTGCACGTCACACTTGCCGACGTCAACGGTTCGATATTTTCCTGAAAAGGCCTGCGAGACAGCCGTGCAAATGGATACGCTGCCCGGAACGGCCGAGGGCCGGGTGGGCAGTGTTCAGTTATTCCAAACACAGGAGTTGTCGGTGAGCGCGGTTTCGGTCGACAGGTCGGCGTCGGTCGGGGCCGGGTTGCGCCAGGTACGGACTGCGCGCGGCATGACGCTGCGGGGCCTGGCCCAGCGCATCGACGTCAGCCCGGCCACGCTGAGTCAGATCGAGAACGACAAGACCGGATTGACCGTTGATCGCTTGAACCGCATCGCCGACGCACTCGGAGTGCGGCCGGCGGACATCCTCGAAGCCGGTCGGACGGCACTTGTGGCACCCGCAGTGGAACCCGAAACCCTCGTTGCGGCCCGGCCAGACCGCCTCGGACAGACCGAAACGCGCCGGCAGTGGCGTGAGTACGAGCCGTTGCCGCTCGCGCCCGTGGTCCAGGCCGCGCTCGAGGAGATCCTCGCCGTGGGTTACCACGGCACGAGCATGCGCGAGATCTCCAAGCGCTGCGGCCTGTCGGTTCCCGGCATCTACAACTACTTCACCAGCAAGCAGGACATCCTGATGACGATCTATCAGGTGACGATGGACGATCTGGAGCAGCGCACGCGCGGCGCACTCGCCGAAGGGGCCGGCCGAGATCCTGTCACGGTCTTCACATTGTTGATCGAGAACCTGGCGCTGTACCACACGCACCGGCGCGAACTCGGCTTCATCGGTGCCAGTGAGATGCGTTCTCTTACAACGGAGAATCGACGGATCATCGCCAACAAGAGGAACTGGCAACAAGCGGTCGTCGACGAGAAGGTGCTGGCCGCCGTGCGCGCCGGATCGTTCCGGGTCCGCAATCCCGAGGACGCCGCTCGCGCCGTGGTTTCGATGTGTACCGCTCTCCCCACCTGGTGGCGACCCGGCGGGCGGATGAGCCCGGAAGAAGTCGCGAACCTCTACGTGGAGTACGCCCTCGATCTCATGCAGTACCGAGGCTCAGACCTCGACCGCAGTCCCTGACCGAACCTCGACCCCGTTTCACGACGTCCCCGACCGAACCTTCGAGGGAGAAACCGTATGACCGACGTAGCCAACAGCATGCTCACCGCGCAGACGAACACCGGATCACTGGATCTTCGACCGTCTCCCAGAGCACTCGAACTCGAACAGGCGCTGGTGGAGTTCATGCACAGCCACGTGTTCCCCGCCGAACACGAATACGAGACCTATCGCCGCAACGTCGGCCCCGACGACCACACCGTCCCGCCCGTCATCGAGACCCTCAAGCAGGAGGCCCGCAAGCGGGGCCTGTGGAATCTGTTCCTGCCGTCCGAATCCGGCATCGGGCAGCTCGACTACGCCGGACTCGCCGAAATCACCGGCTGGAGCCTGCATCTCGCCCCGGAAGCCACCAATGGGCAGGCTCCCGATACCGGCAACATGGAACTGCTCCACCTGTTCGGCACCGATGATCAGAAGAAGCAGTGGCTCGACCCACTGCTGAACGGCGAGATCCGGTCCGCTTTCTCGATGACCGAGATCGCCGTGGCCAGCTCCGATGCCACCAACATCGAGACCAGAATCGAGCGCGACGGCGACAGCTACATCATCAACGGTCGCAAGTGGTGGACCAGTGGCGCCGCGGATCCTCGCTGCAAGGTGCTGATCGTCATGGGCAAGACCGATCCGAGTGCCGACACCCATCGTCAGCAGTCCATGATCCTGGTGCCGATCGACACTCCGGGGGTCACGATCGTCCGCGACCTGCCGGTGTTCGGACGACACGACCAGCACGGTCACTGCGAAGTCGTCTACGACAACGTCCGCGTTCCCGCCGAGAACCTCCTCGGGGAGGAGGGCGGCGGCTTCGCCATGGCGCAGGCACGTCTCGGACCCGGCCGCATCCACCACTGCATGCGCGCACTCGGCGCCGCCGAACGAGCCCTGGCATTGATGACCACGCGCGCGCAGGGACGTGTCGCCTTCGGCAAGACACTGGCCGAGCAGGGTGTCGTGCAGCATCAGATCGCCGAATCGCGCGTCGCGATCGAACAGGCCCGGCTGCTGTGCCGTCTCGCGGCCAAGACCATCGACGAACACGGCAACAAGGCCGCCGCCCCGTACGTGTCCGCCGCGAAGGTCGCAGTGCCGCGCATGACCCTCGAGGTCATCGACCGGGCGATCCAGGTGCACGGCGGCGCGGGTATGAGCGACGACGTCCCCCTGGCCGCAATGTACGGCTGGCACCGCGCCATGCGCATCTACGACGGGCCCGACGAAGTGCACCTGCGCACGATCGCCAAGAACGAACTACGCAAGTACCCGAAGTGACCGCGCTCCTCGTACGGATGGGGACGCAGCCGATCGAAGGGCCGGCACCGTAGGCCGATCACGACCGTGCGTCGGACTTTCCCTCCCCTCGACATAGTGTCTGCCTATGGCCGCCGGTTTCGAATTCTCCTGGGCTCAATTCCTGTGGATCGTGCTCATCTTCGTGGGCGTGCCGACCCTGATCGGCGTGAGCACGGTGTGGGTTGCCTGGCAGCGGGAGCGTGCCGGTGTCCGGAGTCCGACGAGCGACCACGAGCAGACCGGTGATCGACCCGTGGGTCTCGGCCGGCGCGGCCTGTGGGCGACCGGTGCAACCGCATTCGCACTCGGATTCTTGTCCTGCGCGGGATGGTTGAGTTGGTCGGCAGAGCACGACGGAGAATTCCGAGGCCCCGGCCTGCCCGCACCGAACGAGTTCCCCACCTGGCAGGTGATCGCCTGTGGAGTGACCGCCGTGCTGGCGTGCCTCCTTTCCGCTCGTCGATCTCGCTGGGTGGTGAGCGGCGGACTGGCCGCCGCAATCGGCACGGCGGCAGGATTCACCACCGCCTTCAGCGTGGTGGCCAGTACCGACGACACCGGTCAGGCGGGAGTGGGTGTGATGCTGTCGGAGATCGGATGGGGCATCGGGCTGTGCCTGCTGATGCTTGTCAGGGCCGCTTGGATCAGAGTTGCGCGTCGCAGAGCGGTGGGCGCGTCGTAGCTCATCGATGCGGTGGTGGGAAACGATCCGGTGTCCCGCCGAGTCCGTGGAATGTCGAGATCCGAGCACCGGCTCCGTCCCAGCAGCAAACGGACGAGACAACATCGAAGGATGGATCCCATGGCACACGTACGACGCTTCGATCATGTCGGCCTGACCGTCTCGGACCTCGACGCCGCGACGGCGTTCTTCGTCGGCCTCGGCTTCGAGGTCGAAGGCACCGGCACTGTGCAGGGCGACTTTCCCGCGACCGTCTGCGGTCTGCCCGGCACGCACTGCGACATCGTGATGCTCCGACCGCCGGACGGAGGAGCCCGGCTCGAACTCTCGAGGTTCATCGCACCCGACCACCTTCCCGGCTCGCCGACGGCGATGCCCAACGAGCTCGGGATCCGCAATGTGTCGTTCGAGGTCGGCGATCTCCACGCTGCCGTCGATGCTGTCGCCGAGCGGGGATACGGCCTCGTCGGGGGCATCGGTGAGTACGAGAACAGTGTGCGAATGGCGTACGTGCGGGGACCCGACGGGATCATCGTCTCGCTGTTCGAACAGTTCGGTTGACGCTCGTCCCTACCCGCGGAGATCGGCACCGAAAGTCTGAGTACATGCGTGCGCAGACTGCTAGGGTGCCGGAGTGCAGATCGCCATCGTCGTCTTCCCGGGTCTGACCGCACTGGATGTCGTCGGACCGTACGAAGTGCTCCGGTACCTTCCGGAGGCGGACGTGCGCTTCGTCTGGCACGAGACCGGACCGGTCGTTGTCGACAGCGGAATGCTCGCGCTCGGCGCGACACACACGTTCGACGAGACACCGTGCCCGGACATCGTGCTCGTACCCGGGTCGGGGACAGCCATCGCCGTCGCCGCCGAGGACAACCGTCTCCGCGAATGGCTGCGCAGCGCACACCGGACATCGACGTGGACCGTCTCCGTATGCGGCGGCGCGCTGATTCTCGCCGCGGCGGGACTCCTCGAGGGCCGACGCGCGGCGTCGCACTGGCAAGCGCTGACGGCGTTGCGCGCGTTCGGAGCGGTTCCGTGCGGTGACGAACGGGTGGTCTTCGACGGCAAAGTCGTCACCTGCGCCGGCGTCTCCGCCGGAATCGACCTGGCACTGTCGCTCGCGGCCCGGATCGCGGGGGAGGAACGCGCGAAGGCGATCCAGTTGATGATCGAGTACGACCCCGCCCCGCCGTTCGACAGCGGTCACACCAGTTCGGCGTCGCGGCATACGAAAGTGCTGGCCAACGCACTTCTCACCCGCGACGCCGTTCGCGTTTCCAATATGACCGCGGCAAGTCGTTTGGCGTGGTCGACGGTGATCGACGGAGTGCGCGCTCGCCGATCGCGGACACGCGCTCGATGATCGGCCGGCCGGTTCAGCTCGTCCCGGCCGTTCTCGCTGCATCCAGTTCGGCACGGAGAGAACTCGATTCGGTCTTCAGCGTCAGATTCTCCGCCTGAAGCGTCCTCGTCTCGTCGCGTAAGGCGGTGATCTCGTCGCGCAGTGCCGACAGTTCGGCCCGCAGTTCGTCGCCACGCGCCCGTGCTGCGGTCTCGGCCGCCTGGGCCGTCGCGGCGGTGATGCGCGATTCCTCGAGTCGGCTCCGTAGCTCGGAGGTGCGGTCGCGCTCGGTGGTGAGCTCGGTGTCGAGGCGTTCGCGGGTCGCGACCTCCCGGTCGAGCGCGGCCTGCAGGCGCGCGAGCTCGGCTCGCAGATCGGTGATCTCGACGGTCGCGCGCTCACGCTGGGCAGCCGCGTCGTCGAGTTCCCGTCGCTGTGCGGTGAGCGACTCGTCCTGCTGAACGATCGTCGCTCGCAGGTCGCCGACAGTTCGTGTGTGCTCGGCGGTCGCTGCCTCGAATTCGTCCTTCCACCGCTGCAGTGTTGCCGCGTGCTCGTCCTTCAGCCGAGTCAGCTCGGCGTGATGCGCTTCCTCGAGTCGGCGCACCTGTTCGGTGTGTGCGGTACGAGCGTCGGCGAGTTCGGCATCGACGGCGGCCACTGCGGCGTCGGCGTTGTCGCGGTCCTCGATTGCCTGGGCGAGTTGTTCGCGTAGCCGGACGATCTTCGCGTCGGCGTCGGCTTTGACCTTCGCGAGTTCGGCGGCCGACCGCGTCATCTGAGCCTCGACGGCCTCGGCGTCGGTGAGCTTGTCGACCGCGGTGGTGATCCGCTCGGCGATCGCCGAGTACTGCTCGACGGTGTTGGTGGCCAACGCGCGTAGTGCAGTGGTGGCGGCCGTGAGCGCGGAGACCGCATCGTCCGGGCTCTCGACGACCGGTGGGGCCATGCCGGCAGCTTCCTTCTTGGCGCGCTCGCGTTCGCGATAGGCGCGCACGCGGTCGGCTGCGGTGGCGTACTTCCGGGGGCGTCCCACCCGAGGCTTGCTCGAGTCGTCCTCGTCGGTGGTCGCTTCGCGGGCGGGGGAGTGTGCGTCGGTCATGGATGTCCTCGTCGTGGCGCCGAAATCGCAGGTCGTAGGTATCGTACCGCATTTAGTTACGTTATTACAGAACAAGACCGTAATGAAACGAAACGATATGAAAAATGCTGAACTGGCCAAACAACGTACGATTTCCGGTTTCGTAACTACTATCGCCATTGAAACCGCTCGCTTTCGTCCATGATCGAGTGAGAGCACTGATCGTCATAATCCCCACTTATGACGATCAAGTGCCGACACGGGTCGAAAACTGTGCATCCCTCCGATCCGGGGATCGGGGAGCCGGCAGAAAAGTGGGACCCTCGGCTCCGGCGCCGGTCGTCAGGTGCGCGGAACGCGAGTCGTCAACTGTGTGCCCGGGCCGGCGGAGGCGATGAAAGGCATTGCAGCGCTGGAATTCTGCGCTCGGTCGAGCGTGCATGTCGATGAAGGAGGGATAGTCGAACGGGCTCTGCATACGAAGGGTGATCTCAGGTGCAGGACAAAGGGGGTACAGGGATGAGACATGTCGGAATCCTGGGCCACAGCTGGGAAGGTGCCTCGCTGTGCTGGCGCGAGGTGTGTCAGCACAGCACCCGTGTCGGGCATCCGGCACATCCGGACGTCACCATGGACTGCATCTCCTTCGAGCGCTGCATGCCCGCGTGGGAGCGCGGGGACCACGAGGCGGTGCGCGCCGTACTTGCGACCAGCGTCGATCGTCTGGCCAGGGTCGGATGCGACTTCTTCGTGTGTCCGGACAACACCGCCCATCTTGCGCTCGAAACGCCCGGCGATCCCCTCGCGATTCCCGGGCTGCACCTGATCGACGTTGTCGCCGACGCGGCGCAGTGCGCCGGGCACCGACGCGTCGGCATCCTGGGAACGCGGTTCACCATGCAGGGCCCTCTGTACCCCCGCGAACTGGCGGCACGAGGAATCGAGGCCGTCATCCCGACGGACGACGATCAGGCCCTGGTGCACGCGGCGATCTTCGACGAATTGGTGCACGGCGTCTTCCGGGACGAGACCCGGGCGTCCTTCATGGACCTCATCGGCAGACTCGCGGACTCCGGGTGAGACGCGGTCGCGCTGGTGTGCACCGAGATCCCGCTGCTGGTCTCCCCGGACGACTCGCCGTTACCGGTACTGGATTCGACACGGCTGTCCGGACGAGCGGCCCTCGAGGTGGCACTGGGAACGCGCGACCTGCCGACCTGGCGCGGCGGACAGTTCCGGTGATAACAGGCAGGTAGCCACAGCGGGTCGTAGCATCGAGCACATGGTCCTCTTCTACGAGATCGCCCTCGTGATCGCGTCGGTGCTCATCGCGTGGTTCGCGGTATACGTGCTGTATCGCCTCGTCACCGACGAGTCCGCCGACCGGCGCTGACAGGTCGCCGCCCGACCGGCCACATGCGGACATGTCGGCCACACTGCCCCGGCTCAGCGAGCCCGGGGTACGTCGGCTGTCGGCGTCCCGGCTTGTCGAGCACGGGCCGCGGGCCTTCGGGGTTGCGTGGCCGGGGTGGGGGCGGACGATGACCGACAGTTCGTTCCGCCCCGAGCGCACCTACCGACCGAGCCGGTGGCGGCACCTCGAGAACGCCGTGATGAGCGCTCTCACCCGCGCGGGGTTGGTGCCGCACTCCAATCTGTTGACCACGCGCGGCAGGCGCACCGGGAAGATCCGCCGCAACCCCGTGCTGATCGTCGATCTGCACGGAAAACGTTGGCTCGTGGCCCCGTACGGATCGGTGGGGTGGGTGCACAACGCGCGTGCTGCCGGTGAGGTCGAGCTCAGCAGGCGGCGGGACACGCACCGCTACTCGATCCGTGAGGTGTCGGCGGAGGAGGCCGGGCCGGTCCTGCAGCGGTACGTCGAGTTGGCGTCCGCCACCCGACGGTATTTCGAGGCGAGCAGGAACGACCCGGTGGAGCGGTTCGTCGCGGAGGCCGATCATCATCCGGTCTTCGAACTGCTGCCACCGACGTAGTCGACGGACATCTCTCGTACGAGATTCGGGTAGCGCACTACGCGTGTGCATCGTGCCGACGGTGAGCACCATGATCCTCGTCGATTCGATTCGAATCGACGACCCTCCACACCACCGAGGCACGGTCATGGTTACGAAATACGAAGTCGTCGCAGGCGACACCCTCTCGAAGCTGGCACAGTGGTTCTACGGTGACGCGACGTTGTACCCCGTGATCGCTGTTCCGAACGGCATCGTCGACCCGGACGACATCACCGTCGGACAGGAACTGCTCATCCCGTACATCACCGACCGGCACACCGTTGCGCCCGGCGAGACACTGTCGGGATTGGCGCAACACTTCTACGGCGACGGGACCCTGTTCCCGGTGCTCGCGGCGGCCAACCACATCACCGACCCGAACGTCGTCCGGGTCGGCCGGTCACTGCTGGTTCCCGAACTCGGGGACGTGGGGCACCACACCGTGGTCACCGGTGAGACCCTCTCGGGGCTCGCACGTCGCTGGTACGGCGAGGCGCAACTGTATCCGGTGATCTCGTTTCCGAACCACATCACCGACCCCGACCACGTCGAGGTCGGACGGGTGCTGATCCGTCCCGGGCTCAACTACCGGCACACCGTCGTCGCAGGCGATACCCTGCGGGCTCTGGCGGAGGACCACTACGGGAACGCGGAGATGTTCGCCATGATCGCGGCTGCCAACCACATCGCCGATCCGGACAGGATCACCGTCGGGCAGGTGTTGTTCTTCCCGAACCTCACCGACTTCTGAGGAGGGATGCCGTGGGGCCGGTGCGGGTCAGGGGCCGACGGGGTAGTGGCTCCGGACGGCGATGCGGTTCCACGCGTTCATGACGATCGCAAGCCACGTGACGGCGGAAACCTGCTCGTCGCTGAGCGAACCGTTGTCCCACTCGTGCCGACCGGGTTCCATGGGGTGCGTGACCTCTTCCGCCAGGGCGAGCGCGGCCCGCTCCTGGTCGGAGAAGTACTGCGACTCCCGCCAGGCCGCGAGGACCGCGAGACGATCGGTGGTCTCGCCCTTCTCCAGGGCGTCCCGCGTGTGCATGCGCAGGCAGAACGCGCACCCGTTGAGCTGCGACGTGCGGATCTTCACCAGTTCGGCGAGCTTCGCATCGAGACCGGCCTGCGCGACGGCCTCCTCGACCTCCTTGTTCAATGCCAGCACGCTCTTGTAGGCGGCCGGGTGCTGCTTACCGAGATTGACGTGCGCCATCGTGGATGTCCTTCCGGCGAGCGACACCGGCCGGAACGACCGGCCGCTCCATTCTGTCAGCCGCATCCGGGCCGGTGGGGGCGGTTCGCGCTGCCGGATCAGTGGCCGCGGTCGTACTCGTTCTGCGCGGCGGCGATCTCGGGCATCGACTCCTCCACGACGTCGATGAGCGTCAGCAGTGGCGCGGTGATGCGGCGTCCGAGGTCGGTGAGCGAGTACTCGACGTGCGGAGGGATCGTCCCCAGGACGGCTCGGTGGATCAGGCCGTCGCGTTCGAGGGTCTGCAAGGTCTGCGACAGCATGCGTTCGCTCACGCCGTCGACCCGGCGACGCAGTTCCGAGAACCGACGCGTGTCGTCGACGAGGGCCGCCAGCACCAGCACACCCCAACGCCCGGTGATGCTCTGCAGCACCGGACGCGACGGGCACTCGCGCGCGAAGACATCGGCTTCGGGGAGGCGATCGGTGCTCATGAATGCCGAGTATACGGCGGCTATGCGAGCGATGGGTACTGACTCGAACGGTTGCACTTACTAAAAGTAAGTGATGAGATGGTGGGGTTCCCGAGCCCGCTCGACCACTTCGAGGAGTCCCATGACCATCGCTGTCACCGGCGCCGCCGGCCACCTCGGCCGCCTGACCATCACCGCCCTCCGCGCCCGCGGAATCGCCGCAGGCGACATCGTCGCCATCGTGCGCGACGCGGCGAAGGCCGCAGACCTGGCCGCCGACGGGGTGCAGGTCCGTGTCGCGGACTACGCCGATGCGGCGGCCCTGCGCGAGGCGCTGGCCGGTGTCGACAAGCTGCTCCTCATCTCCGGCAGCGAAGTGGGACAGCGATTGCCCCAGCACAACAACATCATCGACGCCGCCAAGGCCGGCGGCGTCGCGTTCATCGCCTACACCTCGATCCTGCGCGCGGCCACGAGCCCGCTGATCCTCGCCGGCGAACACAAGGCCACCGAGGAACTGCTCGCCGCCTCCGGCATCGAGCACACCCTCCTGCGCAACGGCTGGTACTGGGAGAACTACGACAACTCGGGCACCGCAGCCGCTGCCACCGGGGCGCTGTTCGGTTCGGCCGGCACAGGCCGCGTCGCCGGAGCGGCCCGCAAGGACTTCGCCGAAGCCGCCGCCGCGGTCCTCACGACCGAGGGACACGCCGGTGCCGTCTACGAACTCGGCGGTCAGCGACTGACCTACGCCGACCTGGCGGAGGTCCTCTCCGGCATCGTCGGCGTACCCGTGACCTACAAGGATCTGCCGAAGGAGGAGTACGCGACGATCCTCGAGAACGCCGGTGTGCCCGTACAGTTCGCGGCAGTGCTCGCCGACTCCGACGCGGGCATCGCCGTCGGCGCGCTCGACACCGACAGTGGAGATCTCGAACGCCTCATCGGACGCCCCGCCACGCCGGCAGCCGAAGCGATCGGTGCCTGACACCCGCTAATCCCGTCGAGTCCGGGCGCGTGATGGCAGGATCGGGACTCGTGAGCTCCGCGAATCTGACCCGTGCCGAAACCGCCGCGCGCGCCCGCGCACTCGACGTGCACTCCTACCGCGTCGAACTAGACCTTCGGGGTGCCGTCGACGCCCGACGCACCGGATTCCCCACGGTCACGACGCTCGAATTCACCGCCTCCACCGACGAGGCCTGGCTCGATTTCATCGGCGACTCCGTCGAGTCGGTGACGATCAACGGCGAGCTCGTGCCCGTCGTCTACGACGGCGCGCGGATCACCATCGGTGGTCTGAAGGAGATCAACGTCGTCACCGTCGTCGCGACCGGCCGGTA
This sequence comes from Rhodococcus sp. AB351, assembly GCF_049538275.1. Classification (NCBI taxonomy): domain Bacteria; kingdom Bacillati; phylum Actinomycetota; class Actinomycetes; order Mycobacteriales; family Nocardiaceae; genus Rhodococcus; species Rhodococcus sp. AB351. The sequence goes on from NZ_JBMVFW010000010.1 coordinate 64,429, forward strand.
CAGCCGGTCGGGGGAGGGGCTGCATCGCTTCGTCGACCCCGTCGACGGCGAAACCTACCTCTACACCCAGTACGAACCGGCCGATGCCCGACGCGTGTTCGCGTGCTTCGAACAGCCGGATCTCAAGGCGCCGTTCACCTTCGTGGTCACCGCCCCGCGGCGCTGGCAGGTGCTCTCGAACGAGGCCGCCGAGCGCACGGTGCAGCGCGACGACACGCAGACCGTGACGTTCGCGCCGACCCAGCCGATCTCCACCTACATCACCGCGATCGTCGCCGGCCCGTACCACCGGATCGACGCGTCGTGGAGCCGCGACGAGCTGACGGTGCCGCTGGGGGTGCTGTGCCGCGCCTCGCTCGCCGAGCATCTCGACGCCGACGAGATCGTCGAGGTGACCCGGCAGGGCATGGACTTCTACGCCGAGCACTTCGACTATCCGTATCCGTTCGGCAAGTACGACCAGGTGTTCGTGCCCGAATACAACCTCGGCGCGATGGAGAACCCCGGCTGCGTCACCTTCACCGAGGCGTACGTCTTCCGTGGCGCCGCAACCGCCGCCCAGCACCAGGGGCGCGCCAACACGATCCTCCACGAGATGGCCCATATGTGGTTCGGCGACCTGGTGACCATGAAGTGGTGGGACGACCTGTGGCTCAAGGAGTCGTTCGCCGACTTCATGGGCTCCTTCACCAGCGCCGAGGCCACCAAGTTCACCGACGCGTGGGTGGCCTTCGCGAACCGCCGCAAGGCCTGGGCGTATCTGCAGGACCAGCTGCCCACGACGCATCCGATCGTCGCCGACATCGTCGACCTCGAGGCCGCGAAACTGAACTTCGACGGCATCACCTACGCCAAGGGCGCGAGCGTGCTCAAGCAGCTCGTCGCCTATGTCGGCCGCGACGCCTTCTTCGAGGGTGCCCGCCGGTACTTCCGCAAGCACGCCTTCGGCAACACCACCCTCGACGATCTGCTCGTCGAACTGTCGAGCACCTCCGGCCGCGACCTGACGTCCTGGGCGCAGGCATGGCTGCAGACCACCGGCGTATCCACCCTGCACCTCGAGGAGTCCGGGACCGGGTACGAGATCGTGCAGAGCGATCCGCGCCCGCATCGCCTCGCCGTCGGCTGCTACGACCCCGACGACTCCGGCGACCTCGTCCGCACCCACCGCGTCGAGGTCGACCTCGCCGACGAACGCACCCCCGTCGACCTGCCCGAGGCGGCGCTGGTGCTGCTCAACGACGACGACCTCACCTACGCGAAGATCCGCCTCGACGCCCGGTCGCTCGACACGGTCGAGTCCTCCTTGGACCGCGTCCGCGAACCGCTCGCGCGCGGCCTGCTGTGGTCGGCGCTGTGGAACGCGACCCGCGACGGGGAACTCGCCGTCGACCGCTATCTGTCGATGGCCGCCCGGTTCGCCCCGCACGAGGCGGACATCGCGCTGCTCACCGCGGTGCTCGCCAACGCCGCCCAGGCCGTCGAACACTATGTGCCGGACTCGGCGCGCACCGATGCGCGGCGTCGCTGGCTCGACGCGGTCTGGGACGGGATGCACGGCGCCGCACCCGGCAGCGACGCCCAGCTGGCGTTCGCCCGCGCCGTCGGTGTCGCGGCGAGCATCGACGACCGGCACGCCGCCGACCTGCGAGCGATCCTGTGCGGCACCGTCGCACCGCCGGAGGGCCTGCGCCTCGACCCCGACCTGCGATGGAGCTGGTGGGCGGCGCTGACCACCACCGGCGACGCCGACGAGGCCGACCTCGACGAGGAACTGCGCACCGACGACACCGCCTCGGGACGCACCGCGCACCTGCGCGCACTCGCCTCCCGTCCCCGCGCCGAGGTCAAGGCGCACGCGTGGGCGACGATCCTCGCCGACCACACCCTCACCAACGACCACCTCGACGCGACCATCGCCGGGTTCCGCGCCGGGGCGCGCCGCGACCTGATCTCCGCCTACGACACCGACTACTTCGCCGTGCTGCAGGAGACCTGGACGAGCCGCAGCATCGAGATCGCCCGCCGCATCGTCGTCGGGTTGTTCCCCGCGGCCGACAGCCTCGAACCCGTCGACACCTGGCTCGAGGCCCACACCGACGCCCCGGCCGCGCTGCGGCGGCTGGTGATCGAACAGCGCGACCATCTCGCCCGCGACCTGCGTGTCCAGAGGATCAACACGCCGTGACCAGCCCGGATCTGCCCCGTCCCGAGGTGCCCGCGGTCCCGGATACGGTCGCCACCGCGATGCGGCGGCTGCGGGAGAAGGCGACCTCGGAGAACACTCGCGCCGCCCAGATCGGCGACTGGACGATCTTCACCCGCTGGTGCGAACGCACCGGGCACAGTCCGATGCCGGCCACCGCCGAGCAATTGAGCTGGTTCCTCACCGAGAAGGCCGCCGAAGTGCGCCCGGACGGGCGCTGGGCGTACGCGCCGTCGACGCTGTCGCGGTGGGTGTCGACCATCAACAAGATGCACGCCCTCGCGGGCCTACCGAAACCCGGTGGGCACGAATCGGTCCGCGACCTCCTACGCGGCATCCGACGCGACCGGGCCACCCCGCCGGCGCGCCGGACCCCGCTGCTCACCGACGACATCCGCACCATCCTCACCGCGATGCGCTCCGAGGCGGCCGACGCCGGGTGGGCCGAACGCGTCGCCGAACGTCGCGACGCGGCGCTGCTGCTCATGGGGCTGGCCGGGGCGCTGCGCCGCTCGGAGCTCACCGGCCTCGTCGTCTCCGATGTCGTCCCGCACCGCGCCGACGGGCTCTACGTGACGGTCCGCCGCTCCAAGACCGACCGCAGCGCCCGCGGCCGCACCGTCACCCTGCCGTACGGGTCCGATCCGCACACCTGCCCGGTATGCGCCTATCGACGCTGGCGGGAGGTGCTCGACGCGTGGGACGAGTCCGGACGCGAGGCCGTCGTCGACCTGCTCGGCACCGCCGCGGCCGACCCGGCCGAGCACTGCTGCCGCGGTCTCGCGGCCGGGCGCACACAGGACGGCGACCGGTCCCTGTTCCGGCCGGTGCACCACAGCGGCACGGTGGGGACGACCGCGCTGTCGGGACAGTCCGTGCACTCGATGATCCAGCGCCGCGCCCGCCGCGCCGGATTCAGCGACGACCTCGTCGCCACCCTCGGCGGGCACAGCCTGCGGGCCGGGTTCGTCACCCAGGCGGTGCGCGGCGGCGCGACCACGCAGACGATCATGACGCAGACCGGGCACGCGGACGAACGGATGGTCGCGCTGTACAGCCGCCACCACGCCGGTCTCGTCGGCAACGCCGTGACCCAACTCGGCCTGTGAGCGGATTCGGGTGGATCCGACCCCGCTCAGCGGGGCCGAACCCACCCGAATCGACGACGGAACCGGCACATGCTGTCGCCCGGCGCTCGTAGGCTGAGGCGCGACCGACACCCAGGAACAGGAGATCGCGGTGGCACAGACGACAACGGACGCTCCGACCGTCGAGGAGTTGCTCACCGAACTCGCCGCGCTCGACGACCCGAAGATCCGCGCGGTGAACGAGAAACACGGCGACGACCACGGCGTGAACCTCTCCGCCCTGCGCGCCGTCGCCAAGCGGGTGAAGACCCAACACGAGCTCGCGCAGCAACTCTGGGCCACCGGCGACACCGCCGCCCGGCTGCTCGCGCTGCTGATCTGCCGCCCCAAGGCGTTCACCGTCGACGAGCTCGACGCGATGGTCCGCGAGACCGGCACCCCGAAGGTGCACGACTGGTTCGTCAACTACGTCGTGAAGAAGAACCCGCACACCGAGGAGCTGCGCGGTCGGTGGATGACCGATCCCGATCCGGTCGTCGCGAGCGCGGGATGGGCGCTCACCGCCGAGCGCGTCGTCAAGAACGCCGACGGCCTCGACCTGTCCGGCCTGCTCGACACCATCGACGCCCAGATGCGCGACGCCCCCGAACGATTGCAATGGGCGATGAACACGTGCCTGGCGCAGATCGGCATCGAACACCCCGACCACCGCGCCCGCGCGCTCGACATCGGCGAACGCCTCGAGGTGCTGAAGGACTATCCGACGTCCCCGGGCTGCACGTCGCCGTACGCGCCGGCCTGGATCGGCGAGATGGTGCGGCGGAAGAACGAGGCGAAGGCCACCCGGCCGTAGCTCACGCGACGTCGAGTGTGCGTTCCTGTGCGGTCCTGGCCCAGGCCATACGCATTCGAGTTCCCACGTCGGATCGTTCCGGTCGGTACCGGGAGTGGGCACCTCCCCGAATGGGTACCGTTCCGAGCGAGGGTACGCGGCAGGCCGGGCCCCGCATGCGCTGTCGCGGGAAAGCCCTGGCCGAGGCCGGATATCACCGACGACGAGGAGAACGATGCAGCTCCCCACCAGCGACACCGACTTCGACACTCTCGACGCGTGGTGGCGGGCCGCGAACTATCTGTCCGTCGGGCAGATCTATCTCATGGACAACCCGCTGCTGCGCGAACCGCTGCGGCCCGAACACATCAAACCGCGACTGCTCGGACACTGGGGCACCACACCGGGATTGAACTTCGTCTACGCACACCTCAACCGCGCCATCACCACCCGCGACCTGGACATGATGTACGTCATGGGTCCCGGTCACGGCGGCCCCGGACCCGTCGCCGCTGCGTGGCTCGAAGGCACCTACAGCGAGGTCTATCCGGACGTCTCCCGCGACGAGGACGGCATGCGGCGTCTGTTCCGCCAGTTCTCCTTCCCCGGCGGCATTCCCAGTCACGTCGCCCCCGAGACCCCCGGATCCATCCACGAGGGCGGTGAACTCGGCTACGCCCTCTCGCACGCCTACGGCGCCGCCTTCGACAATCCCGACCTGATCGTCGCCGCGGTCGTCGGCGACGGCGAAGCCGAGACGGGGCCGCTGGCCGCGAGCTGGCACTCGACGAAATTCGTCGACCCGCGCCGCGACGGCGCGGTGCTGCCTATCCTGCACCTCAACGGCTTCAAGATCGCCAACCCGACGGTGCTCGCCCGCATCGGCGAGGACGAACTGATCTCGCTGCTGCGCGGCTACGGGCACGAACCGATCGTCGTCGCCGGTGACGATCCCGCCGACATGCATCGGCGCTTCGCCGCCGCCCTCGACGCGGCGCTCGACCGCATCTCCGAGATCCAGCAGACCGCCCGCAGCTCGGGAAACGCGACCCGCCCGGCGTGGCCGATGATCGTGCTCCGGTCCCCGAAGGGCTGGACCGGCCCGGTGGAGGTCGACGACGCCCCGATCGAGGGCACGTGGCGCGCCCACCAGGTGCCGATCGGTGATCCGCGCAGGAACGACGAGCACCGCCGCCTCCTCGAGGAGTGGCTGCGCAGCTACCGGCCGAAGGAGTTGTTCGACGACGACGGCGTTCCCGTCGCGGCCCTGCGCGACCTCGCGCCCCGTGGCACCCGGCGGATGAGCGCCAACCCGCACGCCAACGGGGGAGCGGTGCTGCGGGATCTGATCCTGCCCGACTTCCGCGACTACGCCGTCGACGTTCCCGAACCGGCCACCGCCACCGGCGAGGCCACCCGCATCCTCGGCACCTTCCTGCGCGACGTCATGCGGCGCAACGCCACGAACTTCCGGATGTTTGCGCCCGACGAGAACAACTCCAACCGCCTCGACGCGGTCCTCGACGCCACCGACCGCACCTGGAACGCGCGCATCGAGCCGGGTGACGACCGGGTCGCCCCTGACGGCCGCGTCATGGAGATCCTGTCCGAACACACCTGCCAGGGCTGGCTCGAGGGGTATCTGCTCACCGGCCGGCACGGATTGTTCTCCAGCTACGAGGCTTTCGCGCACCTGGTCGACTCGATGGTGAACCAGCACGCCAAATGGCTGCTCACCACGAACCGGATCCGCTGGCGCCGCCCCATCCCGTCGCTGAACTACCTGCTCACCTCCCACGTGTGGCGGCAGGACCACAACGGCTTCTCGCACCAGGATCCCGGATTCATCGACCACGTCGTCAACAAGAAACCCGAAGTCGTGCGCGTCTACCTGCCGCCGGACGCCAACACCCTGCTTTCGGTGGCCGATCATTGCTTGCGCACCCGCCAGTACATCAACGTGATCGTCGCCGGGAAGCAACCGGCCGTACAGTTCCTCGACATCGACGACGCGATGACCCACTGCCGCAAGGGCATCGGGATCTGGCAGTGGGCCTCGACCGACCGCGACGTCGAACCGGATGTGGTGCTCGCCTGCGCCGGCGACATCCCCACGATGGAAACCCTCGCAGCCGTCGACATCCTGCACCGCCGCTTCCCCGACCTGCGGATCCGGGTGGTCAACGTCGTCGACCTCATGCGGCTGCAGGACGACCGGGCGCACCCGCACGGGTTGCCTGATGCGCACTTCGACGCGCTGTTCACCACCGACAAGCCGGTGGTCTTCGCCTACCACGGTTATCCGTGGCTGATCCACCGTCTCGTCTACCGGCGCACCAACCACGAGAACTTCCACGTCCACGGCTACATCGAGGAGGGCACGACCACCACACCCTTCGACATGTGCGTGCTCAACCGCATCGACCGCTACCACCTCGCGCTCGACGTCCTCGACCGCGTCGAGCGGATCCGGCCCATCGCCGGGCACGCCCGCGAGGAACTCGAGAACATCCTCGCCGAGCACACCCGCTACGTGCGCACCCACGGCGAGGACATGCCGGTGATCACCGACTGGCACTGGCAGGGCGTCGGAATCGACTGAGCGTCAAACTGATCCGCGACGGGCCAGTCGTCCGGCGGTGAAGGCGTCGACGTCGACCTCGTCGAGGGAGGCCACCACCAGATCGGCGCCCGCGTCCTCGAGATCGGCGGAGTCGTCGAAACGGGCGACACCGAGCGCCCGCATGCCGCCGGCCTTCGCCGCCCGGATCCCGCTGATCGCGTCCTCGACCACCACGCACGCCTGCGCGGGCACCCCGAGTTCGTCGGCGGCGGTGAGGAACAGTTCCGGGTCGGGTTTGCCGTGGGCGACCGGGCGCCCGGACAGATCGGCGTCGAAGCGGTCGAGCAGCGTCTCGCCGGGATGGTTGTGGGCGGGGATCGCCCGCAGGAACAGTCCGGCGTTCTTCGACGAAGACGCCGCGGCCACCGCGATCCCCGCCGCCTGCACGGCCGCGACGAAGCGCACTCCGTCGTCGTAGGCGCGGAACCTGCGCTCGTCGATCAACCGCAGCAACCGGGCCTGCTTGCGCTCGGCGTAGTCGACCGCGCGACGCTCGGCGTCGGGCACCGCGAAGTACTCGAGGGCGGCGCGGGCACCGTCCATCCGCGGCCGGCCCGACAGCACCTGCCGGTACACCTCCGCGGTGAACGCGTCCTCCTGCCAGGAGGTCTCGGGCTGCAGGTCGCACCAGTCGCCGGCCATCAACTCCGCCAGCGCTTCCCGCCACGCCGTCTCGTGCGGTGAATCGACGAGCACCCCGTCGACGTCGAAGATCACCGCGCGGAACCGCGACTGCGTCTCGGCCACGATGTCCTCCTCGCGGTCAGGCCGGGACGGCGGCGAGCCGGAACTCGTGCGACTCGCCGGCGCCGAGCTCGACGAGTTCGCCGTCCACCGCGACCCGCACCGGCACCCGGAAACCCTCGGTCTCGGCGCGCACCGACAGCTTGTCGCCGTCGATCCGCACCCGTAGGGGAGTGCCGCGGTACCGCATGGAGAACGACACCCCGTCGAGGTGCGAGACCAGCTTGGGCCGGAAGACGAGCACGTCGCCGTACGCACGGGCACCGACGTAGTAGCGCTGCACCAGATCGAGGGTGCCGCCCATGACCCCCATGTGGATGCCCTCCTTGGTGGTGCCGCCCTGCAGGTCGCTGACGTCGCTCTCGAGCGCGAGCTTGAACCGCAACCACGACGACTGCGGATCGAAGGTGGCGAGCACACCGGCGAACGTCACGTGACTGAGCGTCGACCCGTGCGACGTGCGCTGGTCGTAGTAGTCGACGGTGCGGCGCACGAGGTCGCGACCGAACGGATAACCGAGCTGCTCGAACACCTGCCGCAACTCGGCATCGTCGAACAGGAAGAACAACATCACCGTGTCGGCCTGCTTGGCGACCTTGTAGGCATCCGGATCGCGGCCCTCGGCGCGCAGGATGCGGTCCATCCTGCCGATGTTGCCGTACTCCGTGCGGTAGTGCTCCCAGTCGAGCTCCTCGAGATCCTCGTAGCCTTCGAACTGGCTGATCACCCCGTCGTGGTAGGGCACGAACATCTTCCGGCTCATCTCCGACCAGGTGCGCAGTTCCTCGTCGGTGACCCGCAACCGGGCCCGCAGGGCCGTGCGCCGGCTCTTCGACAGCACCTCGAAGACATCGAGGGCGCGCGCCGCGATCCACGCGACCATCACGTTCGTGTACGCGTTGTTGCGCACACCGCCCTCGGTGGCTCCCGGATACCGTTCGTGGAACTCGTCCGGGCCCATCACCCCGTGGATCTCGTAGCGGTCCCGATCCGGGTTGTAGTGCGCGATCGACGCCCAGAACCGCGCGATCTCGAGCATCATCTCGGCGCCGTAGTCGGCGAGGAAGTCGACATCGTCGGTGGCCTGGTAGTAGTGCCACACGTTGTAGAAGATCGCGGCGCTGACGTGACGCTGGTTCCGGCTCAGGTCCGGATCCCATTGACCCGACATCGGGTTCAGATGCACCGTCTGGGTCTCCTCGGTGCCGTCGCTGCCGCTCTGCCAGGGGAACATCGCGCCGCGGTAACCGGCCTCGCTCGCCGCGGCCTGCGCCTCACCCAACCGGCGGTAGCGGTAGAGGATCAGGCCTTTGGTGATCTCCGGGACCCGCAGGTTCAGGAAGGGATAGACGAACATCTCGTCCCAGAACACGTGCCCGCGATAGGCCTCGCCGTTGAGTCCGCGCGCCGGCACTCCCGCGTCGAGGCGCGCGGTGTGCCGTGAGCAGACCTGCAGTACGTGCGAGACGTGCAGGCGCAGCAGCAACTGCGCGCGCGACTCCCGCGGCAACCGGATGTCGCAGATGTCCCACAGCTCGTCCCACGCCGCGACGTGCTCGTCGTACGCCTCGGCGAAATCCGGATAACGCAGCACGTGCCGGCCCGCCGACGCGAGGGGCTCGGTGATCGCGTCGTCGCGGGAAGTGAACATCGCCACCATCTTCTCGATCCGCACCGTCGAACCCTCGGCGATGTCGAAGGAGAGGACCTGCTGGATGTAGTCCTCCATCTGGTACAGATCCCGGTCGACGAGCATCGCTCCTCCCGAACCCTCCCGGAACACCCGGGTGCGTGCGGCCTGGGCGATGTAGGTGTCGGACTGGCGGATCTGCACCTTCAGCGCGATCGTCTCGGGACCGTAGGTGCGCGGCGAGACCGGATCGAGGTGCCGCGCCTCGAGATCGCGGTAGCGGGCGACCGCGCGATTGGAAACCCGGCCGTCGAGGGCGGTGACGATCTCGACCCGCCCCGACCAGTTCTCCGGGGTCAGCGACCATTCGAGCGCTCCCTGGTTCGGATGCTCCATGCTCACGAACCGTCTGCTGCGCAGCGACGTCTCGCGGCCGTGCCGGTCCCGGAACCGCAGTTCGCGGACCACGGTGGCGGTGCGGATGTCGTAGACGTGCCGGTAGTCGAGGATCTCCACCTGCGCCAGGCGGATCGCCTCACCGCCGTCGATGCGCAGCTTCAGCACGAGCCAGTTCGGGAGGTTGACCAGATCCTCGTTCAGGACCGGGCTGCCACCCATGATGGTGGTCTCGCGGTTGTAGCAACGATGCGCGTAGGTCCCCGGATAGTGGACCTCGCCCATGTCCTCCCACTCGGCCGTGCCGCGTGAACAGAAGTAGCCGTTGCCCGTCGAGGTCAGGGCTTCGCGCAGGGGTTCGTCGTCGGGATCGAAACCGTCGTAGTCGAGGGTGAACTCCGGGTCGTACACGCGAACCTCCTGGCGGGTCGTAGTCGACACGAACTGTCCGGTAGCGCTGTCACCTGCCCAGAGTCGACAGGAAATGTTCGACGTCGTCGACCGACGCGAGGACGAACTCGGCGTCGGTGCGGCGCCCGGCCATCTCCGGGTCGTCGGGGCTGCCGACGAGGATCCCGATGCCACGACCCCGCAACGCCCGGAAGGCGTCCTCGTCGGTGATGTCGTCGCCGAGATAGAGCGGCACGACCTCGTCGGAGGCGAGACCGAGGACCTCGATCAGGTGCAGGACCGCCTTGCCCTTGTTCCAGTCCACGGCCGGTTTGAGTTCGTAGACCATCTTTCCCGGCACCACGGCGAGTCGGTCGGGGTTCTCCTGCAACAGCGTCTCGACGATCGCGCCCACCCGCTCGTGCACCTCGGGGGAGGCCTGCCGGTAGTGCACGGCGACCGACGCGCGCTTCGGTTCGATGCCGACGCCGTCGAGACCGTCCAGGCGGCTGCGCAGGGTCTCGGTGGTCTCGGTGATCAGATCGGTGAAGTCGGCGAGGACGTCGTGGGCGATCTGCCCGTCGGTGGGGCTCCAGATGTCGAAACCGTGGCTGCCGGCGACGACGAGATCGTCGACACCCATGAGTTGCTGGACGACGTCGCGGTCGCGGCCGGTGACGATGCACACCGACACGCGGTCGGCGAGTTCACGGACGGTGCGGCGCATGGTGTCCGACCACACCGCGTCCTCGGGGCGGGCGACGATCGGGGTGAGCACGCCGTCGTAGTCGAGGAAGACCGCGGGCCGGCGGCCCGCGAGACGGTCGGACAGGGCGGCGCCGTCGAGTGCCGACGGTAGGTCCTCCACGGTGCGCGGCGCGGTCATCTGATCGGTACTCCTGTCGTCGCGGCGACCCGTCATGGTTCGCACCGTACACAAAGATCGAAATGCTCGGCCGGGGATCCGGGGAGGCGGATCGGCCGGATGCAGCGGTCAACGCACCGGGCGTCGCCAGTGCTCGTCCGCGGTGAGTCGGGAGCGGACGTGTTCGGCGGCATCGTCGTTGCGGAACGGGCCCGCCAGCAGGTCGGCGTAGACGTGTGAGATGGCGGCGTGGCGCAGTCCGCCGCGGCGGTCCATCCGTTCGAAGACCACCGGCGACCAGGGAATCGCCACCACCACGTCGCCGCCGTGCTCGACCGGGCGCAGACCGAGACTGTCGGCGAAGTCGTCGGGGTCGTCGGCGTAGACCTCGAGCAGCGCCGGGGCCGCGTAGTCGGTGGCGCCGACGCCGGTGAGCGCGTAGGGGATGTCGATGCGTTCGGCCAGTCGCGCGCGGGTCGCGGTGACGCCCTCGGGGGCGGTGAACCGCCGGACCGCGCACACCTTCCGCTCGGCAGCCCAGGCCCGCAGCATCGGTTCCCAGCGCACCTCGACGATCGGGCCGCGCGGGACCCGGCGCACGAGCTCGCGTTCGACGAGCACCTCGACGACGCGGTAGGTCGCGCCGGTGGACGCGCCGGACAGCTTGATCAGCTCGGGGACGGAGATCTCCCCGACGTGATCGGCGAGTGCGCGCACCACCCGGTCGGACGGTTCGCCGGTGAGCACCCCGGACGGGCGGCCCGGGCCGCGCCACGGGTCGGCGTCGGCGCCGCGGTCGCGGACCCACACCGCCGGGCGGTTCGCGACGAGCGAGAGGTTGCCGGTCGCGTCGGCGTAGGAGATGCCGTGCCGGTCGAGCTGGCGCCGCACCGGATCGGACAGATAGTGGGCGCACACGAAGCCGCGGTCGGAGTCGGACAGGTCGGCGGCGATGCGGGCGACGTCGCCGGAGAGCACACCGCGGGAGGCGACGACGGAGAAGGACACGGTGTCGCCGTCGGGGGCGGTGACGAGCATCCGGGTGGGTGCCTCGGGGGAGCGGGGGCGGTCGCTCGACAGCGACCAGCCGAGCGGCAGGCACGCCTCCAGTCGGGCGGTGGCGCGGCGGTAGATGTCGATGTACCGCTCGGGGCGGGGACCGACGGTGTTCTCGGGGGCGGGAGCCGGCTGTGTCACATCCACCACGGTAGTCACTCTGTGCATGACGGAAAAGAGAAATAAACGAAATCTCATAGGACGAAACAGCGCCCCTCCCGCACCACAAACTATGACGGGGCATGCGCTAGTTTCGTGACCATGACCGACATCACCGGGCGCATCGCGTTCGTTCAGGCGACCTGGCACCGCAACATCGTCGACCAGGCACGTACAGGCTTCACCGACGAGATCACCCGCCTCGGCGTCTCGCAGGACGCCCTGGACTTCTTCGAGGTCCCCGGCGCCTTCGAGATCCCGCTGCACGCCCAGCGACTGGCGAAGACGGGGCGCTACGACGCGATCGTCGCGGCCGGACTGGTCGTCGACGGCGGCATCTACCGGCACGACTTCGTCGCCACCGCGGTGATCGACGGCCTGATGCGCGTCCAGCTCGACACCGATGTGCCGGTCTTCTCCGTCGTGCTCACCCCGCACCACTTCCACGAGCACGACGAGCACGTCGAGTACTTCACGCGGCACTTCGTCAAGAAGGGCGCCGAGGCGGCTCGCGCCGTCGACGCCACAGTGCGCTCGCTGCGCGCGCTGCCGACCGGAGACTGAGCCCCGACCGGCAGCGCGCGTCGGATCAGCGTGCGCTGCCGGAAGGATCCTTCGCCACCGGGCCCTCACCGGCCGTTGCCGCGTCGGGGGCCTCGGTGCGCCGACGATAGGCGGCACGTGCCGTCTCGTCGGTGTTCAGTGCGAGCGACTGGAGACCGAACGCGGCGGAGATGCGGTGACGGGTCGCCTCCGGCACCGCCTTCAGCGCTCCGAGGATCGCGCCCGCCGTGCGGGGCACGTACCGCAGGCCGGGACGGGCTGTCGCGATCACTCGCACGATCGCGGCGGCGACCTCCTCGGGGCCGACCATCGCGAGCTTCTCGATGAGCGCGTTCGGCTTCATGCCCGCGATCAACTCGGTGCGCACGAAGCCCGGGGCGATCGTGGAGACCACGATGTTCGAGCCGGCGAGCTCCTGGCGCAGCACCGATCCGAGGCCGATCACGGCGTGCTTGGTCGCGGAGTACACCGCGAGTCCGGGGGCACCTTCGATGCCCACGACGGAGCCGAGATTGACGATGTGTCCGTAGCCCTGCTCGGTGAACCGGGCGGCGGCCAGCTTCGAGCCGAGGATCACGCCGCGGACGTTGACGTCGATCTGCCGATCGGTGACCGTGTCGGTCTCCTCGAGGAACGCGCCGGTGGGCATGATGCCGGCGTTGTTGACGAGCACGTCGATCCCGCCGAACTCCATGTGGGCCAGGCTGAGGAATTCGTCGAAGGATCCTCGGTCGGTGACGTCGAGAGGCAACCCGAGCACCGTGGTGCCGAAGCGCGCACCGATCCGGGCAGCGGTGTCCTGCACCAGATCCTTGTCGATATCGCCGATGGCCACGCGCGCGCCGGCCGCGACGAGGGCTTCGGCCGTCGCCTGTCCGATGCCGCGCGCTCCACCGGTGATGACAACCCTCTTGCCGTGCACGTTCAGGCTCATGCCGTGTCGTCCTTTCCTCGCTGTGCTGATGAAATCGACGCTACGAACCGAGCTCTCCGTGATCCATGCCACTATCGGCAAGTTCTTGTGAATTTCGGCCACGCTGCCGAGGATGGAGCCTCGTGAACCCCTGGACCTCCCGCCGCGCGGCGACGAGCGCGGCCCTGATGGTGTCGTTCGGACGCGAGCGCGGCCTCGACGCCGAGACATTGCTGGCGGGTACCGGGTTGGGGGAGGAGCAGATCACCGATCCGGGCGGGGAGATCACCGACGACCTGGAACTGGCCGTGATCGCGAATCTCGTGGAGGCGCTCGACGACCGGCCCGGGGAAGGGTTCGCCCTCGGTCTGCGGTACCAGGCGGCGGTGCACGGGATCTTCGGTTACGCCCTCATGAGCTGTGCGACGGTGCGCGACGGCATCGAGGTGGGCACCCGCTTCTTCGACCTCACCTTCGCCTTCTCGCGCGCGGCCCTCGAGTATGCGGGTGACGAGGTCCGCTTCTGCCTCGACGACCGGCACGTGCCGGCGCACCTGCGGGGTTTCCTGCTGGAGCGGGACGTCTCGGGGATCCTCGCGCACTGGGGTGCGCTGTGGGGGCAGCCGTCGGAGGTCCGTCGCATCGAGGTGGCCGAATCGCTCGGTGAGCGGGTCCCGCCGGTCTTCCGCGACCGGGGTTTCTGGGTGGAGACGACGGCGTCGACGCATGCGGTGGTGGTGGACGCGCGGGCATTGGACCGGCCCATGCCGACCGCGAGCCCGGAGGCCGCCGCAGTACTGCTGCGGGAGTGCGCGGAACTGCTGCAGCGCAGACAGAATCACGGCGCGCTCGGTGCCCGCGTGCGAGAGGTGCTGCTGCGCCGGGCCGCCGAGGGTCCCACGCAGGACCAGGTGGCCGCGGAGTTGGGTTCGAGTGTGCGCACCCTCCGGCGGCAGTTGGGGGAGGAGGGGACCTCGTACCGGGCGATCGTGGCCGAGACGCTGGGGGCGATGGCGGGGGAGTTGCTGGATGCGGGCCTGCCGGTGGAGAGGGTGGCGCACCGTCTGGGCTACGCCGATGCGTCGAGCTTCTCGGTGGCATTCAAGCGGTGGACCGGCCGCACGCCGGGTGGGCGACGACGGGAAAGACGCTCGGTCTGAGGCTACTGCGGAGCCAGCCCGAAGAGCCCTTGGAGATATTCTGGACAATACGGAAATCATAGAAAAACAGAATTCCTCCTCCTTCTCATCCCCGTCACCACCCATCGAGGCCACCGCCACCAACACCTCAACAGCCGAGAGGGCAGGCCGCCATCAGCGGTCCGAAGCCTCCGGACGCCGAGTCATGGCCAGGGGGACGAGCACACCGAGCAGTGCGGCGGGCAGCAGGAACGCGAGGACCGGGTCGGCGCCGTACACCGGTGTCAGCAGGAGAGGGGAGAAGGCCGCACCGCCGAACCGGAAGGCCTGCACGACGGACACCGCGCCACCGCGGTTGCCGCCCGGCCCGCCGAGTACCGCGGCGTTGACCCCGACGAGGATGAACTGCGAAGCGATGCCCGCCAGGAACCATGCGACGCCGAGCACGACGAGCCACGGGACGGTACCGACGACCACGACCAGCGCTGCGCCGCTCACCGCGCCGATGAGCACGATCGCGCGGGCACCGACGCGGTCGATGAGCATCCCGACCGGTCGGGAACTGAGGATGCCGGCGAGACCGAACACGGTGAGTACCACGCCGCGTTCGGACGGGGACAACCCGAAGTCGTCCTCGACCCGGAAGGCGAGGAGGAACCCGAGTCCGCCGAGCGCACCCCAGCCGAGCAACGCGACCAGCCCGATACGCAGAACGCGCGGAGTGAGCGCGTCGCGCAGACGGACCCGGGTGGTACCGGACGGGTCGTCGCGCACCGAGTCGGGCAGCCCGGCGAGCGCCAGGAGCAGCGCGGCGCCGGCGAGCACGACGAACGCCCACCGCCAGCTCACCTCGGCGGCGAGACCGCCGATCAGCGGGGCGACGGTCTGGCCGGCGGCCTGCATCGCCCCGAACAACCCGAGCGCGCGCCCGAGCCTGTCCTTCGGGGTGATGACGGCCAGCGCCGCGAGCAGCAGCGGTGTGGTGAACGCGTTGGCCGCGCCCTGCAGCATGCGGGTGCCGATGAGCACCGAGAAGGTCGGCGCCAGCGCCGCGGCGATCGAGACCGCCGCGTAGACGAGATAGGCGGTGCGCACGGTGCGGACGCGTCCCCACCGTGCGCCGAGCGTGCCGGAGAACAGCATCGCGGCGGCGAACACACCGAGATAGGCGGTGACGGTCGTCGCGGCCGTGCCGGTGGAAACACCGGTGTCGGCGCCGATCTCCGGGAGCATCGACACCACGACGCTGCCGCCGAAGGGGCCGAGGAATCCTCCCGCGTACAGCGCCGTGCGCTGCAGCGGTTCGCGCAGATCTCTCACCTGTTGAAGCCGCCGGGGCCCCGTCGCCGCAGATAGCGTTCGAACTCGGCGGCGAGGGCGTCGCCGTCGATCTTGGCGATGACTTCGGAGATGTCCTCCTCGGCCTCGGCGTCACCGCGCTCCTCGAGGGTGCGCACGTACTCGGCGATCTCCTCGTCGTCCTCGATCATGTCGGTGACGGTCTGCTCCCACTCCTCGGCGAGGAGGGGGAGTTCGCCGAGTGGCACCTCGAGGTCGAGGACGTCCTCGACGCGGCGCAGCAGCGCGACGGTGGCCTTGGGGTTCGGCGGGTTGGACACGTAGTGGGGGATCGCCGCCCAGAACGACACGGCGGGGATGCCCGCGCGCACGAAGGCGTCCTGCAGCACACCGGTGATGCCGGTGGGTCCTTCGTAGCGGGAGGTCTGCAGCTTGAAGCGTTCGGCGGCCTCGGAGCTGTAGGCGGTGCCGGTCACCGGGACGGGGCGGGTGTGCGGGGTGTCGGCGAGCAGTGCGCCGAGCAGGACGACGGTGTGGACCTCGAACTCGTCGACGAGTTCGATGATGGCGTCGCAGAAGCTGCGCCAGCGCATGCTCGGCTCGATGCCGTGCAGCAGGACGACGTCGCGGTCGCTGCCGGGCGGGGAGCACAGCGACAGTCGGGTGGTGGGCCAGTCGATCTCGCGGGTGACGCCGTCGACGAGACGGACCTGTGGCCGGTTGACCTGGTAGTCGTAGTACTCCTCGGAGTCCAGCTCGGCGAAGGGCTCGGCGTCCCAGATCAGCTCGAGGTGCTCGACGGCGCCGCTGGCGGCGTCGCCGGCGTCGTTCCACCCCTCGAAGGCGGCGACGAGCACCGGATCGCGCAGGACGGGGACGTCCTGGTCCGGGGTCTCGGGATACTCGGGTGTACTCACTCGTCCAGCCTACGACCCGGGCCGATCCGGGCGCCCACTAGTCTGAAGGGCATGTCCACCCCACTTCATTCTGTCCTGCTCGATGCGCTGACCCAGCGCGTTGTCATCGGAGACGGGGCGATGGGCACCATGTTGCAGGCCGCGGATCTCTCGCTCGACGACTTCCGCGGTTTGGAGGGGTGCAACGAGATCCTCAACGAATCTCGTCCCGATGTGATCCGGGGGATCCACCGGGCGTACTTCGAGGCCGGCGCCGACGTCGTCTCGACGAACACCTTCGGCTGCAACCTGCCCAACCTCGCCGACTACGACATCGCCGACCGCATCCGTGAGCTGTCCGAGCTCGGTACCCGCCTCGCCCGCGAGGTCGCCGACGAGATGGGTCCCGGTGCCGACGGCATGGCCCGCATGGTGATCGGGTCGATGGGTCCGGGTACGAAGCTGCCCACCCTCGGCCACGCGCCGTTCGCTGCGCTGCGCGACGCCTACGGTGAGGCGGCGCTGGGCATGCTCGACGGTGGCGCCGACGCGATCCTCGTGGAGACCTGTCAGGACCTGTTGCAGGCGAAGGCCGCGATCATCGGCAGCAAGCGGGCGATGGAGCAGGCCGGTCGCCGGATCCCGATCGTCACCCACGTGACGGTGGAGACCACCGGCACGATGCTGCTCGGCTCCGAGATCGGTGCCGCTCTGACCGCCCTCGAACCGCTCGGCATCGACCTGATCGGGTTGAACTGCGCGACCGGTCCGGCGGAGATGAGCGAGCACCTGCGGTACCTGTCGCAGCACGCGACGATCCCGGTGTCGGTGATGCCGAATGCGGGTCTGCCGGTGTTGGGCGCGAACGGTGCCGAGTACCCGCTGCAGCCGGAGGAGCTCGCCGAGGCGTTGGCCGGTTTCGTCTCCGAGTACGGGCTGACCTTCGTCGGTGGCTGCTGCGGCACCACCCCCGAGCACATCCGGCAGGTCGCCGAGGCGGTGCGCGGGGTGCAGCCGGCGCCGCGCGCCGCGCAGCCGGAGCCGGGTGTGTCGTCGCTGTACACCTCGGTGCCGTTCGAGCAGGACGCGTCGATCCTGATGATCGGTGAGCGCACCAACACGAACGGGTCGAAGGCGTTCCGGGAGGCGATGCTCGCCGCGGATTGGCAGAAGTGCCTGGACATTGCGAAGGACCAGATCCGCGACGGGGCGCACATGCTGGATCTGAACGTCGACTACGTCGGGCGCGACGGGGCGGCGGACATGGCGGAGTTGGCGTCGCGGTTCGCGACGTCGTCGACGTTGCCGATCATGATCGATTCGACGGAGCCGGACGTGATCAAGGCGGGCCTCGAGCATCTCGGTGGCCGCTGCGCGGTGAACTCGGTGAACTACGAGGACGGTGACGGCCCGGGTTCGCGGTTCGAGCGGATCATGGAGCACGTCGTCGAGCACGGCGCAGCGGTGGTCGCGCTGACGATCGACGAGGAGGGCCAGGCCCGAACCGCCGAGCACAAGGTGCGCATCGCCGAGCGGCTGATCGCGGATCTGACCGGCAAGTGGGGGTTGTCGCCGCAGGACATCATCGTCGATGCGTTGACCTTCCCGATCTCGACGGGTCAGGAGGAGGTGCGGCGCGATGCGATCGAGACGATCGAGGCGATCCGCCGCATCCACGAGGCGCATCCGGAGGTGCACTTCACCCTCGGTGTCTCGAATGTGTCGTTCGGTCTGAATCCGGCGGCGCGGCAGGTGCTGAACTCGGTGTTCCTGAACGAGTGCACCGAGGCGGGGCTGGACACGGCGATCGTGCACGCGTCGAAGATCCTGCCGATGGCGCGGATCCCGGAGGAGCAGCGGCAGGTCGCTCTGGATCTGGTGTACGACCGGCGCAGCGAGGGTTACGACCCGCTGCAGAAGCTGATGGAGCTGTTCGAGGGGGTGTCGGCGGCGTCGGCACGCGAGTCGCGGGCGCAGGAGCTGGCGGCGTTGCCGTTGTTCGAGCGGCTCGAGCGGCGCATCGTCGACGGCGAGCGCAACGGTCTCGAGGACGATCTGACCGAGGCGATGGAGACCACCCCGCCGCTGGCGATCATCAACGACACGCTGCTGTCGGGCATGAAGACGGTCGGTGAGCTGTTCGGGTCGGGGCAGATGCAGTTGCCGTTCGTGCTGCAGTCCGCCGAGGTGATGAAGACCGCGGTGGCGTTCCTGGAGCCGCACATGGAGTCGACCGGTGACGAGGGCAAGGGCCGGATCGTGCTGGCGACGGTCAAGGGCGATGTGCACGACATCGGCAAGAATCTCGTGGACATCATCCTGTCGAACAACGGCTACGAGGTGGTCAACCTCGGTATCAAGCAGCCGATCGCGACGATTCTCGATGCGGCGGTGGACAAGCGCGCCGATGTGATCGGCATGTCAGGTCTGCTGGTGAAGTCGACGGTGGTGATGAAGGAGAACCTCGAGGAGCTCAACGCTCGCGGGGTCGCCGAGCAGTTCCCGGTGTTGCTCGGTGGTGCGGCGCTGACCCGTAGCTACGTCGAGAACGATCTGGCGGAGGTCTACGAGGGCAAGGTGTCGTACGCGCGCGATGCGTTCGAGGGTCTGTCGTTGATGGATCGGGTCATGGCCGAGAAGCGCGGTGAGGGTCCGGCGCCGGACAGCCCGGAGGCGATCGAGGCCGCCCGTAAGGCCGCCGAGCGCAAGGAGCGGCACGAGCGCAGCAAGCGGATCGCGGAGAAGCGCAAGGCCGCGGAGACACCGGTGGAGATCCCCGAGCGCAGTGATGTCGCGAAGGATCTGCCGGTGCCGACGCCGCCGTTCTGGGGCACCCGGGTGATCAAGGGCATCCCGCTGGCGGACTATGCGGCGCTGATCGACGAGCGTGCACTGTTCCTGGGGCAGTGGGGGCTGCGCGGGCAGCGCGGCGGCGACGGCCCGAGCTACGAGGAGCTCGTGGAGACCGAGGGCCGGCCGCGGTTGCGGTACTGGCTGGACCGGTTGGCGACCGAGGGCATCCTGCAGCACGCCGCGGTGGTGTACGGCTACTTCCCGGCGGTGTCCGAGGGTGACGACGTGGTGGTGCTGACCGAGCCGCGTCCGGATGCTCCCGAGCGCTACCGGTTCACCTTCCCGCGGCAGCAGCGTTCGCGGTTCCTGTGCATCGCCGATTTCGTGCGGTCGCGGGAGGATGCGATCGCGTCGGGTCAGGTGGATGTGTGGCCGTTCCAGCTGGTGACGATGGGCCAGCCGATCGCGGACTTCGCGAACGAGCTGTTCGCGTCGAACTCGTACCGCGACTATCTCGAGGTGCACGGCATCGGTGTGCAGCTGACCGAGGCGCTGGCCGAGTACTGGCATCGGCGGGTGCGGCAGGAGCTGGCGTTCGCCGAGGGCGGCACGGCCGCGGACGAGGATCCGGAGGAGGTCGCGGAGTACTTCAAGCTCGCCTACCGCGGCGCCCGGTTCGCGTTCGGTTACGGCGCGTGCCCGAATCTCGAGGATCGCATCAAGCTGGTCGAGTTGCTCGAACCCGAGCGGATCGGGGTGGAGCTGTCGGAGGAGCTTCAGTTGCATCCCGAGCAGTCCACCGATGCGTTCGTGCTGCACCACCCGGAGGCGAAGTACTTCAATGTCTGATCGGGTGGAGGCGCCGCTCGCGGTGCAGACCGGTGCGCTGCGGGCGGTGCTGTGGGACATGGACGGCACCCTGCTCGAATCGGAACGCTTGTGGGACATCGGGATGCACGAGTTGTCGTTGCATCTCGGTGGGCCGATGAGCGACGAGACCCGCATCTCCACGATCGGGGGTCCGATGGATCTGGCGGTGTTGCGCACCTTCGCCGGGTTGGGTCTGGACCCGACCCCGGACGAGGCGGCGGCTGCGGCGGCGTGGCTGACCGACTACATGGGCCGGTTGTTCGCCGACGGGCTCACGTGGCGGCCCGGCGCGCAGGCCGCGCTGCGCACCGTCCGTGAGGCCGGATTGGGGTCGGTGCTGGTGACCAACACCGAGCGGGCGTTGTGCGAGGTGGCCCTCGAAACTCTGGGCCGTGAGCTTTTCGATCATTCGGTGTGCGGCGACGAGGTGCCGGCCGGCAAACCGGATCCGGCGCCCTACCTGCGGGCGGCGGAGCTGCTCGGTCTGGATCCGGCGCAGTGCCTGGCGGTGGAGGATTCCCCGACCGGGGCGGCCGCGGCGGATGCGGCCGGGTGCACGGTGCTGGTGGTGCCGTCGCTGGTGGATGTGCCCGGCTCGGAGCGGCGGGTGTTCCGATCGACGCTCGAGGGGTTGAGCGCCGAGGATCTGCACGAGCTGCACGGTGCGGGGGTGCCCTGAGGTGGCGGTCCCGAAGATCGTGCTGTTCTACAAGTTCACCCCGCTGCCCGACCCGGAGGCGATCCGGTTGTGGCAGCACACTCTGGCGTCGTCGCTGGGGTTGACCGGGCGGATCCTGATCTCCGAGCACGGCATCAACGGCACCGTCGGCGGTGACATCGCCGACGTGAAGAAGTACGTACGCGGGTTGCGCGGCTATGCGGCGTTCAAGGACACCGACATCAAGTGGTCCGACGGCACCGGCGACGACTTTCCGCGGCTGTCGGTGAAGGTGCGTCCGGAGATCGTGACGTTCGGGGTGCCCGACGAGGTGAAGGTCGACGAGCACGGCATCGTCGACGGCGGCACCCATCTGTCGCCGCACGGCGTGCACGAGTTGGTCGCCGAGCGCGGCGACGAGGTGGTGTTCTTCGACGGCCGCAACCGCTTCGAGGCGCAGATCGGCCGGTTCCGGGATGCGATCGTGCCGGACGTGGCCACGACCCGCGATTTCGTCGCCGAGCTCGACAGTGGACGCTACGACCATCTCAAGGGCCGCCCGGTGGTGACCTACTGCACCGGTGGGGTGCGCTGCGAGGTGCTGTCGGCGTTGATGCGCAACCGCGGGTTCGAGGAGGTCTACCAGCTCGACGGTGGCATCGTCCGCTACGGCGAGACCTTCGGCGACGAGGGTCTGTGGGAGGGTTCGCTGTACGTCTTCGACGGGCGGATGAACGTCGAGTTCAGCGACGAGGCGACGGTGATCGGCCGCTGCACCCTGTGCGGGACGCCGACCTCGCGGTACCGGAACCATCCGGAGATCCACGGCCGGGAGTTGACCCTGGTGTGCGAGGGCTGCGTCCCGGACCCCGTGGAGGCGTAGACCGGTGCGTGCTGCACCGCTGCCGGTGCGCGACGGGCTCGGCCCCGACCGCATCCGGATGCCCGCCGACGTCGACGCGGCCACGATCGTCGAGTTCCTGCAGGCCGGCCATCCCGAAGAGGACTGGGCGGCGCACATGGCCGCGGGCGAGCTGGTCGACGAGCACGGCCGCCGCATCGATGGGCGCACGCCGTATCAGCCGACGCGGTTCGTGTACTTCTACCGCGATCCGGCGCCGGAGGTGCCGGTGCCGTTCCCGGTGCGCGTCCTGCACCGGGAGGACGGTCTCGTCGTCGTCGACAAACCGCATTTCCTGGCGACGATCCCGCGCGGAGCGCACATCCGCGAGTCGGTGGTGGTGCGGTTGCGGCGCGAGCTGGAGCTGCCGCATCTGGTGCCGGTGCACCGTTTGGACCGGATGACCGCCGGGGTGCTGCTGTGCACCACGGATCCGGCGTGGCGGCGGCCCTATCAGGAGTTGTTCGAGCGGCAGCGGGTGCGCAAGGTGTACGAGGCGGTCGCCGGCTACCACCCGGACCTGTCGTTCCCGCAGGTGGTGCGCACCCGGATCGTGAAGCGGCACGGGGAGTTGACGGCCGAGCAGTTCGCCGACGAACCGAATTCGGAGACGCGCATCGAGTTGGTCGAGCGGCGGGGGGAGCTGGCCCGTTATCGGTTGTTCCCGCGTACCGGCCGCACCCATCAGTTGCGGCTGCATCTGGCGTGGTTGGGGGTGCCGATCGTGGGGGACAACTTCTATCCGCGGTTCCGGCGGCGCCGCGCGGACGATTTCACCGATCCGCTGCGGTTGCTGGCGCGGTCGCTGGAGTTCACCGATCCGATCAGCGGGGTGGCGCGGCGGTTCGTCAGCGGACGGGAACTCGACTTCTGAGCGGGTGGTGGTGTCCTGGCTGTAGGGCCGGTGGCGGGGCATGAAACAATCGACCCCTGTGAAGACCTTCGATTCCCTGTTCGCCGAGCTGTCCGAACGCGCCGCGACCCGCCCCGAGGGCTCCGGCACCGTCGCCGCCCTGGACGCCGGCGTGCATTTCCAGGGCAAGAAGGTACTCGAAGAGGCCGGTGAGGTGTGGATCGCCGCCGAGTACCAGTCCGACGAGGAACTGTCCGAGGAGATTTCGCAGTTGCTGTACTGGGTGCAGGTGCTGATGGTGGGGCGGGGTCTGAAGCTCGAGGACGTCTACAAGCATCTGTGACGGCCGGTGGCCCGCTGTGTCGGTGCCGCCGTCCGTGCCCTGTAGGTGCCCTGTAGATCCCTTCCTCGCTTCTGCTCGTCGTTCGAAAGGACCCAATTCCGTCATGCTGCGCGTCGCAGTCCCCAACAAAGGTTCGCTGTCCGAGTCCGCCGCCGAGATCCTGCAGGAGGCCGGTTACCGTCGGCGCACCGACTCGCGGGATCTGACGGTCATCGACCCGGTCAACGACGTCGAGTTCTTCTTCCTGCGGCCGAAGGACATCGCGATCTACGTCGGTTCCGGCGAGCTGGATCTGGGGATCACCGGCCGCGATCTGGCGATGGATTCGGGGGCTCCGGTCACCGAGCGGCTGTCGCTGGGCTTCGGGTCCTCGCGTTTCCGGTACGCCGCCCCGAAGGGCCGCGATTGGTCGGTCGAGGATCTGCAGGGTCTGCGCATCGCCACCTCGTACGCGAATCTGGTGCGTCGTGATCTCGCCGCCCGCGGCATCGAAGCCGAGGTGATCCGGCTCGACGGTGCGGTGGAGATCTCCATCCAGCTCGGCGTCGCCGACGCGATCGCCGATGTGGTCGGCTCGGGCCGGACGTTGCGCCAGCACGATCTCGTCGCCTTCGGCGAGTCGCTGTGCGATTCGGAGGGTGTGCTGATCGAGCGGGAGGGTTCGGATCACTCGGATCGGGCCCGCAACCAGCTGATCGCCCGCCTCGAGGGTGTGGTCTTCGCGCAGCAGTACGTGATGATCGACTACGACTGCCCCAAGCACCTGCTCGAGCAGGCCGTCGAGGTCACGCCCGGTCTCGAGTCGCCGACGATCTCGCCGCTGGCGAACGAGAACTCGGTGGCGGTGCGGGCGATGGTGCCGCGCAAGGGCCACAACGCGGTGATGGACCGGCTCGCCGAGATCGGTGCCCGCGCCATCCTCGCGTCGAACATCCGCTCGTGCCGGGCGATGCGCGCCCCCGAATAGACGCGCACCGATCCCGACATCTTCGATCTTCTGGTGCGGCCCCGCTGATCAGCGGGGCCGCACCTGCACGTTCTGGGCGATGCGGCCGAGCGCGCCGGTCTCGTCGTAGAGCAGACCGGCGGTCGTGCCGATCCCGTCGGGTCCGACGGACATCTCCGCGGCGATCCCCACCCAGTCCTGTTCGCGGAACTCGGGGGCGCGGAACAGGTGCACGGTCAGTTCGGTGTTGAGGAAGGTGTACTCGCGGGCGTCGAGTTTGGATCCGACACCGTTGGCGACGTCGGCGACGCTCATCAACCGGTCGAGTCCGCTGGGGGTTTCGCCTTCGACGAGGGCGATCTCGCTGCGCACCCACGCCGACGACAGGCCGGGAGCGCCGAAGGGGACGATGATGCGCCAGTCGACGGTGCCGATGTAGCCGCCCTTCCAGGCAGGATGCGGGGCACTGGCTTCGAAGTGGCCGGGGGCGGGCAGCGGGGTCTCCGAGGTGCGCGCGACCTGCGGCAGGTCGACGGTTTCGAGGCGCCAGCCGGTGCCGCGCGCGACCGCGCGGTGGGTGCCGTCGGGGGCGGTGGCCCACAGTTCGGCGACGACCAGTTCGATGCGGCGGCCGGGTCGTTCGATGTGGGTGCGCACCTCGAGGTCGGTGAGGGGGACGGGGCCGAGCAGTTCGACGGTGAGCCGGCTCAGGCGGGTGTCGGGGCGCGGCCGGTGCCGTTCGATGGCGCGGGCGAGCAGCGCCGAGGGCGGGGCGCCGTGCTGCAGGTGCGGTCCCCAGGTGCTGACGGTGTGTTCGGTGGGGCGGAACACCGCGATCTCGACGTCGTCGACCGGACCGGTGGGGGTGGTCGGCCGGGGGACCGGCACGTAGTAGGCGGCGTCGCTCACTCGGGATTCTCCTGCTGCTCGATACGGTGGGGCGCACCCGACGTCGACTAAATCGACGGTGTCGGCTGGATCGACTGCGTCGCAACGCCGTCGAGGGGATACGGCGGTGGGGTACCGCCGAACGCCGGGCACAATGCCCGATGATCGCACCACCGGCAACCGGGGCCGGGATTGGGGCGGAAGTCGCCGCTTCTGCGCAATTGCCGGATCGTCGCCCACATCGCGCGCACGATCCGTTCGAAGCGGCGCAGTTCCTCGGGGTCGGGCCGGTAGTGCAGCACCTGTCCGTCGCCGAGATACAGCAGCCGCAGCGAGGCCGGCACGATGCCGCGCTGCCGCCACACGATCAGCGCGTAGAACTTCAGCTGGAACA
This sequence comes from Rhodococcus sp. AB351, assembly GCF_049538275.1. NCBI lineage: Bacteria > Bacillati > Actinomycetota > Actinomycetes > Mycobacteriales > Nocardiaceae > Rhodococcus > Rhodococcus sp. AB351. The sequence continues at coordinate 89,875 of NZ_JBMVFW010000010.1, forward strand.
GCGCCGCCCGCTCGCCGCGCAGCGAGGGGGCGCGGCCGGTCTTGTAGTCGACGACGTGCACCGCACCGGTGGCGTCGACATCGAGGCGGTCGATGATGCCGCGCAAGGGGACGTCGCCGTCGAGGGTGGTCTCCACCCGCAGTTCGCAGCCGTCGGCGGTGACGGCGGTGGGGTCCTCGACGGTGAAGTAGGTATCCAGCAGCGCGGCGGCCTCGGCGAGGAAGGCCGCGTCGTCGGTGTCGACGCCGAGATCGGGGGTGGCGGCGAGGACCCGGGCCAGGGCGTCGGGCAGCAGGGTCTGCGCGGCGGTGGCGGTGCGGGCCGGTCCGTCGAGGCCGAACAGCGCTTCGAGGGCGGCGTGCACGACGGTGCCGCGCGCCTGGGCGCGGGTCGGGGGTGCGGTGAGCCGGTCGACGGCCTTGAAGCGGTAGAGCAGCGGGCAGCGGGTGAAGTCGGCGGCGCGGGAGGGGGACAGGGCGACCGGCCGCACCGTGTCGGTGGGGGGTGTGGGCGCAGCTGTGGTCACACCTGGCAGGCTAGGACGCGGGTCCGACACGGTGCCGGACCCGCGTGCCCGATCCCGGGTGCGGGGCTGGAACGAAGGTGGACACGGCGATGGCAGTAGGCGGACTCGGGCGCAGCGGACCCTTCCAGGTGGGGGACCGGGTGCAGTTGACCGACGCCAAGGGCCGCAAGTACACCGTGGTGCTCGAACCGGGCAAGGAGTTCCACACCCATCGCGGCGGGATCCTGCACGACGATCTGATCGGCACCGACGAGGGTGTGGTGGTCACCTCCACCAACGGCACCCCCTATCTGGCGTTGCGTCCGCTGCTCGTCGACTACGTGATGTCGATGCCGCGCGGCGCGCAGGTGATCTACCCGAAGGACGCCGCGCAGATCGTGCAGGAGGGCGACATCTTCCCCGGTGCGACGGTGCTCGAGGCCGGCGCCGGCTCCGGTGCGCTGACGTGTTCGTTGCTGCGCGCGGTCGGGGAGAGCGGCCGGGTGATCTCCTATGAGGTGCGCGAGGACCATCTCGAATACGCCGAGCGCAATGTCGACACCTTCTTCGGGGAGCGCCCGGCGAACTGGACGACGGTGCTCGGGGATCTGGCGGACTACGACGTCGAGAAGTACGGCCGTGTGGACCGGGTGGTGCTGGACATGCTCGCCCCCTGGGATGTGCTCGAGACGGTGAAGAAGGCGCTGGTACCCGGCGGGGTGCTCATCGTCTACGTGGCGACGACGACGCAGCTGTCGCGGGTGGTCGAGGCGATGCGGGAGCAGACCTGCTGGACCGAGCCGCGCTCGTGGGAGTCGATGGTGCGCGGGTGGCACGTGGTGGGGCTGGCGGTACGTCCCGAGCATCGGATGCAGGGGCACACGGCGTTCCTGGTCAGTGCCCGGCGTCTGCAGGACGGGGTGGAGACCCCGAAGCCGCAGCGTCGGCCCAGCAAGGGCTGAGCCGACGCCGACCGGCGGGGGTCATTCGCAGCTGAGCGTGCCCATGGCCAGGATCGAGCAGGCGCTCTCGTCGGCGATGACCCAGGTGCCGTCGATCTGCTCGAAGGTCAGCGGCATCGGGGCGCCGCCGTGCGGGCCGGCGACCTCGGTGGTCGCGGTGACGGTGTCGGCGTCGACCGTGGTGATCTCGCCGACGGTGCCGGTGAGCGGGTAGCCGGCGAGCACTCCGGTGAACTGGTCGAGCACGGCGGTGCGCGCGGTGCCGTTCTCCACGACCGCGGCGCGGTCCTCGGTGGTGGCGGCCGGGTCGAAGAACACGTCGATCTGTTCCTGCAGCTGCTCGACGGTGACCGCGGCGGTCACGGTGGTGCTGGTGGTCGTCGTCGCGCTGGTCGTGGTGGCGGTGTCGTCGCCGGCGTCGTCGGAGCTGCAGCCGGTCAGGGCGGTGAGGGCGGCGATCGCGGTGGCGGCGCAGAGTGTGCGGACTGGACGTGGGGTCACGGAGGAGTACCTTTCGAGAGAAACGGTCGACGCACGATATTTAGGGCAGCCTAACAGCGTGTCGGGTGTGCGGTGCCATGGCGCGTCCCACACGCGACACATGTTCGGAACACGACTGTTTCGTGTCCTCCCCCATGTGGGGCGATGTCCCGGTAGCGTGGAATGACCGACAGTGGAGGGAGTCGCTATGAGCTCGTCAGAGAAGCCGGATGCGGTTGCGGCGGCACGCGAAATCGAAGAGTTGCGCGCAGAGGTGGCGACCTTGCGTCGTCGGCTCGGCGAACCGTCCGATCAGGTACGCGACCTCGAAGCCCGGCTCGAGTCCCTCACGGTCCGCAACGGCAAACTGCTCGAGACCCTCAAGGATGCGCGCCAGCAGCTGATCACGCTGCGCGAGGAGGTCGACCGGCTGGCCCAGCCGCCGAGCGGCTACGGGGTGCTGCTCGAGACGTTCGACGATCAGACCGTCGACGTGTTCACCTCGGGCCGCAAGATGCGGGTCGCGGTGTCCCCGAATCTCGAACTCGACACCTTCCGGCCCGGTCAGACGGTGCGGTTGAACGAGGCGTTGACCGTCGTGGAGGTCGGTGGGTTCGAGCGCGTCGGCGAGATCACCACCCTGCGGGAGGTGCTCGACGACGGCACCCGCGCGCTGGTGGTCGGGCACGCCGACGAGGAGCGCATCGTGTGGCTGGCGGCCCCGCTCGCCGCGGCCGCCGCCGACAACCGGACCGATGTGCTCGTCGACGACGAGAACTCGTTCACGCTGCGCCCGGGCGATTCGCTGCTGGTCGACAGCAAGGCCGGTTACGCCTTCGAACGGATCCCCAAGGCCGAGGTCGAGGATCTCGTGCTCGAGGAGGTCCCGGACGTCGACTACAGCGACATCGGTGGCCTGGGCCGGCAGATCGAGCAGATCCGCGACGCGGTGGAGCTGCCGTTCCTGCACAAGGATCTGTTCCGCGAGTATTCGCTGCGCCCGCCGAAGGGTGTGCTGCTGTACGGCCCGCCCGGTTGCGGTAAGACCCTGATCGCGAAGGCGGTCGCGAATTCGCTGGCGAAGAAGATCGCCGAGGCCCGCGGTGATGATTCGAAGGAAGCGAAGTCGTTCTTCCTCAACATCAAGGGCCCGGAGCTGCTGAACAAGTTCGTCGGCGAGACCGAACGGCACATCCGGTTGATCTTCCAGCGGGCCCGGGAGAAGGCGTCCGAGGGCACCCCGGTGATCGTGTTCTTCGACGAGATGGACTCGATCTTCCGCACCCGCGGCTCCGGTGTGTCCTCCGATGTGGAGACCACGGTGGTGCCGCAGCTGCTCGCCGAGATCGACGGTGTCGAAGGACTCGAGAACGTCATCGTCATCGGCGCCTCGAACCGTGAGGACATGATCGACCCGGCGATCCTGCGGCCCGGCCGCCTCGACGTGAAGATCAAGATCGAGCGTCCGGACGCGGAGGCCGCGCAGGACATCTTCTCGAAGTACCTGACCGAGAGTCTGCCGGTGCACGCCGACGATCTCGCCGAGTTCGGCGGCGATCGGGCCGCGTGCGTGCGGGCGATGATCGAGCGGGTCGTCGAGCGGATGTACGCCGAGTCCGAGGACAACCGGTTCCTCGAGGTCACCTACGCCAACGGTGACAAGGAGGTCCTGTACTTCAAGGACTTCAACTCCGGCGCGATGATCCAGAACATCGTCGACCGGGCGAAGAAGTACGCGATCAAGTCGGTGCTCGAGACCGGGGCACCCGGTCTGCGGGTGCAGCACCTGCTCGATTCGATCGTCGACGAGTTCGCCGAGAACGAGGACCTGCCCAACACCACGAATCCGGACGACTGGGCCCGGATCTCGGGGAAGAAGGGCGAGCGGATCGTGTACATCCGCACCCTGGTCACCGGCAAGAACGCCAGCGCGAGCCGCGCGATCGACACCGAGTCGAACACCGGCCAGTACCTGTAGGAATCCACCCGCGACGGCCGGGCCTTCCCTCCTCCGGAAGGTCCGGCCGTCGCGGCCTATCCAGGGGGAGGACCGACCGTGCCGTTGCCGCGCACCATGGCCCGGTTCAACAAGATCGTCACCAACCGGGTCACCACACCCTTCGCGCAGCTGCTGCCGGGCACCGCGGTGGTCGAACATCGCGGGCGCCGCTCGGGCCGGGTGTTCCGCACCCCGGTGCTGCTGTTCGGTGTCGGCGACGATCTGCGGATCGCGTTGACCTACGGCGCCGACACCGACTGGGTGCGCAACGTGTGCGCCGCCGGCGAGGCGGTGGTGCACACTCGGGGCAGGGCCATCCCGGTGCGCGACCCGCGGCTCGGGACCGACCGGCAGGCGAGCTGGGCGCCGCTGCCGGTGCGGGTGGCGCTGCAGGCGATCGGGGCGCACGGCTATCTGGACTGCACCCCGCAGCCGCACCGCTGACCGGTGGCGGGGCTGTTCACGACCGTGAGCGTCCGGATCGCCTAGGCTCGAGGGCATGCAGCGGATCATCGGTATCGAGGTCGAGTACGGGATCTCCTCACCCAACGAGCCATCGGCGAACCCGATCCTGACCTCCACGCAGGCGGTGCTGGCCTACGCGGCCGCCGAAGGGGTGCCGCGCGCACGGCGCACCCGCTGGGACTACGAGGTCGAATCACCCCTGCGCGACGCGCGGGGCTTCGATCTGGGCCGGTTCAACGGCCCGGCCCCGGTCATCGACGCCGACGAGGTCGGCGCCGCGAACATGATCCTCACCAACGGCGCGCGCCTGTACGTCGACCACGCCCACCCCGAATACTCCGCCCCGGAGGTCGCCGACCCCCTCGACGCGGTGATCTGGGACAAGGCCGGCGAACGGGTGATGGAGGCCGCCGCCCGGCACGCGTCGAGTGTGCCCGGCGCACCCCGGCTGCAGCTGTACAAGAACAACGTCGACGGCAAGGGCGCCTCCTACGGCACCCACGAGAACTACCTGATGGACCGCGAGACCCCGTTCTCCGCGGTGGTCGCGGGCCTGACCCCGTTCTTCGTCTCCCGGCAGGTCATCACCGGCTCCGGACGCGTCGGCATCGGCCAGTCCGGTGACGAGCCCGGTTTCCAGCTCTCGCAGCGCGCCGACTACATCGAGGTCGAGGTCGGTCTCGAGACCACCCTCAAGCGCGGCATCATCAACACCCGCGACGAACCACACGCCGACGCCGACAAGTACCGGCGCCTGCACGTGATCATCGGCGACGCGAACCTGGCGGAGATGTCCACCTACCTCAAGGTCGGCACCACCGCGCTGGTGCTCGACCTGATCGAGGCCGGCATCGACCTGTCCGATCTGCAGCTCGCCCGCCCGGTCACCGCGGTGCACCACATCAGCCACGACCCGTCGCTGCGCAAGACCGTCGCGCTCGCCGACGGCCGGGAGCTGACCGGTCTGGCGCTGCAGCGGATCTACCACGAGCGGGTCGCGAAGTTCCACGACGGCACCGAGGACAAGCGGATCCTCGACATCCTCGACAAGTGGGCGATGGTGCTCGACCTGCTCGAACGCGACCCGATGGAATGCGCCGACCTGCTGGACTGGCCCGCGAAGCTGCGGCTGCTCGAGGGCTTCCGCAACCGCGAGGGACTGTCCTGGTCGGCGCCGCGCCTGCACATGGTCGACCTGCAGTACTCGGATGTGCGCCTGGACAAGGGCCTGTACAACCGGCTCGTGGCCCGCGGGTCGATGCAGCGGCTGGTGTCCGAGCAGCAGGTCCTCGATGCGGTGCACACCCCGCCGTCGGACACCCGCGCCTACTTCCGCGGCGAGTGCCTGCGCCGTTTCGGTGCCGATATCGCGGCGGCGAGCTGGGATTCGGTGATCTTCGATCTCGGTCGCGAGTCGCTGGTGCGCATCCCGACGCTCGAGCCGCTGCGCGGCAGCCGCGCGCATGTCGGGGAGCTGCTCGAGACGGCGCAGTCGGCGGCGGAGTTGGTCGATCAGCTCACCCACTGACCCCCCCGCCCGGCAGGGGTGCGGTGGCCGGATCACAGGTCGCGAGTACGCGTGTCGCCACCGGTGGACCGCTTCGCTGGGTAGGGTAGGAGTTCGAAGCAGCGGTGACCACACCGATCGTCGACCGGTGACGGTTCCGCGCCGAGTACAGGAGGAGGTCGGCGGCTATGGCACAGGAGCAGACCACACGCGGTGGCGGCGGAGACGACGACGAGGTCGTCGGTGACGGCGGTGCCGGTCAGGAGCGTCGCGAGAAGCTCGCCTCGGACACCGACGATCTTCTCGACGAGATCGACGACGTGCTCGAGGAGAACGCGGAGGACTTCGTGCGGGCATATGTGCAGAAAGGTGGCCAGTGACAGCCGAACGATCCTCTCTTCCCTACCGCGAGGTGCAGCCGAAGCTGCACCTCGCGTCGCCCTTGTCGTCGTTCTCCGACCACCTGCGGATGCACGCCCCGGAGATGCTGCCGGAGAACCGGTTCCGGTTCGAACGAGGTGACCACGTGGACCTCGCCCCGCACGGCACCACCATCGTGGCGCTGACCTTCGACGGGGGTGTGCTCATCGCCGGCGACCGGCGCGCGACCATGGGCAACCTGATCGCCTCCCGCGACGTCGACAAGGTGTTCATCACCGACAACTATTCGGCGGCCGGCATCGCCGGCACCGCGGGCCTGGCGATCGAGCTCGTGCGACTGTTCGCGGTCGAACTCGAGCACTACGAGAAGATCGAAGGTGTGCCGCTGACCTTCGACGGCAAGGCCAATCGGCTCTCGTCGATGGTGCGCGGCAATCTCGGTGCGGCCATGCAGGGCCTGGCCGTGGTGCCGTTGCTGGTCGGTTTCGACCTCGACGCGTCCGATGCGCACCGCGCCGGGCGGATCGTGTCCTACGACGTGGTCGGGGGCCGCTACGAAGAGCGCGCCGGCTACCACGCGGTCGGCTCCGGATCGTTGTTCGCCCGCTCGTCGCTCAAGAAGCTCTACCGCGCCGACGCCGACGAGCAGAGCGCGTTGCGCAGCGCCGTCGAGTCGCTGTACGACGCGGCCGACGACGACACCGCCACCGGTGGTCCCGACACCACCCGCGGGATCTACCCGACGGCGGTGGTGATCACCGCGGCCGGGGCCGTGGCCGTCGCGGAGGAAACCCTGTCCGAGCTGGCCCGCACCATCGTGGCCGACCGCACCGCAGGAGATGCCCGGTGACACTTCCGTACTATGCGTCCGCCGAGCAGATCATGCGCGATCGCTCGGAGCTGGCCCGTAAGGGCATCGCCCGGGGCCGGTCGGTGATCGCGTTGACCTACGCCGACGGTGTGCTGCTGGTGGCGGAGAATCCGTCGAAGGCGCTGCACAAGATCAGCGAACTGTACGACCGGGTCGGTTTCGCCGCCGTCGGCAAGTACAACGAGTTCGAGAATCTGCGGCGCGCCGGGATCATGCACGCCGACATGCGCGGCTACTCCTACGACCGGCGGGACGTGACCGGGCGGGCGCTGGCGAACGCCTACGCGCAGACCCTCGGCACGATCTTCACCGAGCAGCCCAAGCCGTACGAGGTGGAGATCTGCGTCGCCGAGGTCGGGCGCGCCGACACCGAGGACGGCCCGCAGCTGTACCGCATCACCTACGACGGGTCGATCGTCGACGAACCGCAGTTCGTGGTGATGGGCGGCAACACCGAACCGATCGTCACCGCGCTGCGCTCGTCGTACACGGGGGGTCTGCCGCTCGACGAGGCGGTCGCCGTGGCGGTGACCGCGCTGCAGCAGCCCGCCACCGCCGATGCGGCGCCGCGGGTGCTCGGCCGCGGGGAACTCGAGGTCGCGGTGCTCGAGAAGCAGCGGCCGCGCCGCGCCTTCCGGCGTATCTCGGGGGCGGCGCTCGACGCGCTGCTGCCCAGCACCGGGTCTGCTCAGGCGGCGCCGTCGGAGACGCCCGCCGATCCGGCCCCCGAGTCGGGGTCCGAGACCGCGACCGGCTCGGAGACCGGGTCCGGTCCCGACGCGGGCTGATCCGCCGCGAGCCGATAGACCGTCAACGCCGACGGCACCACCTCGAAGTCGAAACCGGTGCCGTCGGCGAGGACCTCCCCGTCGGTGGCCAACGCCACCGGATCCCCGATGACCTCCACCGACAGGCCCGGGATGTGCCGCTGCCGATACATCGGTGACGCGCCGAGGGTGCCGGTCGCCGCAGCGAGGAGCAGTCGCAGCCGCGAGAACCGGCTCTCCGCGGGCAGATACCGCACGTCGAGGGTGCCCCGATCCAGATGGGCGCGGGACATCGGCACCTGATCCGCCGGGGTGTAGTGGCCGTTGCCGACGAACAGCAACCACACCGCCCGCCCCGCCCCGTCGATCCGCACGGGCATCGGGCTCGCCGTGCGCAGCACCGCGAGCATCGCCAGGCCCGCCGCCGGCCACTTGCCGATCCGCGGTTCCCAGTGCTCCCGCAACCGCACCGCATCCGGATAGCCGCCGAGGCTGGCGGTGTTGACGAACCGCCGCACCGTGCGCCCGTCCGGCCCGGTCACCGTGACCTGACCGAGCCCGACGGCCACCGCCTGCCCGGCGGTGACCGCCCGCACCGTCTCCTCCAGGTCCACCACGCCGAGGTCGAGCGCGAAATGGTTGAGGGTGCCGCCGGGGAACACCGCCACCGGCAGCCGCGCGTCGACGGCGACGTCGAGCACCGCCGCGACCGTGCCGTCCCCGCCGCACACCCCCACCGCCTGCGGCCGATGTTCGGTCAGCAGACGTTCCAGCTGCTCCGCCGGATCGCCGTCGGGATCCAGATCGACGCGCCGCACCCCCGGCAGCGCGGCGGTGACGGCCGCGGCGATCTCCTCGGCGGTCCCGGCGTCGCGGTTGACCACCAGCAGCATCCCGTCGCCGCCGGGCAGGGCGGGCGCGGCGGCCGCGACCTGCACGGTCGCCGGTTCGCGGCTGCGCACCGCCCACCAGCGGCGCGTCGACCACGCCACCGTCGCGCCGACGGCGGCGCCGACGACGACGTCGCCGGGCCAGTGCACGCCGGTGTGCACCCGCGAATAGGCCACCGCCGCGGCCAGCGGCGCCAGGACCGCCCCGGCCGCAGGGGATTCGAGCGCCACCCCGGTCGCGAACGCCGCCGCCGACGCGGCGTGCCCGGACGGGAACGACGACGAGCGGGGGATCGGCACACTGCGGCGCCGGAACTTCGGGTCGGTGCGCGCCGGGGGCCGGCGGCGCGGCAACAGCGGTTTGAGCAGCCCGTTGGTCAGGGCGCTGGCCCCGGCCACCGACAGCAGACCCCGCACCGCCCCGCGGCGGGCGTGACCACCGACAGCGGCGCACACCGCGGCGCACGCCACCCACAGCACACTGTGGTTGGCGGCGCGCCCGAGATCGCGCAGCAGTGGGTCGGCGGGGGACGCGCGCAGCGCCCCGGTGCGCTCGAACAGGGCCCGGTCGGCGGTGCGGTAACGCTCGGGAACGATCACACCTCGACCGTAGATGTCGTTGCGACCCATGGGGGTCGGGTTCGCGCGGTACTGTCGAGGTGTGCAGCGACGAATCATGGGTATCGAGACGGAGTTCGGCGTCACGTGTACCTTCCACGGGCATCGTCGGTTGAGCCCCGACGAGGTGGCCCGCTATCTGTTCCGCCGGGTGGTGTCCTGGGGGCGCAGTTCGAACGTCTTCCTGCGGAACGGGGCGCGACTGTATCTCGATGTCGGTTCGCACCCCGAGTACGCCACCGCCGAGTGCGACGACCTGCTCCAGCTCGTCGAGCACGATCATGCCGGTGAGCGGGTCCTCGAGGAACTGCTCATCGACGCCGAGCAGCGTCTCGCCGAGGAGGGCATCGGCGGCGACATCTTCCTGTTCAAGAACAACACCGACTCGGCGGGCAACTCCTACGGCTGCCACGAGAACTATCTCGTCGCCCGTGTCGGCGAGTTCTCCCGCATCTCCGATGTGCTGCTGCCGTTCCTGGTGACCCGCCAGTTGATCTGCGGCGCCGGGAAGGTGCTGCAGACCCCCAAGGCCGCCACCTTCTGCCTGTCGCAACGCGCCGAGCACATCTGGGAGGGTGTCTCCTCGGCGACCACCCGGTCGCGGCCGATCATCAACACCCGCGACGAGCCGCACGCCGACGCCGAGAAGTACCGGCGCCTGCACGTGATCGTCGGGGACTCGAACATGTCCGAGACCACCACCATGCTCAAGGTGGGGTCGGCGGCGCTGGTGCTCGAGATGATCGAGGCCGGGGTGCCGTTCCGGGACTTCGCGCTCGACAACCCGATCCGCGCCATCCGCGAGGTCTCCCACGACCTGACGGGCCGGCGTCCGGTGCGCCTGGCCGGCGGCCGGCAGGCCAGCGCCCTGGACATCCAGCGCGAATACCACGCGCGGGCCGTGGAATATCTGCACCAGCGCGAACCCGACCCGCACGTCGCGCAGGTGGTGGACCTGTGGGGCCGCGTCCTCGACGCCGTCGAATCGCAGGACTTCGCGAAGGTCGACACCGAGATCGACTGGGTGATCAAGCGCAAGCTGTTCCAGCGCTACCAGGACCGCTACAACATGGAGCTGTCGGATCCGAAGATCGCGCAGCTCGACCTGGCCTACCACGACATCAAACGCGGCCGCGGTGTGTTCGACCTGCTGCAGCGCAAGGGTCTGGCGGCGCGGGCGACCGACGACGAGTCCGTCGACGCGGCGGTGAACACCCCACCGCAGACCACCCGGGCGAAGCTGCGCGGTGATTTCATCGCCGCCGCGCAGGCCGCGGGCCGCGATTTCACCGTCGACTGGGTGCATCTGAAGCTCAACGATCAGGCGCAGCGCACCGTGTTGTGCAAGGACCCGTTCCGGTCGGTGGACGAACGCG
>NZ_JBMVFW010000011.1:0-97291 GCF_049538275.1 Rhodococcus sp. AB351
TGTGACCGATCGGGTCACGAGCACTGCTCTCAGCCGCGGATCATGTTCCGCAGCACGTACTGCAGGATGCCGCCGTTGCGGTAGTAGTCGGCCTCACCGGGGGTGTCGATGCGGACGACAGCGTCGAAGGTGACCTTCTCGCCGTTGTCCTTGGTCGCCGTGACCTTGACGGTCTTCGGCGTGACGCCCTCGTTGAGCTTCTCGATGCCCTCGATGTCGAAGACCTCGGTGCCGGTCAGGCCCAGCGACGCGGCCGACTCGCCCGCCGGGAACTGCAGCGGGATGACACCCATGCCGATGAGGTTCGAGCGGTGGATGCGCTCGAAGGACTCGGTGATGACGGCCTTGACGCCGAGCAGGCGGGTGCCCTTGGCGGCCCAGTCACGCGAGGAGCCCGAACCGTACTCCTTGCCACCGAGGACGACCAGCGGGATGCCGGCCTCCTGGTAGTTCTGCGAGGCGTCGTAGATGAACGCCTGCGGAGCACCGTCCTGGGTGAAGTCGCGGGTGTAACCACCGGAGACACCGTCGAGCAGCTGGTTCTGCAGACGGATGTTCGCGAAGGTGCCGCGGACCATGACCTCGTGGTTGCCACGACGCGAGCCGAGCGAGTTGTAGTCCTTGCGCTCGACACCGTGGGCGTCGAGGTACTGCGCGGCCGGGGTACCCGGCTTGATCGGACCGGCCGGGCTGATGTGGTCGGTGGTGACCGAATCGCCGAGCAGCGCGAGGACGCGAGCGCCCTTGATGTCGCTGACCGCGTCCGGCTCCATCGTCATGCCCTCGAAGTACGGAGCCTTGCGGACGTACGTCGAATCCTCGTCCCACGCGAAGGTGTCGCCCTCGGGGGTCTCGAGGTTCTGCCAGCGCTCGTCGCCCTTGAAGACGTCGGCGTAGGACTTGCGGAACATGTCCTGGTTGATCGCCGACTTGATGGTGTCGTCGATCTCCTGGGCGGAAGGCCAGATGTCCTTCAGGAAGACGTCGTTGCCGTCCTTGTCCTTGCCCAGCGCGTCGGTCTCGAAGTCGAAGTCCATCGTGCCCGCGAGCGCGTACGCGATGACCAGCGGCGGCGAGGCCAGGTAGTTCATCTTCACGTCGGGGGAGATACGACCCTCGAAGTTGCGGTTGCCGGAGAGCACCGCGGTGACCGAGAGGTCGTTGTCGTTGACGGCCTTCGAGATCTCCTCGGGCAGCGGGCCGGTGTTACCGATGCAGGTGGTGCAACCGAAGCCACCGAGGTAGAAGCCGAGCTTCTCGAGGTACGGCCACAGGCCGGCCTTCTCGTAGTAGTCGTTGACGACCTGCGAACCCGGAGCCATGTTGGTCTTGACCCACGGCTTGGTGGCCAGGCCCTTCTCGACCGCGTTGCGGGCGAGCAGCGCGGCGCCGAGCATGACCGACGGGTTGGAGGTGTTGGTGCAGGAGGTGATGCCCGCGACCACGACGGCGCCGTGGTCGAGGACGAACTCGCCGCGCTCCTCGGAGACGACCTTGACCGGCTTCGACGGACGTCCGTGGGCGCCGTTGGCAGCCGAGTGGACGTCGACGGCACCGTCGTCAGCGAAGGACAGCACGGCCGGGTCGGACGCCGGGAAGGTCTCCTCGACGGCCTCGTCGAGCTTGGTGTGCTCGGCCGGGAGGTTCTCCTCCACGTAGTTGTGGATGTCCTTGCGGAAGGCGACCTTCGACTCGGACAGCAGGATGCGGTCCTGCGGGCGCTTCGGGCCGGCGATCGACGGGACGACCGTCGACAGGTCGAGCTCGAGGTACTCGGAGAACTCGGGCTCGCGGCTCGGATCGTGCCACAGGCCCTGCTCCTTGGCGTACGCCTCGACGAGAGCGAGCTGCTCGTCGCTGCGGCCGGTCAGGCGCAGGTAGTTGATGGTCTCGCCGTCGATCGGGAAGATCGCTGCGGTCGAACCGAACTCGGGGCTCATGTTGCCGAGGGTCGCGCGGTTGGCGAGGGGGACCTCGGCCACGCCGGCGCCGTAGAACTCGACGAACTTGCCGACGACGCCGTGCTTGCGCAGCATGTCGGTGACGGTGAGCACGACGTCGGTCGCGGTCACGCCGGGCTGGATCTCACCGGTGAGCTTGAAGCCGACCACGCGCGGGATGAGCATGGAGACCGGCTGGCCGAGCATCGCGGCCTCGGCCTCGATGCCGCCGACGCCCCAGCCGAGCACGCCGAGGCCGTTGACCATCGTCGTGTGCGAGTCGGTGCCGACGCAGGTGTCGGGGTAGGCCTGCCCGTTGCGGACCATGACGGTCGGGGCGAGGTACTCGATGTTGACCTGGTGGACGATACCCATGCCCGGGGGGACGACGCGGAAGTCGTCGAAGGCGCCCTGGCCCCAGCGCAGGAACTGGTAGCGCTCGCCGTTGCGCTCGTACTCGAGGTCGACGTTGCGCTCGAGGGCGTCGGCGCGACCGAAGTAGTCGAGGATCACCGAGTGGTCGATGACCATGTCGGCGGGGGAGAGGGGGTTGACCTTGTTCGGGTCGCCGCCCAGGGTGGTCACGGCCTCACGCATGGTGGCGAGGTCGACGACACAGGGGACGCCCGTGAAGTCCTGCATGATCACGCGGGCGGGCGTGAACTGGATCTCGATGCTCGGGTCGGCGGAGGGATCCCAGTTGGCGATGGCCCGGATGTGATCGGCCGTGATGTTGGCACCGTCCTCGGTGCGCAGCAGGTTCTCGGCCAGGACCTTCAAAGAGTAAGGAAGTTTCTCGGTGCCGGGGACGGCCGACAGGCGGAAGATCTCGTAGGAGTTGTCTCCGACCTGCAGCGAACCCTTGGCGCCGAACGAATCACTACTGGTGCTCACGTCAGCTCCACTCGTCGTTTCGGCTGGCCGCCGACGGGGCTGTGTCGACGGCTGAAGCGAGGCACACGACGTCCGCTCGCGGCCCGTGGCCCGGATGCAGTAGTCGTGGCGTCTCGCACTCGATTCTAACAGTACGCTTGTCCTGTATTGAACCGAAGTCGGGTCCGTCGTGTCGACGAGGCGTCCCGCCGGCATCGGTCCTGCTCGCGACGAGTGCTTCGAGGCGCCGTCGCGCGATCGCGTAGTGTTCTCCCTTGCCGCACGGGTGTGGCGCTTCGTGTCGTCTCCGCGCGGCCGGATCGCCGTATCGCCCGGCTTCCGACCCTGCACCACCGGAGAGAGATGTCTGCGCCACTGCTTCGCATACCGGGCCCTGCGCTCACGGATCTTCCTACCGGGGTCTCGGTCGAAAAAGTGCTCGCCGATCTCGCCGACGACCAGGTGGCGGCGCCCTCGCAGTACGTCGACGACCTCGTCGCCGAGGTGCAGCGCGCGCAGGAGAACGGGATCGACCTCAGCGTGGTCGTGCTCGACCGGGACCCCCGTATGGATTCGCAGCTGCGCGACCTCGCGACGGAGGTCGGCGCCGAGGACGGCGGAACGGTGCTGGTCCTCAGCCCGGGATGGGTCGGGACGTTCAGCGAGGATCTCGACCGCGTCACTCTCGAGGCCGCCCAGGATCGCACCTACACCGGCGATCCGGTGGTCTCCACACGCAACTTCGTGGATTCGGTGCTCGAGCCGTCGCCGCCATGGACGCTGATGACGTTGCTGATCGTCGCGGTGGTCGCCCTCGCGGCGGGCGCGACCTATCTCGCCAAACGCCGCCGCGCGGACGGTGACGCGACCGTTGCCGGAGGTAACGGACCGTCATCGCCCAAGGACCTCTGAGGTCTCTTTCCCGTCACCCCGGAGAGGGAATACGAGCCTTCGGCGCCTCGATCGTGACGGAATCCGGCAGGGAAGATCGTTCGTTGTCCTCACGGTGTTCCTCGGTGCCCGCTCCGTGTTCTTTCGGAGTTCTTCCGGCCGATCTTCGTGACTGTCATGCGACATACCCCTGAGGTGTCGTACGGTTCTCATGACGCTCTTGGGGAAGGTGTGTCACAACCCGGCTCGTGGGGGCGCTGTCCGCAGCCGGTGTACGACTGCAGCGTGTGAGCCGTGGGGCACCCACGGCGAGCGGATGCTGCCTGCCTTCCTCGGGTCGTCCGGCCGGATGTCTCGGCCACCAGGTGCGACCGAGGGAGATGCACGTGAGACGGTTCGGTATCCACGGAGGGATTCCGCGACGGTCGGGGCCGGACGGCACCGCCACGACGCTCACTGCAGGCCGTCGACCCGACGGTCCGACGCCCGGTCGCACCCCGCGGACGCGCACCGGCACGCTCCTCGCCGGTTTGGGGTTGGTCACAGCCGTGCTCCTCACCGTGACCACGACGGCGTCCGCCGCACCGCCCCCGCCGCCGAACCCCTCAGACGCCGAGATCGACCGCGCAGGTGCGGCCGTCGCGGCCAACATCGACCGGGTCGGGCAGCTGATCGTCCGGATCGCCGACGCGGATCAGCAGCTCGCCGAGCTCGACGCGCAGGTCGCCATCCGCCGCGAGGACGTCAACCGCGCCCTCGTCGATCTCCAGAGCGCGCGCGACGCGGCGGATCTCGCCGAACGGGTGGTCGTGGATTCCCGCCGCGCACTCGACGACGCCGCCGACCGGATCGCCGCTGCCCAGAAGAATTTCGACGCGTTCGTCCGGGACAGCTACACCCGTGGCGCCAACTCGGTCTCCCTCGCGGCCTTCCTCGACGTCGACGGTCCCGACGATCTGCTCGACCGCGCCCAGGTCATGCGGTTGCTGTCCGCCGGGCGCACCGCGGTGCTCGATGCGCTCCAGCGCGCCCGGGCCCAGGAGGCCAACTCCCACTCGCGGGCACGCGCGGCCAAGCTCGAGGCCGACGCGGCGGCGGAAGCCGCCGAGCAGCGCAGGGCCGAGGCCGAGGCCGCGATCGCCGTCGCGCGAGCGGAACTCGGTCGGCAGGCTGCCGAGAAGTCGCGCATCGAGCAGGAACGTGCGAACGCGCAGAGCGAACTCGACCGGGCCCGCGTGAACGTTGCGGGCCTGGAAGGGCAACGCGCGCAGTACCAGGACTGGGAGCGTCGCCGCGCAGCCGAGGAAGCAGCTGCCGCGGCGGCCGCCGAGGCGGCACGGGTCGCGGCAGCCGAGGCAGCCGAGCGTGTCGCCGCCGACGCCGCAGCCCGGGAACGTGCGTCGGAACTGGCCAACGGCCGTCGCCCCCACACACTGATCGAGGAGTCTCCGTCGACCCGCGAGAGCGACGTCGCCGCACCGGGCGAGGTCACCACCGAATCCGGAGTGCCGGAGGGCAGTGACACCGCTACGAGTGGCACCGATACGAGTGGCACCGACACGGCTGCACCGGATTACACCGACGACGTCACCGTTCCGGACTACGGCGACCGTGGAAGCGTCCTGGACGACGTCCTCGAGGACACGGACAGCGGAACCGTCCCGGACGACACCGATGGTGGAACCGTCCCGGATGACACCGACAGCGGCACGATCCCCGACGAGGACGACGACGAGGACAGCGGCAGCGACGGTGGGATCGACTGGGAGAACCCGGATCCGGGCGACCCCGTCGTGGAGACCCCTGGTTCGGGGACCGGGGGATCGGGTTCCCGCCCCTCCACACCGAATTCGACGCCCAGCACCCCGTCGCGTCCGTCCGTCACCGGTCCCGCCGCGGTGGAGATCGTCATCGACCGCGCGATGTCCCAGATCGGCGTCCCGTACGCGTGGGGTGGTGGCAACGAGAACGGCCCGACCCGCGGTATCCGCGACGGCGGCGTCGCGGATGTCCACGGCGACTACGCCAAGGTCGGCTTCGACTGCTCCGGACTGATGATCTACGCGTTCGCGGGCATCGGCATCTCGCTCCCGCACTACACCGGCTACCAGTACACGGCCGGTACCCAGGTTCCGTCGTCGCAGATGAGACGGGGCGACATGATCTTCTACGGGCCCAACGCCAGCCAGCACGTCGCGCTGTATCTCGGCGACGGGCAGATGCTCGAGGCGCCGCAGTCGGGATCGTTCGTGAAGATCTCGCCGGTACGCTGGGGCGGCATGACACCGTACGTGGTGCGCATGGTGTCGTGAGGGCGAGGTTTGCCGCGGCCCTCGTACCACCGAGGACGGGTGCCATCCGGTCGTTTCCGGGTGCCGTCTCCCGGTCGGTGCAGGGGCGACGACACACCGAGCCGGCACCTGCAATAGTGGTGCAGCAGGTGTTTCCAGCGGAGCGACGTAGGCGAAAGCGGTGGATTGTTGGTGACCTCACGCGAGGGTGGGACGTCCGGTTCGGCAACGCCGGGCGACCAGGGCGGTAACGACGGACGCAAGAACAACCAGGCTGCGGCGGGTGCCGCGCCGGCGCCGAAGGCGGCCGGCGCGAACGGTCCTGCTCCGCAGGGGTCCGGCGCGAACGCTCAGCCGGCTCCGCAGGGGACCGGTGCGAACACTCAGCAGGCGGCCGGTACGAACACCCAGCCGGCAGCCGGCGCGAACATGCGGAAACCCGGCGACGCTCCTGCGAAGGCGTACGACCCGGCCGACGACGTCCGTCTCCTCGAACGGGCCATCTACGAGGTCAAGCGCGTGATCGTCGGCCAGGACCTGCTGGTCGAGCGGATGCTGGTCGGTGTGCTCGCGCGCGGGCACGTGCTGCTCGAAGGCGTTCCCGGTGTCGCGAAGACGCTGGCCGTCGAGACCTTCGCGAAGGTCGTCGGTGGGTCGTTCTCCCGCGTGCAGTTCACTCCCGACCTCGTGCCGACCGACCTCGTCGGTACCCGCATCTATCGGCAGGGACGCGAGGAGTTCGACACCGAACTCGGACCGGTCGTCGCGAACTTCGTGCTCGCCGACGAGATCAACCGCGCCCCGGCGAAGGTGCAATCGGCGCTGCTCGAGGTGATGGCCGAACGCCACGTCACCATCGGTGGCAGGACCTTCCCGATGCCCGAGCCGTTCCTCGTGATGGCGACGCAGAACCCCATCGAGAACGAGGGCGTCTACCCGCTCCCGGAAGCACAGCGCGACCGCTTCCTGTTCAAGGTCCTTGTCGACTACCCGACGGTGGAGGAAGAACGCGAGATCGTCTACCGAATGGGTGTCGCCGCTCCCGAACCGAAGCAGGTGCTCGACAACGAGCAGCTCCTGCGCCTGCAGAAGATCGCCGGACGTGTGTTCGTGCACCACGCGCTCGTCGACTACGTGGTGCGGGTCATCTTCGCGACGCGTCGGCCCGCCGAACTCGGCCTGCACGATGTGCAGGGCTGGATCGCCTACGGCGCCTCGCCCCGCGCGACGCTCGGCATCATCTCCTCGGCGCGTGCCCTGGCGCTCGTGCGCGGTCGCGACTACGTGGTACCGCAGGACATCGTCGACGTCATCCCCGATGTGCTCCGCCATCGCCTGGTGCTGTCCTACGACGCGCTCGCGGACGACGTCTCCCCGGACCAGATCATCACCCGCATCCTGCAGACGGTGGGTCTTCCGCAGGTCGCGCCCCAGGCGAACGCACCCGTGCCGACCGCGACCCCCGGCCCGGCGCCCGCCGATCCGCGGACCGTTGCCGGTCAGCAGGCGCCCGTCGGTGCACCCGGTCCGCAGGGAGGTGCGGGCGCGCGGTGAGCACACGTCCTCACGACGGGTCGCCACCGCGGTTCCGGTCCGGTGAACTGCGCGATCCCGCGCTCACCGCCGCGCTCCGCACCCTCGAGCTCACCGTGCGGCGCCGTCTCGACGGCGTCCTGCACGGCGACCACCTCGGTCTGATCCCGGGCCCGGGTTCCGAACCGGGGGACGCCCGCGAGTACCAGCCGGGCGACGACGTGCGGCAGATGGACTGGTCGGTCACTGCGCGCACGACGCACCCGCACGTGCGGCAGACCGTCGCCGACCGGGAACTCGAGACGTGGCTCGCGGTCGACCTGTCGGCCAGCCTGGACTTCGGTACCGGTATGTGC
Organism: Rhodococcus sp. AB351; assembly: GCF_049538275.1. Classification (NCBI taxonomy): domain Bacteria; kingdom Bacillati; phylum Actinomycetota; class Actinomycetes; order Mycobacteriales; family Nocardiaceae; genus Rhodococcus; species Rhodococcus sp. AB351. Next base: position 7,885 of record NZ_JBMVFW010000011.1, read on the forward strand.
GAGAAGCGCGACCTGGCGATCGCAGCGGTGGCCGCGCTCGCGCATCTGACCACCGGTGGCGGGAATCGGATCGGTGCGGTGATCTCCACCGGCAACGAGACCGTCCGCGTCCCCGCGCGTGGTGGGCGGCTGCACGCCCAGTCGTTGCTGCGTACCGTCGCGACCACCCCGCATGCACCCGACGGGACCCGCGGCGATCTCCAAGGCCTCGTCGAGTCGCTGCGACGCCCCCAGCGCCGCCGCGGTCTGGCCGTCGTGGTGAGCGATTTTCTGGGTCCGCTCGACTGGGAGCGCTCCCTGCGGGCGCTGTCCGGCCGGCACGAACTGCTCGCCGTCGAGATCATCGATCGCCGCGACCTCGAACTGCCCGATCTGGGCGACGTGGTGCTGCACGACCCGGAGACGGGCCGCACCCGCGAATTCACGACCACTCCCGAACTGCGGGCCGACTACGCGCAGGCGGCCGCGGAGCATCGCGCGGCCGTGCACCAGGCACTGCGCAGTTCCGGTGCACCCGTGCTGACGCTGCGTACCGACCGCGACTGGATCGGCGACGTCGTGCGGTTCGTCGCGGCCCGGCGGCACAGCTTCGGCGCACCCGCACGGCAGGGGGGACGATGAGCCTGTCCGGTTTCACTTCACCGTGGTGGTTGCTGCTGCTGTTCGTCGTCGCCGCCCTCGGCGGTGCGTACGTGCTGGTCCAGCGCCGGCGCCAGACGAACACGCTGCGCTTCACCAATCTCGAGCTGCTCGAGAAGGTCGCGCCCGCCCGCCCGGGACGCGCTCGGCACATTCCCGTCGCACTGTTGCTCGTCGGCCTCGTCTTCCTCACCGTGGCGCTCGCCGGCCCGACCGCCGAACAGCGGGTGCCGCGCAACCGGGCCACGGTCGTGCTCGTCATCGACGTGTCGTTGTCGATGGAGGCCACGGACGTCGCACCCACGCGACTCGCCGCCGCTCAGGAGGCGGCCAAGCAGTTCGCCGACGACCTGACACCCGGCATCAACCTCGGTCTCGTCGCGTTCTCGGGTACCGCCTCGGTCCTGGTCTCGCCGACCACCAACCGGGAGGCGAGCAAGTCCGCGATCGACAACCTGCAGCTCAGCGAGCGCACCGCGACCGGCGAGGCGATCTTCACGGCGATGCAGTCGATCGACACGCTCGCCGCCGTGCTCGGCGGTAGCGACCAGGCGCCGCCCGCGCGGATCGTGCTCTTGTCCGACGGCAAGCAGACCGTCCCCGAGAGTCCCGACGATCCTCGCGGGGGGTTCACCGCGGCGCGACAGGCGGCGGAGAAGGGAATCCCGGTCTCGACCATCTCGTTCGGCACGCAGACGGGCACCGTCACCATCGAGGACGATCGGATCCCCGTGCCCGTCGACGACCCGTCGCTCAAGGAGATCGCCAATCTCTCGGGTGGGAGCTTCTTCACGGCGGCGAGCCTCGAGGAACTCGAGGACGCCTACAACACGCTCGAGGAGCAGATCGGCTTCGAGACGACCCGCGGCGACGCCAGTCGTCCGTGGCTCATGCTCGGAGCGCTCTCGGTGATCGCGGGGCTCGGCGCGGCGATGGTGTTGCGCCAACGGCTGCCCTGATCCACCTTGTGCACGCTCACGGAGCGTTTTCCGTCCCGGACAGGCCACCAGATAGGTTGGAATGCATGACTGACGCAGATAGTGCCGCAGCGTCCACGCGCGCGGGTGTCACCCCCCGATCCGTCCTCGTCACCGGTGGAAACCGCGGGATCGGCCTCGCCGTCGCCCGTCGCCTGCAGGCCGACGGCCACAAGGTCGCCGTGACCCACCGCGGTTCGGGCGCGCCCGACGGCCTGTTCGGTGTACGGTGCGACGTCACCGACGCAGACTCGGTCGACGCCGCGTTCAAGGAGGTCGAGGAGCATCAGGGACCCGTCGAGGTGCTCGTCGCGAATGCGGGCATCACCGACGACACCCTGCTGATGCGCATGACCGAGGACCAGTTCAGCTCGGTGATCGACGCGAACCTCACCGGCGCCTTCCGGTGCGCCAAGCGCGCCAACCGCGCGATGCTCCGTGCCCGCTGGGGCCGCATGATCTTCCTCGGCTCCGTGGTCGGCCTCGCCGGTCAGGCCGGTCAGATCAACTACGCGTCCTCGAAGGCCGGTGTCATCGGTCTCGCCCGCTCCGTCACCCGCGAACTCGGTTCGCGATCGATCACCGCCAACGTCGTCGCTCCCGGTTTCATCGAGACCGACATGACTGCGGATCTGTCCGACGACCTGCGCGACACCGCGAAGAAGTTCATCCCGCTGCAGCGACTCGGCAAGCCCGAGGACGTCGCAGCCGTCGTCAGCTTCCTGGCCTCCGACGACTCCGCCTACGTCTCCGGCGCCGTCATCCCGGTCGACGGCGGCATGGGCATGGGCCACTGACGGTCTCGCGACCACATCCGAATCTCACTGGAGGACCGACACACTCATGGGCGGACTGCTCGAGGGCAAGACCATTCTCGTCACCGGCATCATCACCGATGCCTCGATCGCCTTCCACACCGCGAAGGCCGCGCAGGAACAGGGCGCGAAGGTGATCATCACCGGCTTCGAGCGACTCCGGTTGATCGACCGGATCGCGCAGCGTCTCCCGCAGCCGGTGCCGCCGGCCATCAGCCTCGACGTGCAGAACCAGGATGATCTCGACGGTCTCGCCGACAAGATCCGCGAACTCGCACCGGAGGGGATCGACGGTGTCGTCCACTCCATCGGTTTCGCACCCCGGTCCTGCCTGGGCAGCCCGTTCCTCGACGCGCCGTGGACCGACGTCGCGGTGGCGCTCGAGGTGTCGGCCTACTCCTACGGCGCGCTCGCCAAGGCCGTCCTGCCCGTCATGAACGAGGGCGGTTCGATCGTCGGAATGGACTTCGACCCGTCCCGGGCCGTGCCGTTCTACAACTGGATGGGTGTCTCCAAGGCGACGCTCGAGTCGGTGAACCGCTACGTGGCCAAGGAGGTCGGCCCGCGCGGCATCCGTTCGAACCTCGTCGCCGCCGGCCCGATCAAGACGCTCGCGGCCAAGGCCATCGCGGGCGACGCGACCGGCCCGGGAGCGGAGATGAACCGCTTGAACGAGGGCTGGTCGGCCGCGTCCCCGATCGGCTGGGACGTCGACGACCCGACGCCTGTGGCGAAGACCGTGTGTGCGGTGCTGTCCGACTGGCTACCCGGGACAACGGGATCCATCGTCTACGTCGACGGTGGTTTCCATTCCCAGGTCGGCTTCGGCAGCTGACCGTACGACGGAAGGCACTTTCATGACGAACACTCCCGGGGCGTACGACGCGCTGATGCTGCTGTCGTTCGGCGGACCGGAAGGACCCGACGACGTGCGGCCGTTCCTCGAGAACGTCACCCGCGGACGGGGGATCCCACCGGAACGACTCGACGAGGTTGCGCAGCACTATCTGCACTTCGGGGGTGTCTCGCCGATCAACGCCCTGAACCGGGCGATCATCGACGCCGTCCGCGCCGAGTTCGACGCGCACGGTATCGATCTGCCGATCTATTTCGGCAACCGCAACTGGCATCCCATGGTCGAGGACACCGTCGCGCGGATGCGCGACGACGGGATCCGCAACGCCCTGGTGTTCGCGACCTCCGCCTGGGGCGGCTACTCGGGATGCCGGCAGTACCACGAGGACATCGCGCGGGCACGGGACGCCGTCGAGAACGCCCCGCAGTTGACGAAGCTGCGGCACTTCTACGACCACCCGCTGTTCCTCGACGCCGTCACCGACGCCGTGCGCGCCGCCCGCGTCGAACTCGCCGACGACGTGCGCGATTCCGCGCGCGTGGTGTTCACCGCGCACTCCGTTCCGAACTCCTTCGACGCGACCGGTGGTCCGCCGGAGGAGGGTGGGCATCTCTACAGCCGGCAGGTGGCCGAAGCGGCGCGGTTGGTGGCCGAGGCGCTCGGCGAGGACGACTACGACCTGGTGTGGCAGTCGCGGTCCGGTCCGCCACAGGTGCCGTGGCTCGAACCCGACATCGTCGACCACATCGACGCCCTGCACGAACGGGGAGTCCGCGCCGTCGTGGTCGTGCCGGTCGGGTTCGTCTCCGATCATCTCGAGGTCGTGTGGGATCTCGACACCGAGGCTCGCGACCGGGCCGCTGAGCTGGGCATGGGCTTCTCTCGTGCGGCGACGGCCGGTACCGACCCGCGCTTCGCGCAACTCGTCCGCGAACTCGTCGAGGAACAGCGGGACGGGATCACCGCCCGTCGCTGCGGCACCGAACCGCTGCTCGGGGCCGCGTGCAACGGGAGCCTGTGCGCCGTCGGGTGCTGCGAGCCGCCGAAACGCCCGTCCCGTCCCGCCGCGAACGGATAGATCCCTCCGCGCCTCACCGGGCGGCGTGCCCGACCGGTGAGGCCAGAGGGGAGTCGAACCAGCGCGGCAGCGACCGGCGCAGGGCGCTCGGACCGTCGACGACCACGGCGCCCGAGCGCAATGCGTCCGGCCAGGTCGCTTCGCCACGCCAGATCTCGGTCAGCTCCCGCAGTCCCGTCGTCACCCGGATCGAGACCTCGAAGCCCGAGTCCTCGTCACACACGTCGACGTCGTGCGGCGTGATGACCATCCACCACCGGCGCGACGCGTGGGTGACCGTCGGGAAGGCGAACTCCACGACCACCCGGGATTCCGGCAGGGCCGCATGGTCGACGTGCCGGTGCATGTCCCACATCAGCAGTCGCGGATCGAGGTCGACGTCACCGAGTTTCCCGGTCCACCGCGTGCCCCACGCACCGAGTGCGTCGACGACGGTCTCGAGATCGCGTCCCGCCGGGGTGAGCACGTACCGGACGTCGTTTCCGTCCTCGAGACGCCGCACGATTCCCGCCGCCGTGAGCTGGTGCAACCGCTTCGACAGCAGCGTCGGCGACATGCGGGGCAGGCCGCGCCGGAGATCGTTGAACCGTTCGCTGCCGAGCACGAGTTCGCGCACCACGAGCAGCGTCCACCTCTCGTCGAACAGTTCCATCGCCTTCGCGACGGGACAGAACTGGTGGTAGGGCGGGCCCATGATCGGATCCTAGGCCGGTCGGACCGCCGCGACCAGCACGAATGTGTGGCGGTGCAGTACAGATTGTGTACTGGAGGACACCGCGTCCGCGTTCCTACAGTCGATCTGTGACCCGGGCCGCCTCCGGGACGGCGCCGAAGCCGGGTCCCTCGACAGGAGGAATCCTCTGATGACCGACATCTCCACGACACACGACGCCGATCTCGCCCTGAAGGCCAAGCACCGGGCGATGTGGGCACTCGGCAACTATCCGGCGGTGGCGACCGAGGTCATCGCCGAACTCGGCCCCGCTCTCGTGGCCGCGACCGGAATCGGTCCGGGCGACCGCGTCCTGGACATCGCCGCCGGATCGGGCAACGCGTCGATCCCCGCCGCGCTCACCGGTGCGACGGTGCTCGCGACCGACCTGACCCCGGAACTGTTCGAGGTGGGCCGTCGTGACGCCGACGCGGCAGGTGCGACGCTCGACTGGCAGGAAGCCGACGCCGAAGCACTCCCGTTCGACGATGCGAGCTTCGATGCCGTGATCTCTTGCGTGGGAGTGATGTTCGCGCCCCACCACCGGGCCGCTGCCGACGAACTGCTCCGGGTGACCCGGCCGGGCGGACGTATCGGCCTCCTGAGCTGGACCCCCACCGGCTTCATCGGGCAGATGTTCGCGACGATGAAACCGTATGCGCCACCGCCCCCGCCGGGCGCACAGCCGCCGCTGTGGGGCGACGAGGTGCACGTGCGCGAGTTGATCGGCGACCGCGTCACCGACCTGCAGGCACGCACCGACAATCTGCGCGTCGAACGGTTCGCGACCGGGGAGGACTTCCGCGAGTTCTTCAAGTCCGCCTACGGTCCCACCATCGCGGTGTACCGCAACATTGCGGACGACCACGAACGGGTCGCGGCTCTCGATCTCGATCTGCTCGAACTCGCCCAGCGTCACGATCTCGGTGGGGGAGCGATGAATTGGGAGTACCTGTTGGTCACCGCGCAACGAGGTTGACGCGCACTGGAGTCGACGCGCACTGCCGGCGCGGTCAGTGATGGTGCTCGGCCCGCAGAGCCGCCGCGACTGCACCGGTGCGGGCCTCGCGGACCGCGGCCCACAGCGGCTGCAGCGCGCCCTCGCGACCGGTGGCGGCGGACACCGAACCGGCCCGCAGGCCCCCTCCGCGACCGGCCACGGTGAGAATCGCCGCGACCTGGTCGGCGGTGTCGAGGACGCGCACGGCACGTGCGGGCAGGGACGGGGGATAGCGGTGCCGGGCGAGTTCGGCGATCTCCTCGGCGATCTCCGTCCGCGGATCGGCGCGGCGCCCGTCGGTGCCCACCGTCGGGATTCCGCTCAATGCGGAGGCGGCATCACGTACCGCCTCGCGAATCGCGAACTCGGCCGCACCGAGACCACCATCGACGGCGATCTCGGGGACCGCCGGCAGTGTGAAGACGTTCCATTGCAGCACGTCCGGACCCTCGATCACGGGCACCAGGCCCAACCCCGGTGCACCGGGCGCTCCCACGACGACGCCTTCACCGGCCGCGAGCGCCGCGGAGGCGAACGCTGTACCTGCAGGCAGCGCGCGGACGTCGCCCGGGGCGGGAAGGACGAGATGCAGACCCGCGCCGGCTGCGGTGTCGACGCGGCGGATCAGGGTGAGCAGCAGTGCGGCACCGTCGGCGACACCTCTGTCGGGCAGATCCGCCGCGGAGGCCGTCGCCGCATCGTGGGCACCCACGAGATGCATCGGCGCCCATTCGTGCAGCGCGTCGATCACATCGTCGGGGGAGGCGTGACCGGACAGCCACGACCCCGCCCACACGGTCAGCGTCAGGCTCGGAGAACTCACCCCGAAAGCATACGGCGACCGCGCACGGCGGTCCGGCGTGGCAGCGCGAGCGGTCCCGCGCGATGTCCTAGGGTCGACTGGCGTGAGCCCACGCGATATCTACGGCGGCGACATCTATGCCGGTCACGCCCGCACCAAGAAGAAGGCCGTTCCCGAACTCGCAGCGGAGCGCGGCGTCGTCGTCGAGGACGCCGCATCCGGCTGGTGCGGCGCGATCGTGGGGATCGAGAAGACCTACGACGGCGACTTCGTGCGGCTCGAGGACGCGCAGGGACGCACCCGCCTGTTTGCGATGCGCCCCGCCGCGTTCCTGGTCGACGGAGCATCCGTCACCCTCGTCAAGCCGAAGATCCGTCCCGCCTCCGCACCGACGAGATCCGCTTCGGGGTCCACCCGGGTGGAGGGTCTGCGCGCACGCGTGGCGCGGGGGAGCCGGGTCTGGGTGGAGGGCGTGCACGACGCCGCCCTCGTCGAACGGGTGTGGGGGCACGATCTGCGGGTCGAGGGTGTGGTCGTCGAACAGCTCGAGGGCCTCGACAATCTGGGTGCCCGGCTGGCCGAGTTCGATCCCGGCCCGGGCCGGCGGGTCGGTGTGCTCGCCGACCACCTCGTCACCGGATCCAAGGAGGAGCGTCTCACCGCGAATCTCGGTTCGCACGTGATGGTCACCGGTCATCCCTACATCGACGTGTGGCAGGCGGTGAAACCGAAGGCCGTGGGCATCGACGCCTGGCCCACCATCCCGCGCGGGCAGGACTGGAAGACCGGCGTCTGTCGTGAACTGGGCTGGGGCACCCCGCAGGACGGCTGGCGGCGCGTCTACAACGCCGTGAATTCGTTCCGCGATCTCGAATCGCACCTCATCGGCGCCGTCGAGCGCCTCGTCGACTTCGTCACCGAACCCGAGGAGGGCTGACCGACCGGAACCTCAGCGGCCCCCGTCCGCCGGCGCCGGCGCAGGTTCCGGCTCCCCGGTGCCGCCCGGCAGGCCGGTGCCCACGCCGCCGACGTCGGTGATGGTCCAGTCCGATGCGCGGTCCATCGTCACCGTGTAGGTCGCGGTGGCGGCGACACCGTCGGGTGTCTGCTTGCTCTTCGAGATCATGTCGACGAAGACCTGCACGACGAAAGTGTCGCCGTCGTTGCTCGCCACTTCGGCGGCGAGCAACCGGGCGTCGGCGGTGTACTCCATCTGCGTCAGCCACGGAGCCACGACGTCCACGGCCCCTTCGAGTTTCGGTGCGAGTTGTCCGCTGACGCCGTCGGTGAGCGCCGCCCGCCAGGCGTCGAGGTCACGGAAGTCGACCTCGGAGACACTCAGTGCGTAGTCGGAGGCGACGGCCTCGGCCTCGGCCTCGGTGTCGAGCCGGCTCTGCAGGGCCTGCAGTTGCTCGGACGAGTCGTCGGTCGCCCACAGCACCCCGAAGGTCACCGCGGCGACGACGGCGAGCACCGTGACGACCGCGAGTGCGCGCACCGACGACCACCACGGACCGCGACTTCCCGCCTCGGTGGCAGTGGCGGTAGGGGCGGAGACGGCCGGTTCCTGTTCGGGGACCCCGATGGTCGAGGGCCCGGTGTTCGAAGCTCCGGTGTTCGACATGACGATTTCTTCCTTCTTCATCGGGGTACGTTCACGGTGAATCGGACACTGTCGCCCGGCATGGTCGCGATGGCCTGTTCGAGCAGGGTACCGAGATCCATCCGGCCCACCACGGAACCGGTGGCCTGGGTCACCGGGCGGAGCGCGACACCGATCGCGCCGAGTTCGGGTGCGAACCTTCTGAGGAAGTCGGCGAGTTCGATCTCCTCCTCGCGCCACGAGCCGAGGATCTCCTCACCCTTCAGTACCGAGGACCCCTCGAAGAGGTACTCGTACGAGATACCGAGGGTCTCCCCGAACTGGTCCAGCATGGGCGGCGCCGCGACCATCGCGGGCCTCACCCAGTCGACGTCACCCATCATCCACATCAGGTCGCTCAGTACCGTTTCCAGCGATCCCTCGTGCCGGGTCAGGGTCGACAGCAGCAGCTCGGCGCCACGACCTGCCGCGGGCATGGTCTCCTCGAGACCCGCAACCGATTCGGTGAACGTCGCGACGAGTTCGTTCAGCGATTCGGCGTCTGTCTGTTCGAGCAGCTCCGAAGTGGTGGCGAGGAGATCGGGGACCGAGGTGGGCAGTTCGACGACCTCGGTCAGGTGGGCGCCGTCCTCGAGATAGGGCCCTTGTGTCGAGGCAGGGAGGAACGAGAACACCGGTTCGCCCAGCGACGACAGGTTCTCGACGCGCATGGTGCTGTCGACGGGAATGCGGTGTTCGGCCTCGTAGGAGATGTTCATGCGGACGAAACCGTCGAGGTTCTCCATGCCGTCGACCCGTCCGATGTTCACCCCGCGGTAGACGACGCTCGATCCGGTGCGCAGTCCTGCCGCGTCGCGCATGTCCACCACGGCGTGGGCGCGGCGCTGGGTCGGATCGATCTGCAGCACACCGACGACGAGATACAAGGTGCCCAGGATCATCACGAGGGCCAGGGCGAGTGCGGACATCCAGGCCGGAATTCGGGTCACGGGATCGCTCCGATCATGCGCAGGAGAACCAGTCCGTCGGCCGCCGGACTCCCCTTGTTACCGGCGATGGTCACCTCACGGATGTCGATGCCGGGTTCGAGCAGGAAGGGGACGAGCTTCTCGTCGACGAGCTCCACGAGTTCTGCTGCGTTGCCGCGCAGTTCGGTGGCGTTCGGCGACGGTTCGCGCAGCAGCGGAGTGAGGATCTCGAGGTTGTCGTTGATGCGCGGGAGGCGGGGGATCAGCCATTCCAGGCCCGTGACCATGGTGTTCACGTCGATGACGATATTGAGCACGGCCTCCATGAAGTAGGGCACCCGGTCGAGACGCCGACGTGCGGTGTCGGAGAACAGGAACCCCACGTCGTCACGTGCGGCATCGAGACGCTGGGACAGGTCCTCCGTCGCGACGACGATGCGATCGATCTGGTCGAGGTTCGCCGCGGCCTCGCTCAGATCGTTGGAGACGACCGCCGACAACTCGCGGGTCTCCTCCGTGTCCTCGGGCAGCACGTCGTTCAGTCGCGCGAGCGAATCCTGCAGACGGGTCAGGCTTCCGCCGTTGACGAACATCGCGATCCGTTCGAGCATGTCCTCGATCTGCGGACCCGGATCCGTGTCTTGCAACGGGATCGTGTCGCCATCCTGCAAGGGCGCGCCGCTGCCGTCCTTCGGCGGGAGCAGAGCGATGTAGATGTCGCCCAGTACGGTGTTCTGCCGCAGTTCGGCGCGGGTGCCCGCCGGCACGACCACCGACTCACGCACGTCGATCCGGGCGACGGCGCTGTGCGGCTCGAGATCGATCGCCCGCAGGGTGCCGACGGAGATGCCCTCGGAGCGGACGTCCGCCCCGGCCGGCAGGCTCAGCAGCGATTCGAATTCGAGGTTCAGCCGGTAGGTCGGTCCGCGTACCCCGGAGCCGGGCAGCGCGTGGTCGCTGGGGTCGAAACTGCATCCGCACAATGCCACCAGAGCGGTGAGGACCGCACCGATGAGGATGCGGGACCGGAAGAACGAACGGGTCACGGCGTTGCTCCGATCGTCGACAGGACCAGCTGGGGCAGCGGCACCGACACCGAGCGGGAGGACACCACGGTGCAACTGTCGGGTGCGATCTGCTCGAGTGCCGTGCACGTCAGCGCAGCGTCGGGGGTCGGCACCTCGGCGCGGGCGGGGTCGAGTTCGACGGCGACCGACCCCGGGTGGGTCTGCACCATGGTCTCGAGCATCGTGATCGTGCCGGGAATGGTGGCGAGCAGTTCGCTCGAGCTCTCGGCCTGCGTGCGCAGCATCGTCAGCGTGGGCAGCGTCGAGTTCAGGGCGTTCATCAGGTACGGGAAGTGCTCGTTGAACAGCCGGTCGAGCGGTCCGACGGCCAGCGAGAGCTTCTCGACGAGAATCTTCGCGACGACGAGCATCTGCTCGATGCCGGCCAGACCCGGCGCGAACGTCTGGATGGTGGACTTGACGTTGTCCCAGTCCTCGGTGAGCAGGGTCGTCATCTCGGCCGAGTTGTCGAGGATCTGTCCCAGCTGGTCCATGAAGTTGTCGGGGGAGGAGAGCAGGTCTGCGAGGTCGCGCAGTTCGCGGTTGAGTGTCGGTCCCAGGTCCTCGAACTCGCGTCCGGCGTCCTTCAATGCGGTTTCGAGCGGCGCGGTCCCGTCGGGTCCGCGCTCGGTCATCTGCCGCACGAGTTCGGAGAACGATCCGAGCGCGTCCGACACGCTGACCGGGGTGCGGGTGTGCGCCGTGTCGATGCACGTCTCCCGCGACAGGGTCGGTCCCGGCCGGGGATCGGCGTCGACGAGTTCGAGTCTGCGGTCGGTGAGGATGGACGCGTTGGTGATCACCGCGCCGGTCTCGGCGGGAAGCTCGCGGTCACCGACGGTCATGTCGACGCGCACGCGCGCACCGTCGGGTTCGATCCGGTCCACGGTCCCGACCGAGATCCCGCGGATGGTGACCGGGGAACCGGGGTAGAGGCCGTAGGAGTCCTCGAAGTACGCGCAGATCGAGGTGTCGTCCCCCGAGGTCGCGGCGAAGGCGGTCGCGCCGGCCACGGCCAGCGCCACGACCGTCACCGCGGGAACGAGTCGTCGTGTAGTCGTCGTCAGTGTTCGCACGTCAGCACCGTGTTCCCGGCATCGGGAGACAGACGTCGGGTCGCTGGACCGTCAGTCCGCTCTGGTCGACAAGGGCCTGGCCTTCGGGACCGGCGACGGCCGCGAGTCCCGTGAGGGTGGCACGGAGGGATTCCGTCATCGACTCGACGGAGGCCGACAGTTCCGCACTGCTGTCGGCGGCTTCGACGAGATGCGGGATGATCGGTTCGACCTTTTCCTGGTACGGGCCGCTGAGGAAGTCGAACAGCAGCCCGGCGAGCCCGGAGAGCCCGTCGGCGAAGATCTTCACGTCCTGATGGGCCTCGACGATCTTGGGGCCGAGGATCGCGTAGCCGCGGATGATCTCGAGCGCGAGTTCCTTGTTGTCGTTGGCGGTGCGGAGATATTCGTTGGACAGCTCGAGCAGGCTTTCGATCTGGTCCTTCTGATTCGCGATGACGTCCATGACGGCTTCGAGATCGGTGACCGTGATCCGCACCGAATCCGGGGATTCGCCGAGCAGCGCAGCGGTCTTGTTCAGGGCGGTGCGCAGTGCCTGCGTGTCGAGTTCTTCCACCACCTCGGTGGCCTCCTCGAACATGTCGTTCACCAGGAACGGCAGTGCTGCGCGGTTCTCGGGGATCGGTTCGGTGAGCGGCTGCCGGCCGGCCGGGTGCACCGCGAGGTACAGGCCTCCGATGGGGGTGAGCATCCGCACCGACACGGAGGTCTGGTCGCCGACGAAATGCTCGGAGTCCACGGTGAACTCGACGTCGACGTGGTCGTCGGCGAGGTGCAGGCCGGTGACCGAACCGACCGGCACACCCGCGATGCGCACGTCGTCGCCCGCGGCGAGCCCCGCCGATTCCGGCAGTTCGAGGCGGTAGGTCGTCGAACCGACCGGTCGCAGATAGAGCACGAGGACGATGCCCGCGACGAGGGCGAGGACGATCAGACCCGACAGCGCCCACCACATCTGGGTGCGGGGATCGGCGTCCTCGGCGCCGAAGTCGAGTCGTCCGAACAGGCGGGTGCGCATCAGGCACCTCCGTTGCAGATGGTCAGGGGACGGCCCTGGAGCAGAATGTCGGCCTCGATCGGCAACTGCACCGCGCCGTTGCTGCACTGCCGGGACTCGTCCACGCGCGGCACCAGGGAGTTGATGCCCTCGAAGATCCCCGGCAGAACCGACAGGGTGTCGATGGCCGTCTGCGGATCCGGGATCACCTGGTCCACCCGGACGATGAAATCGTCGTTGCGTTCCAGGAATCCGTCGTGTTCGGCAGGCGCGCCGAGGCCCAGCTGGGAGAGCAGGTTCACCGTGCGGTCGACCTCCGCCATCTCGAGTGCACCGAGCTTGGTCAGGGACAGGAACTCGGTCATACGTGTCACCAGCGGGGTGAAGATCGAGTGGAAGACCTCGAGGATGTTCTCTAGGTTCGCGGACCGGCCTTCGAGTTGCTCGTTGAGGGCCGTGAAGTTGTCGAGCAGGGTGCTCATCAGGGCGCTGCGGTCCTCGGCGTAGCTCGCGAGCTCGGCGATGTCGCGCATCACCGGGGTCGGACTGGACTCGCTGCCCTCGATCAACGCGGCCACATTCGTGGCGAGCCGGTTGTAGACGGCCGGATCGGCTTCGCGCAGAAGCGGTTTGAGTCCGTTGAAGACCGTGGTGATGTCGAACGAGTCGACGGTGTTCACGACCAGCCCCGACGGATCGACCTCCTGACCGCCCTCCTCGCTGCGATCGAGTTCGAGATAGCGCTGGCCCGTGAGGTTCTGGAACTTGACGAGCAGCCGGTCCGACTCGCGCAGACGGTACTCCTCGAGCACCGTGAAGTCGACGAGCGCACGGTTGCCGTCGGACACCGAGATGTCGGTGACCTTGCCGATCTGTACGCCCCGCAGGCGCACATCGGCGTTCTCCTTGAGGCCGAAGACGTCACCGAACTGGGCCTTGTAGGCGACGGTCGATCCGCCGACGGGACGTTCGATCGCCTGCACGATCAGCACGATGATCAGGACGACGACGCCGGCGAGCAGGGCGAGCCGGACGGCTGCCTGGCGTGGAGTTCTCATCGGGTACCCCCGGTGGTCTCGAGCGGGACCCGGAAGGCCGGGAAGGTGTCGACGAGCACGTCCACCCCCAGGACCACCCGGTCGCCCTGGTGCTGCAGTGCGCCGTCGGCGCCGTCGACGAGCCGGTCGACCTGGTCGGGGGTGACCCCGCCCAGGCTCTGGTTCAGCGGGATCAGGATGTCGAGGAGCATGTCGACGGCAGACGAAGTGGGGCCGAGCGCGCCGACGATCTCACCCGAGAGTGCGAGCACCAGATGCGAGACCTCGGTGATCGTCTCGCTCGCCTGCTGCGTGCGGAAGTCGTCCTCGAGTTCCTCGACGGACGCGATGGCCGACAGAGTGTTCAGTGCCGACGGGGTGAACGCCGCGACACCTTCGGAGACATCCGCGAATTTCGGCAGCAACTCACTGAGCGGCTCGTTCTGGGTGCGGGCGATGTTGCGCATCACGAGCAGCGACGAGGCGAACAGCGGCGCCATCTGGTGGGTCAGTTCGGCGGCACTGTCGATCGAGTCCGACAGCTGTGGGGTGACCACGTCGAGCAGGAGACGACCGGAATCGCGCAGCACCGTGGTGACGGTGTAGTCCCCGACATCGCCGAGGGCGAGGGTGCTGCCGGCTCGGATCGGCTCGCCGCCCGGCATCGGGATGAGTTCGAGTGCGGTGGAGCCGAAGATGTTCGACGAGACGAAACGGGTGTGCATAGCCGTCGACAACTCGTCGACGTGCTCCTCGTCGACACTGAGCGTGACGATCTGTTGCTGTGGCCCCTGCGGTTCGACCTCGATCACCGATCCGATCGACATGCCCCGCAGACGCACGGCGGTGTCGGTGGAGACCCCGTCGCCGAGATTCGATGCGGTGACGGCGAACTGCACCTCACCGGAGCGGTCGGGCTGCGACGCCCACCAGGCCGCGGTGACGACGAGGGCGGCGGCGACCACGACGGCGAGCCCGCGGATCCGTAGTCCGCGGCGGCTGGGGCCGAAGCCCGAATACTGTGCTGCGCTCACTGATTCCTCACCCCGAGAAGCTGATCGTCGCGTCGAGGCCCCACATGACGAGCGTGAGCACCATGTCGGTGGTCACGATGAGCACGAGGCTCGCCCGGATGGCCCTGCCCGAGGCGATCCCGACCCCCTCGGGACCACCGCTCGCGTGATAGCCCTGGTAGGCGTGCACGAGCGTCACGACCAGGACGAACACGATCACCTTGACCAGTGAGTAGATCAGGTCGATCGGCTCGGTGAACATGTGGAAGTAGTGGTCGTAGGCGCCCGACCCCTGACCCTGCACCACGGTGACGGTCGCGCCGGTGGCGGCGAATCCGAGCGCGAGCGCGATCAGATAGGACGGGACGACGGCGCCGACGGCGGCGATGAGCCGGGTGGAGACGACGTAGGGGATCGAGTCGATGGCCTGGGCTTCGAGCGCGTCGATCTCCTCCGAGATCCGCATGGCGCCGACCTCGGCGGTGATGCGGCAGCCGGCCTGGGCGGCGAACCCGATCGCCGCGATGAGCGGTGCGAGCTCGCGTGGATTCGCCAGGGCCGACATGGCTCCGGTCAGTGGTCCCATTCCGAGCATGTCGAGGGCGGAGAAACCGACGAGGCCGACCATCGCCCCGGCGACGATGCCGAGGATGGCCAGCACCGGTGCGACGCCTCCGCCGACGATGACGGCGCGGCCGTTGCCCCACGTCAGGTCGGTGAAGATGGCGACGGTCTGGCGGCGGTTGCGGCGCAGGGCGTGGCCGATGCCGCGGAAGGAGACGACGACGAAGTGCAGGTAGAGCCCGAGGGATTCGATCGGGTTCCACGCCCGGCCGGCGTGGCGCGTCCACCGCAGACCGCGGGGACGATAGGGCGACGGCGTGGCAACGGATCCGCTGCGTGTGGCACTCATCAGAGGAACCTCATGGGGACGAACATCAGGACCACCTGGGTGATGAAGAGGTTGACGACCATGCAGGCGATGATGCTGAGCACCACGGCCGCATTGACGCTGTCCGCGACGCCCTTCGGGCCGCCCTTGGCCTCGAGGCCCCGTTGGCTGGAGATGATCGCCACCACGTAACCGAAGACCGCGGCCTTGAACAGGCAGACGATCAGGTCGGTGGTCGAGGCGAAACTGCCGAACGACAACCAGTACGAGCCGGGGGCGACTCCCTGGCCGAGCGAGGCCACGGCGAAGCTCGCAAGGATGCTCATGAGGATGATCAGCACCGACAACATCGGGGCGACGACGACCATCGCCAGGATGCGGGGGGAGACCAGCCTGCGCTGGGGGTCGATGCCGAGGGTGCGCAGCGCGTCGATCTCCTCCCGGATGGTGCGCGAGGCGAGGTCGGCCGAGATGGCCGAACCACCGGCACCACCGATGAGCAGGGCCGCGGCCAGGGGCGCGATCTGCTGCATCACTCCCATGCCGCCCACCGCGCCGGCCATCGAGTTGGCGCCGACGTTGTCGGTCATGCTGCCGACCTGGACGGCGATGACGACGCCGAGCGGCAGCGCCACCAGAACGGCGGGCACGGCCGAGACGGAGATGAAGAACCATCCTTGAACGATTGCCTCCCGCATCGGGAAACGACCGCGTGCGATGTCGACGATCAGGTATGCGGTGGAGCGGAACGCCAGACGGAGCGTGCGTCCGAATGTGCGTGTGGAGTCGGCGGTGCGTGTGACCACGGCACCTCCGAACGGCCGCTCGCCCCGGACGTCTGCGTCCGCGGGTCGCGAGGTCTTCATCGAGCCCCCTGATGAACTGACACTGAATCGAGTGGTACTGGGTGGAACCGGCACGGAAGCAACCGGATACCCGAGTCGGGTACTCGAAGGACTATCGACGACTGCAGCATCGGCTCGCGTCCGTGACGAGCGGACGCGTGTACGGGAGGTGACGACCGGTGGGTCGGACCTCCAGCGCGGCGCGGGCTTCCGGGATCATGCGCAGCGCTCGGGAACCAGCCGGGAGCCGACGCGCATGAGTGCGAGGATCGCTCGGAACTCACGTTCGCGGGCCGCGCTCCACGGCACTCCCCAGATCCGGCGGACGGATTCGAGGAATGCGCCGAACATCAACGTCATCACCGGCCGCCCCGTCAACTTCTCGAGGACGGCGGGAAGGGGCCGGGGGAGTGCGGCGAGCTTCGCCTCGAGGGTTGCGATCACGTCCTGTTCGTCGACGAGTTGCTGCATCCGCCGGGTTCCGGGCGACATCGCGAGCTTGTCGGCGACCCCCCGGTCGAGGTAGGCGCGAAGACCTGCCACGTCGTCCGGCATGTCCTGCTCACGAGCCCCGAACAGCACGCCGAGCCGGCAGCTCTCCCGGTAGAAGGCCCCACCTCCGGTGCGGGTCGCGGACCGAAGCAGACCTCGATCGCATAGATGAGCGATTCGATGGTGGTGAGGTGGACCCACGTCCACACGTCGCGGTTCCACGCGTGGAATCTCCGGCCTTCATGATCGAGCCCGGTGATGGGGCGGTGCATCTCCCGCAGTTCCCGCGCCGAATCGGCGACGTTCTCGGCGAAGTAGATGCGGTAGGTGTACGCGAGGGTGTTCTCCGCACGTACCGACGGCTCGGTGAACGACTTCGAATGTTGTTCGAGCGCAACCATGACGGTGGGGTAGGTGCCCTGGAGCGACAGCGCCCGGAACAGGAACATCGGCCAGATGCGGCGGTCTGCCAGCAACCGGACGAAGGTGCGGTCGGCGACGGGTACGTCGTCCTCGATGTTTGCGCGACACGCTGTGCGGGAGTGACTTCCATTGCCGGACTCCTCGGGTTCGATGGCTGGGGAACGGATGCGGACATCAGCTGTCGGTGGAGGGCGTCGAGGGCACGATCAGGAAGGACAGCATCGTCCGGGCCACCCGTCGTACCCCGTCGTCGGTCGCGGTGGCGCTGCCCAGATCGGGTGCGAGCCACACGCTCGCGAAGAATCGCGAGACGATCTCCGCGGCGGTGGCCGTGTCGAAGGTGATCCCCGCCCGTTGTGCGGTGAGGTCGAGTTCGTGGCGGACCGACGTGAGCAGCGCGGCGGTGATCTGTGGATCGTGCAGGAGGGGGAGGGCGGCTCCGTCGTCGACGAATCGTCGTGCGACCGGGTGGTGGCGAACGGTGCGGACCGCTTCGACGATCCATTCGACCGCGCGCTCGTACGGGTCCTCGATGTCGTCGATGGCCGCGTGGAACCGCGTGACGAGTTGATCGAGCTCCCACGCGAACGCGCGACCGAGCAGTTCCTCCTTGGTGTCGAACCGCCGGAAGACCGTGGCGCGTCCGACGCCGGCCTCTGCCGCGACGTCGGCCACGGTCGTCCGCTCGAGGCCGTGATGGCTCAGGCAGCGGATGGTGGCCGCAAGAATTGCGGTGTCGGTCGGATCGGCGCCGGCGCTCTGGCCGATCAACGCTCCCACGAGGAGCGAACGCACGGGGGTGATACCCATAGTTCGGGGACGGTATCACCGATCTCACATCGGCAAAAGGATGTGTTTCGACCAACATCACTTATGGAGCCGGGGCGGGAGTCCGGTCGGGACGGAAGAACGAAAAATGCAGAATCCGCGGCCTGAGATCTTCCCTGCGAGAAGCAGCATCGAAGACAAGGAGCCGAAACCGTTTCCTCCACCAGGGCATCTGCCAGGATGTCCGATTTGTGGTTCGATGGTGATCGTGGCCGCATTGATTTGGTTGATCGCCGGGGTGGCGTTGGCGGCCGGCGAAGCGCTCACGGGCGATTTCGCGCTGCTCATGCTCGGCGGTGCAGCGCTCGTCACCGGCGGTGTCTCCGCGGTGACCGATCTGCCCGTCTGGATCGACGCGGTGATCTTCGCCGTGACCTCGCTGGTTCTGCTGCTCGGTGTCCGGCCCATGCTGAGGCGGCGGTACTCCCAGCCGCCGGCTCTGCCCACCGGGATCGACGCTCTCCCAGGCAAGCACGCGCTGGTCCTCGAGCAGGTGGGGGAGCATTCCGGGCGCGTGAAGATCGACGGTGAGGTGTGGACCGCCAGGCCGCTGGACGCCACCGAGGTGTACGAGCCGGGAACGACAGTGACAGTGATGCAGATAGACGGCGCGACAGCCGTCGTATGGAGGGGTGTCTGAGAATGGAAGCTCTGATCGTGCTCGCCGTAGTGGTGGCACTGGTCGTGGTGGTCGTGGCCAAATCGGTATCGCTGGTACCGCAAGCGGAGGCCGCGGTCATCGAACGTCTCGGCCGGTACTACCGGACGGCGTCGGGTCAGCTCACCTTCCTGGTGCCCTTCGTCGACCGCATCCGCGCGAAGGTCGATCTGCGCGAACGTGTCGTCTCGTTCCCGCCGCAGCCCGTCATCACCCAGGACAACCTGACGCTGAGCATCGACACGGTCGTGTACTTCCAGGTGACGAACCCGCAGGCGGCCGTCTACGAGATCAGCAACTACATCGCCGCGGTCGAGCAGCTCACCGTCACCACACTCCGCAACGTCGTCGGCGGAATGACCCTCGAGGAGACGCTCACCTCGCGCGACTCCATCAACGGCCAGCTCCGCGGTGTGCTCGACGAAGCGACCGGCCGATGGGGCCTGCGTGTCGCCCGGGTCGAACTCAAGAGCATCGATCCGCCGCCGTCGATCCAGGAATCGATGGAGAAGCAGATGAAGGCCGACCGCGAGAAGCGCGCGATGATCCTCACGGCCGAGGGTCACCGCGAATCCGCGATCAAGACCGCCGAGGGCGACAAGCAGTCGCGCATCCTCTCCGCAGAGGGGGCGAAGCAGGCCGCGATCCTCGAAGCCGAGGCCGATCGGCAGTCGCGGATCCTGCGCGCGCAGGGTGATCGCGCGGCGCGCTACCTCGAAGCCCAGGGCGAGGCCAAGTCCATCGAGAAGGTGTTCGCCGCGATCAAGGCCGGCAAGCCCACTCCGGAGCTGCTCGCCTACCAGTACCTGCAGACCCTGCCTCAGATGGCCCAGGGCGATGCGAACAAGATGTGGGTGGTGCCGAGCGACTTCGGCAAGGCGCTCGAAGGATTCGCGCGGACGCTCGGTGCACCCGGCGAGGACGGCGTCTTCCGCTTCGAACCGAGTCCTGTCGACGAGGAACTGCAACGGCCCGAGGACGACAGTGACGAGGTCGAGGATTGGTTCGCGACCAAGCGCGACCCCGAGGTGGCCCAGGCCGTTGCCGAAGCCGAGGCGGTCGCGCGCAAGCCGGTCGATCCCGCGGTCCGTACGGGTCTCGCCACGGCGGGGACGCAGGGTGCCGGTGAAGGACAGTCGGCGTTGCCCGCAACGCCGCCGGCGCAGCGCTGGATGACGAACGACGCATCCGAGCAACCGGTCGAGCCGCCGCAACAGCAGTAACGGAAACCGATTCGAGTGGGAGGGCGCGTCCGTCGGCGCGCCCTCCCACTCGTCATCGGCGGCCGAGCATCGGCAGTGTCATCGCCACCATGATGAGACCGGCGCCCGCGGCGGCGAGCACGGTCACGGACTCTCCGAAGGCGACCATGCCGATCATCAGCGCGACCACGACTTCGAGGTAGGACAGGCCCGACAGTTCCGCGGCGCGGAGGTGCTTGCCCGCAACGACGAGCAGCCCCAGCGCGAACAGACCGCAGACGACGAAGAACCCACCGGCCCACAACCAGTGCGTCGCGGTCATCCCCGACATGTCGGGTCGGGTCACCGCGACCATCCCCCCTGCCGCGACGGCACCGAAGACGAAGTTCCACAGGGACCGGACGTCGGACGGCATGTCGGTGCGATAGCGGTAGCACAGCAGGGCCCCGCCGTAGAAGACTCCCGAGGCAGCGCCCAGCACGGTACCCAGCGTCTCGTGCTCGCCCCCGGACGACTCACCGCCCACCAGGCCGGCGGCGAGCAACATCCCGGCGAACGCCGTGCCGATCGACAGGGCGTCGAGGCGACCGACCCTCTCCTTCAGGAACACCCGGGCGAGGGCCGTCGCAACGACGGGGCCGAGGTAATGGAGAACCACGGCACGGGACAGGTCGGTCAACACCGTGGCGGACAGATAGGTCGCGAGGGACAGTCCGAGAAGCACACCGCCACCGACGACCGACCAGGACAGGCGGGTCCGGCGCAACTGTCCGAGGCGGCGGGACAGCGCGATCAGGACGAGCATGCCGAGCGCTCCGACCGCCATCCGCCCGAGCGTCAGTGCCTCACCGAGCACCGCGCCTTCGGGAGTGGCCTTGCGGCCGAACAATCCTGCGGCGCCCATCGCGGTCGCGGACAGCACGATCGCGGCGATCCCGAGTCGCCGGTTCGTACGCGGCGGCGACTTCGGGGCGGGGGAGGGAAGGAGAACAGGGCCACGCGACTCGGTCGGTGCAATATCGGCGCGCTGCTCGAGCAGCGCATCATCGGCGCGCAGGGGCGCGGACAGCGAATTATCGGCGCGCGAAGGCGCGCCCAGGGAAACGGTCACACGTCTACCTCGGGTCCAGGGTGCACGACACGAGCACCAGCGGGTGTTGTCGTTCCCCGCTCTGTCATCGGACCTGAGAGCTTTCGCGGACGGAGCCGCTTACACCTTCGGTGAACCCGGAAGAGTTGCTTTCCAGAGGAGCCTCGCCGTGGCGGTCTGGGGGCCTGAGAGATTCCCGGGGAGGTTGCTCCTTCGGCGCCCGCTGTGTGCGGGACTCTCCCGCCACGGTTCGGTGGCTGTTCAGTTGTCCGTCGAGTATCTCATGGACTCGTCGTGACCGCGCCGCAGGGGACATCCGGTGCGCGTGCCCCCAGTTCGTTGCGAGTGCCCGCGGTGCGGAGACCGGATGGTTAGCTTGGTCGACATGAGTGCTCTGCCGAGATCGTGGATGCAGTTGCGGATCGCCGCGGGCGTATACCGATTCCGGGAGAGCCTGTTCGCGCTGCCCGCGCTGGTCGTCGTCGCCGGAGCCGTGCTGGCGGAGGTGAGTGGCTACATCGATCGGGCCTTCGGCCCCTTTCCGTGGGGCATGAAGATGAACAGCAACGCCGCGATCTGGCTACTGAGCACCGTGGCGGGTGCCACGATCACCACCGCCGGTGTCGTCTTCTCGTTGACCGTCGTGAGCCTGCAGTTGGCGAGCAGCCAGTTCTCGCCGCGGGTGATGCGGTCCTTCATCCGGGATCGGGCCAGCCAGACGGTGATCGGGATGCTGGTGGCGACCTTCGTCTACTGCGTGCTGACGCTGCGCCACATCGGCGCGGACGACGCCGCACCCGCCCCGACGCTGTCGACCACCCTCGCGGTGGTCCTCGCGGTGTCGACCGTGGTGCTCATCATCGCCTATCTCAACCGGCTGGCCCATGGTCTGCAGGTCGGGGAGGTGGTGCGCAGCATCGCCTCGGAGGCCGAGAAGGTCATCGCGAACACGAGCCGGAGTGCGCAACGCGAGATCCGCGTCGACCGGGTGCCGGAGCCGGATTTCACCGAGGGGGCGACGGTGCACGCCCCGCGCGACGGTTGGGTGACCCAGGCGCCGGCCGAGCTCGCTCTCGCCGTGGCACCGCCGGGTTCGGTCGTGCGGATGGAGACGCGTCCCGGCGCGTACATCCACTGCGGGGAACCGCTGCTGCGGATCCATCCGAAGCCGGAACGGGCGGTGATCCTGCGGCGGCTCGAGGCGGCCGTGGAGATCTCGAATACGCGCACCATGCAACAGGACGTGGACTTCGCGCTGCGGCAACTCGTCGACATCGCGCTGCGCGCGCTGAGCCAGGCGATCAACGACCCGACGACCGCCACCGAGGTAGTGCTCCGACTCGGCAGTCTGCTGCGCACCTTGCTGGTCACCGGCAGTCCGGTGCCGGCGATCGAGGGTGCGGACGGCCGGATCCTGCTGCGTCCGTGGATCCTGTCGCCCGACGAGTACATCGAGCACGCCTTCGAACAGATCCGGCAGGCCGGTTCGGCGCAGCTGCACGTGGCCACGGCGCTCGCCCGGGTGCTGCGCATGCTCATCGATCATCTCTCCGAGCAGGGGCGCACCGAGCCGGTACCGGCCTTGCAACACCAGTTGCGTCTGCTCGTCGACGCGGTGATGGCCCGGCCCGAGTTCCGTCCGGAGGACCTCGAACGTTTCCGCGCCGTCGCCGAGGGGTCCGCGGATCCCGCAGAGCATCGGACGGACTGATCGGCCCGAGGTGTAGGACCGATGGGAGACGGCTATCCGACTGTCAACAGGAAGCGGGCCGATCGGGAGGACGACGACATGGCGACCCACTTCTCCGTCGGTGACCACGTCCGATGGAACTCCGAAGCCGGATACGTCGAGGGTGTGATCATCGCGAAGCACACGGAGGACGTGGAGTTCAAGGGACGCACGCGGCGGTGCAGCGAGGACGAGCCGCAGTACGAGATCCGGAGCGACAAGACCGATCACGTCGCGATGCACAAGGGGAGTGCGCTGAAGAAGACCTGACGGTGAAGATCCCCGCTCAGGTGATCAGCGCCTGCCCGACGCCGCACACCGCGACCGCCCACAGCACCGAGGTGGATGTACCGATGATGAACTGTTCGGAAGCGTTCGGTTCGCGCAGTTCGGGATAACGGGCGAGACCCTTCACCGCCATGATGACGGCGATCCCTTCGGGCCATCCGGCGAGGATCGAGGCGGTGACCGCTCCGCGTTCGAGCACGCCGATGACGCGTCCGCCGCGGAGCGGGCCCGGGGGAGGGGTGGGCTCGGGACCGGCGTCGGGTTGCCGGCGCGCGATGCGGAACGCCACGAGGACCGCGGGTCCGCCCCCGGTGATCGCCGCCGTGGCGGTGAGGATCAGCGTGGCCGCGAGCGCGACTCCCTGAACCGGTGTGGTCGCGGTGGCGGCGAGGGCTGCACCGGCGAGACCCGCGATGCTCAACGAGGCGGCCGGCCACACCGGCATGCTCGGGCGTAGCGCGAGTGCGGGTGCGAGAGCGGCCACGGCCAGGCACACCAGTGAGAGGACGGTCAACGGTCGGCCCTTTCCAGGAGTCGGCGCACGAGTTCGCGTCCGGCCAGTTCGGCCTGCCAGCCGGCGGTGGCGAGGCGCTGGGACACCGCTTGTTTGCTGATGCCGAGACGCTCGGCGATCCGCGCCTGCGACAGGCCCTGACGAGCGAAGTCGACGGCCTCGTGCCCCTGGTCTGTGCGGCGCAGGACGACGGTGGCGAGCAGGGTGAGCGCGGCGTCGACGTCGGCGGTGACCTCGGTGTCGTCGCCTTCGGCCGCGACCTGCCCAGGGGCGTTCTTGGCGCGTTCGACGGCGGTGCGGGCGTGTTCGAAGGCGGGTCCGCGGCCGGCGCGTGTCTGTTCGGGGAGCGGGGTCTCCACCGGGCCGATTCCCACCCCGATACTCCAGCGTTCCCTCCGGAGGAGGTCGAGGACGAGATCGACGACGAGGGCGGGATTGTCCGCGACGGCCTGGACCTCGTCGCCCGCGGTGCGATCGAAGGGCCGTACCAGCGGAACGTCCTGCAGTTCGGTGAGGAGGTTTGCCACGCGGTCGATGTCTCGGCGGCTGCGCCGCTGGTCGACCGTCAAGACGAACATGTGTCAAGTGTGAGGGCTTGATTCCGGATAATCAATACCTGAAGCTTGACGAATCGGTGCCGCGTAGTGATGCGTACAGGCTATCGGGCCGGCTCGTTCCCCGTCAGCTCATGATGTGCTGCTCGACGCGCTGAACCGCGGTCCCGGGCACGAGACCGGTGGAGATGATGACCCCGGCCGTGCTCGCCGTCCGTGGCCCGATCCTGGCCGACTATCTCGCCGCCGGGTCCTGATCCGGATCGACGACGGCGTCGAGCGCCGAACCGGCGGGCTCGGGGAGCCGGGCCTCGAGCAGCAGTCCGGCGAGACCGAGCGCGATGCACACCCCGGTGATCACCATCAGCCGCGGATCGGTCTGCCCGGTCAGGGCATCGCCGAGGAGCACGACCGCCACGGTGCCCGGCAGGATGCCCACCACCGTCGCGAGTGTGTAGGGGACGAGACGGACCGCCGAGACCGCGCAGCAACAGTTCACGACGAAGAACGGGGCGGCAGCGATCAACCGCAGGGAGCCCACCGCGAGCCATCCGCGGCGTGCCAGCCGCAGATCGATCGCTTTCGCCGCCGGGTGTGTGAGACGCGATTCCACGGCCTTGCGTCCGACGGCCCGCACGAGCAGGAACGCGAGGACGGCGCTGACCGTGGAGGCGGCGACCGTCACGCCGATGCCGACGGCACTGCCGAACAGCACGCCGGCGCTGAGGGTGAACACCGTGCGCGGAATCGGGGCGATCGTGACCAGGGCGTGGACGGCGAAGAACGCCAGGACCAGTGCCGGGCCGTGCACCGATTCGGACCACTCCCGGATCTGGGCGATCGTCGGATGCGGCACCACGAGAGCTACGACGACGAGCGCCGCCACCAGGCCCAGGATGCCGAGCGCTCTGCGGTCTGCGGCAAGCCTCGTCACGAGCGTCCACACTACCGGCCGGGCGGTCTCTGCTCCCCGCGAGCAGAGTGGTGAAGGCGGCACGATACCGTTCCGGTCGAGGACGTCGTTATCGAGCGCTAGAAAAACTGTGGTGATCCCCACAACGACCGCGCGGTGTGTGGGGATAGCATCACACCGAAGGCAACCTACCCTTTTCGGGGTTGTCCACCTCCGGCCGACAACGCCGTCCGTACAAAGCCTGCAAACCCGCAGTAGGAGGAATCGCCCGTGTCATTAGCTGCAGAAGCCGAGGATGCCGCGCGCGCGTATGCGCAGTGGCAGGACGCGGTGGCGGGGGTGCTGGCCAAGTCCCGACGCGTCGACCCGGCCGAACTCGGACCCGAGCCGCAGCGTCTGCTCGAGACCACGACCTACGACGACGTCACCGTCGCGCCGCTGTACGGCGTGCTCGACGAGCGCGACGAAGCGCCGCTGCCCGGTGAGTTCCCGTTCGTCCGCGGCGGCTCGTCCACGCGCGACGTCAACACCGGCTGGCTCGTCGACGTCCGCTTCACCGGCACCGACGCGGCCTCGGTCAACGAGCGCATCCTCGACGCCCTGAACAACGGCGTCAGCTCGGTGTGGCTCGGTCTCGGCGCCGGCGCGGTCCCCGTGGACGCGCTCGACACTGCGCTGAGCGGTGTGCTCCTCGACCTCGCGCCGGTCCGTCTCGACGCCGGTGCCGACGCGGTCGCAGCGACCACCGCCGTGTACGCCGTGCTCGACAACCGCACCGACATCGAGGACCGCACCGCCGTGCGCATCTTCCTCGGTGCAGCGCCGCTCACCAGCGCGTTCTCCGAGCGTCCCGACGTGCCCCT
This sequence comes from Rhodococcus sp. AB351, assembly GCF_049538275.1. Classification (NCBI taxonomy): domain Bacteria; kingdom Bacillati; phylum Actinomycetota; class Actinomycetes; order Mycobacteriales; family Nocardiaceae; genus Rhodococcus; species Rhodococcus sp. AB351. The sequence continues at coordinate 33,816 of NZ_JBMVFW010000011.1, forward strand.
CGCCGAGGCCGTCGAGCTGGCCCGGGCCGCCGCCGACCGCACCGAAGCGGTGCGTGCCCTCACCGTGGACGGCACCGCCTTCCACAACGCCGGTTCGTCCGACGCCGAGGAACTCGGCGCCGCGATCGCTGCCGGCCTCGACTACGTGCGAGCACTCGTCGACGCCGGGGTTCCCGTCGCGGCCGCGCTCGGCCAGCTCGAGTTCCGTCTCGCCGCGACCGACGACCAGTTCCAGACCATCGCCAAGTTCCGCGCGGGTCGTCAGGTGTGGGCGCGCGTCGCCCAGGTCGCCGGTGCCCCCGAGGCCGGCAACGCACCGCAGCACGCCGTGACCTCCGCGGCGATGATGGCCCAGCGCGATCCGTGGGTGAACATGCTGCGCACGACCCTCGCCGCCTTCGGTGCGGGTGTCGGTGGCGCCGACGCCGTCACGGTCCTGCCGTTCGACTCCGCGCTGCCGGCCGGTGTGCTCGAGGTGTCCGAGGCGTTCTCCGCCCGGATCGCCCGCAACACCCAGCTGCTGCTGCTCGAGGAGTCCAACCTCGGTCGTGTCCTCGATCCCGCCGCCGGTTCCTGGTACGTCGAGGAACTGACCGCGCAGATCGCGGAGAAGGCGTGGGGCTTCTTCCAGGAGATCGAGGCGGCCGGTGGCTACCGCGCCGCTCTCGAGTCGGGGCTGATCGCCGAGCGTGTCGCGCAGACGCGTGCCCGCCGCGAGTCCGACATCGCGCACCGCAAGTTCCCGGTGACCGGTGTCAACGAGTTCCCGAACCTGGCCGAGAAGCCGCTGCCGGTCGGTGTCGCCGAGGCCGGCGCGTCCGCCGCGCGGTACGCCGCGCCGTTCGAGGCCCTGCGCGACCGCTCCGACACCTACCTGGCCTCGCACGGTGCCCGGCCGAGGGTGCTGCTCGCCCCGCTCGGACCGATCGCCGAGCACAACGTGCGTGCGACCTTCGCGGCGAACTTGCTCGCCGCCGGTGGCATCGAAGCGGTCAATCCCGGACCGCTCGATATCGACGCCGACCTGTCGTCCCTGGTGGGCGACACCGGAACGTCCGTCGCCGTGCTGTGCGGCACCGACACCCGCTACGGCGAGCAGGCCGGTACGGCCACCGCTGCGCTGCGTGCGGCGGGGATCACGACGGTGCTGCTGGCCGGACCGGAGAAGGCCGTGAAGGACGCACAGGGCGACGATCGTCCGGACGGCTTCCTCACCGCGCGCATCGACGCCGTCGCCGCCCTCACCGACCTGCTGAACACTCTGGGAGCGTAAGTGAGCATCGAACACGAAATCGGCAGCTTCGCCGACGTCCCGTTGACGGACCCGGCAGCGCCGGCGCCCACTGCTCCCACCGCGGAGCAGGCCGCCGCGCTCGTCGAGTCCGTCGCCGAGGCGAACAACTACAGCACCGAGGACGTCGTGTGGTCGACGCCCGAGGGCATCGACGTCAAGCCGGTCTACACCAAGGCCGACCGCGACGCCGTCGTCGCCGAGGGCTATCCGCTCGGCAGCTACCCGGGTATCGCCCCGTTCGTGCGCGGGCCGTACCCGACGATGTACGTGAACCAGCCGTGGACCATCCGCCAGTACGCCGGCTTCTCCACCGCCGCCGAGTCCAACGCCTTCTACCGGCGCAACCTCGCCGCCGGTCAGAAGGGTCTGTCGGTGGCCTTCGACCTGGCCACGCACCGCGGCTACGACTCCGATCACCCGCGCGTGCAGGGTGACGTCGGTATGGCCGGTGTCGCGATCGACTCGATCCTCGACATGCGTCAGCTGTTCGACGGCATCGATCTGTCGCAGGTGTCGGTGTCGATGACCATGAACGGCGCGGTGCTGCCGATCCTGGCGCTGTACGTCGTGGCGGCGGAGGAACAGGGCGTCAAGCCCGAGCAGCTGGCCGGAACCATTCAGAACGACATTCTGAAGGAGTTCATGGTCCGCAACACCTACATCTATCCGCCGAAGCCGTCGATGCGGATCATCTCCGACATCTTCGCCTACACCTCGGCGAAGATGCCGCGCTTCAACTCGATCTCGATCTCCGGCTACCACATCCAGGAAGCCGGCGCGACGGCCGACCTCGAGCTCGCCTACACCCTCGCGGACGGCATGGAGTACATCCGCGCCGGACTCGACGCGGGCATGGACGTCGACAAGTTCGCGCCGCGCCTGTCGTTCTTCTGGGCGATCGGCATGAACTTCTTCATGGAGGTCGCGAAGCTGCGCGCAGGTCGCCTGCTGTGGAGCGAGCTCGTCGAGAAGTTCGGGGCGAAGAACCCGAAGTCGAAGTCGCTGCGTACCCACTCGCAGACCTCCGGCTGGTCGCTCACCGCGCAGGACGTCTTCAACAACGTCGCCCGCACCTGCGTCGAGGCGATGGCCGCGACCCAGGGCCACACCCAGTCGCTGCACACCAACGCGCTCGACGAGGCGCTGGCGCTGCCCACCGACTTCTCGGCGCGCATCGCCCGCAACACCCAGCTGCTGCTGCAGCAGGAGTCGGGCACCACGCGGCCCATCGACCCGTGGGGCGGCTCGCACTACGTCGAGTGGCTCACCCACGAGCTCGCCAACAAGGCCCGCGCCCACATCGCCGAGGTCGAGGCGGCCGGCGGTATGGCACAGGCGATCTCGGAGGGCATCCCGAAGCTGCGCATCGAGGAGGCGGCCGCCCGCACCCAGGCGCGCATCGACTCGGGTCGCCAGCCGGTCATCGGTGTCAACAAGTACCAGGTGACCGAGGACCACGAGATCGAGGTCCTCAAGGTCGAGAACTCGCGTGTGCGGGCCGAGCAGCTGGCCAAGCTCGAACAGCTGCGCGCCGACCGCGACGAGGAGGCCACCCGCGCCGCCCTCGACGCGCTCACCCGCGCCGCCGGTGCGCAGAGCCAGGGTCTCGACAACAACCTGCTCGCGCTGGCCATCGACGCGGCCCGCGCGAAGGCCACCGTCGGTGAGATCTCGGACGCCCTGGAGAAGGTCTACGGCCGTCACCAGGCGGAGATCCGTACGATCAGCGGCGTGTACCGCGACGAGGCCGGCAAGGCCACCAACATCACCGCCGCGACCGAGCTGGTCGAGAAGTTCGCCGAGGAGGAGGGCCGTCGCCCCCGCATCCTCGTCGCGAAGATGGGCCAGGACGGTCACGACCGAGGCCAGAAGGTGATCGCCACGGCCTTCGCCGACCTCGGATTCGACGTCGACGTGGGACCGCTGTTCCAGACCCCCGAAGAGGTCGCCCAGCAGGCGGCCGACAACGACGTGCACGTCATCGGCGTGTCGTCGTTGGCCGCGGGTCACCTGACGTTGGTCCCTGCCCTCAAGCAGGCACTGGCCGAGGTGGGCCGCGAGGACATCATGATCGTCGTCGGTGGTGTCATCCCGCCGGGTGACTTCGACGAGCTCTACGCGGCGGGTGCGGCGGCGATCTTCCCGCCCGGCACCGTGATCGCGGATGCGGCGACCGGTCTGCTGACCAAGCTCGCCGCGCAGCTCGGCCACCACCTCGGAGGCTGACGTCGGCATGAGCGACACCTCGGCCGGCGCCGCGCAGACCCGCCGACGGCAGATCGACGTCGACGCCCTCGCCGAGGCCGTGCTCGCCAACGAGCGGGCCGGCCTCGCGCGGGCGATCACGCTGATCGAGTCGACCCGCGACGACCATCGGGAGCGGGCGCAGCAGTTGCTGCTGCGCCTGCTCCCGAAGGCGGGCAACGCGATTCGTGTCGGTATCACGGGTGTGCCCGGTGTCGGCAAATCGACCTTCATCGATGCGCTCGGCATGTATCTGCTCGAGCAGGGGCATCGGGTCGCGGTGCTGGCCGTCGACCCGTCGTCGACCCGCACGGGTGGTTCGATCCTCGGCGACAAGACGCGGATGGCGCGTCTCGCGGTGCAGCGGGACGCCTACATCCGCCCGTCGCCCTCGGCCGGCACGCTCGGTGGGGTCGCGAAGGCCACCCGCGAGACGATGGTGCTGCTCGAGGCCGCCGGTTTCGACGTGATCCTCGTCGAGACCGTCGGTGTCGGGCAGTCCGAGGTGACCGTGGCGAACATGGTCGACACCTTCTGCTTCCTGACCCTGGCCCGCACCGGCGACCAGTTGCAGGGCATCAAGAAGGGCGTGCTCGAACTCGCCGACCTGGTGGCCGTCAACAAGGCCGACGGGGAGTTCGAACGCGACGCGCGGGTCGCCGCCCGCGAACTCGCCGGCGCGATGCGCATGGTGCATCCGCACGACGCGATCTGGAAGCCGCCGGTGATCACCATGAGCGGCATGACCGGCAACGGTCTGGACACCTTCTGGGACACCGTGCTCGAGCACAAGAAGGTGCTCACCGAGGCGGGCATGTTCGAGGAGAACCGGCGCCGTCAGCAGGTGGACTGGACGTGGACGATGGTGCACGACCAGCTGTTGCGTCGTCTCGAGACCTCCCCGCGCGTGCGGGCGATCCGCAAGGATGTCGAGGCCGGGGTGCGCGACGGTTCGCTGACCGCCGCGCTCGCCGCGCAACGCCTGCTCGACGCCTTCGACGGGGTGAACGACCCCGGAACGTCCGGCGAGGACTCCTGATCCCATGAGCCGCCGCACGATCGCCGCCACCGTTCTCGGTGCGTTCGCGATCGTCGCGGCGGCTCATCTCGTCTTCCAGGTTCTCGCGCCGGATTCGGCGTTCACCGACGTCTCGCAGTGGTTCCTCATGCCGCTGCTCGCGCTCGGACTCGTCCTCGTCACGTCCGCACCGCGCGACCGGCTGGTCGTGGGCACGCTTGTGGCGCTGGGGTTCTCGTGGCTGGGGGACACCGCGCCCGATCTCGTCGAGGGGGATGCCTCGTTCCTGGTGCTGGTGGGCTTCTTCCTGTGCGCCCAGCTCACCTACATCGTCGCGTTCCGGCCGTACCGGCGGTCGAGCGTGGTGCGGACCCGCCCGTGGGTGGTCGGTCTCTACGCCCTCGCGGTGATCGCCATGGTCGCCGTGTGCGCTTCGGCGGCAGGGATTCTCGTGGTCCCGATGGCGGTCTACGCGTCGTGTCTGGCGGCGATGGCGGTGCTCGCCACCGGTCTGAACCGGACGGCGGCGGTCGGCGCGATGCTCTTCGTCGTCTCCGATGCGCTCATCGCCGCGCGTGCCTTCGTCGACGCGGATCTGCCTGCCGTGGGGTTGTGGATCATGGCCACCTACATCGCGGCCCAGGCCCTGATCGTGCGCGGTGTGCTCACCGCGCACGATCGGCGCGGACGGGCCTACAGGTCGAGCAGTTCCTTGGCGACGGTCACCGATGTCGGGGCGTCGAGCGACGGGTAGTCGCCCCACTGCCCGCCGGTGATGGACACCTCCACGTCGGGCAGCTGGATCTGGGTGACCGAGACGGCGGCGACCGAGACGGCCTCTCCCATGGTGTAGGCGACGCCGCCGGCGGCCTCGATGTCGGGGTCGGGAAGCAATTCGAGACCGCCGGTTTCGAGGTCGCTCGCCGACGGGACGTTTCCGGATCCGGGTGCCAGGACGATCTCCACCGACCGGATCTCGTCGAGGTTCGTCGCGGTGTCCGGGGTCTCCCACGCGCAGTAGACGCTGTACTCGTCCACGCCGCTCGACGAACGCAGGCTCAGGCCTTCGATGTAGGGGGCGACGGCGGGCGCGACATCGTCGCACGATTCGAAGCGGGCGAGGATGTCGCTGCCGAGGCCGGTCGGTTCGCCGACGGTGTCGGCGTCGAAGGTGGTGTCGACGGCTGCGGAGTCGGCGTCCGAGGCGGTGTCGGAGGAGGCGTCGTCGCCGGAGGAACACGCTCCGAGGAGCAGAGCGCCGGCGAGGGTCGCGGATGCGACCGCGTATCGGGTCAGATTCACACGGCGCATCGTAGCGTCCGTACGAGTTGTATGTGATCTTGGTTCCGCCCGGGCGGTCGAGGGCCGCGACACCGTGCGTTACAGCCCGAGAAGCTGCTTGGCGACCGCCACGCCGCCCGCCGGATCGAGGACCATCGCGGCATCGCGGCCGCCGACGGTGATCGACACGGAGGCCTGGGGGAGTTCGACGCCGGTCGCGGTGAAGGCGGTGCCGGCCATGTTGATCGGCATGCTGTGCGCGAATCCGCCGGCCGCTTCGATGGCGGGATCGGGAAGCACCACCAGGCCGGTCTTCGCCGCGGTGGCGGGTGTGACGGTCTCGGGTTCGACGACGACCTCGACGGAACGGAGTCCGGAGGGCGGCTCGCCGGCTCCGGCCTCCCACACGCAGTTCACGCGCTGGGTGCTCACGATGCCGCCGGGAGCGGGCGTCAGCCCGTCGATGTAGCGCTCGAGGGTCGCGCCGATGGCCTCGCAGCTGGGGAAGCTCTGTGCGATCTTCACCAGATACGGCGATTCGGCGGAGGTGGACGTCGGGGAATTGATGTCGGCTGCGTTGCGGATGCCGACCGTGGAATCGTCCGAGGAACAGGCCGTCAGAGCGGCGCCGGCGGTGAGGAAGACGAAGGCACCAGTATGTATTCGCTTTTGTCGCACGCGGGCATAATAGCGATTATCAAGCGCCGTCGGAGGAGCGTGGTGACGGGGTGGAATTCAGGCGAGTCTCGTTGTGTCCGGGCACCTCCCGAGGCTCCGGACGGGCCCCGGCGAGGGGCGTCGCGTCGGCGCCTTCGAGCAGTGCCACCGGCGTCGGCTGCGCCAGCGGTTCGAGCGAACCGCTCTTCTCCGCGGCGGTGAGGCGCGAACGCTTCCAGGACACGATCAGCAGCGTGAGCCAGGCAGCGACGATGGCGAGGTAGAGCACCGCCAGCGCCGCGCCGGAGAGGTCGGCAGTCTTGGCGAGCTTGTGCGCGTTGGTCAGCACGATGACACCGCCGACACCGGTACCGAGCAGCGTCGCGGGGACCCGGCTGACCAGCCACGCCGCGACCGGCGCCGCGAGAGCACCGCCGAGGGCGAGACCGGCGACGATCACCAGATTGCCGAGCGAGTCGTGCCCGAGCCCGAACAGGAAACCGATGCTCGCCGCGACCGCGACGAGGAACTCCGAGGCGCTCACCGATCCGATCACGGTGCGCGGCGCCGTCTTTCCGCGGGAGAGCAGAGTGCTGGTGGTGATCGGTCCCCATCCGCCACCGCCGCTCGCATCGATGAACCCACCGAAGAATCCGAGCGGGGACAGGAATTTCGCGGTGTGCGGGGAGGTGCGGGCATGCGCGACCGCAGGAGGCCGCACCGAGAAGCGCAACGCGACGTACACGCCGATGGCCAGCAGGATCCCGGCGGTCACCGGTTCGGCGGCCTCGGTCGACAGCCCCGACAGCACGGTCGCGCCGAGGAAGGCGCCGATGGCACCGGGCACGCCGAGCCGCAGCACGACCTTCCAGTCGATATTGCGGAAACGCCAGTGCGAAGCACCCGAGACGAGGGTGGTTCCCACCTCGGCGAGGTGCACCGCGGCGCTCGCGTGCGCCGGACCGACACCGCTGAACAGCAGCAGGGTGGTCGCGGTGACACCGAAGGCCATGCCGAGTGCGCCGTCGACGAGCTGTGCGCCGACACCGACGAGCGTGAAGATGAGCAGATTGAACATGCGTTGGCTCCGAAAGCTGGAAGAACCCGAAAAGCTGGACGAGCGCCGAAGCGCTCAGCAACACTCCCGGGTGCAACACAGACAATCGAAGCAGGCACCGCGACGGGTCGGCCAGAACGGCATGAGCGCGAGACGAGCGGCCGGAGCCATCTCGGTACTCGTCGCAGCCATGGTCACGTCCTCAGGTCTCGTTCCGCGCGCGAATCGTTCGGTCCGGTCGAGCATAGCCCGTTCCCGCGGCGGAGCCACACTCGGCGGGCCCGGCGCGCCCCGGTCGGCGCGCCGGACGCGAGGTCATCCGAGGCGGCGCGCGGAGATCTCGAAACCGGCCGCGCGGAGCCGTTCGGTCAGCACGTCCCCGAAGGCCACCGCGGGGGTGAGGACGCCGCCGCCGGCGTGCAGGGCCGCGCCGCCGAGGGCGAGCGAGAGGGCGGACTCGCCCAGCATCACGGCCGTGGCCTTGTAACCCGGGTCGCCCTGCGCGGAGAACCGTGCGGTGTAACGGGCACCCGACTCGGTCGAGGCGTACAGATCCACCGTGAAGTAACCGTTCTCGCGGGTCTTCTCCGACGGTCCCTCACCGGGCGCGGGCAGGAGCTTGTCGAGGACAAACCGGGTGGGCGGGAACGACAGGCCGGCGGCAAGGGCGCCCGTCCCGAGTCCGACGAGCCCGGCAAGGACGGGGGACAGCGGCGAGGAGCCGACACTCATCACCTCCCGGTAGCGGAACCGGCGTCCGTAGGCCCAGTCGCGCAGCGCGTTGCTGCGTCGAACGATGCGGGTGTTGTAGGAGGCCATCACGAACGGAGCGAGCCGGCCTGAGATCTCCGGGGCGACCGACTTGCCGTCGACGAACGCGAAGTCGTTCTGCCGACCGAGGTCGGGTTCCCGAGCCGGATCGGGGGACAGCGAGTACGGGCGCGCGGCGATCTTCCGTGCGGCGGCATCCTTGCGGATCGCGTCGAGCTGTTGCCGGAGCGAATCGATGGTTCCGCCGCTCACCCCGCCGCGGAAGGAGCCGAGCACGAACGTCGTGTCGGTGAGCGGCAGGTTGCCGTCGGCCTCCGCGGCGCGGTAGAGCGCATGGACGCCGAGGTCGGACGGGACGGAGTCGAAACCGCACGAGTGGACGATGCGGGCGCCGGTGCGCCGGGCCACGTCGTCGAAGCGGTCGATGCTCTCGCGGTGGAAGAGCACCTCGCCGGTGAGGTCGACGTAGTCGGTGCCGGCCTCGGCGCACGCCTGCACGAGCGGCAGCCCGTACGTGGCGTAGGGACCGACGGTCGTGATCACCACGCGGGTGGACTCGGCGAGCGCGGTCAGCGAGGCGGGATCGTCGGCGTTCGCCTCGATCAGCCGCCAGTCGGTTCCGAGGTCGGCGGCGAGCTTCTCGAGTTTGGTGCGTGAACGTCCTGCGAGTCCGACGGCGACGCCGTCGGGGAGGTTCTCGGCGAGATAGGCGGCGGTGAGGCGCCCGACGAAGCCGGTGGCGCCGTAGACGACGATGTCGAGATCCCGGGAGACAGTCATGCCCCCACCCTACTCAGGAGTAAGTCTTCGGGGCGACCTTCGTCACACGGATCCGGTGCCACAGCACCACCCACGAGATCAGCACGGCGAGCGCGGCGAGGGCGCGGACCGAACCGAGCGCGGACTCCGGGTAGATCACCCCGGTGAGGTAGTGATCGATGAACCCGCTCGGCGGCAGACCTTCCTGGCCGGCCTCGCGGCGGGCCCAGTTCTCCACCGCGGTCAGCGGGCAGTCGAACCCCACGGCCACCGAGGCCGCTCCCCACACCACTGCGACGACGTGCGCGACGATCGTGCGGGGCCACCGCCACGCGAGGAAACCACCGAACGCGACGTAGAGCACGAACAGCAGATGCACGAAGGCCGTGAGGTCGGCGATCACTCGGAACGCCATGTGCCCAGGGTAGAACGAACGGCCGCGGAACGAACGCGGTTATCGGAGGGCGGGCGGCGCCTCAGCCGGCCTTGATGACGAGCACCGGCACCGACGACTCGGTGATCAGCCGCTGCACCGCCCGCTCGACGAGGAACTTGCCGGTCGCGGTGCGCCCGCGGCTGCCGATGACCACGCGTTCGGCGCCGCTGCGCGCAAGCAGTTCGACGGTCGTGCCGACCGGATCGCCGTCGTGGACGGCCGAGAGCAACTCCCAGCCGTCGGTACCGGCCACCTCGCTCACCTGTGCCCGCACGCCTTCCACCTCGTCGGGTTCGTCGAGCGGGTGGAGCACCACCAGCGACTGCTGCCGGTCGGCGGCCTCCCGCACCGCGGCCTGCAGAGCGATCCGGCCTTCGGGGGTATCGGCGTGAACGACAGCGACAGTCATGACTCTCCTCGTGCGGGCCTGCGGGGACGTCCTCCATTATCGCCGCGGCCCCGAGGCCGGGCCACGATCGACGGTGTGGAACCGGTCTCCCCGAATTTCGGGGTCCGGATCACCAGGGTGCCGGGCGGAAGTCCTTGAGGAAGCATCCGTACAGGTCCGTACCGGTCTCGCCCTGGACGATCGGGTCGTAGACGCGGGCAGCGCCGTCCACGAGATCGAGCGGCGCGTGGAAGCCTTCCTCGGCCAGCCGCATCTTGGTGTGGTGCGGCCGCTCGTCGGTGATCCACCCGGTGTCGACGGCGGTCATGAGAATGCCGTCGGTGAGCATCTCCTCGGCGCTGGTGCGGGTGAGCATGTTCAGCGCGGCCTTGGCCATGTTGGTGTGCGGATGCCCGGCGCCCTTGTAGCGGCGACCCGCGAACTGCCCTTCCATCGCCGAGACGTTCACGACGTACTTGCGGCGTGCCGGGGATGCGGCGAGCGCCGGACGCAGACGGTTGACGAGGATGAACGGCGCCACCGAGTTGCACAGCTGCACCTCGAGCAGTTCCAGCGGCTCGACCTCGCCGACGGTCTGCACCCAGCTGTTGGTGTGCACGAGATCCGGCAGCAATCCGCCGGCGTCGACGGCGACGCCGGCCGCTACCCGCTCGGGTGTCGCCGAGCCGGCCACCAGTGCCAGCGAGGTCAGCGAGTGCGCCGACAACTCGGCCGGCAGCGACCCGGCCAGGGCGGCCGGGTGGGCGTCCGAGGGCTTGCCGAAGGTCAGGACCTCGGGGCGAGGGCCGGCGGGCAGCGGATCGGCCTCCGCCTCGGCGAGCGCCGAGTAGGCACCGGGGGAGCGGCGCACCGTCTGCGCGGCATTGTTGATGAGGATGTCCAACGGACCCTGCGCGGCCACATCGTCGGCGAGGGCGACCACCTGGGCGGGATCACGCAGGTCGATGCCGACGATGCGCAGCCGGTGCAGCCAGTCGCCGCTGTCCTCCATCGCGGTGAAGCGGCGGATCGCGTCGTTGGGGAACCGGGTGGTGACGGTGGTGTGCGCGCCGTCGCGCAGCAACCGCAACGCGATGTACATGCCGATCTTGGCGCGCCCGCCGGTCAGCAGGGCGCGACGACCCCGCAGATCGGTGCGCGCGTCGCGCTTGGCGTGGTTCTCCTCGGCGCAGGTCGGGCACAACTGGTGATAGAAGGCGTCGACGCGGGTGTACTTGTCCTTGCAGATGTAGCAGTGCCGCGGACGCAGCAGCGTTCCCGCGCTCGCACCGCGCGTCGCCGACGCGAGCGGGAGTCCGGCGGTCTCGTCGTCGATGCGGGTGGGGGAGGCGGTGGCGGTCGCGGACAGCACCTGACGGTCGGTGTCGACGCGTTGCTTGCGGGCCTCGTTGCGGCGCAACCGCTTGAACTTCTTGAACATGTGCCCCACGGCCCGCTGCACGGTGATCGCGTCGGGATGCTCGGCGTCGAGACCCGCCGCCTGGTCGAGCACCCGCAGGCAGGTGGCCAGATCGTCGGGGTCGATGCGGGTGAAGCCGTCGGTGGCGGGCTCGGCGGTGGTGTCGCTGTGGGGGTTCATCTGCCTTTTTCCGTGTGCTGCTGTATGCCCGATCGTATCGGGCAGGATGATCGTGTCCGAATTCCCGTGCAGGTACCGGAGGAACGATGAGCCCGAGCTCCCCCTTGTCCAAGAAGAAGTTCGCCGAACTGAGCCGCCCCCAGCAGGCGCTGGTGGTCCTCCTCGCGGTGGTGCAGTTGTCGCTCGCCATCACGGCCTGGGTCGATCTGGCGAGGCGACCGGCCGACAAGATCAACGGCAGCAAACTGCGCTGGGCGCTGACCATCGCGGTGAACTTCTTCGGTCCGATCCGGTACTTCCGCAAGGGCCGCCGGGACTGAGCGGACCCCGGACGAACCGAAGGCCCCGAACCGATATCGGTTCGGGGCCTTCGGGTTTCGGAGTGTCCGAGGGGGGACTTGAACCCCCACGTCCGTTAATAGGACACTAGCACCTCAAGCTAGCGCGTCTGCCATTCCGCCACTCGGACCGACGCCCACGCGGGGCATGTCGGTAGAACCCGCTCCCGCGGGCGCTGAAGAAACAGTAGCGCATGGGGCGCCCGATCCCCAAAACGGCACTTCAGGCGCGCCCGCGGTACTCGACGAGCCGGACCTCGTATGGATCCGCGCGCTGATTCGTCAGCCGCTACGGCAACCGCCGCCGCGGCTGACGAAAGCGGTAGCGGCTGTCGCCCGTTCGATCGTTTCCCGACAACGACGAAGGCCCCGAACATGATGTTCGGGGCCTTCGTCGTCTGTCTCGACTCAGAGTGTCCGAGGGGGGACTTGAACCCCCACGTCCGTTAATAGGACACTAGCACCTCAAGCTAGCGCGTCTGCCATTCCGCCACTCGGACCTGATGCTCGCGCCCGCTCGTCGTGGGCGCTGTGAAAGAGTAACCCACCGCGCCCACGGTCCCAAATCGCCACCTCCACCTGCGGTGATCCGAACTGTCGAGATGGTGGACGGGCGGTGGTAGACATACGGCCATGGCCAATGACATGAGCGCCCACCAGCCGTCCCGGGCGGAGGAGGAGGTCGTCGACCTCGTCTCCCGCCTCATCCGGTTCGACACCTCCAACACCGGCGAACCCACCACCACCCGCGGCGAACGCGAGTGCGCCGAATGGGTGGCCTCCGTGCTCGAGGAGGTCGGCTACGAGACCACCTACGTCGAATCCGGAGCGCCGGGCCGCGGCAACGTCTTCGCGCGGCTTCCCGGCTCCGACCCGAGCCGCGGTGCCCTCATGCTCCACGGCCACCTCGACGTCGTGCCGGCCGAAGCCGCGGACTGGAGTGTGCACCCGTTCTCCGGGGCCGTCGAGAACGGTTACGTGTGGGGACGCGGCGCGGTCGACATGAAGGACATGGTCGGGATGATGATCGCCGTCGCCCGCTACTTCAAGGTCGAGAACATCGTGCCCCCGCGCGATCTGGTGTTCGCGTTCGTCGCCGACGAGGAGGCCGGAGGCAAGTTCGGTTCGCAGTGGCTGGTCGAGCACCGGCCCGAGCTGTTCGAGGGCGTCACCGAGGCCGTGGGGGAGGTCGGCGGGTTCTCCCTGACCGTGCCGCGCCCCGACGGCACCGAACGTCGCCTGTACATGGTCGAGACGGCCGAGAAGGGCATGCGCTGGATGCGCCTGACCGCAACGGGTGTCGCCGGGCACGGCTCGTTCCTCCACGAGGACAACGCCGTCACCGTCCTCTCCCGCGCGGTGGCCCGGCTCGGATCACACACCTTCCCGCTGGTCGTCAACGATTCCGTCGCCGAGTTCCTCTCCGTCGTGAGCGAGGAGACCGGCCTGGACTTCGATCCGGCCTCGCCGGATCTCGAGGGGGCGCTCGCCAAGCTCGGGTCGATCGCCCGCATCGTGGGCGCGACCCTGCGCGACACCGCGAACCCCACGATGCTCGACGCCGGGTACAAGGCCAACGTCATCCCGCGCACCGCGCACGCCGTCGTCGACTGCCGCATCCTGCCGGGCCGGCTCGCCGAGTTCGAACGCACCGTCGACGAGTTGATCGGCCCCAACGTCACCAGGGAGTGGATCACCGGGCTCGAGCCGTACGAGACCACCTTCGACGGCGACCTCGTCGACGCGATGAACGCGGCGATCCTCGCGCACGACCCGATCGGCCGGACGGTGCCGTACATGCTCTCGGCCGGCACCGACGCCAAGGCGTTCGCCAAGCTCGGTATCCGCTGCTTCGGTTTCGCGCCGCTGCAGTTGCCGCCCGATCTGGACTTCGCGGCGCTGTTCCACGGTGTCGACGAGCGTGTCCCCGTCGAGGCACTGCGCTTCGGCACCCGGGTCATGGAACACTTCCTCATGCACGCCTAGAACACACGAAACGTCACGAAAGGACCGGAATGGCTTTCGATTACGACCCGTACAAGTTCCTGCCCGAGCTGCCCACCTTCGAGGTGACCAGCGCGGACTTCGCCGAGGGCGAGGAATGGAAACTCCCGCAGGCCAGCGGTGCGTTCGGAATCCCCGGGGGCGGCGACGTCTCCCCGCAGCTGTCCTGGTCGGGTTTCCCCTCCGAGACGAAGAGCTTCGTCGTCACGGTGTTCGATCCGGACGCCCCCACGGCGTCGGGTTTCTGGCACTGGGCCGTCGCGAACATCCCCGCCTCGGTCACAGAACTGCCGACGGGTGCGGGTAGCGCCGACTCGGACGCTCTTCCGGAGCAGGCCGTCACGCTGCGCCACGACGGCGGAGCCCACGGGTTCATCGGTGCCGCTCCGCCGGCCGGCCACGGCCACCATCGCTACATCGTCGCGGTGCACGCACTCGACGTCGAGGTGCTCGAGGGTGTCACGCCCGAGTCGAGCCCGGCCTTCCTCGGCTTCAACGTCTTCGGGCACGCCATCGCCCGCGGTCTGCTGACCGGCACCTACGAGGTGCGCTGACAGGTCGTGACGGACGGGGCCCGGGTCGAGTACGACCCGGGCCCCGTCCGTTGCAGGTCAGACCCGTGCGGTGGCGCCCACCGCGTCGGCGATGGAGCGGTAGCCGTGCGCGCGCAGCTTGCGGGCGATGCCGCGGTTGATGCGCCGCGCCCAGAACGGACCGCCGTAGATGAAGCCGGTGTAGCCCTGGACCAGCGACGCGCCGGCGAGAATGCGCTCGAACGCCTGCTCCGGGGTTTCGATGCCGCCCACCGAGACCAGGGTGAGTCGATCGCCGACCCGCACGCGCAGTCGGCGCAGCACCTCGAGGGAGCGCTCGGCGACCGGGGCGCCCGACAGGCCGCCCGCGCCGATCTCCTCGACACGGCTCTGCGGGGTGTTCAACCCGTCGCGGCGGATGGTGGTGTTGGTGGCGACGATGCCGGCGAGCCCGAGTTCGAGTGCCAGGTCGGCCACGGCGTCGACGTCCTCGTCGGACAGGTCGGGGGCGATCTTCACCAGCACCGGCACGGTGACGGTGTCCAGCACCGCGGCGAGGATCGGGCGCAGCGACTCGACGGCCTGCAGATCCCGCAGGCCGGGGGTGTTGGGGGAGGAGACGTTGACGACCACGAAATCGGCGAGCGGACCGAGCAGTCGCGCGCTCTCGGTGTAGTCGTCGGCGGCCTGCTCGGCCGGCACGACCTTCGTCTTGCCGATGTTCGCGCCGATGGGGACGGTGCGGCGGCGCTGACGCAGCCGGTTGGCGGCCTCCCCGGCACCGTGGTTGTTGAAGCCCATCCGGTTCACGATCGCCCGGTCCTCGGGGAGGCGGAACAGTCGCGGCTGCGGATTGCCCGGCTGCGCCTGGGCGGTGACGGTGCCGATCTCGGCGAACCCGAATCCGAGCGGCCCCCACACGTCGACACCGGTCGCGTCCTTGTCGAAACCGGCCGCCAGACCCACCGGCGTGGGGAACTGCACGCCGAAGACGGTGTTGCGGAGGATGGGGTCGTCGGTGACGAGCACTTTCGCCACCAGGGCGCGCAGCGGCCCGAAGCGAGTCGACCAGCGCATCGCGAGGAAGGCGAGGTGGTGGGCTCGTTCCGGCGGCAACAGGAACATGAGCCGAAGAAGATAGCGGTACACGAACTACTCCCTGCAAGCCCGGTCCACGACGGTCCGGGATCTGTTATCAACCAACGGTGGGTTCGGGGACGTGATGGGCGGTCTTGCGGCGGCGCAGCAGCACCCGCCGGCTCCCGTCCGGATACAGACGCACCCGGGTGAGTTCCCAGCCGTGGAATTCGGCGGAGATCGCCAGACGCATCGACGCGCTCACCCGGGACACGTCCCGGGGCAGCTTGAGCGGCACGTATTCGTATTCGTCGTTGCTGGTGTCCCAACCGACGGGCATCCGGGTGAGCCGGCCGAGTCGCTCGTTCGCCATCACTGTCCTTCGATCGGGATCCGTTGCAGTCCGTCACCGGTTGCCGACGCGATCACCAGTGCCGCATCGGCCGGATCGACGGCGATCGAATTCGGTTGCCGCACCGTTGCGAAGCGGTGGCGTTCTCGCGGGATCCCGGTCGAAAGATCGTAGCCCACGACCTCGTTGCTGCCGGTCAGAGTCACCCAGATCAGGTCCCGCGTCTCGTCGTAGGTCACAGCGTACGGGGCGGGGCCGACCGGATAACGCTGCCGCAGGACGATCGCGTCGAGGGTGTAGACGAGCAGTTCGTCGCCGGTGGTGTCGGTGACCACCACGCGTCCGAACGGGTCGGTGGTCAGCTGCGTCGCGCCTTCGCCGGCGCGCAGCGCGGGCCCGAGATGGGCGTCGGCGAGGTCGAGCTCGGTGAGGGAGGTCTGCCGGCGGTCGAGCGCCGCGACGGCGTCACCGGTCACGGCGAGAGCGTCGACGGAGGCGAGGCCCCCGAGGGTGGTGGCCACCTCGCCGGATTCGGGGTCGACGACGAGCACCCGGCCGTCGTCGGTGCCGACGGCCCAGCGGCCGTCGGACAGCACGGCCGCCGACGCGGCATTGCCGTCGACCGGGACCTCGGTGATGGTGCCGTCGGCGACGTCGATGCGCAGCACGGCCCCGGACACGGGCGCGAGCACACTGCCCTCGGGGCCGGTCACGACGGTGGCGGCGGACGACGGCAGGCCCACCAGGCGCGGTTCCGTCCCGGGCCCGTCGAACGCCGTGTCGTCGAACAACGCGACCCGTGCGCCGTCGTCGACGAGCGCGGCGAAGGTACCCGTGGACGGTTCGACGACCAGCGCATCGACCTGCAGGTCGAGCGGACGGACGTCGCCGGCAGGGGACGGGCCGACCTCGGGGGCGGCCGCAGGAGTGGCGGGTTCGATGGTCTGCAGCACGTCCGGGGTGCTCTCCGACGAGCAGCCGGCCAGCACGACCATCGCGATCGCGCCCACCATCGTGACCGCTCGGATCCCCGCTCTGCCCATCGTTGCTCCTCGTCCTCGGATTCGATTCGCACCTGCCGGACGTGCTCCGGCGCCCGGCGCGCCGACCTTCAGTGTTCCTGATGCCGGTCGCGGGGAAGAAATCAGTGGGTCGTCCGACGGGCCGGATGTGATCTGCTGCTCAGGTCTGCGCCGAGGCGGACCGGTCGCGGTTCGGTCGTCGCGGCAACACGAGCGGGGTACCGGTCTCGGGGTGGCGGCCGATCGCCACCGGGTACTGGTAGACACGGCCGAGCAGCTCTTCGGTGAGGACGTCGCCGGGTGCGCCGTCGGCGACGATGCGGCCCTGTTCGAGCACACAGACGCGGTCGGCGTAGGCGGCGGCCAACCCGAGATCGTGCAGCACGACGACCACGGCGTGCCCGTCGTCGGCGCGGGCCCGCACGACCTGCATGACCGCCTCCTGATGGCCGAGGTCCAGTGCCGCGGTGGGTTCGTCGAGCAGCAGTGTCTCGGTGTCCTGGGCCAGCACCCGCGCAAGCGCCACCCGGGCGCGTTCGCCGCCGGACAGCGCAGGGAACGGCCGGTCGGCCAGATGGGCGACGTCGCAGGTCCCGAACGCCTCGGCGACGATGCGGTCGTCGTCGTCCTGTCTGGGGGTGCGCGCCCACGCGGCCCGTCCCATCCGTACGACCTGCCGGGCAGTGAACGGGAAACCGACGGTGTGCTGCTGCGGTAGCACGGCGCGGCGGCGCGCCAGGGCGATCGACGACCACCGCTCGAGGGCACGGCCCTCGACCTCGACGGTGCCGCCGCTGATCGGATGGTCGCCGGACAACGCCGCGAGCAGGGTGGACTTGCCCGCCCCGTTGGGGCCGACGAGCGCGACGACCTCACCGGTGCGCACCTCGAAGTCGACACCGTGCAGGATCTCCCGCTCGCCGCGCCGCAGTCGCACCCCCACCGCGCGCATCGTCGCGGTGCCGGGCGCCGAGCGGGCCGGGACGGCGGTCGCCGGGGATCCCAGGGAGCGGGGGAGCAGCCTCATGCCCATCCGCCTTGCTTCGCGCGGGTGCGGCGGAGCATCAGGAAGAAGACCGGACCGCCGATGAGGGCGGTGATCATGCCGAGCGGCAGGTCGGCGTTCTCGACCAGGGTGCGCGCGGCGAGGTCGGCGGCGAGCAGGACGACTGCGCCGGCGAGCACACTCGCCACGACGAGCACCCGGTGGGCGGGGCCGAGCGCCAGGCGCATCAGATGCGGCACCACGAGGCCGACGAACATGATGATGCCGGTGAAAGCGGTGGCGCCGCTGACCAGCACCGCGACCGCCAGGATCGACAGTTGCCGCACGCGTTCGACGTCCACACCCAGATGCCGGGCGACGCTCTCACCGAGCGCCAGCAGGTCGAGTTTCGGGGCGAGCAGCACCGCGACGAGCACCCCGGCCAGGGTCAGCGGGGCGACCACCGCGACGATGTCCCAGGTGGCGCCCCCGAGACTGCCGAGCTGCCAGAACACGATCTGATCGCGGGCAGCGGGAGTGGCGACGAAGGTGAAGAACGCGATGAGCCCGCCGGCGACGGCGTTGACGGCAACGCCGGTGAGGATCACCGTGACCACCTCCGTGCGTCCGTTCGATCGGGACAGCACATAGACCAGCACGGTGGTGATCAGACCGGAGACGAGTGCGGCACCGGCCAGCGCCCAGCCGGCGGTGAAGGCGCCGCCGAGCACGATCACCGCGGACGCGCCGACAGCGGCGCCGGAGGACACCCCGATCACTCCGGGTTCGGCGAGGGGATTGGCGAAGATGCCCTGCAACAGCGCCCCGGAACAGCCGAGGGCGGCACCGACGAGCATCGCCAGCACCACGCGCGGGAAGCGCACCTCCCACAAGGTCACCTCCCCGGCGGGATGCGCGGGCACCGGCCCGAGATCCAGCCCCATGCGGTGCAGCAGACTGCCGACCACCTCGGCGGGACTCGTAGGCACCTGACCGAGGCACGCCGACGCGACGGCCAGGGCGAGCAGGGCGACGACGAGACCGACGAGGACGACGGTGGTGCGTCCCCGTCCGGCCTTCCGCAGTGCCCGTTCGGGCAGACCGGTGGCTTCGGTGACGTCTTCGCTCACGGACATCCGGCGATCACGACCGGTCCGACGGGTAGAACGCCTCCACCAGGGCGGCCAGGACCTTGCCGGTCTGTGGGCCGAAGCTGAGCAGGGTCGAATCGTCCATGTCCACGATGGTGCCCGTCTTCCCGGCCGGGGTCTGCGCGACGCCCGGGAGCTGCGCGAGCCCATCCGGTCCGCCCACCGAGTCGAGGCTGTGCGTCATCACCAGGATGATGTCGGGCGCCGAGGCGATCATCGCCTCGCTGGTGATCGGCACGAACTGTGAGTCCAGGCCGGCGAGGATGCCGGCGTCGCGACCACCGGCGGCCGCGACGAGCGCATCGGCTCCCGAGCCGGGGCCGCCGAGCATCTTGATCGCCGAACCGCGCAGATAGAGGAAGGCGACGGTGGGTTCGGGATGGTCGGCGGGGATCGAGTCCTTCGCCGCGGCGATCTCGTCGAGCGTCCGTTGCGCGAGCGCGGCACCGGCCTCGGGGACGCCGAGTGCGGCCGCGACCGCCTCGATGTCGTCGGCGACGGTGTCGAGGGAGCGTTCCGGATCGACGAACACCACGGGCACGCCGGTCGCGCGGATCTGTTCCTGCACCGCCAGCGGACCGATGGAGGTGTCGGTGAGCACGACGGTCGGGTTCAGCGCGAGGATCGCCTCGGCGTTGAGACCGTGCCCGCCGGGGGTGACGTTGGGGACGTCCTCGATCGCGGGGAAGGACGCGGTGGAGCGGCCGACGAGCTTGTCGCCGAGACCGAGCGAGTACACGGTCTGCGCGAGGGTGCCGGAGCGGTCGGCCACCACGATCCGGGAGATGTCGGTGATCGTGGTCTCGACCCCGTCCACGCCGCGCACCGTGGCCGGCAGCACGGGCGCCGGGTCGGTGGTGATCGGCTCGGGTTCGGAGTCGACGACGGCGGTCCGCGGGCCCGTCGCGACATCGGTGGTCGTGCCGTCGGTGGTCGGCGCACTGCACGCGGCGACGACGAGGACACCGAGCACCGCGATCAGCGCGACCGGAAGGCGGAGGAGGGAACGGAACATCGGTCAGGCACGCACCCGGTAACGGTCGATATCGCGCGCGAGGTCGGCGAACAGCGCACCGTTGAGGCCGTACACCAGGTTCGCCTCGTCGATGACGGTCTGCTGCTGGTCGCCGTCGAGCGGTGCGGCGTCGAGCTTCGCGCGATAGGCGTCCTTGAACGGCTTGGTCTTCGGGATCCCGTCGAAGATGTAGAAGCGCAGCCCGTCGCGTTCGTAGCCGTAGGCGCGTTCGAGCATGCGGCGGATGATCTGGCCGCCGGACAGGTCGCCGAGATAACGCAGATAGTGATGCGCGAGGAAGGCTTCCGGGGACACCGCCGCGACCTGCTCGAGCCGGTCGACGTAGGCGACGGTCGCGGGCAGCGGCGCGATGCGGTCGCGCCAGTCGGAGCCGACGAGGAAATCGAGGTCGGCTTCGAGCGCGGGGGTGCGGAGCAGTTCGTCGCTGAGGAAGGGACCGGCGATCGGGTCGTCGGCGTAGCCGCGGCCGATCCGCTCGAGACTGTCGTAGACGAACCAGGTCTGCGAGATGAGCGCGGCGTGGGCTTCGGTCGACAGCTTGCCGCCGAGCAGTTCCGAGACGAACACCGAGTTCTCGGTGTCGCTGTGGGCCTGCTGGGTCTCGAGCCGGATGCGCTCGGCGAATCCGACGACTTCGGTCGCGGCCATCGACCGACCTCCCTCACATTGCCTGAACCGAATGTACTCGGCAGGCTAGCCTAACCTTCCGGAAAAAGGCAGGGTGCGGGCGGTGTCGCCGGGATCACGCGCTCACGTCGTCGAGCGCCGCGGCGATCGCCGGCGGCAACGCCAACTCCTCCGCGACCAGCACTCCGGTCAGCTGCGCGAGATCCCGGGCACCCACGAGTGTCGAGGCGACGTGCGGCCGGTCGCGCACCCACGCCAGCGCGACGGCCAGCGGCGAGGTGCCGAGACCGTCGGCGGCCGTGGCGACCGCATCGACCACGCGCACCGCGGATTCGGTGAGATAGCGGCGCACCTCCTCGGTGTGCACGTCGTCGGCGCCCCGCGAATCCGCCGGCACCCCCGACCGGTACTTACCGGTGAGGACACCGCCGGCGAGAGGAACCGCTGCGAACACACCCACTCCGTGGTGGGCGGCTGCGGGGATCAACTCCTCCTCGACCCCGCGGGCGAGCAGGGAGTACTCGACCTGCGTGCTGATCAGCGGCGCCGGACGCCGGGCCGCCCCCGCGGCGGTCGCGAGCTGCCAGCCGAGATAACCGCGCACCCCGACATATCGCACGCGCCCGCTGGTCACGGCGAATTCGAGGGCGTCCATCACCTCGTCGACGGGGGTGTGCGGATCCCACGTCGCGACCTGCCACACGTCGAGGTGGTCGGTGCCGAGTTCACGCAGGGTCGCGTCGAGCTGGTTGAGCAGGCCCGAGCGGGAGCAGTCCACCCGGCCGGAACCGAGTGTGGAGGTGTCGATGCCGGAGCTGCCCGAGAGCACCAGCTGGTCGCGGGGCACCACGTCGTCGAGCAGTTCGGCGAGGATCCGTTGCGCGACCCCGTCCCCGTAGGCGGGGGAGGTGTCGACGAGCGTGCCGCCCACATCGACGAAGGCCGACAACTGGGCTGCGGCCTCGTCGCCGTCCGTTCCGCGACCCCACGTCAAGGTGCCCAGGCCGAGCCGTGAAACCCGCAGGCCGCTCGCACCGACTGTCCTGTATTCCATAACCGTCCGCGTTTCCTCCCGACACGACGGGACGTCGCCGCGCTCGGCCACGACCCCGGTACTGCACCCTAATGCGCGACAGGCGCGCGGCAGCGTCCGGCGCGCCGACCGGTCGGCTTCCACGTACCCTTCGGCGAGTGAGAACCGCTCCCTGCATCCGCGACCACCGATCCGTCCCCACCGCAGGCTCCGTGCCGGGAGTCGCCGCATGATCGGCGAATCGATGACCTGGCTGCAGACGATCGTCCTCGGCATCGTGCAGGGCCTCACCGAGTTCCTGCCGATCTCCTCGTCCGGTCACCTGCGGATCGTGTCGGAGATCTTCTTCGGAGAGGACGCCGGTGCGTCCTTCACCGCGGTCACCCAGCTCGGCACCGAGGCCGCCGTGCTGGTGTTCTTCGCCGGCGACATCTGGCGGATCCTGCGCGCGTGGTTCCGCGGCCTGTTCCACAAGGAGCACCGCGCCGACCACGATTACAAGATGGGCTGGTACGTCATCCTCGGCACCATCCCGATCGGCATCCTCGGTGTGCTGTTCAAGGACGACATCCGCACCGTCGCCCGCAATCTGTGGCTCGTCGCCACCATGCTCATCCTGTTCTCGATCGTCATCGCGGCCGCCGAGTACTTCGGCAAGCAGCGGCGCGACGTCAGTCAGCTCACCCTCAAGGACGGTCTGGTCATGGGTTCGGCGCAGGCGCTGGCCCTGATCCCCGGTGTGTCCCGCTCCGGCGGCACGATCTCCGCCGGTCTGTTCCTCGGACTCACCCGCGAGGCCGCCGCCCGCTATTCGTTCCTCCTTGCCATTCCCGCCGTCGTGGCCTCCGGTCTGTTCAGCCTGCCCGACGCCTTCGAACCGGCGGGGGAAGGGCTCAATGCGTCGGGGGCGCAGCTGCTCGTCGCGACCGTGATCGCCTTCGCGGTCGGCTACGCGGCGATCGCCTGGTTGTTGCGCTTCGTCGTCAACCACTCGATGTACTGGTTCGTCGGCTACCGCGTGATCCTCGGCGTGATCGTGCTCGGACTGCTCGCGACCGGCGTGGTCTCCGCCACCTGAGAGGCTGCCGGCAGGCGGTACCTCTAGGCTGGGCGCATGACGGTCATCCTGCTGCGGCACGGACGGTCGACGGCGAACACCTCGCACGTGTTGGCCGGTCGTTCCCCCGGTGTCGAACTCGACGAGGTCGGCCACGTCCAGGCGAAGAATCTCGTCACCCGGTTCGCCGGGCTCGAGATCACCGAGATCGTGCGGTCACCGCTGCTGCGGTGCCGGCAGACGGTGCAGCCGCTGGCGACCGATCGCGGACTCGAACCGGTCGTCGACGAGCGGCTCGCCGAGGTCGACTACGGGCAGTGGACCGGACGCGAACTGAAGGAACTGGTCAAGGAACCGCTGTGGGCGGTCGTGCAGCAGCACGCCTCCGCAGCGGTCTTCCCGGACGGTGAAGGGCTCGCGCAGGTGCAGTCCCGCGCGGTGGCCGCGATCCGCGAACACGACCGGCGCCTGCGCGACGCGCACGGCAAGGACGTCGTGTGGATCGCGTGCAGCCACGGCGACGTCATCAAGTCGATCCTCGCCGACGCGCTCGCGACGCATCTCGACAGCTTCCAGCGGATCGTCGTCGAGCCGGCGTCGATCAGCGTCGTCCGCTACACCGACACCCGGCCGTTCGTGCTGCGCGTGAACGACACCGGTTCGGACCTGTCCGGACTCGCCGGGCCGTCCGAACCGAAGTCCGTGCCCGGCGGCGAGGTCCCCGGCGCGGTCGAGGAACCCGGCGACCCACCGCAGGGGCACCGGCAGGAGACGGCACGCGGATAATGGCAGTGTCCGTCATGGCAGAGTGTGGGGACTCGAGGAGGTGTGATGGCCCGCGCGATACACGTGTTTCGAACACCTGATCGGTTCATCGCCGGCACTGTCGGTGAACCGGGCGACCGGGTGTTCTACCTGCAGGCCGTGCACGAGTCCCGTGTGGTGAGCGTGCTTCTGGAGAAGCAGCAGGTGCAGATCCTGGCCGACCGGATGGGGCTGTTGCTCGAAGAGGTGCAGCGCCGCTTCGGCACCGTGATCCCCGACGATCCCGAGGTCGACGTCAGCCCGTTGGTGACACCGATCGAGGCCGAGTTCCGGGTCGGCACCATGGGTCTGGGTTGGGACGCCGACGCCGGATCGGTGGTGGTGGAGCTGCTCGCGGTCACCGACACCGAACTCGACGAATCGGTGGTGCTCGACGACACCGAGGAAGGTCCCGACGCGGTGCGGGTATTCCTCACCCCGGTGCAGGCCCGCGAATTCGCGGCCCGCTCCGAACTCGTCGTCTCGGCCGGGCGCGCGCCGTGCCCGCTGTGCGGCGAACCGATCGGCGCCGACGGACACATCTGCGTCCGCACCAACGGTTACCTGCGTACCCCCGGATTCGATCCGGCCGCGTGGTTCGGCGAGGAAGAAAGCTGACCGCGTGACGGCGCCGGACGTGCGGAGCGTGCTGACCGACGGCGACCTCGACGTCGTCGGGCAGATCGCGCACGCGAGCAACGCGACCCTCGTGTGCGACGCGCAGCTCGGCGACACCGAGGTGCGGTGCGTCTACAAACCCGTCCGCGGGGAGCGGCCGTTGTGGGACTTCCCTCACGGCACCCTCGCCGGACGCGAGGTTGCCTCGTACCTGATCTCCGAGGCGCTCGGCTGGGACGTCATCCCGCTCACCGTGCTGCGCGACGGCCCGTACGGCCCCGGCATGGTGCAGCGCTGGATCGACACCGTCGACACCGCGCAGGGCGGAACGGAACGCCTGGATCTGGTGGACCTGTGCCCGGCCGGTGCGGTCGCGCAGGGGTGGCTGCCGATCCTGCGTGCCCGCGATCTGGACGGCGCCGAGGTGGTGCTCGTGCACGCCGACGATCCGCGCCTGCAGCGCATGGCGGTGCTCGACGTCGTCCTCAACAACGCCGACCGCAAGGGCGGCCACGTCCTCGAAGGTCTCGACGGACACGTCTACGGCGTCGATCACGGCATCTGCCTGCACCAGGACGACAAGCTGCGCACCGTGCTGTGGGGGTGGAGCGGCGACCCGGTCGACCCGGTCCTCCTCGCCGACCTCGACAAGCTGCTGCGCCGGTTCGACGGCGGCTTCGCCGAGGAGCTGTGCGAGCACATTACCGCCATCGAGGTGCGTGCCCTGCAGCGCAGGATCACCCGCTTGCTCGAACACCCCGTGATGCCGCATCCGCGCGGCGACCGGCGCATTCCCTGGCCCGCCTTCTGACGTCCCAGCCGTTCGCCTACCGCACGCCCGGGTGCCCGCGCAGAGCACTCCCGCGACTCCATTAGGCTCGTAGTCATGCAATCTTGGTCCGACGTCGCGATCCCGTCCGTCCCCGGTCAGGGGCCTCCGTTGCGGTTGTTCGACACCGCGGACCGAGCGGTGCGTCCGGTCACCCCGGGCGACACGGCAACGATGTACGTGTGCGGCATCACCCCCTACGACGCCACGCACCTCGGCCACGCCGCCACCTACTTGACCTTCGATCTGGTCAACCGCATCTGGCGCGACGCCGGCCACGACGTCCACTACGTGCAGAACGTCACCGACGTCGACGACCCGCTGTTCGAACGCGCCGAGCGCGACGGTGAGGACTGGGTCGTCCTCGGTATGCGCGAGACGGCCCTGTTCCGCGAGGACATGGAGGCGCTGCGCGTGCTGCCGCCGCGCGACTACATCGGTGCCGTCGAATCGGTGAATGAGGTCGTCGAACTCGTCGAGAAGCTCGTCGCCTCCGGTGCCGCCTACATCGTCGACGACGCCGAGTACCCGGATGTCTACTTCCGGACCGACGCCACCGAGCAGTTCGGTTACGAGTCCGGCTACGACCACGACACGATGATGCGGTTCTTCGCCGAGCGCGGCGGCGACCCGGAGCGCCCCGGCAAGCGCGACCCGCTCGATGCCCTGCTGTGGCGCGCGGAGCGTCCCGGCGAACCGGCCTGGCCGTCGCCCTTCGGTGCCGGACGCCCCGGCTGGCACATCGAGTGCGCGGCCATCGCCCTCAACCGCATCGGCTCCGGCTTCGACGTGCAGGGCGGCGGCAGCGACCTGATCTTCCCGCACCACGAGTATTCCGCCGCGCACGCCGAAGCCGTCACCGGCGACCGGCGTTTCGCCCGGCACTACGTGCACACCGGCATGATCGGCCTCGACGGCGAGAAGATGTCGAAGTCGCGCGGCAATCTGGTGTTCGTCTCCAAGCTGCGCGGTGAGGGCGTCGACCCCGCCGCCATCCGGCTCGGGCTGTTGTCGGGGCACTACCGCGTCGACCGTCCGTGGACGTCCGAGGTCCTCGCCGCCGCCGAGGCGCGACTGGCGTTGTGGAAGCAGGCGGCGGCGCTGCCGTCGGCCGCCTCCGCCGAGGACACGGTCGCGCGCCTGCGCCAGCACCTCGCCGACGACCTCGACACCCCGAAGGCCCTCGATGCCCTCGACGGGTGGGCGACCTTCGCCGTCGAGCGCGGGGGAGACGACGCATCGGCGCCGGGTCTGTTCGCCGACGCGGTCGACGCGCTGCTCGGTGTGAACCTGCGCTGAATCCCGGTTCGTGAGTGCACATCTCGTCGCTGTGCTTCGGCGTGTCGCGACGAGATGTGCACGCGCGACCTGAAAGTGCGATCAGCTCGGCGGCGCGAAGAATTCGAGCGCGATGTTGTCGGGATCGCGGAACGACAACCCGGAACCGTACGAGGCGTTCTTGATGTCCCCGTGTGGGATACCCAGACTGTCGAGCCGGTCGCGCCACTTCTCGAGTTCGTCGGCCGTGCAACCGAACGCGATGTGGTCGAGCCCGGTGTTGCGTTCGTCGAAGGACGTCTGCGCCGGCGAACCGGAGTGGGTGTGCAGGCCGAACAGGGTGCCGCCGTCGAGTGCGAAGACCGCGTGGTGGAAGGTGCCGGATTCGTCGTCCTCGTCGAGGACGGGTGTGGCGTCGAAGAGGTTCGAGTACCACGCGGTGCTCGCAGCCAGATCCGAGACGGTGACGGCGACGTGGGTGAGTGCGGGAAAAACCATGACAGTCTCCTCCGTTCGAAGCCCCTCCTCATCGTAGACTTCGGCGCGATCGTGCCGACCCATATCTGCGTATCCCAAATGTTTCCGAGTGTTCTCCCTACGTTCGGTAACGCATTCCGTGCGAAGAAGATTCGACCACTACCTTCCGTGGCCATGCCTTTGTCACGTAGATCGTTCCTGTCGGCCGGACTCGGAATCACTGTCGTCACCGCAGCCACCTCCGTCGGTGTCACCGGATACGCGCGCGCCGACGCGCCGAGAGTGAAGGGCGACCCCTTCCTGCTGGGTGTCGCCTCGGGTGACCCGGCGCCCGATGGATTCGTGATCTGGACCCGCCTCGCCCTCGACCCGCTCGCCGAAGACGGACTCGGCGGCATGCCCAACCGGAATGTTCCGGTGCAATGGGAGGTGGCGGAGGACGAGAAGATGACCCGCGTCGTCGCACGCGGCACCGAACACGCCGTCCCCGACAGCGCTCACTCCGTGCACGTCGAACTGTTCGGCCTGCGTCCCGGACGGGAGTACTTCTACCGGTTCCGCACCGGCAACCGGTTGAGCCCGGTGGGGCGGGCGCTCACGACACCGGCCGCGGCCGAGACCCCGGCCGCCCTGACGATGGCGTTCGCGAGTTGCGCCCAGTACGAACACGGCTGGTTCACCGCCTACCGGCGCATGGCGGAGGACAATCCGGATCTCGTTCTGCACCTGGGGGATTACCAGTACGAGTACACCAGTGGCGGTTACACCAGCGACACCGGTCTCGTCCGCTCGCTCGACGGGCCCGAGACCGTCACCCTGGCGAATTACCGGCAACGTCACGCCCAGTACAAGGCCGACGCCGATCTGCAGGCCGCGCACGCGATCGCGCCGTGGCTGGTGGTGTGGGACGACCACGAGGTCGACAACAACTGGGCCGGAACGATTCCGGAGAACACCGACGCCGCTCAGGGCAACGACACCACCGAGAACTTCCTCGCCCGCCGCGCCGCTGCATTCCAGGCCTACTACGAGAACATGCCGCTGCGACCCTCGTCGGCACCGCGGGGGCACGACATGACGATCTTCCGGCGGATCCGGTGGGGGAATCTCGCCAATTTCCACATGCTCGACACCCGCCAGTATCGCGACGATCAGGCCGCCGGCGACGGGTGGAAGAAGAACGTCGCCGAACGTCACGACGAGGCACGAACACTCACCGGGACCGAGCAGGAACAGTGGCTGCTCGACGGGTTCCGTACCTCCACCGCGCAGTGGGACTTCCTCGGCCAGCAGGTGTTCTTCGCCGAACAGGACAAGGACCCGAGCCCCGATGGCGACGAGGTGAGCATGGACGGCTGGGACGGGTACGCGGCGTCACGTCATCGGATCACCCAGGGCTGGGTGGAGTCGCCGGTGCGCAACGCTGTGGTCCTCACCGGCGACGTGCACCGGCACTGGGCCAACGACATCAAGGTCGACTTCGCCGACCCGGACGCGCCGGTGGTGGGGTCGGAACTGGTGTGCACGTCGATCACGTCGAACGGCAACGGTACCGGCGCGACGCAGGTCGACCACCTGCCGGCGAACCCGCACCTGAAGTTCTACAACGACCGGCGAGGCTACGTGCGTACCACGATCACCCCGGACGCCGTGCACGCCGACTTCCGGGTGCTCGACACGGTCACCGAACCGGACGCGCCGGTGTCGACGGCGGCGTCGTTCGCCATCGTGTCCGGACAGCCGGGCCTGCAGCCGCGTTCGTAACATCCTGGACGGTCGGTACTGTGTCCCTTCACCGACCGAAAGGACTGTCTTCATGTCGATTCGCCGACGGATCACCCGCGGGGCCGCCCTCGCAGCCTCGACCGCCGCACTCGCAGCGGGTGCCGCCTGGGTGGGCGCCGGAAGTGCCGCCGCCGCACCGGTTCCCGTCCTGCAGATCCTCGGCAATGCGATCGTGCCGATCCCGTCCGGGCAGTGCCACGGCAGCATCGAGGTGGCCTACGAGCACGTACCGGGCCGACCGGATCTGGCCGAGGCGATCTTCACCCCGACCGGCACCTGGGGTGCGATCCCGGGCTGCGAGGTGCCGGTCGAGTTCGCGTGGATCAACGGGATGTTCCCGTTCACCCACGGTCACTCGGTGACCGTCGCCGGGGGCCGCACCAGCACGATCATCAACCCCGGTGCGGGTGTGAGCCTGCTCGTCTCCGTCCCGAACACCGGCGCCATGGGTGCGCCGAGCTGGGGCACCAGCGGCTACATGTGGCTGCAGCCGTAGCCGCCGAGCGGATCGCTCAGGGGCGGGGGACGCGCGAGACGGGCCGGTGTTGTGCGCGGTGCAGTGCGCGTCGCAGTTCGTCCCGGTCGTCGAACACCTGCACCGTGTCCCCGGAGACCAGGCGCGGCTCGCATCCGCGGCCGGCCACGACGACGACGTCTCCGGGACCGGTGTGGGCGACGGCGATGTCGAACGCGCGACGTCGGTCGGCCTCGACGACGACGCGGGCACTGCGCGCGGCGAAGGCACCTTCGGCGACCGCGTCCCGGAGGACACGCGGGTCCTCCGAAAGGGGACTGTCGTCGGTCACGACCACGACGTCGGCGTAGGTCGCGGCGGTGTGACCGAGCGGAAATCGCTTGCCGGGATCCCGTTCTCCGGTCGCGCTGATCACGAGGACCAGTCGCCGCTCGGGGGCGAGCGATCGGAGGAAGGGCAACAGTTCGCGTTGCCCGGACGTGTTGTGCATGTAGTCCACGAGCGCGAGAACGCCTTCGCCGGTGTCGACGCGTTCGAGCCGGCCGGGCACACTCGCGAGGGTTTCCAGACCCGCCGCAGCCTGCAGGACGTCGCCGTCGACGGCGGCCACCGAGGTGAGCGCCGTCAGCGCATTGGCCACCTGGTGGGGTCCGAGGAGCGACAGTCGCACCGGCGCACTCCCGGCCGGTGTGTGCACGGTGAAGGTGGTGCCGTGGAGATCGCACCGGATCGCGTCCGCGTACACGTCGGCGCGGGCATCGCGGGTCGAATGCGTCCACAGCGGCACGTCGACGGAGGCGGCCAGACGCCGGCCGTACTCGTCGTCGATGTTCACCACTGCCGTCTGCGTGCGGTCGGCGGTGAACAGTGCCGCCTTGGCGGCGAAGTACTGCTCCATCGTGTGGTGGAAGTCGAGGTGGTCGGGCCCGAGATTGGTGAAGGCGACGGTACGGAACCGCACACCGTCGACGCGGCCCTGGCTGATGCCGTGCGAGGACACCTCGAGCGTCACCGCCTGCACGCCCTGGTCACGGAACTCGGCGAGGGTGCGGTGCACGACCGCGGCCTCGGGGGTGGTGCGGGTCGCGGGCCGAGTGCCGGCGGGACCGCGGACGACGACCCCGCCGATCATGCCGGTCTCCACGCCGGTGGCCGCGAGCGCGGTGTCGAGGAGATAGGTCGCGCTCGTCTTGCCGTTGGTGCCGGTGATGCCGTGGACTTGCAGGTCGCGGGAGGGGTGCCCGAGAATCCACGACGCCAACGGGCCGACCACCTCGCGCGGTCGATCGACGACGAAGGCGGGCAGCAGGCGCGACGGCCGGTCGCTGAGCACCGCGACCGCACCGTGGGCGGCGGCCTCGGCCTCGAAGTCCAGCCCGTGGGCGTGGTGTCCGGGTAGCGCGACGTACAGATCGCCGGGCCGCACCGTGCGGGAATCGTCGCTGATGCCGGTGATCACGCGGTCGTGCCCGTCCGGCGGCCCGGATCGCAGGACATCGTGGAGGTGCTCGGCGACGTCGCGGACCTGGATCCGCCGGGTGGGACGGCGAGGATCGTCCGGGTCGGTGTGCACGGGGGCGGATACCCGGTCCGGGGCGGAATGATGCGCCGCCGGTGACCGGGGTCCACCGGCGTTTCCCTCGCTCCCAGCGTGCGTCGGTGTCACACGGTTACCCTCGAGGGATGACTGCGATTCCGGATTTCCCCGTCGGCACGAACACCACGATATCCGGTCTCGGCAGTTCCTTCGCCGACGAACTGAGCGGATTGTCGGTGCCGTGGCAGGGCGCCGAGGCTCCCGACCCGGAACTGCTCGCGCTCAACGAGGACCTCGCGGTGTCGCTGGGACTGGACGTTATGGCGTTGCGCAGCGCCGACGGGGTCGCCGTCCTGGCCGGCGCGGAGGTACCGGCGGGTGCGAAGCCGGTCGCGATGGCCTATGCCGGACATCAGTTCGGCGGATACGCTCCGCTGCTCGGCGACGGTCGGGCGTTGTTGCTCGGTGAACTCGTCGATTCGAACGGTGACCGCGTCGATCTGCACCTGAAGGGTTCGGGTCCCACTCCGTTCTCCCGGGGTGGGGACGGCTTCGCGGTCGTCGGGCCGATGCTGCGCGAGTATCTGGTGAGCGAGGCCATGCACGCGCTCGGCATCCCGACCACCCGTTCGTTGTCGGTGGTGGCGACCGGTCGGCCGGTCTACCGCGAGGGCGCCGAACCCGGTGCGGTACTGGCCCGGGTCGCGTCCAGCCACCTGCGGGTGGGGACCTTCGAGTTCGCGGCGCGGCAGGGCGAGGTCGTGCGTGCACTCGCCGACCACGCGATCGCCCGGCACTATCCGGATCTGCTCGACCTGCCGGAGACCGGTGAGAACAACCGCTACCTGGGTTTGTTCACCGCCGTGGTCGAGGCGCAGGCGTCGCTGGTGGCGCAGTGGATGCTCGTCGGTTTCGTCCACGGGGTGATGAACACCGACAACACCACCATCTCGGGGCAGACCATCGATTACGGTCCGTGCGCCTTCGTCGACGCCTTCGATCCGGCGGCGGTGTTCAGTTCCATCGACCACAGCGGACGCTATGCGTTCGGCAACCAACCCGCCGTCCTGAAATGGAATCTGGCGCGCTTCGCCGAAACCCTGCTCAGACTCGTCGATTCGACCCCGGATGCGGCGATCGCCGCGGTCACCGCCGTTCTGGACAGCTTCGACACCCGCTACGAGCGTCACTACCGGTCCGGTCTGGCCGCCAAACTCAGTCTCCCGGAAGACTCCCTCGACCAGGCTCGGGTCGACGATCTGCTGACGCTGCTGGAAGAGCACAATGCCGACTGGACGGCGACCTTCCGTGCCCTCGCCGACGAACTGCGCGGCAATCCGGCACCCCTCGACGGGCTCGTGCCGCGTGAGCGCTCGGCGTCGTGGCTCGAACGTTGGCGCGCCGCCGCCGAACGGGACGGCCGGGCAGCGGGGGAGAGGGCGGAGGCGATGGACCGCGTCAATCCGCTGTACATCCCGCGTAATCATCAGGTCGACGCCGCGCTGAAGGCGGCGACCGGCGGCGACCTCGAACCGTTCGCGAAGCTGCTCGACGTCGTCACGCAACCCTTCGAGGCGCGTGCCGAGTGGGCCGAATATGCCTCGCCCGCATCGCGTTCGTTCGCCGAGTCCTTCCGGACCTTCTGCGGCACCTGACCGCCCGATACTGACGAATCGAGACCGGTGTTGTTCGCGAGTTCCCAACGGATTTCGCGAACAACACCGGTCTCGGTCGATTCTGGACCAGTCGGGTGCGGGTCGGATCGCGCGGCCGGTTACGCACGAACTCGACTCCGGTCGGGCACTTGCAGGTGGCGAGTTCGCGTCGGAGGCGGCCGCGGGATCGGCGAGCTGGACGACCGCTTTCACCGCCTCGCGGCGAGACTTCCGGCATCTGCACCGCCCGGCCGCAGTGCTCGGCGGCGGTGTGCAGATGTACGGGATGGAGACGGTCAACGGGCGCGACGCCGTTTCTTGCGCTTCTTCTTGTTCTTCGCGCGCCGGCGAGCAGCCGGCGGCTGCCGCCGGCCCGTCGACGCGGCGGCCTCGAGCGAACGTTGCATCTCCCGGCGCAGGCTGTCCATTAGTTCGGGGGAGCGGAGCAGGAAGGTTGCCTCCTGCAGCGCCGCATAGCGGTCCTTGGAGATCAGGACGCCCGTGCCGCGTTTGCCGACGATCTCGACGGCGACGGTCTCGTCGTTGACCTCCCGGACCAGCTCACCGAGCCGCTTGCGTGCGGCTTTCACGGACACGGACGTTGATGGCACTCGCGGCGACTCCGATCTGTTCCTTCGACGCGGGCATCCTTTCATCACCGATGTCGGATTCGGGGGCGGACACGACGGAAAGCCCCTTCGATGTCACAACGGACAGCCCGTTCGATGTCACAGAAATGCGCGCACGGAGCGTGGCAACGCGGTCGAGGACCCGGTGATCGGTGACGGGATCGGATCGTCGGCGACGGTCCGCAACGGCACCACTCCCGCCCACACGGAGTGGTCTTCACCGTCCCCGGCGTCCTCTCCCGGTCCGACCGCCCGGACCTTTACGCTCACCTCGGTGAGCGGCACTTCCAGGACCGTGGTGGCGGCCAGTTCTTTCGGTGTCGGCGACCGGACCTCGTCCCACCGACCGGGAATCAGATGCTCCGTCACCACCTTCAATGCGTGTTCCTTCTCGCCCGGCGCGACCGGTGTGGCCACACCGAACAACACCGCACTGCGGTAGTTCATGCTGTGGTCGAAGGCCGACCGGGCGAAGACGAGCCCGTCGAGATGCGTCACCGCGACCGACACCTCGATCCCGGACCGCGCGGCGAGAAACATGCCGGCGCCGGTCGAGCCGTGCAGCAGTAACCGGTCCCCGTCGCGGCCCACCGCCATCGGCAGCACCACAGGCGATCCTTCGCGGACGAAACCCACGTGCGCGATGCGGGCCTCGTCGAGAAGCCGGTGCAGCACCGCCGGATCGTCGGTGCCGCGTTCGGGTTTGCGGGTCAGGCGCGTGCGGTCGCTCATGGCACCGATCGAAGCAGTGCCGCCGCGGCCGGTCAACCGGATTCCGAATCGAGTAGTGCGCTACTCGCGACCCTCGACGATCGCCACCACAGACTTCGTGTACAGGCACGGAGTGCGACAGTCGACCGGACGACGGAGATGACGAGATGGACAAGATCGGGGACCATGCAATCGTTCTGGGCGCGAGCGTCGGTGGTCTGCTCGCGGCCCGTGCGCCGGCAGAGTCCTACGACGCGGTGACGGTCGTCGACCGCGACGTCCTCCCGTCCGGTGCAGAGAACCGTCGCTTCCGCGACCGTCGAGCCACCTACGTGCCGAGTCGGCCGCTGCTCGAACACCATGTCCGGCGACGCGTCCGCGCCATCCCGAACATCACCCTCCTCGACGGACACAACGTCGGCGACCTGACGACGACACCCGACCGCCGCCGGGGCACCGGGGTGCAGAGATGGGCAGCGGCGACGGTGTTCGGATCATGACGGCGGATCTGGTGGTCGACGCGATGGGACGGGGCGCCCGCACCCCGGCGGGTCTAGAGAAACTCGGCTACCGACGACCGGTCGAAGAGCACGTCGTCGTCCACGTCGTGTACCGCAGCCGGCTGCTACGACTCGCGCCGGGCACACCGATGGAGAAGATGGTGTTGATCGGTGTTGTGCCGGGACGTCCGGCGGGCATGGCGCTGTTCGGCTACAAGAACGATATGTGGCTGTTCACGGTCGCTGCGATGGCCGGTCGCGAACCGCCACCGAGCCTGGGCGGCATGATCTTCGCCGTGGAGGCGTACGCACCCGACCACGTGGTGGCCGCGCTCCGGACCGCCGAACCCCTCGACGAGGACGACCTGTCCCGCAGGTTCTTCCGGGCCGCGAAGAAACCGATCGGTGCTGCGTGGCAGTTCGCGATCGGCTCCGACCTCGCGCTGCCCGAAGTCGAAGGACCCCGCAGCGTGCAGACGCGACTCGGCAACGCGTACGTGGCGCGGGTCCTGGCCGCGGCCGAGAACGATCCCGTGGTCGTCGACCGTTTCCTTCGGGTCAGCAGCCTGATGGATCCGCCCGGACATCTGATGCATCCCGCGCTCGTGGGCCGGGTGTGCGTGGGCAACCTGCGGCGACACCGGAGAATCGCCGGCATGCCTGCTGGGGCCGCCGATCGTCGGACGACATTCGTGCCCGCACACCGATGTCGCGGACGACGACCTCGACGATCACATGGCCCACGTCCTCGCCGGCATCGACGGCATGTTCTTCGGCCGTGTGGCCTACGAACTGCTCGCCCAGCACTGGCCCGCCACGGAACACTCGATCAGAGCGGTCGAGGCACGGCAGGCACGGCTGATGAACGCATTGCCGAACTACGTGCGCTCCCGATCCGCGACGGCGACCGATTGGGGACCGGCGCGGCGGATCGGTGACGACCTGCCCCACGAGGTTGCACAGGGGTTCTCCGACGGGTAGAAGTGTCGGATGCCCAGCACGCTCATCGAGGTTCGCACCCGCCACGACCGCGAGGTCGAGACCGGCATGATCGACGCCGTCCACGATGCGCTCGTCGCCGCCTTCCGGATTCCGGAGGCCGACAAGCACATCCGGCTCGTGGTTCACGAACCCGAACGCTTCGCGGTGCCGCCGACCCTGACATCGCCCGAGCTCTACACCCTCGTGATCGTCGACTGCTTCGCCGGGCGCAGCGTGGACGCCAAGCGGCGCCTCTACCGCGAGATCACCGAGCGGCTCGGCGCGTTCGCGATTCCTGCCGACCACGTGACCGTGATCGTGCGCGACATCCCGACCGAGAGCTGGGGGATCCGCGCCGGGCAGGCCGCGTGCGATGTGGATCTCGGATTCACCGTCGATGTGTGAGGACTGCTCTTACGGAGAGAACTGCGCGTTCGGGACGATGGACGACTCGAGGGAACCGAGGTCCGCGACCGCATTCCACAGCGGGTCGTCGAAGCCGATATCGAAGGTGCAGTCCGCCTCTCGCGGGTCGGGCACGAACGCCCACAGCAGCGCACCCGCGGTGCCGGCGGCGCGTTGACCCTCGATCTTCGAGGTGATGTGGTCGGCGCGGTCACCGAGCGACCCGCAGGACCCCGCGAGTTCGCCGATCTCCGCCACGAGCAACGGTTTCCCGACGGCCGCGGCCTGCGCGACCCGCCGGGCCAGGCCGTTCCACTGGTCGCCCGGCAACGGTACGCCGTCGGCGCCGTAGTCGTGGTATTGCACGGCATCGACATACGGTGAGGCACTGACGAACTGGTACTCGTCACCCTGGGTGCCGCACTGGCCACCCCCGGTGTAACCCGCCGTGATCAGGGTGTGGGGGTCGACGGCGCGCAGTTCGGCACCGGCCGTGTCGAAGAAGTCGCGCAACACCTGGGCGGCGCCGGGCTCGCACGACCGGGTCCACCACTGGCACGCGGCGTCGATGCACGAACTGGTCTCCGGCTCCCCGACCAGCTCCCACGCTGCGAGGGACGGGGAGTTCCGGTAACGGGCGACGGCAGTGTGCATCCAGTCCCGGTAGCTCATCACCACCCGCTCGTGACCCGGGGTGAATTCGGTCCACCCGTCGACGTACCACTGCCGGCTCTTGAAGACCTCGTCCTCGCACGCGCCGTCCTGGGGTGCCAGAACCGGCAGCAGCATCTGATCATGCGCTTCCGCCGCCGCGAAGACCGCGTCCATCGGTCCGAAGTCGAGTTGCCCGGTGAACCGGTTGACGGCCAGCGCCTGGAAGAGGTTGAAGCGGGTGAGCGAATTCGGCGGCAGCGCACCGAAATAGGCGTCGAGGTCGACCATTGCTCCGCATCCCCAGTTCACCGACCAGTCGGTGGCGAGCTGGTAGGCGTTGAACCCGGTCGGCCACCAGGCCCGACCGTCGAGCGCGAAACCGTCCGGCGACGCGGTCACCCGTGCACCGGGCGCCGGTGCCGCCGCCGCCGCGAGGCTCGTGCCCAGCAGCAACCCGACCACGGTCGCGGCGCCGACGATGAGTCTGGATACCCGAAGCCTCGTCATCTTCCGGATCGTAGGACCGCGACGCAGGTGAGAGGCCCCGATCGGGGCGGAACACGCCGCAGTGACCGTCGTCACGATCAGACGAACTCGAGCGCTCCCTCCACCGGGTGCGTGACCCGCCGGGTCCGCGGAGATCCGAGCGCGCTCTCCAGATCCGACCCGTCGTGCTCGGCGAGCAGTTCGCCACCCGACCACACCAGCAGCGTCGTGGCGACGGTGTGCTCGGCCACCGAATGTGACAGATCGTAGTGCGCACAACCCGGCACGCCGGCATAGGTGATCCACAGGTCGAAACCGGTCATGAACAGATCGAGGTCGAATTGCACGGACAGACCGAGCAATTCGCTGCGACCGGTGTCATCCACACCGGCGAAGGCCTCGTCCAGGGCGAGCAGACGCGGCGCATGCGGGTCGGCGGAATCGAGCATCACGTGCGCGGCAGCGAACAACGGCAGGTGCAGAGAGACGGACTGCTCGCCACCGGACAGCGCCGAATGTCGCGCCGGGGTGAGCCGGTCCTCGCTGCCGTCCGCACCGACGAGACTGAACGAGAACACCCGCCACCGGCGATAATCCAGCGTCGCGGCGAGGATCTCCGGGTACGACCGTTCCGGATGCGCGGCCCGCTCCGCGCGGATCCGCGACGCGAAATGCGCACGGATCCCCGCCAGATCCTCCGGCGCCAGCATCGACGCGTCGCGGTCGAGGAGCTTGCACACCGCGCGGGCCGGCTCGTCGAGATGGTCGGCGAGCACCCAGTGCACCCCGATGGTGTTGCCCGAGGACATGTGCCGTTGCCGCATCTCGGTGCCCATCCGGGCGATGAGGTCGCGGGCGTCGACGGTGCGCTCGTGGATCTGCTGCGCGAGACCGGTGAGCAGGGCGTCCTCGAGGATGCGCCGTTCGGAGTCGGTGAGCAGGGTTTCCTGTTCCTGCCGCGCCCGGGCGATGCGCTGCGCGAACGCCGCGACGGACGTGTAGCCCTGTTCGTCCTGAACCTGCACGACGGTGATGCCGTCGGCGGCGTCCCAGTGCAGCCGGTAGTCGCGGCCCCGGGCGAGTTCGGCGTCGAACTCCTGCAGCGCGGAGGTCAGTGCCGAGGCCGTGGACTTGCGGGTCGACTCGGAGGCCGTGACCGATTCCGTGGCGGCGTCGAGGGCCCGGAACAGTGCGAGCACCTCGGCGGGCAGCACGTCGACCGCGTCGTCGGGGGACTGCCGGATCCGATAGGCCAGCTGATCGGCGTCGAGCCACGCGGCCGCGCTGGACGGCCACACGTGCTCGCTCTCCACCCCGAGCAGGGTCAGCAGGTCGCGGCGGGCGAAGGGTGCCAGGGCGTCGGCGTCGGCGCGGGCCTCGGTGAGCGCCGACCGCAGCGTCTGCTCGGCGCCCGTGTGGGCGGCCTCGGCCTTGCCGATCCGTTCCAGCGCCGACTCGTGGGCCTTGCGTGCGGTCCGCTCGGCGGCCTTCGCCGCCTCGATCCGGCGCCGGGCCTCGTCGAGCTGGGCATCGATCCGGTCGGCGCTCGCCCCGATCGACTCGCGCAGCGTCTCGAGCTTCTGCTGCTCGTTGGCCAACGTCTCGGAGTTCTCCGCCGCGAGTTCGGCCGCGTTCTCGGCAGAAACCCGCGCCTCGTCGAGCCGAACATCGGTGTCGCGGAGTCGATCACTGCAGGTGACCTGCTCGCGCAGGGCGCGCTGCAGAGCCTGGCCCTGCGAACGGAAGTGCCGCACGGCTGCGTCGAGACTGTCGAGTTCCGTCGCGGTGAGCGGCGCCCGGTGCCGGCCGGCCGTCGACCGCAGATGCTGTTCCTTGGTGGCGACCGCAGCGATCGCCTGATCCAGGTCGCGGTCGGCGGCGGCCGCGGATTCGGATGCGGTCCGCAACGCGCCGGCGCATTCGGTGACCTTGCGCAACGCCGCGAGAACGGATCCGGTGCGCGGCAACGACTTCACGGCGTCGTCGAGAGCGGTGAGCCGGTCGCCGATCTCGCGATCCTGCTCGCGCAGCGACGCCACGTCGGCTCGGCACTCGGCGATGGTGGTCTCGAGTTCGACGATGCGACGCTGCCGCCGCCGGGCGCGGGCGGTGGCTCCGATGAACTCGGCCTGCTCCTTGACGTGGCGACCGAGCTGCACTCCCTGCCGGAACCTACCGTGCGCATCGACCGACACCCGCGCGTCCGGGCCGGGATCGGTGGCCCATGCGATCGACGACAGCACCGCGGCGACCCGTTCCTCGGGGACGGCCGTGTCGGTTTCGGGAACGAGTACATCGGCGAGCGTGGGACCGCTCGGCCGGTGCCCGGGTGCCAGCGGCACCAACAATTGCTCCGACTCGATGTCCGGCAGGTCGCCGACGCCGTCGGTGATCCACCCGTCGAGCAGGTTCGCGGCCTGCAGCGCCGCTTCGATACCGGCAGCGTCCTGCGTCGACACATCGTCGCGGAACCGGACGAGCTGCCACAGCGGGGCGCCGACGAGATCGTCGCGGCTGCCGGTGCGGGAAGGGAACGCCGGGGGAGCGTCGTCGCGTTCGGCCGCGACGGCGGTGCGTTCGGTCTCGAGTTCGGCGATGCGGGTGCCGAGCGACTCGATCTCAGAGCCGCACACGCGACGCCGGAACCGCAGGTCGTCGAGCACGGGCCCGGTGTGCTCGGCGAACACCGCCGCGGGGGACGGGGCATCGTCCTGACCGACGGTGCCGAAGGCGGTGTCGAGCGCCTCGAAGACCGGGGTGGACAGGCCCACGGCCGCGAAGGTCTCGGCGCGATCGGACCACCACCGGCCCAGCTCGGCGGCGACCTCGCTGCGGGACAGCTCGACCATGGTCTCGGCGGCCTCCACCGCGGCCGAGGCGGTGTCGCGTTGCGCGCGGGCACGCACCGCGGCGGCCTCGGCCCGTGACCGCGCGGCGGTCGCACCGTCGAGCTGGGACAGTGCGCTGCGCACCGCGCGCACGTCGGCGTCGCGTTCCTCGGCGAGTGCGTCGATCGCGGTGTTGAGCTGCTCGGTCCGTTCGATGCCGTCGAGACCGGTCCATGTGATGCCGGCGTCCTCGGCCGCCGCACTCAGCCCGTCCTCGGCGCGACGACGCGCCGCCGTCGCCGTCTCGAGCGCGTCGCGGGCGCTGTCGTGGTCGCGGAGCCGGTCGGCTACGACGGCCTGGGCGCGGTTCGCCTGCTCGGCCTGTGCGGCGGTGGTGCGCTCGAGGTTCTTCACCGCGGACGCGAGGTCGTCGAGCTGCTGTTTGCCCTCGTAGGCGCTGGAGCGGTGCAGTGCCTCGAGGGTGGTGCGTGCCTGTTCGTGGTCGCGTTCGGCCACCAGGAGCTGTTCCTCGGAGGCCGCGCGGGCGGCGGCGGCCTCGGTGCGGGCTTCGGTCGCCTCGCGCAGCGACCGGACGGCGGTGTCCACCACTCCGAGACGGGTGGCGACCTTGTCGACGGCGGTGCGCGCCTGCTGACGGATGTACTTCGAATACACCTTGACGAACTGTTGCGCCGCATCGTCGGCGGCGGCGAGGGATTCGAGGGTGCGCTCGACCTCCTCGATCGCGGAGAACGAGCGGGCGGCCTCGACGATGAGATCCTCGTCGAGGGGGCGAAGGCCGTCGGTCAGCGCCTGCGACAGGCCCTTCGGGTCGAGGTTCTTGGCGAGCTGGGGGCGGCGCAGCGTGAGGATCAGGTTGATCAGCTGGTCGTAGCGTTGCGCGCCCAGACCGAACATGCGCGCGTCGATCGCGGCCCGGTAGTCGACGGGACGATCGGCGATCGCGTCGGCTCCGATCTGATCGACCAGTTGTTTGCGGGTGAGCGGTCGGTCCTCGTCGTCGAGCAGCGAGAAGTCGACTCCCACACGGCCGTCGACGACGAAATGCCAGCGGGTGACCTTGTCGTTGCCGCGGGTGGCGCGCATCCCGATGCCGACGGTGACGGCCTCCGGGTCGTCGGCGCGGCCGCGGCAGAACTCCATCCACACGTACGAGTGGGCGCTGTCCTGGCCGCGGTACAGCAGGTTCGAGCGCATGGTGCGCTCCTCGCCGGCGAACGGGTTCAGACGTCGCGGTTCGATCCGGCCGTCGAGCACGAACGGGAACAGCACCTCGAGCGCCTTGGTCTTGCCCGACCCGTTCGGTCCGCGCAGCACCAGTCGTCCGTCGGCGAACGAGAACTCCTGGTCGCGGTAGTCCCACAGGTTGATGATCCCGGCACGCGTGGGGCGGAATCGGGCGCTGCTCATGAGATCTCCGTCGGGGTCGTATCGGGGGCGGGGACTGTCGGTGGGGTGGTCTCGGGGAACAGGTCGATCTCCGGATCCCGTTCGCGCACACTGACCGTCACGCCGCGGAAGCGGGCGATGGCGGGCAGGACCAACACTCCGCCCGGTACGCGGGCCACCAGGCGCAGTCTGTCGAGCATGTCCACCGCGGCCTCGGCCAGTCCCGCGGGGTCGGCCTGCCACTGCGCGGCGAAGGTCCGGCCGTAGATGTCGACGAGACGACCGACCGTGCCCGCCAGCCACGAATCCTCGAGCAAGGGATGCTCGAGCGGGGCACGAGCGTCGTCGTCCTGCTCCTGCTCGTCGGGCATCGGGGTGTCGGACGCCGCGAGCGGGGTGAACACCGTCGACCTCGGGATCGCGGAATCGACCGCCGCGACGAGGACGTCCTGCGTCTGCGCGGGCACCGGCATCCGGGGCGGGACAGGGGCGTCGGGATCGAGGACGCGATCGCACATCTCCCCGGCCAGCAGCAGCGCGACCTGCGCGACCGTCCCCGTGTTCGGGAACCGCATATCCGACAACCGTCCCGAGGTGTCCACCAGCGCAACGCCTTCGGCGCGACGCTCACAGACCAGGCCGGTGAGCAGTTCCACCTCGTCGGTGGTGCGCGGCGACGCCAACTGCAGCGCCTCGTCGTCGTCGAGATCGTCGGCGTACACCACGGGACGCTGCACCAGTGCGCGGCGCACCCGCCGCCGGACCTCCGCCGTATCCGAGTGCGGGGCACCGGCATTGCCGAGCAGACCGCGCACCGATTCGAGGTGCTGCAACGCCCGCGGTGGCCGGAACAGGGCGTGCACGACCGCACGATCGACGTCGTAGAGCGCCTCACCGTTGTCGGGATCGCTCGCCCACCTGCCCGCATCACCGTCGGCGAGGGTGATCGCGCCGCGCACGCCGAGCCAGGTCACGGCATCGACGAAGGCATCGCGGTCGGCGGCACGTTCGGTGTCGAGTTCGACACCGTCCACCCGGCTCGCCTCGGAGGCGACGTGCTCGGCGAGTTCGGACAGCGTGATCTGCCCGGCGCCGCGACCGAGCGCGGCGATTGCCAACGCGAGATAGGCGTAACGGCGCCGGTCGAACGGCCGGCCGGTGTGCGTCGACGTGCCTGCCCCCGCGTCGAGGCGATCGGCGACGGTGAACAGCCGCGCGGTGGTCTCGGTGACCTCGAGCCGGTATCCGAAGGTGGCGAGCAGATCCTCGCGCAGCTCGGTGGCCCAGCGGCGCACCGTCGCCAGCGCCGACCGGTCGGGGAAGGTCGTGGTGACGAGATGGTGGGTGAGCACCAGCCGCGCGGCGCGCTGATACGAATCCAGTTCGACGGACGGAATCGAACGGGCCCTCATCGCACCTCCACCGACAGACCGTCGAGATACAGGCGCCCGCGCGCGGTGTGCACCACCGTCGACTCGCCGCTCGGTCGGAGGGTGAGCTTGACGCCGTTCTGCGTACCGGAGGAGGCATCGTCGCTGCGCACCCGCCCGCTCACGGGCACCCGGGCCGACAGTGCGGCGTCGAGCAGGCTCAACAGCACCTCGGCTTCCGGTTCGCTCAGCTTCCGTTCGCGCACACCTCCGGCGGCGAGGGAGCGCGCCGCTTCGGCCCGGCGACGCTGCTTCTCGAGCTGCGCCTCGCGCAGCCGCCGTACTCCGGCGTCGTTGCGCTGGATCCGCCCCGGCGCTCCCGCTGCGGGGCGCCGGCCGGTCTCGGCGAGGGTGCGGGCGATCTCCACGGGAGGCGCGTCCCACCACGACCGGGTGACCGGCACGATGTCGGCATCGGGATGGGCGACGGAGAAGTGTCGGGGCCGGCCCAGGTCGAACACCGCATCGAACAGCGCGTGCGCGGCCTCCTCGGACGGCGCGGCAGCGAACCATCCCGCGAGATGCCGCAGCTGCGACTCGCGGCTGACACCCCCACGACGCTGCTCGGTGAGCCGGCGCAGCAGCCCGAGCACCGCGGAGATCGCGTTGATGGTCGCGCCGCGCAGGCGTTCGGATTCGCTCGGTTCGGAGCCCACCCCGACGAACCAGTGTTCGATGCCCCACCAGCGCTGCGCCCAGTCCGCTTCGCGTTCCTCGAACGAGAGCAGCACCCGC
This sequence comes from Rhodococcus sp. AB351, assembly GCF_049538275.1. NCBI lineage: Bacteria > Bacillati > Actinomycetota > Actinomycetes > Mycobacteriales > Nocardiaceae > Rhodococcus > Rhodococcus sp. AB351. The sequence goes on from NZ_JBMVFW010000011.1 coordinate 76,763, forward strand.
TCGTCGTGCCGGGCCGCGGCCGCGGTGAGCTTCTGAACCCCGGTGACCTGCACCCGGTCGAGCGCCGCGGAAAGCTTCGGGGCGTAGCGGGCCAGATCGGTGCTGAACTCACGCATGTGGGTGAGGAGCGCGTCCTTGTGGGCGAGGAAGGTCTCCGGGGTGACCTCGGTGGTGCGCACCAGCTCGCCGAGGACGAGATAGAAACGGGCAGCGCGCTCGGCCATGTCCGACAGCGTCGCGTCGAGGCGACTCAACTTCCGGTAGACCAGTTCGCCGTCGCCGGCCGCGTTCGCATCGGCGAGATCGTTCAGGTCGGCGAGCAGATCGGGGAGGGCCAGACGCGACAGCGAGACGTCCTCCCCACGGGAGGACAGCACGTCCTCCACGGCGCGGAACACCCGGTAACCGGCCTGCCCGAACTGGTAGACGTAGTGCCGGTTGCGGTACTCGGCGAGCGTCGCCGCCCGGGATCCGTCGTAGCTGCGTTCGAGCACACCCCACGCGTGCAGCTGCTCGAGCAGGGCCGGGATCTCGGAGGAATCGGGCACGTCGTCGCCGTTCGCGCCGGGCAGCCGAGTGAGGACGTTCTCGACGTCGCCGGCGTGCAGCAGCACCGAGTAGTTGCCGCGCGCATGATCGAATGCGCGCAGAACCCACAGGTAGTGCACCCTTTTCTCGGCCGTTGCGAACGAGAAGAGGCGCAGGCGGTCGTCCCGCACCAACGCGTCCTCCATCGCGCCGAACCGCGCTCGGCCTGATTCACTCACCGTGACAGGTTAGGCGGCGCAACCGACGGGTCCGGACAACACCCGGCGTGAGTGTCGGCACGATCGTTGCCCGATGAACGCCCCGATCCGCGGTGGCGGCCCGCCCCGAGCCGTTACGGTCGAGGCGGTGCGCTCGGCGAGGGCAGTGCGCCCGGACAGACGCCGCAGCCTCCGGAATCGGACACGATGAATCCTCACGAGATCGGACAGGACACCCACAGAGTGGGCGATCCGGGACCCGCCACGCGTGCACTGATCGAGGCGGTCGCCGACCTGTCGACGACGCGGCAGGCCGAGATCACGCAGTACATGACCGAGCGGATCTCGGCCGAGATCGAGGCGATGTCCACCGACCGCCACACCCGCCGCTCCCTCGCCCAGGCCGCGGAGGAGGGTGTCGCAGCCATCACCCGGTTCCTGCGGGACGATCTGGCCGAGATCGAGATCCCGGCGGCGTCCTATTCACTGGTGCGCATGCTGGCCCGGCAGGGATTCCCGGTCTCGGTGGTCGACCGCAGCAACCGGCTCGCGCAGGACAGCATCATGCGCTGGTGCCTCGAGGTGCTGGCGGGACTCAGCGACGACGCCGCGGCAGTGATGCAGGCGGGCGTGGAGATCCTGATGAAACTCTCTGCCGGGATCGATGGGGTGTCGCAGAAGTTGCTCGGGGTCTACGAGGCCGAGCGCGACACCTGGCTGCTCAACCGCAACGCCTCCCGGACCGCCCGCATCCAGGACATCCTGGCCGGACGGCCGATCGAGGTGGGGGACGCCGAGCGCACCCTCGGCTACCGGCTCGGCCAGCACCACCTCGGGGTGATCGTCTGGACGGACGACATCGAAGTGGTCGGCGGGGACCGGTCCGGCACCGAATGGAACGGCCTCGAGCAGGCGGTGACGGCCTTGGCCGAACATCTCGGGCGGGGAGGTCGGGTGCTGTTCGAACAGTTCGACGAGTACACCGCCTGGGCATGGATCCCGCTCGGTACCGTCGATCGCATCGACCCGAGCGGACTGTCCGGGGTCGTCGCGGCCTGGCAGCGACCCGTCGGTGTCGCCGTCGGAGCGCCGCAGGAGGGGATCGACGGTTTCGTCCGCACCCATCGGCAGGCGGCGCAGGCGCGGGAGGTGGCTCTGACATCGGCTCTGCCGGTCCCACGTCTCGTCTCGATCGACGAGGTCGGCGCGGTCGCGTTGATGTGCACGAATCTCGAATGGGCGCGCGCCTGGGTGGGGGATGTGCTCGGCCGCCTCGCCGCCGACGATCCCGCTGCCGCACAACTGCGGCACACACTGCGGGAGTTCCTGTCCAGTGGAGGCAGTTTCGTCGCCACCGCGGAAAAGCTCCATCTGCACCGGAATTCGGTCGCCTACCGGATCAGCAAGGCGGAGGAGCAGATCGGGCACAGTGTCCGCGAGTGTCGACTCGACCTCGAGAACGCGCTCGCGCTGTGCCACTGGCTCGGAGCCGCCGTGCTCGCGCCCGATTCGGAAGGTCCACCTTCGCCCGGGTGACGGCCCGTTATCGGGAGCCGGGCACGGCGCTGCGGACGAACCGTCCGATCTCGCCGATCGCGCGGATTCCTTCGGGTAGCAGATCCGCGGCGGCCTGGAATACGTGCACCTGCCGGTCCCAGACCTGCAGTTCGCACGCGATACCGGCGTCGGCGAGACGGTCGGCCATCGACTCCGCGTCCACCAGGAACAATTCGTGCGAGCCGACCTGGATGAGCGTGGGCGGCATGCCCGACAGATCCGCGTCGGCAGGGCAGAGCCGCCCCGACTCCTGGCGACGTCCTGCAAGACCGGCCAGCGCCTCGAGTGCGTTGCCGGGCAGCAGCGCGCAGTGTGCGGCGTTGGAGTGGCCGAGTTTGCGGGCCGGATCCAATTCGGTGAGCGGGGACAGGGCGACGATCGCTCCCGGCACCGGGATGCCCCGGTCGCGCAACGCCAACGACACCATGAAGGCCAGATAGCCGCCGGCGGAATCACCGGCGATCACGACCTGCTCGGGTCGGTAACCGGCGGCGAGCAGGAAGAGATAGCCCTCGACACCGTCGTCGACGGCATCGTCGATCGAGTGCTCGGGCAGCATCCGGTAGTCGACCATCAGCACGGGGGTGCGGCCGGCATCGGAGATCCGCGAGACGAGGCGGAGGTGGCTGCGCATCCCGCCGCACAGGAAGCCGCCGCCGTGCAGGTAGAGCATCACGCGATCGAATCCCGTCCGCGGGCCTTCCACCCAGGAACCGGTGCAGTTCGGCAACCGGACGGGAGCGCACACTGTCCCGTCGATCGCCGGAAGCAGCGCCCCGGCGGCGTCCAGCAGACCTGTCGGCCAGGGCAGCGCCGTCGAGCGGCTCCACAGCCCGAGCAGCGGACGCACCGACATCCGCATCGCCTGCGCCAGTACTCTGGACTGACGGCTCGACCCGGCAAAGTCGCGCCGGCGGACCGGAGTCGAGCGATCGGGGGAGTGCGGCGGCCGAGGTGTCGGCAGATCGCGCGGAACGAGGGGTGCGCGCACGTCGCGTGCGGTCGTCACGGGGAAGAGCTCCTCACAACCGGTGGGGTGTCTGCGACCGGTCGATCCGCGAGGGGGAGACGGTCGAACAGCGGCGAGTGGACCCGGCGAAGCGGGTGCCGCTGTATTCCACGTTAAGGACGAACGTCCCTCGGTTCACCGGTGCGGCTGCACACTGTTTCCGTCGTGGTTCGGGCTGAGCGCACAGTGTCCGAGGGTGGCACCGGGTGCCGGTGCGAGCTGGATCACGTCTGATCGGGACGGACCTGCAGGTCAGGGTCCTACTTTGGGAGCTTGTCCAATTGGCATTCGGTGGCCCGAACGGACCGGTCGACCGACCCGGCATTGTGCGCTGCGACCAGCGAACCCCCATGATCTGTGTGCTCGCGTACCGATGGAAAAGGTCCCGGGTCGACCTACCTTCGAATAGGGGGCCGATGATCGGAGCCACGTCATCGGCCCGTCGGGGGTCCCGCCCCTCTACGACGGATCGCTTCGTGGCTCGGACATTCTCCGTTGACGGAAGGACCGCGATGGCGCCCCACGCGACGCAGAACTGCATGACGATCCTGCGCTGCGGAAGCTGCACGACGCTTCACGCTCCCGAGACAGCGCGCTGCTCCTCCTGCGGCGGCGCGAACCTCGAGTCCGCCCACTGCTCCGGCACCGGCTCGATCGTGTCCTGGAAGGTCGTCGAACCGCTCGACGTCGGCGCACAGGACGACAACGCGGTCACCCTCGCGATCGTCGAACTCGACGACGGGCCGTGGCTCTACTCGAGGATCGAAGGATCGTTCCCCGAATGCGCCGAGGCGCGGGTGCGGGTCGCGTTCCGGTCCACTGCGTGCGACGACGGATTCCCCGTCTTCGGGGTCTGCGCGGCCTGATCTACGACGCACACCCCTCGAGAACCGCGGTGGCTTCGATCTCCACGAGCACGGCAGGTTCATAGAGTGCCGCGACACCGATCAGCGATGCCGGCGGCATCGGATCGGGCAGATCGATCTCCTGCGCGACGGCCTGCACACCGGCCATGAACTGTCCGATCTTCTCGGGATGCCAGTCGGTGACGTAGAACGTCAGGCGCACGACATCGCGGAAGGTTGCGCCCACTCCGTCCAGGCCTCGTGCCACGTTGCGCAGCGCCTGGACCACCTGACCGGCCAGATCGGTAGGGATCGGTGAGCCGTCCGGCATATGTGCGACCTGTCCGGCGAGATGTACCTGTCGCGTACCGGTGGAGACGGCGACGTGGTGGTAGGGCGCGTTCGGCAGCATGCCTTCGGGGCTGAACAAGGTGACGGACACGGGCTTCTCCTGAGGTCGGAACCGAGTGGTAGCCGATTTATACTTGGTAGCCGGAAGTCACTTCAACGAAACCAGGTTTCATGTCGGATACCGCTGACCACGATCTGCTTGCCGTCGCCGCCCACCGGGAACTGTTGGGACAGATCCTCGACAAGTGGTCCCTGAGCGTGCTCACCGAATTGTGCGAGGCTCCGCGCCGCTTCAACGAGCTGCGGCGCGCCGTTCCCGAGGTCACGCAGAAATCCCTGACGACCACGCTGCGCAGACTCGAACGCAACGGAATCGTCGAACGCCGGGTGGTGAACACCCGTCCCGTCGCGGTCGAATACCGCATCACGCCACTGGGGAAGACGGTGCGCGAACCGATCGACGCCCTGCTGCTGTGGGCGTCGACGAATCTTCCTCGCATCGAGGAAGCACGACGCAGATTCGACGAGGAGCCCGACGAATGAGCGTGTCAGCGCTCGGGCCACGGTTCGACGACCAATCGAGGCCATTCCGCCTGCCATCGTCGGGCTTTCGCTTCATACACCTCGCGAGGCGCCAGCACCGGATTCGGGCGGAGCACCATCCCGAACAGGTCGTCGAAACCGTGCGGAGCGTAGACCCGTAGTCCTGATGCGGGATCGCGGGTGATGCCGAAACAGCACGTGGTGGATGCGAAATGGTCGATGCCGCGTAGCTCAGGTCGGCGTCGTCGAAGTAGAAGAGGTCGTCTACGCCTGACGCGACCGAGACTTCCAGGCCGACCACGCGGCGGTCACGATGATCGCGCCGGCGAGGGAACCGATGATCCCGCTGGGGCGTAATTCGAGTCCGTCACCTGCAAGAAGGCTGATGAGCAGACCTCCGATGAACGAACCCCCGACGCCCGCGACGAACGCGAGAGTCCAGTCGATCCCGGTCCCGGACCTGCCCACGACGAGCTGTGCCGCCGCGCCGACGAGCAGCCCGAACAGAATGATTCCGATGATCAACATTGAGCGAGTATAAGCCGAGATCGACACGGCGACAGTCTTTCCGCGATATGAATGCAGCGGCCGACACTGCATTTCGCCAGGGGAACGGCACTCGGCGGGAATTCACCCTACAGATTCATCCCGAGGGCGTGAATCGTCCGATCATGGTCTCCGGTCGGTCTTCCCCTGCGGCGATCCGATTCGGAGGTGCCGCCCCAGATCCCGTGACGTTCGCGGGTTTCCAGAGCGTAGTCGCGGCAGGGGATGCGGACGGGACACGACGTGCAGATCTGTTTCGCCGTGCGTTCACGGCGCTGCCGCATCCCGCGCGATTCGTCGTCCGGCGGGAAGAAGATCGAGGGATCGATGAGACGGCAGTCGGCGCGCGACTGCCATGGCTGCAGTTCCGCGTCCGGGCTGCTGCCGAACGGGGCGAAGAAAGGCGTTGTTGTCATGGTTCTCGTCCGGCGACCGAAGTGAAAACGGTGCCGTCCGGTGTCCGACCACGACGGTGCATGAGCGGACACCGGACGGGGTGGTCAGTGCATGTGGCTGCCGCCGTTGATGTCGACGGTCGTGCCGGTCAGGTAGGCCGCGTCCTCCGACGACAGGAACGTGATGACCGAGGCCACCTCACGGGTGGTGGCGGTGCGTCCGAGCGGAACGTCGCGGCAGATGGCGGCCTCCTGCTCAGGAGTGCTGCCGACGCGGATGCTGGTGTCGACCGCGCCGGGGGTGACGGCGTTGACGGTGACGCCGCTGTCGCCGAGCTCCCGGGCGAGCGACTTGGTGAACCCGAGGACGGCGGCTTTCGCCGACGAGTAGGGGACCTTGCCGAAGACACCGCCGCCACGCTGGGCGGAGACCGACGACATGTTCACGATGCGTCCCCATCCGTTCTCGATCATGCCCGGCAGGAATGCCCGGGTGACGAGGTAGGTGCCGGTGGCGTTGACGGCCATCACCTTGTTCCACAGTTCGAGGCTCGTCTCGAGGAACGGCACCGGCGAGGTGATGCCGGCGATGTTCGCGACAGCTCCGACGGGCGGGAGATTGCCCGCGGCGACTTCCGCGGCGACGGCATCGTGCGCTGCCTGCACCGACGCCTCGTCGGCCACGTCGATCTCGTGTCCGAAGGACGGGACGGAGTACTCGCTGCCGATCTCGGCGGCGACCTTGGCGGATTTCTCACCGTCCAGATCGAGGACGACGACGGCCCAGCCGTCCTCCGCGTAGCGGCGGGCGGTGGCGAGGCCGATGCCGCGCTCGGAGGTGGCTCCGGTGACGACTGCGGTGCGTCGGATCGAGGACATGGGTTTCTCCTTGAGGTTGGTTCAGGGGATGAGAGTGGTGACGAATCGAGCTGCCCGAGAGGCGCTTTCGGGTCGCTCGGGGTCGGTGATGTCGCGGGTTTCGAGTTCGAGGGCGAAGTGCCCGGTGTACCCGCGGGCGTCGAGGGCGGCGAGGCCGCCGGCGAAGTCGGCGTGCCCGTTGCCGATGCTGAGGTTGATGTTTCCGGGCACTGCGTCCCGGAGATGGACGTGCGTGATGCGCGAGGCGAACAGGTCGACGAAATCGACCGGATCTCCGCCCGACGCGACGATGTGGCTGAAGTCCATCACCACGCCGATTCCGGGGGACAGTCGTGCTGTCAGCCGGGCGGCGTGAGCGATGTCGCAGCACAGTCGGTGGACGTGGAGGGATTCGGTCCACAGGCCCACCCCGAAGTCCCGGGCCCGGACGTGTGCCCGCTCGAGTTGTGCCGCGACGGTGTCGAGGTCTTCGTCGAGGGACCGTATCGGCCGGTCGTCGAGGTGCCCGCACGGCAGCACCAGGGCGCGCGCCCCGATGCGGGAGGTGAGGGTCAGCAACCGGTCGAGATGGTGATCCCGCCGTTTCTGTTCTTCGGAGGTCAACGGCGCGTCGAGGTCGCCGATGTCGCCGTTGACGCTACGGACGCGCAGGCCCGAGATTGCCACCTCATCGACGACACGGTCGACGGCGTCCGCGTCGAGCACGAACGGAACGTGATCGCAGACTCCGGGTAGGGCGCCGAGATCGATCTCGGTGAAGCCCAGGCCGGCGATGGTTCGTAGCGCTGTGGGCAGGTCTAGGTGGCGGAAGCTGATCGTCGAGCAGCCGAGCCGATCGTGGAACACGAGAACCTCCTGGAAGGTGATGGGGACCACGCTAACCGTGCCGACTGTCAACAGTCAACCGTTGCCTACTGACAGTTGACAGGGTGGGGTGTCCGCGCTCACACTGAGTTCACTGTTGACAGTCGACATCTTCTTTCCCCGTCGCACCAGCGGCCGTATCCTCGGTCCGCAAGGAGAAATTCATGAGCACAGAAGCGCTCGAGATGCGAGGTCCCGTCGAGGGCACCAAGGACGCCAAACGCGTCGCGATCGGTTCCTCTGTCGGCGCCGTCATCGAGACCTACGACTTCATCGGCTTCGGCACCGCTGCAGCGTTGTATTTCGGGACAGCCTTCTTCCCCAGCGGTGATCCCGTCATCGGCACCCTCGCCGCCTTCGCCACCCTCGGCGTCGGATTCGCTGCACGACCTCTCGGGGGGATCCTCGGTGGTCACCTCGGAGACAAGGTGGGGCGCAAGCCGGTCCTCGTCGCCTCACTGATCGTCATGGGCCTGGCCACCTTCGCCATCGGCCTGCTTCCGACCTACGGCCAGGTCGGTCTCGTCGCACCGGCGCTGCTGGTGACCGTCCGCATCATCCAGGGACTCGCCTTCGGCGCCGAATGGGGCGGAGCGATCCTGATGAGTTACGAACACGCGCCGTGGAAATCGAAGGGCCGCTACACCGGCATCGTCCAAGCGGGATTCCCCGTCGGGCTGCTGTTGGCCAACCTCGTATTCCTGTTCAGCGTCCACCTCGGTGGCGACTGGGCGTGGCGGGTGCCGTTCCTCGCGAGCATCGTCCTCGTCGTCGTCGGGCTGATCATCCGGTCCAAGGTGCCCGAGTCCCCGGTCTTCGAGGACGTCAAGGACAGCGGCGAGATCGCTGCCTCCCCGATCCTGGACTCCGTCAAGAAGGACTGGCGCGACATCCTCCGCGGCATCGGCCTGCGCGTGGCCGAAACCGCCGGCTACGCCGTCTCGATCACCTACATGATCTCCTACCTGCACGAGAACGACCTCGCCGGGAAATCGGAAACCCTGCTGGCCCTGTGTGTGGCCTCGGCGATCGGCATCTTCGCCACGATCGGCTGGGCGAGTCTGACCGACCGTATCGGCCGTCGCCCGGTGTATCTCGGAGTCTGCGCGTTCGCCGCCCTCTTCGGGGTCCCGATGTTCCTCCTGGTCAACACCGGCACGTTCGTGCTGATCCTCGCCACCGTCGTGATCGCCTACGCCGTCTGCCAGAACGCCCTTGCCGGAGCGCAGGGTGCCTGGTTCCCCGAACTGTTCCAAGCAGCGCGCCGCGCCTCGGGCGCATCGCTGGCCTACCAGATCTCGGCGATGGTCTCCGGGTTCACCCCGTTCATCACCGCGCTGCTCTACTTCGCCTTCGGCTGGATCGGCCCGGCCCTGCTCTTCAGCTTCTACGGCCTCGTCGGTCTCGTCTGCGCCCTCGTCACCCGTGAGACCTGGGGACCGGCCGAGCGTCGCCTCGCCGATCAGGCCGGCCGGTCGAACTCACACCCTTCCGATAGCCCCGACGGCCCCCTGTCCGGTGGGACCGCCGCGGCATCGAGCACCAAGGAAAAGGAACTTCTGTGACCACCACAGCGCATCCCCGTCCCGACGTCGCCCTGCCTCGGAACGAGCGACTCGCCGCCATCGACGAATTCGCCTACCGCCTCCGGCACAACGTGATCGACATGGGCCAGGAACAAGGTCAGGGCTACGTCGGCCAGGCGCTCGGCGCCGCGGACATCCTCGCCACCGTCTACGGAGACCATCTGCGCTTCCGCGCCGACGACCCGCACTGGGACGGCCGCGACCGGTTCCTACTGTCGACCGGCCACTACGCCATCGGCCTGTACGCGGCGCTCGCGGAGGCAGGGATCATCTCCCGCGACGAGTTGCTCACCTACGGCTCGGACGACTCGCGCCTGCCGATGTCGGGCATGTCGACCTATACGCCCGGTATGGAGATCTCCGGCGGCTCGCTCGGCCACGGCCTTCCGATCGCCGTCGGCATGGCGCTGGGTCTGCGTCATCAGGGTTCGCCTGCACGGATCTTCAACTTCCTGTCCGACGGCGAACTCGACGAAGGGTCGACCTGGGAAGCGGCCATGAGCGCGCACCACCACCGACTCGGCAACCTCATCGCGATGGTCGACATCAACGCACTGCAGGCCGACGGTGCCACCAGCGGAGTGCTGAGCACGGAACCGGTCCACGACAAGTGGACGGCCTGCGGGTGGCGCACCTACCGGGTCGACGGCAACGACACCGGTGCGCTGCTCGACGCCTTCGATGCGGCGATCGCCGAGGCCGCCCCGGCCGGATCCCCGGCGATCGTCCTGTGCGACACCCGTGTCGGCAAGGGCGTTCCGTTGCTCGAAACCCGCGAGAAGGCGCACTTCATGCGCATCGACGAAGACGAATGGCAGATCTGCCGCGACCAGCTGACCGCCGGCCACAACCGCGAGGACGTCCGATGACCACCACCGCTCCCAAGCTCAAGACCTCGGCGATGATCGCCTCCTTCGTCGATCCGAGTCAGCGGACCACCGCCGCACCGTTCGGCCACGCGCTGGTCGCGGCTGCCCAGGAGGACGACCGGATCGTCGGCCTGTCCGCGGATCTCGCGAAGTACACCGACATGCACGTCTTCGCCGAGGCGTTCCCGGACCGGTTCTTCCAGATGGGCATGGCCGAACAGCTGCTCCTCGGTGCCGCGGCGGGCATGGCCGAGACCGGCCTGATCCCGTTCGCGTCGACCTACTCGGTGTTCGCCGCGCGCCGCGCGTACGACTTCCTGTGCCTGGACATCGCCGAGCCGAACCTCAACGTCAACATCGTCGGCGGGCTTCCCGGCCTGACCACCGGATACGGCCCCAGTCACCAGGCCACCGAGGACATCGCCATCTTCCGCGGCATGCCCAACCTGACGATCGTCGATCCGTGCGACTCGATCGACATCGAACAGGCCGTGCCGCAGCTCGCCGCGAGTGACGGCCCCACCTATCTCCGCTTGCTGCGCGGTAAGGTCGCCACGGTCCTCGACGAGTACGACTACTGCTTCGAACTCGGCAAGGCGAAGGTGCTGCGCGGCGGGAACGACGTCGTCTTCGTCACCAGCGGACTGATGACCATGCGCGCGTTGCAGGCGGCGGACGTGCTGGCAACCCACCACGTGGACGTCGGGGTGGTGCACACGCCCACGATCAAACCGTTCGACGCAGCCACGGTCCTGGCGGAGATCGACACCGACCGACTGGCGGTCACCCTCGAGAACCACACCGTCGTAGGTGGGCTCTTCGAGACCGTCGCTGCCGCAGTCGTCGGGGCGGGACTGGGGAAGAGGGTCGTCCCCATCGGCCTGCCCGACCGGTTCCTCGATGCCGGCGCGCTACCCACCCTGCACGACCGGTACGGCTTGAGCACCGACCGGGTGGTCGCGCGGGTGCTCGACGAGCTCGGCTGACCGACACGCTGTACGGGTCCCGCACCCAGCTCGGTGCGGGACCCGTATCATTGTCGACAGACTGTTGTCGACAGTCGGCCGCTGACACCTGGAGGCAACTCATGGCTGCTCAACCCGCTGCGCTGCTGGGGCTCGAGAGGACCAGCCTGCGTCAGCAGGCCGTCACCGCCCTGCGCACCGCGATCACGAGCGGCGCGCTCGCCCCGAGCAGCCCCCTCGTCGAGACCGAGCTGTCCGAGATGCTCCAGATCAGCCGGGGGACCTTGCGCGAGGCGATGCGCCAATTGCAGCAGGAAGGTCTGATCTCTGCCGGTGCCCGCGGTCGCCTCTACGTTCGGCACCTCGACGCCAAGGAGATCCGCGACATCTTCGCCGTGCGCGCGGCCCTGGAAGCGTTGGCCGTCCGCGACCTCGCGGAGCGGGACGACCGGGCCTCGGTGATCCCGGCCCTGCGCGAAGCTCTCGAGGCCATGGCGCATGCCGAGAACGACCTCGAGGCACGCATCGAGTCCGACCTGAACTTCCACCGACTGCTCTGCCGTCTGACCGGCAACGAAACGCTCATGCACTCGTGGCAGTCGCTCGAGGGATCGATCCGCATGTCCATCATGTTCGCCGGTCTGGAGAAGGCGGTCGGAAACATGGACGTCGGGCGTCACAGTGCCATCGTCGACGCCATCGAAACCGGTGACTCCGACCAGGCTGCGTCCACGGTGCGTTCGCACATGGCGTGGGCGGCAAGCAATCTCGTGTCCTGATCCGTACTCGTCAGGGTGTCGCTGCCGGTTCCGGAGGTCTCGTCGGGCAGGATGGTGGCCATGCAGACCACACCTCTGACCTTCGAGTCCTCCGTCGTCGTTTCCGCCACCCCCGACGAGGTGTACGCCCTCGTCTCCGATGTCACCCGCACCGGTGAATGGTCACCCGTCTGCGCGGAATGCTGGTGGGACGAAGGGCAGGGCCCCGAGGTCGGTTCCTTCTTCACCGGCCGGAACGTCACCCCCGAACGCACCTGGGAGACCCGCTCGGAGGTCGTCGTCGCCTCTCCGGGCCGTGAATTCGCGTGGTCGGTCGGTCCCGGCCTCGTGCGCTGGAGCTACGTCATCAAGCCCGCGGACGCCGGCACGGAACTGACGGAGACCTGGGAGTTCACCGAAGCAGGGCAGAAGTTCTTCCACGAGAAGTTCGGGGCGGAGGCACCTGCTCAGATCGCCGCGCGGGAGCAGGCTGCCCGCAGTGGAATTCCGGCGACCCTGGACGCGATCAAGCGCATCATCGAGGGCTGACCCGGGGCGCTCGTCGTCCCGTCCCGTTTCCACGTTATCGCGCAGGTGGGGGCTTGTCGCAAGCCCCTACCCGGGGTTCATACTGCCCGTCCGGTGTCGTGGAGAGGGGCGGACATGCACGAGGTCGTAGTGGTCGGCTGCGGGCCGACGGGAATGATGCTGGCGGGGGAGTTGCGCCTGGCCGGCGCGGACGTCGTCGTACTCGAACGTCGCGAATCGCAGGAACTCGCAGGGTCGCGGGGTGGTGGTATCCACGCCCGCACCATCGAGCTGCTCGATCAACGAGGAATCGCCGAGCGATTCCTCGCCGAGGGGCGGACGGTGAACACCGCGACCTTCGGGGGCACCAGGCTCGACGTGGGCCGTCTTCCCACCCGCCATCCGTACACGCTCGCGTTGTTCCAGAACCACATCGAACGGCTGCTGCTGCAGTGGATCGAGGAACTCGGCGTGCCGATCCGGCGGAACATCGAGGTCGTCGGTGCCCATGCGGACGAGGACAGCGTCCGACTTCGGCTCGCATCGGGGGAGTCGGTGCAGGCTCGATACGTGGTGGGCGCCGACGGCGGTCGCAGTGTCGTGCGCCGCGAGGCCGGGATCGGATTCGAAGGGCCGGATGCGACACGCAGCAGCCTGATCGCCGAAGTGCGGGTCACCGAGGAACTCCCCACCGACGCCAAGATCGACGAACGCGGCGTCCACGGTCTGTACCCGATGGGGGAGGGCCGAGTGCGGGTCGTGGTGACCGAAGCCGAACTGGGACCTTCCACGCCGCCGACGCTCGACGACCTGCGACGAGAACTGGTCCACGTGTTCGGCACCGATTTCGGTGTGCACGATCCCACCTGGCTCTCACGGTTCACCGACGCGACCAGACAGGCGACGACCTATCGTGCGGGCCGGATCCTGCTCGCGGGCGACGCCGCACACGTGCATTCACCCACCGGCGGACTGGGTATCGGCCTGGGCATCCAGGATGCCGTCAATCTCGGCTGGAAACTCGGGCAGGTCGTGCGAGGGGACTCGGGGGAGGGCCTGCTCGACACCTACCACGCCGAACGGCACCCGGCCGGCGCGCGGGCGCTGAAATTCACGATGGCCCAATCTCTTTTCCAGAAGGCCGATCCGCGCCAGGAGGCCCTGCGCGATCTGATCGACGAGGTCCTCCGCGTCGACGACGCCGGAGCGCCGATCGCGGCGTTGATCTCCGGTCTCGACGTCGCCTATGACCTCGGTGAGGGGCACCCGCTGCTGGGACGACGTATGCCGGATCTCGACGTCATTGCCGAGGAGAAGTCGGTGCGCGTGTTCGGACTCATGCACCGGGCTCGTCCGCTTCTGTTGCAATTCGACGGCCCGCCACTCGATTCCAGGAATATTCCCGACTGCGTCGACCTCGTGCGGGTGCGCTACGACGGCGTCTGGGAGTTGCCGTTGCTCGGTGAGGTGGACGCGCCGTCGGCCGTGCTCGTGCGCCCGGACGGGCGCGTGGCCTGGGTGGGGGAGGGCTCGACGGACGGTCTCGACGACGCGCTCGCGAAGTGGTGCGGCACTGCGGCCGGCCGAACAGGAACCGTTGTGTGAGCGAGTGATTCCTGGTCTACACGGTTGGACCGTACCGACCTTACGCGCCGAACCGGGCTTCGCGCGTTTGCAGCGGCGGCAAGACACGGTTCGGCGCGCAAGAATCGGCGGCACAGCGCGTTCGATGCGTCACCTACGGGGGACCGCGACGTACTTGACCTCGAGGAACTCGTCGATGCCGATGGTGCTTCCCTCGCGTCCGAGACCCGACGCCTTGATGCCGCCGAACGGTGCCGCAGGGTTGGACACGATACCGGTGTTCAGCCCGACCATGCCGACCTCGAGCGCTTCGCTGACACGGAAACTGCGGTCGACGTCCTGGGTGAAGATGTATCCGGCCAGTCCCCAGGGCGTGTTGTTGGCGATCTCGACGACCTCGTCCTCGGTGTCGAAGACGACGATGGGCGCGACCGGCCCGAAGATCTCCTCGCTCATCAACGCGGCGTCCTTCGACACGTCGGCGAGGACGGTGGGTGGGTAGAAGTAGCCGGGTCCCTCCGGCCGTTTGCCGCCACACACGACGCGCGCTCCACGTTCGACGGCATCGGCGACGAGACGCTCCACCTTCGCCAGGGCCTTCTCCTCGACCAGCGGACCGACCTGGGTGCCCTCGACCAGGCCGTCCCCGACGGCGAGGGCATCCATACGCGCAGCGAGCTTCTCGGCGAACCGATCGGCGACCGCGCGCTGCGCGAAGATGCGGTTCGCGGCGGTGCACGCCTCACCCATGTTGCGCATCTTCGCGGCGAGCGCGCCGTCGACTGCCCGGTCGAGATCCGCGTCCTCGAACACGATGAACGGGGCATTTCCTCCCAGTTCCATCGAACTCCGCATCACGTGCTGGGATGCCTGTTCGAGCAATCGGATGCCCACCGCGGTCGACCCGGTGAAACTGACCTTGCGTGCGATACCGCTGGACATCCAGGCCGAGACGACCTCCCCGGGCGCGGTGGTGGGCACGACGTTCAGCACACCCTTCGGCACACCGGCCTCGACGAGCACGTCGACCAGGGCCAGCGAGGTCAGCGAAGTGAGCTCCGAGGGTTTGAAGACGATGGTGCACCCGGCTGCGATGGCGGGTCCGATCTTGCGGGTGCCCATGGCGAGCGGGAAGTTCCACGGCGTGACGAGGACGCAGGGTCCCACCGGCTCCTTGGACACCAGGATGCGGGTCGCGCCGTCGCCGGTGCTGGTCACATCACCGCGGATGCGGACGGCTTCCTCGGAGAACCACCGGAAGAACTCCGCCGCGTAGGCCACCTCGCCCTTCGCCTCGGCGAAGGGTTTGCCCATCTCGGTGGTCATGATGGTCGCGAACTCGTCCTGCCGCTCCAGGATGAGCTCGTAGGCCCGGCGAAGGATCACGCTGCGTTCGCGCGGAGCGGTCTTCGCCCAGTGTTTCTGCACGCGGGCGCAGGTTTCGATGGCACGCCGGGCGTCGTCGGCGTTGCCGTTCGCGACGGTCGCGACGACCTCCTCGGTCGCCGGGGCGACGACCTCGAATCGTTCACCGGAGCTCGATTCGACCCACTCACCGTCGATGAACAATCCTGTGCTGACGCGGGACACTGCGTCGGAGACGCCCACCCGTGTCCCGACAATCGTTGCATCGGTCATGCGCTTTCCTCCTCGGAGATGGTGTTGTTCATCGACATTCGTGGCCCGGGATCGAGCAGTTCTGCGAGATGTTGCCCCGGGCAGGACACGTCGATCTGTGCGACCTGCATCGCGCACGAGAATCCGTCGGTGACCACCGCGGAGTCGTCGTCGGCCGCGCGCAGTGCCGGGGCGAGGGAGGTCTCCGCGACCTTCATGCTGATGTCGTGGTGTTGTTTCTCGAATCCGAAGTTTCCTGCTACGCCGCAGCATCCGACCGCGTCGCGGACGTCGTCGACTCCCGCTGCGGTCAGGATCCGGCGATGGCTTCCGGCGCCGAACACGGAGTACTCGTGGCAATGGGTCTGCAGCACCATCTCGTTCGGTAGCGGCTGTGCAGGAGCGGGTGTCCAGCCGTTGCGCACCATGGTGTCCAGGTAGGACGCGAAGCTGTGGACCCGTGCGGCGACGCGACGCGCAGCCTCGGTGGGCACCAGCTCGGGCAGGTCCTTGCGCAGGGCGGCGGCGCAACTCGGCTCGACGACGACGATCGGCCGGTCGGTGCCGTCGTCCAGTGTGCGGGCGGCGTGGGAGAGTTTCTTCTTCGCGGTGTCGAGCTGGCCGGTGGAGATCCACGTCAGTCCGCAGCACGCGTCCGCGGAGCAGCTCACCTGCTGATCCGCCGAGGCGAGCACGCGGGCGGCGGCACCGGCGACCTCAGGCCGCAACCCGCGAGTGAAGGTGTCGACGAACAGCACCACCGGCGTCGAACCGGACCGGCCGCTCAGCGCGTCGCTCACGGCCTTCTTCCAGGCCCGCCGGGAGACGAAGGGCGGAAGTACCCGGTCGGGGGAGATGCCGCCGAGAGCGGCGGCGCGCTTCGCGAGAGAAGTGCGCAGGACCGCGTTGACCAGCGGTGCTGCCAACCCCGTGATGCGGAGCCAGCGTGGCAGCCACCCCAGCGAATAGTGCGATACCGGTCGTCGTGTGCCGTCGTAGTAGTGCGAGAAGAACTCGGACTTGTAGGTGGCCATGTCGACGCCGGCCGGGCAGTCGGTCGAGCAGGCCTTGCACGACAGGCACAGATCGAGTGCCTCACGCACCTGTTCGGACTTCCACCCTTGTTCGATCGTGCGGGCGCCGCGCACCATCTCCTGCAGGACCCGGGCCCGGCCGCGAGTGGAGTCCTTCTCGTCGCGGGTCGCGCGGTAGCTCGGGCACATCACGCCACCGGCGTCGGCCCGGCACCGTCCGACGCCGATGCAGCCCTGGACGGCGTGCACCCACGGGTCGGGGGTGTGTTGCGGCCGCGCGCCGTCGGGACGGACCGCCTCGATCGGGTGCAGGTCGTAGTGGGTACGCCAGGTGCGTTCGGGAACGCCCGCCAACGCCAGATCGTCATCGATCCGTGCCGGGTCGGTCAGCGATCCCGGGTTCAGGATGCCTTGCGGGTCCCAGATCGTGCGGAAGGCGCGGAATGCGCTCATCATCCGCGCGGAGTACATCACCGGCAGCAGTTCCGAGCGGGCACGGCCGTCGCCGTGTTCTCCGGAGAGCGATCCGCCGTGACGGACCACCAGCCGCGCGGCCTCGTGCGTGAACTCGCGGAAGACCTTCCGGCCCTCCTCGGTGCGCAGGTCGTAGGTGATGCGGATGTGCATGCAGCCGGCGCCGAAGTGCCCGTACATCACCCCCTGCAGACCGTGCCGGTCGAGCAGTGCGCGGAAGTCCTGCAGGTAATCGGCGAGGTTCTCCGGCGCGACGGCGGAATCCTCCCAGCCCGGCCAGGATTCGCCGCCGGATGCCAGGCGGGACGAGAGTCCGGCGCCGTCCTCACGCACCCGCCACAGGGAAGCGCGCTCGGTGGTGTCGGCCGCGATGCGGCCGTCGACGAGACGGCCGTTGCGGCGAAGTTTGTCGAGCAGTGCGTCGGCGGCCGCGGCCACGGAGTCCGGGTCGTCACCGTCCAGGTCGACGTAGAGCCACGCGTTTCCGGCGGGGAGACCGAGGACGGAATTCTCGCCCCGACGGAACCGCATGGTCTCGACGATCGCCGCGTCGACACCCTCGACCGCCGCAGGAGAAAATTCCAGGATGGTTCCGATGTCGCGGGCCGCGTCGACGACGTCGTCGTAGCCGAGGCAGACCAGCAACGCGCTGGACGGGCGGGGAACCAACTCGACGCGGGCCCCGACGATCACCGCGCACGTTCCCTCGGATCCGACGAGCGCACGGGCGACATCGAACCGCTTCTCCGGCAACAGATTGTCCAGGTGATACCCCGAGACCTGCCGTTGGATCCTCCCGAGCTCGGTGCGGAACTCGAACAGGTGCTCGCCCGCCAACGCGGTGAGCTCGGCGTCGAGCTGCTGCGCGCGAGCCGCAGCGGCCGCGTCGTCGGGATCGGTGGCACGCAGGCCTCGCTGCGCCGCGGTGAGCCGGAACCCGTCGGCGGTGACGAGGTCGATCTCGTGGACGTGATCGGACATGCGGCCGTAGCGCACCGAGTGATTGCCGCAGGCGTCGTTGCCCAGCGCGCCACCGACCGTGGCCCGGTTCTTCGACGAGGGATCGGGGGCGAAGGTCATCCGACCCGAGGACGCGTCCTCGACTGCCCGCGAAAGGGTCGCGAGCACGACGCCCGGTTCGACGTCGGCGACACCGGACGTCTCGTCGATGTCGAGGATGCGGTTCATGTGCCGGGAGAAGTCGAGGATCACACCGGAGCCGACGGCATTGCCCGCCATCGACGTCCCGCCCCCTCGGCTGACCAACGGAATCCCGGTGTCGCCGCAGGCGGTCACCACCGCCACGACGTCGTCCACCGACCGAGGAAAGACCACGGCCGACGGCCGCACCCGGTAGTTGGAGGCGTCGTAGGAGTACTCGGCCAGTCGACGCGTCGAGGTGTCGATCGGGACGCCCAGTGCGTAGAGTCTGTCGGTGAGGAGTCGAACTCGGACGTTCTCGTCGGTCGAGGAAGCTCCGCCGTCCTGTCCTATGGTGAGCTGGTCGTCGTTCATCGCGTGCGCCGCGTCAGGAACGGGGACCGCAGAGAATGTGGGCGCGTCGGATCAAGGAACACTATCGGCCGCCTCCCAGTTTGTAGGATTGTCGACAATCCTGTATGCACGGAGCGTACAAAGCGGCGACGCCGAACGCAACGCACACCGCCTGCGCATCCTCATCCGCAATCGTGCTTCTTCGGGCCCTTAGCTGGTCGGTGCGTCGGCGATGAGCACCGCGAGCAGCAATTCCGCCCGTACCCGCGCGTCCCCGAGGTCGACATCGAGCAACTGCTCGATCTTCGCGATGCGCCCGCGCAGCGTGTGCCGGTGGACGTCCAGCGCGGCCGCTGCCGATTCCCAATGTCCGTTGGCTTCGAGAAACGCGCGTAGTGAAGGAACCAGGCGCCCGCCGCGCTCGCGGTCGTATTCGGCGAGGACCGTTACGGTCGACGCGGCGACGGATTCGAGCACGGACCGTACCTGGGGAGAGGCGAGGAGGGCGGTGCCGTGGGTGGCATCGAACTCCGCGATACGACAGGTGGCGTCGGTGGTGCGCAGTGCATGCTCGGCCTGCTCGAGTCCTTGTCGGACCTCGGCGATCCGATGGGCGGGGCTGAGGCCGGCGCGCAGGGGGCGGGCGTGCTTCGCCGGTAGGTCGGCGAGCATCGCCGTGACGTCGGAGATGCTGTCGTCGCCGCGCAACAGCACGGTGAGTTCGTCCCCCTCCTCGCGGCTGTAGAACGGTCGCCGGCGGGCGTCGAGAACGATGTCGAGATGCCGACGCACCTCGGACGAATGCGGTGTGCTCAGCCGCAGGACGCGGACGCGGTTGCGTCGACCGACAGCGTCGGCCAGGTACTCCAGTGCATCGCCCGCGTCCAGGAGACCCGCGGCGAGTAGGTCGAAGACCTTGGACCCGAGGTCGTTTCGTTCGTTCCGCAGACGCCGGGGCTTGTCGAGTTCGAGGGTCACCAGGGAGACAGCGTGACCGATCAGTACGAGTTCGACGTTCTGGAGGGGTCGGTCCGCTTGGACCGCCAGGTATCCGTTCACGATGCCGCCGTGGACGACCGGCTGAACCGTCACCGTCCTCCCCGGGCGAATCAAGGTGACCGACCCGGTGCCGTCCCGCCGCGCCTCGGCGATCGGCTCGGTGAGGTCCGGGTCCGGCATCGGATGAGCGATCACGGCATCGTCGCGCTCGGCCACGTACACGACCGAGGCGGAGGTCGAGACGGCCAGTTCGCGCACGATGGCGGTCACGCCCCCGCGCAGTGCGGCCCGTGTGATGCGGACCTGGGTGTCGGCTGCTCGGCGCACCAACTCGTACTCCTGCTCGGCGAGCCGCGTCGTCACCGCACGGCTGACCGCCGCGAACGGGGTCGTGTAGGGCACTTCGAGCAGCGCCAATCCCGCCGCGTCGGCGGCCTCGAGTACCGACGGAGGGATTTGTTCGTGCGACAGGCCGGTGCCGAAGCCGAGTGCGGCAATCCCGGCCTCTGCGAGTCGCCGGACGTAGTCGCCACCCTCCTCGTCGCGCAGGCCGAGGCCGGTGGTCAGGACCAGTTCGCCTCCGGACAACCATGGTCGCGGGTCGACGAGTTCGGTGGGCTGGACGAAATCGATCAGTCGCTCCTGCCCGGCCCGTCCGGCCCGCAGTGCCAGCCCGAGTCCTGGTTGTCGTAGTAACCAGGCGATGCCCACGCTCATGACCGTCATCCTATGGCGGTGGACGAATCGGCGTATTTCCTCGGAGCAGGTTGTACGAAATGGATATGGAGCCGTTCCGTCCCCGCTTCGATACTCGAATCACCACCTGCTCCGCACCGCACCGTCGACGGCGACGCTGCGATCACGCGCCGAGCGAATGATCGAGAAA
>NZ_JBMVFW010000012.1:0-90216 GCF_049538275.1 Rhodococcus sp. AB351
CGATGTCTCCGAACGCGTCGATCTTCACGTTGTCGACCCGGTCGCTCGTCACGGCCTGGTTCAGTCCGTAGAAGAGCGGCGTGGCGGGCATGTCGCGGAACAGGATGTCCTCGGCACGCTGGTACTCCACCGTGGCGTCGTCGAGGGTGTCGGCGTTGTTACCGGCCGACAGGGCCGCGTCGAACTCGGGGTTGCTGTAGAAGGTCATGTTCGACCCGGCCGGCGGCATCGCGGCCGTGCTGTAGACGGGCGCCAGGAAGTTGTACAGCGACGGGTAGTCCATGATCCAGCCCATCCGGAACGGACCGGTCATGCCCTTGTCGTCCTGCAGCGGCAGGTACTGCGCGAACTGCAGGTCGCCGCGAAGCACGTACTCGACACCGAGGTTGCTGCGGAACTGGTTGCCGATCGCGGTCATCCACTGGTCGTGCCCGGCTCCGGCGTTGAACCACAGATCGACCGGCCGACTGCGATCGAAGCCGGCCTCGTCGAGAAGCTTGTTGGCCTGCTCGACGTTCAGCTCGCACTTGGCGCCGCAGGCGTCCTCGCGGTAGCCCTCGACGACGGGCGACCCGAAGGAGGCCGCCGGCGTGCGGGTGTCGGTGAAGATGGCCGTAGTGATGGCCTGACGATCGATCGCCATCGAGAATGCTTCGCGGACACGGGGATCGGCGAAACGCTCGTCGTAGGTCGGGAACGAGAGCGCGGTGATGTCGGGGCGGGCGCGCTCGACGTAACGATCACCGAACTGGTCGCGGGCGGTGGCCCAGGCGTCCGGCGGCAGATTCAGCAGCACGTCGAGGCCGCCGGCCTGGACGTCGGTGAAGGCGGTGGTCAGTTCGGTGTAGACCTTGAACTGTACGCCCTCGGCCTGCGCCGGGTTGTCACCGGCGTAGTCCTCGTACTTGGTCACGGTGAAGCCCTGACCGTCGACGAAGTCCTCGTCGGCCTTGAACGGGCCGTTGCCGATCGGACGGCGACCGAACGCCTCGGGGTCGTCGAAGAACACCTCGGGCAGAGGGTAGAACGCGGTGTACCCGAGGGTGACCGGGAAGATTGCGAACGGTTCCTTCAGCTCGACGGAGATCGTCGTGTCGTTCACGGCCTCGAGGCCCGACATGGTGGTCGCGGCGGGCTCGGCACCGTCCGCGGCCTGCAGCTCGTCGTATCCCTTGACGTTCTCGAAGAAGTACGAGGCACCGTACGCGTTGGTGCTCAGAGCGGTGTAGTTCCACGCGTCGACATACGACTTCGCGGTGACGGGAGTTCCGTCGTGGAACGTCCAGCCCTCGTTCAGTTCGATGGTCCAGGTCATCTGGTCCTCGGACTCGACCGATTTCGCGACGCCGGTGTACTCGACCTCGCTGGTCTCGTCGTTGTAGCGCACCAACGGCGTGAACAGCGACTTGAGGACCTGATTGCCCTCGCTCTCGGTGGTGTTGCCCGGAACCAGCGGGTTCTCGGGCTGCATGATGTGCAGGCTGTAGACGCCCTCGGCACCGGAAGCACTGCCGCCCCCACATGCCGCGAGCAGGCCGGCAGCCACGAAGCCTGCCGACACGGCCGCGATTACGCGCTTGACCCTCAAGATCGATCCTCCCTCAGTTCCCGCGGGACGGGGTCGCCGTCCGCGCAGGCCGCGATGGTCCGCGGTGTCGGTGTGGGCCACAGTGCGAACGATGTGCAGCCCGGAATGTCGGAGGACTCTAGACACACTTCGAGAGTCCGTCACGCGGCGTCCCCGATCGGGGGACCGGAAAAGAACGAACGAAATACCTTCGTAATCGGACAGGAACACACGTCGCCTGCCGGATACGTCGATGTGAAAGGGTTCCGACCACGGAACCGACCCTCATCCCCGCACTACATCCGCTCCCGCACCCCTTACCGCTGCCCGACCGGGAACCGGAATTGCTTCGTCCACCACCACTGTGTCCACAATCGTCTATGACGACCGTCACACATAATAAGCACAGGTAAGCAACGAGCGCGAATCCGCTGGATACGGCCGCGAGCGACCCGCCGACGGGCCTCATCGGGCAGGACCGGCTCGCGCGACGGCCGTCGCCTCCTTACCGCCGAAGAGGGCCGACACCGCAGCGGTAACCTCGACGACCGCGTCCCACTCGTCGATCTCGCAGCGCCGCAATCGCACTCGCATCCGCGTGGTGATCACCTCGCTCGCCTCGCAGGCCTGCACGACCCCGCGGTCCAGCGCCGAGGCGACCGCCACCGCCGCCAGGTCGGCTGCCGCCTGCGCACGATGACGTGCGACGACGACCGACCCGACGTGCAGCAACGTGGCCGTGATCGCGATGAGGCCGGCCATCACGGCGCAGCCGATCACACTCGCGCTCCCGTCGTCGCCGAGGAGGGACGGGCCCGACCTCATCGGGTTCCTTCCGGCTCGCGCACCGCCACCGTCTCGGCCGTGAGAGTCAGCAACGGGAGCAGCGGGCTCTCCGCGGTCACGACCGCCACGATCAGATCTCCCTCCTCGCGTACCGCCACGCGTGCGTCCGGAGGCGCGACTCGCGTGGCCACCTCGACCGCCCTCGCCTGGTCTCCCCGCGCGGCGAGGCGGGCGGCTTCACGGGCGGCGTCATGGCACCGCACCTGGTACGCGATGCCCAGCACCGCACCGAGGCACAGCACGAGCACCGTGACCAGGCTTGCGACGGCCAGAGCCGCTTCGACGGTGACCCCGCCTACGTCCTCACGAACGAAGGCGCGTAACCAGCGTCGTCCGAGCATCTTTCGCATGCGTCGGCGTCACACCGCCGTGTTCAGGGCACGCTCGACGATGCCCGTCAGCGCGGACACGATCGAATCGCCGGTCACCACGGTGTACAGCACCGCCCCGAAGGCCGCCGCCGCGATGGTCCCGATCGCATATTCCGCCGTCGACATGCCGTCGTCCTGCACGACGAGCGCTCCGAGACGACCACGCAGACCGTGTGCGAACGCTTCGGTCACTGTTCGTTTCCCCATCTTCCATCCCTCCCATCCGTACGGCGCGGACCGTCCGCGCCGACGTTCACATCAGCCCGGCACCCAGTACGTCCCGTGCCAGACCGACGACGACCGGCACGATGCCCAGGCACACGAAAGCGGGCAGAAAGCACAGACCGAGCGGCCCGCTCACGAGCACTCCCGCCCGATCGATCTCGGCGGCGACCCGATCCTCCGTCTCGGCGCGCTGCCGGACCGCGAGTTCGGCAACGGTGTCCGACAGGGGTGCACCGGATTTCGCCGATCGACGCGCCGCGCGGGCGAAATCGTCCAGCGCGTCGACTGCTCCCGACCCTCCCCACGCGTCGGCCGGATCGGCTCCGAGCGCCAGTCGGTCGGCGCCTCTCCGCAGTGCTGCTGCGAGGTCGGGTGGAGCGGACTCCGCGACGACCCGCGCCGCAGAGCCGGCGGGCATCCCCGCGCGCAGGCACGCCGCGAAGAGATCGAAGGCGGCTGGAAGTGCGTGCGGGTCGGTCTCGGGCGCAGACGTATCCGAAGGAGCAGCAACGGATCTCGTGGAAGACAAGCGGGTCGCTCCGCGAGGCATCGGTGCGACGACGAGCGAGGCCGCTCCCAGCAACACCGTCCACGTCGCGCTCATGTCCCCACCCGTGCTGCGATCCGGTCCGTCCACAGCAGACCCGCACAGACCAGCGCCGTGCCGACCACGAGCATGACGCCGCCGAGCCCACCGGCGAGAAGGATGCCGAGCGGGGCAGCACCCATGAGCTGCCCGAGACCCACCCCGAGCACCGGCAGTCCCGCCAGGACCGTCGCCGTGGCGCGCGCGCCGGCGAGCCCGGCCTCCGTGCGGGCGCGGATCCGCATACGGGCGGCCAGATCGACGCGCGCGGCTCCGAGCAGTTCGGCGAGCGCGAGACCGTGGTGGTCGGAGACCGCCCACGCGTCGGCGACACGGCCCAGACTGTCGGCGACACCCTCACCGCCCGACGATGCTGCGGCCGATCGCAATCCGTGTGCTGCCGACCCACCGAGGCGCGCCCGGGCCGCAGCGACCCGGAAGGCACCGGCGACGGGCCCGGCCGTCTCCCCGGCCGCCGTCTCACACGCGTCGGCGGGATGCGTCCCCACCCGCAGATCGGCGATCACGGTGTCGAGTCCCGACAGCAACATCCGTCGTTGCCGATCGAGCTCCGCAGCGCGACGACGCGATCGGCGACGCCACACCGCGGTCGTGGCGACGGTCGCGCCGGCCAGGGCCGGCGTGATCCCCACCCACACCACCACCGTCGCGAGCACGATGACCGCCACCCCGGCGACGAGGGCGCGCGGTATCGGGCGCGGCGTCGCGTCGGGCACCCCGCGTCGCAGTCGGCGCCGGGCGGAGGACGAGGGCAGGACGAACAGCGCCGCCGCGAGGCACAGGAGCGTCGCGTTCACGGTGTGTCCCGTCGACGCAGGATCCGCTCGAGGGCATCCATGCCGTGCTCGTCGCCCTTGTCGTGGGTCCACGCGGGTGTGACGATCACGCCCGCGACGGGGTCCCGCTCGACCACACCGATCCCCACGAGACGGCGCACTCCGTCGCTGCCCCGGTGGACGTGCAGGATCACCTGCACCGCTGCGACGAGCTGGCTGTGCAGCGCCGCCCGGTCGAGACCGCCGAGCGCGGCGAGGGCCTCGAGTCGCGCGGGCACCTCGTCGGGCGAATTGGCGTGCACGGTCCCGGCACCACCGTCGTGACCCGTGTTCAGCGCGGTCAGGAGATCGACGACCTCGGCGCCTCTCACCTCGCCGATGACGATGCGGTCCGGGCGCATCCGCAGCGCCTGCCGCACGAGATCGCGGACGGTGACCTCGCCGACGCCCTCCACGTTGGGTGCCCGTGCCACGAGGCGCACCACGTGCGGGTGGGCCGGGACCAGTTCGGCGGCGTCCTCGACACAGACGATGCGTTCGGTCGGGTCCACCGCGCCGAGCAGCGCCGCGAGCATCGTCGTCTTGCCCGCACCCGTACCGCCCACGACGAGGAAGGCCAGGCGCGCGCGGACGATGCGGAGCAGCAACCGGTAGGCGGCCTCGGAGATCGCACCGCGATCCCGCAGCGACTCGAGCCCCTGGGTCGCGGGTCGCAGCACCCGCAGCGACAGGCACGTCCCGGCCTGCGCGACCGGGGAGAGCACCGCGTGCAATCGGACGCCGAACTCACCGTGCCCGGGCAGTCTGCCGTCGACCCACATCTGGGCGTCGTCGAGTCGACGCCCGGCGAACAGTGCCAGTCGCTGCGCGAGCCGTCTGACCGCTGCCTCGTCGGGGAAGGTGACCTCGGTGAGGTGCAGCCCGTTGCCGCGATCCACCCAGACACGGTCGGGAGCGGTGACGAGCACGTCGGTCACCGCCGGGTCTGCCAGCAGATCCTCGAGCGGACCCGCGCCGGTCAGTTCGGTCTGCAGATGTCGCAGTGCCGCAAGCAGATCGGAGTCCCCGAGCACTCCCCCGGATTCCGCGCGCAGGGCCGCAGCGACGCGGGCCGACGTGAGCTCACCGGTCTCGTCGGCCAGCCGGTCGCGGACCCGCGCGAGGAGGTCGTCCCCGAGGATCCCGGTCATGCCGCACGTCCCGGGCCGTCGCGGTCGGCCCCGACGGCCGCCAGCACGTCGTGCGCCGCACCGAGCAACGGTGAGCGCGGCCGCAGCCGCAGCCCTCCACGTTCGAGCATCTCGGTCAGGCCCGGCTCGGGACGCATCGAGGTGAGCACCTCCAGGCCCACGGCGTCGGCCACGTCGACGGCCCGCAGGCCGCCCGGTGCAGGTCCGCGGACGACGACTCCGGCCGGCTCGCCCCGCGCCGCGAGCGTGCGGGCGACCCGGGCAGCGGAGAGCACCGCGCCGATCCGGGCCGGCACGACGACGACGGTGAGGTCGGCCAGTGCGATCACCACGTCGGCGACGGGGTCGAAACTGCGTCCCACATCGCAGACGACGGTGGCTCCCGCTCCGCGCACCCCGTCGACGACGGATTCTGCGGCGACGGGGGTGAGTCGTTCGTTGTTCTCGCGGTCGGTGGACAGCACGCCCACCCCGGATGCCCAGACGGGCACGGCGTCGCGCAGGGCACGCGCGGAGACCCGTCCGCCGTCGACGGTGAGACCGGACCACCGCACTCCGGGACGCTCCTCGAGACCGGTGAGGACGTCGAGTCCCGCGCCGAACGGATCGGCGTCGACGAGCAGGGTGTCGCGGCGTTCGTCGTGCCCCGCGGCCCAGGCCAGCGCGGCGGCGAAGGTCGACGCGCCCGCTCCCCCACATCCTCCGACGATCGCGAGGACGGTGCCGGTACCGGTGGAGGGTTCGTCGGCGGACGCGACGATCGAGAGCAGTTCCACCTCCTCGGACGGGAGGGCGAGGACGTGTTCGGCGCCGACGGTCGCGGCGGCCTGCCAGTCCGCCAGTCCGGCCGTTTCGCTGCACACGAGGATCACGCCGGGGCGGCGGGGATATCCGGCCGCACATGCCGCTGCTGCGGACGCGTCGACGACGACGATCGCCGCGTCGGTCCACGCCCTGCGGGGCACCGGCACGGACATCTCGTGCAGTGTGCGGTCGGCCGCCGCGACCACGCGACGGAGGTCGGCGAGCAGCGCGGGATCGTCGACCAGTCCGAGGATGTCGTTCATGTCCGACAGGCTGCCCGGCTGCGAAGTCGTGAGTGTCGCGGAAACGGCCTCGGAAGCCACGTCTGTGGATGGATCGGGGGCCTGTGGACAACCCGGCCGTACACACCCTCGTCGTACCTGTGCGCAGGTCGGCGGGTGTAGAAGACAGTACGAAGACGTGTGGGAAAGGCCCTCATACAAAGCGACAGCCCTCGCCAGGGGGGAGGAGGCGAGGGCCGTCTGCGTTCAGCCCCGGGGGGTCGGGCTGAACACAACCCGAGTATCGACCCGGGCATTCGCGATAGTACACCGTTAGGCGTGACTGCTTGCAACTTCAAACACCGGCGCGGCGCGCCCCTATTGTGGTGATCGTGACCGACACGTCCGTGAACCCGTCCCGACCGGCCCCGTCGACGGGGGGCTCACCGGACTCGGCTCGCATCGCAGCGTTCTTCGATCTCGACAAGACCGTCATCGCCAAGTCGAGCGTGCTGGCGTTCACCCGGCCGTTCTTCGAGGAGGGTCTCCTCAGCCGCCGGGCCGTGCTGCAGAGCACCTACGCCCAGCTGCTCTACCTGTTGTCGGCGGCCGATCAGGCCCGGGTGGACCGGATGCGCGAACACATCGCGCACATGTGCAAGGGATGGGATGTCGAGCAGGTCGGATCGATCGTCGAGAAGACCCTGCAGGACGTCGTGACACCGCTCGTCTACGCGGAGGCGAAGGACCTGATCGCCGATCATCGGGCCCGCGGTCACGACGTGATCATCGTGTCCGCGTCGGGCCAGGAGGTGGTGACTCCGATCGCCCGGACACTCGGTGCCTCCCACAGCACGGGGAGCCGGATGCGGATCGTCGACGGCCGGTACGCCGGCGAGCTCGAGTTCTACTGCTTCGGGGAGGCGAAGGCGGTCGCGATCCGCGAGCTCGCCGAGCAGTACGGCTACGACCTCTCCCGCAGCTACGCGTACTCCGATTCGGCCACCGACCTGCCGATGTTGCTCGAGGTCGGCAATCCGCGCGCGGTCAACCCCGACCGCCCACTGCGCCGAGCGGCGACCGAAAACGGTTGGCCCGTGCTCACTTTCGCTCGTCCGGTACCGCTCGGACGTCGCGCCCGTCCGTCGCCGCGTGCCCTGGCGACGCTCGCCGCCACCCTCGGCGCGACCGCACTGATACTGGGTGCCACCCGTCGACTGGCCAAGCGCCGGATACGTTGACACTCAGGGTCACTCGCCGCGAGATCGAAAACGGAGCATTGCCGCGGGGGGCTTGCCGACATCTCGCGGACGGGGTAGAAAGGAGTTACGGAAGGACGGAAGGCCAAGACCGAATCGGAAGAGAAGATTCGATCTCCCGACTGTTCTTCCCAGCACGGACACCGAGTACCCACGCGAAGCCGATGCCACTATAAGGGCACGAGTGTTGTGGGCCTGCGAGTTCCGGATTTTCGAAGACGAGTTCCCCGCACCCGTTGCGAGGACGAATCGACGATACCCGGATCATCGCCGAGGCCGTTGAATCACAACCCATTTCAGCACGCATGGTAACTCGGACCGCCCGTGCTAGCGGGTGGCGGAATCGATCTCGATCGATATGCCACCCGCTTTCGCGTGCAGGGGGTTTCGCGCCTCGGACTCGGTTCGGCCGGCGAAGCCCCACCCGGCACTCAGCCGGCGAACGCCTCGGCGATCGAGCCGGCCTCACGAGCCCCGGCCTCGAGCGACCCGCAGCAGAAGAGCACCCAGCCGCCGACGCCCTCCACGGTTCCCGCCCCGAATCCGGCGACCCCGTCGCGGTAGGCCTGCAGCCGGCGCATCCAGTGGACCTCGGGTACGCCCAGATTGCGCGTGTCGAGTCCGGACGCGACGCACACGAGCCGGGACGCGGCCCGCGCGACGATGCCGTCGGCGACACCGAAGGGCTTCAGAACGGACAGTTCACCGTGCACGACCGCCGCGAGAACCGGCGCCGGCGCGTTCGTCCCGCCGGTGACGAGTTGCGCGAGCCCGTCGAGACGCTCGGCGACCCCCGGTTCCGTCCGCGGACGACCCAGTTCCTCGGCGTCCTCCACCAGATCCGCGGCGGCGAGCAGGTGCAGGCGGGCGAGCGCCTGCAGCGGGGCACGTCGCCACGTCGCGACCATGTTGCCGAGCGCGTCACCGTCGAGCGTCTGCGCGACCCGCAGCGCTCCGGCCAGGATCGGGTCGCCGCTCTCCCCCGGCTGCGGAAGTTCCGTCGACCCGCCGTCGATCGACGCCGAGGCGCGGGCGGCCCGCACCGACGCCTCCGCGGCGGTGTTCGCCCAGCCACGCCGATTGGTTCGATGACGATGCACCTCTGCGAGCGCGTCGCGGGCACGGTCGGCGGCGTCGCGTACGCCCGGAAGGTCGACGAGAGGCTGAAGAGGGTCGGTCACGTCGACGACGGTACCGGCGCGGATGCGGTGGACGGACGAGAGGTTCACCGGTCGCGTCCGAATGCCGTTCGTCGCGCGAATTCGACCGATGAGCGAAAGTGACGGGGTTGCATATCGATGCAACGGTGCGGCGCCGGTCACAGATGATTACGCTCACAAGAGCCCGAATGGAACCATCCCGGAAAGAGGCCCCGCATCATGACGAGCGCAGCCCAGGAGCACGAATCGAAGGCGTACCCGCCGAGCCCGGAGTTCACCGCCACGGCCAACGCCGGTCCGGAACTGCAGGCCGCGGCCGACGCCGATCGGCTCGGATTCTGGGACGAGCAGGCGAAACGACTCGACTGGGCGGAGCCCTGGACGGAAGTGCTCGACTGGTCGAACGCTCCGTTCGCGAAGTGGTTCGTCGGCGGCAAGCTCAACGTCGCCTACAACTGCGTCGACCGGCACGTCGAGGCCGGTAACGGCGATCGGGTCGCCATCCACTTCGAGGGCGAGCCCGGCGACAGCCGGTCGCTGACCTACAACGACCTCCTCGCCGAGGTCTCCCGCGCTGCGAACACCTTCACCGAGCTCGGCCTCGTCGCCGGCGATCGCGTCGCGATCTACATGCCGATGATCCCCGAGGCCATCGTCACCATGCTCGCGTGCGCGCGCCTCGGCCTGACCCATTCGGTGGTCTTCGGCGGCTTCTCGTCGTCGGCGCTGCGGTCGCGCATCGACGACGCGCAGGCCAAGCTGCTCGTCACGGTCGACGGCCAGTGGCGCCGCGGCCAGGCCGCACCACTCAAGACCGCCGCCGACGAGGCCGTCGCCGACGCGAAGTCGATCGAGCACGTGCTGGTCGTCGCGCGCACCGGCATCGACGTCGAGTGGACCGAGGGACGCGACCTCTGGTGGCACGAGACCGTCGAGAAGGCGTCGCCGGAGCACGAGGCGCAGCCGTTCGACTCCGAGCACCCACTGTTCATCCTGTACACCTCGGGCACCACGGGTAAGCCCAAGGGCATCATCCACACCTCGGGTGGCTACCTGACCCAGGCGTCGTACACGCATCACTACGTCTTCGACCACAAGCCGGGCAAGGACGTCTACTGGTGCACCGCCGACATCGGCTGGGTCACCGGTCACAGCTACATCGTCTACGGACCGCTGAGCAACGGCGTCACGCAGGTCGTCTACGAGGGCACCCCCAACTCGCCGAACGAGCACCGGCACTTCGAGATCATCGAGAAGTACGGGGTGTCGATCTACTACACCGCCCCGACGCTGATCCGCACGTTCATGAAGTGGGGTCGCGAGATCCCCGACGCCCACGATCTGTCGTCGATCCGTCTGCTCGGCAGCGTCGGCGAGCCGATCAATCCGGAGGCGTGGCGGTGGTACCGCGAGGTCATCGGCGCGGATTCGGCACCGATCGTCGACACCTGGTGGCAGACCGAGACCGGCGCGATCATGATCTCGCCGTTGCCCGGCATCACGGCCACCAAGCCCGGCTCCGCGATGGCGCCGCTGCCCGGCATCTCGGCGAAGATCGTCGACGACGAGGCCAAGCCGCTCGGCGCGGGCGGTAACGGCTACCTGGTGCTCGATCAGCCGTGGCCGGCGATGCTGCGCGGCATCTGGGGCGACGACCAGCGTTACCGCGAGACCTACTGGTCGCGCTACGAGGATCAGGGCTGGTACTTCGCCGGCGACGGTGCGCGTTACGACGACGACGGAGCGCTGTGGGTGCTCGGCCGCGTCGACGACGTCATGAACGTCTCCGGTCACCGCATCTCCACCTCGGAGGTCGAGTCGGCGCTCGTGTCGCACCCGTCCATCGCCGAGGCCGCGGTCGTCGGCGCGGCGGACGAGACCACCGGTCAGGGCATCGTCGCGTTCGTGATCCTGCGCGAGCACGTCGAGAACACCGGCGACACGCTCATCAAGGAACTGCGCGATCACGTCGCGGTGGAGATCTCCCCGATCGCCAAGCCACGCCAGATCACGGTGGTGCCGGAGCTGCCGAAGACCCGCTCGGGCAAGATCATGCGCCGCCTGCTGCGCGACGTCGCCGAGGGTCGCGAGCTCGGCGACACCTCGACGCTCGTCGATCCGGCCGTCTTCGACGCCATCCGCGGCAAGTAGTCCCGAACGATGCGAAAGGCCCCTTCCGGATCGATCCGGGAGGGGCCTTTCGCGGTCGGTACGACTGACTACACCTCGTCGAGCGACCGGTCGCGCGTCTCCTTGACGACGAGCAGCGCCACGAAGGTCGTCGCCGCGGCGATGAGCAGGTAGATGCCCACCCAGCCGACGCCGTAGCTCGTGGCGAGCCAGGTCGCGATGAACGGGGCGACGGCGGCACCGAGGATGCTCGAGACGTTGTAGGAGATCCCGGAGCCGGTGTAGCGGACGTTCGTCGGGAACAGCTCGGGCAGGATCGCGCTCTGCGGCCCGAAGGTCAGACCCATGAGCAGCATGCCGACGATGAGGAAGAACAGCATGCGGCCGGAGCTCATGCCGTCGCTCGACAGCAGGAACTGGAAGCACAGGCCGAACACCATGATCGCGCCCGTGACGACGAGCAGGGTCGAGCGGCGTCCGTAGCGGTCGGCGAGCCATCCGGCGAGGGGCACGGCCGCGGCGAAGAACAGCACCGCGACCAGCTGCAGCACGAGGAAGTCCGAGTACTGGAATCCGGCGCCGTGGCCGCCTTCGGCGGGGGTCTTGCCCGTTCCGAAGCTCAGGACCCAGGTGGTCATGATGTAGAAGAGCGTGTACGTCGCGAGCATGACGAAGGTGCCGATGATCAGCTGCCGCCAGCTGGTCTTGAACACCTCGGCGAGAGGCGTCTTGACCTTCTTGCCCTCGGCGACGGCCTTGGCGAAGACCGGCGTCTCCTCGAGCTTGAGCCGGACGTACAGACCGATGATCACCATGATGGCGCTGAGCAGGAACGGGATGCGCCAGCCCCATTCGAGGAAGGCGC
This sequence comes from Rhodococcus sp. AB351, assembly GCF_049538275.1. Lineage (NCBI taxonomy): Bacteria > Bacillati > Actinomycetota > Actinomycetes > Mycobacteriales > Nocardiaceae > Rhodococcus > Rhodococcus sp. AB351. The sequence continues at coordinate 12,022 of NZ_JBMVFW010000012.1, forward strand.
TCGACAGGTCGGGATCACCGTTGTCGTGGCCGAGCGTCAACGTGATGATCAGGAACAGGCCGTTGGCGCCGATGAAGCCGATGGGTGCGCCGAGCTGCGGCCACATCGCCGCCCAGGCGCGCTTGCCGGGTTCGGCCGTCTCGGTGGCGAGCAGCGCCGCCCCCGACCACTCCCCACCGAGACCCAGACCCTGGCAGAAGCGCATGAGCGCCAGCAAGGCCGGTGCGATGAGTCCGGCCTGGTGGTAGGTCGGCAGCAGGCCGATGAGGAAGGTCGCGATGCCCATCGTCAGGAGTGAGCCGACGAGGGTGACCTTGCGGCCGATGCGGTCGCCGAAGTGTCCGAAGAGGACGGATCCGACCGGGCGGGCGACGAAGGCGATACCGAAGGTCGCGAGGGAGGCGAGCAGCGCGGTCGTGCTGTTGCCCTGCGGGAAGAACAGGTGCGGGAAGACCGAGACGGCGGCTGTCGCATAGATGTAGAAGTCGTAGAACTCGATGGACGTGCCGACCATGCTGGCGACGACGATGCGCCGGCGAGGAACGCCTGCGACGAGCGAGGAACCCCCGTCCTCCACTCCGACCGATGTGCTCACTGAACCATCCCCATTACTCCACTCACATTCTGAGACCGAATCCCATTTACTAGGAAAAGTGAACACCCGAGTTTCCGCCCACCGCAAATCGGACACTCCTACGGACGCCCTCCGTCCGGCGTTAGACTCTTCCCCGGTGTGCCGGGAAGTCTGGTCGGCGACGGTTCGCCCGTGCCCGTATCCGCCCAGCGAAAGACACCCGTGTCCGACACTTCCTCCGTTACCTGGACCAGTTCCCTGAACCGCTATCTCCGCGCCGAGACGGTCGGCGGTTCACTGCTGCTCATCGCCGCGGCGATCGCGCTGATCTGGATCAACTCCCCCTTCGGCGACTCCTACACCGCCTTGCGCGACTTCGAGATCGGGCCGGAGTTCCTCCATCTGCACCTGTCGCTCGGGACGTGGGCGAAGGACGGACTGCTCGCCGTCTTCTTCTTCGTCGCCGGCCTCGAGCTCAAGCGCGAACTGGTCATCGGTGAACTCGCCGACCGCAGGAAGGCGATCCTTCCGGTCATCGCGGCCTGCGGCGGTGTGCTGCTGCCGGCCCTCATCGCCGCCGCCGTGGGTTGGGGAACCCCCGGCATGGACCGGGGCTGGGCGATCCCGGTCGCAACCGACATCGCCTTCGCTCTCGGCGTGCTCGCACTCACCGGTTCGCGCATCCCCACCAGCGCCCGGGTCTTCCTGCTGAGCCTGGCCGTCGTCGACGACCTGATCGGCATCGCACTCATCGCGATCCTGTTCACCTCCGGCCTCGCGCTCGGCTGGATGGTCGCCACGGTGGCTGCGGCAGCGGCGTACTGGTTCGCGCAGAAGCAACGCATCACCACCCCGTTGCTGTACGTGCCGCTCGCGCTGTTCACCTGGTACGCGATGCACAGCGCCGGCATCCACGCGACCGTCGCCGGGGTCCTTCTGGGCCTGCTCACCCGCGTCCGCACCGATCCCGGGGAGGACTACGGGCCCGCCGAGCGACTCGCCCACCGCCTCCAGCCGTGGTCGGCAGGTCTGTGCGTCCCCATCTTCGCGTTGTTCGCCTCGGGTGTTCCCATCGGCGCCGAGATGCTCGGCAACGTCTTCACCGAGCCCGTCGGCCTCGCCATCGTCCTCGGTCTGCTCGTCGGCAAGACCGTCGGCATCTTCGGCAGCACGTGGGTGGCCATCCGCTTCCGGGTCGCGACGAAACCGACCGGGCTGCAGTGGGGCGACGTCTTCGCCCTCGCCGTGCTCGGCGCGATCGGATTCACCGTGAGTCTGCTGATCACCGAGTTGTCGCTGACCGGAGACTCCGCCGAGATCGCCAAGGCCGCCGTGCTGGTGACATCATTGATCGCCTCTCTCCTCGGGTCGGCGCTACTGTTACGGCGTGGGCGCGCCCACCGCCAACGGAACGAACCAACCGAAGGGGTCGAGTAGTGAGCGTGACGAACGCGAATCGTCCGGAGAACGGAGTCCCGTCGAGCATCTCGGGCATCCCGTTGACGAAGGTGGACGCTCCGACACCCCGCGATGCCAGTGTGGGCGAACTGGTACGCGACGCCGCGACGCAGCTGTCCACGCTGTTCCGCGCCGAAGTCCAGCTCGCCAAGGCCGAGGTGACCGGTGAGGTCAAGAAGGGCGTGCAGGGCAGCCTGTTCTTCATCCTCGCGCTCGCCGTGCTGACCTTCAGTTCGTTCTTCTTCTTCTTCTTTCTCGCCGAACTCCTCGACGTCTGGGTGGCGCGCTGGCTCGCCTTCCTCATCGTCTTCCTGATCATGCTGGTGGTGACGGGCCTGCTGGCCCTGATCGGCTACATGCGGGTCCGCAAGTTGCGCGCGCCCAACAAGACCATCGACTCGCTCAAGCAGACCGCGTCGATCCTTCCGAGCAGCCAGGACGGACACGACGCCGACGGCCCGCGCCACGCCGCGCCGCGTCACGCCACCCGCTGACGAACCGGAACCGTCAGTGCCCGTCCCCGACCCGTCCACGGTCCGGTATCCCGGACCGTGGACGCATCGAGACATCCACGCCAACGGCATCCGCTTCCATGCCGTCGAAGCCGGCCCGCACGACCCGGACACACCGCTCGTGGTGTTCGTGCACGGCTTCGCCGACCTGTGGTGGTCGTGGCGTCACCAGCTCACCGCCTTCGCCGATCTCGGCTACCGGGCGGTCGCGGTGGACCTGCGCGGTTACGGCGACACGGACAGGCCGCCGCGCGGATACGACGGCTGGACGCTCTCGAACGACATCGCGGGACTGATCCGCGCCCTCGGGCACACCGAGGCGATCCTCGTGGGCCACGCCGACGGCGGCCTCGTGTGCTGGGCGACCGCGGTGCTCCATCCCCATGTCGTGCGGGCGATCGCGGTCGTCGACTCCCCGCACCCCATCTCGCTGCGCGATGCGACCCTGCGCGACCACGCGCAACGCAAGGCCCTGCTGCCGACCTTCCTCGCCTACCAGCTGCCGTGGCGTCCCGAACGGAAACTGGTCCGCGACAACGGCCTCGAGATCGAACGGCTGCTGCGCGTGCGGTGCGGCCCGGACTGGCGACGCACCGACGAGTTCGCCGACGTCGTCGACCGGCTGCGCACCGCGATCCGCATCCCGGGCACGGCGCACCTGACCCTCGAGTACCAGCGCTGGGCGTTCCGCAGCCAGTGGCGTCCCGACGGTCGCCGCTTCATGAAGGCCATGGACGTCGAGCTCACCCTGCCGATCCTGCAGCTGCACGGCGCGCTGGATCCCTACGTGCTCGCCGCGACCCTCCGACGCTGCGTGCGGCACGCCCCCGGACGGATCCTGAAGTTCGTCGACGGGGCCGGCCACTACGCCCATCAGGAGAAGCCCGACGCGGTGACGGCGTTGCTCGCCGACTTCGTCCGCAGGCTCGACTGACCTGCCCGTCCGCCGGACGGGCAGGCGTCAGACGATGCAGGCGCCGGTCGCGACCGGCTGATTCACTCCGGCCATCTCCAGCTGCCGGCTGACCTCTGCGGCGGTGAGAACGAAACCGGTGTCGGTGTCGTCGACCGCCGCGCCGAAGACCATGCCGAGGACGCTGCCGGACGGATCGACCAGCGGACCACCCGAGTTGCCCTGCCGGATCGTGCCGCGCACCGTGTACACCTCGCGTTCGACGGTGCCGCCGCGGTAGATGTCCGGGCCCTGCAGGTCGAGCGTCTCGCGGATGCGCGCCGCGCTCGCCGTGTACGGGCCACCGCCCGGGTAGCCGAGCACGATCGCGTCGTCACCCGACTCCGCCGGCTCCGGCGCGAAGCCCAGCGGCTGCGCAGTCAGTCCCGGCACCGCGAGGATCGCGACGTCCACCTCCGGGTCGAACAGCACGACGGTCGCTTCGAGCGGACCGCCCTCCGTATCGACGGTCACCGCTGCGGTTCCGGCCACGACGTGCGCGTTCGTCATCACCCGTTCGGGCGCCACGACGAAACCGGATCCTTCGAGCGCCTTCTGGCAGCTGGGGGCGACGCCGTTGATGCGCAGCACGCTCGTCTGCAGCCGGGCGGGCACCGATCCTTCGAGGAGACCACCGTCGGGTGCCTCGACCTCGGCGATCGGGGTGCGTCCGAACGGCCCGATCACCTCGGGCAGACCCGAGGTGTCGAGCAGCGCCGAGAACTCGTTGGGGATCGCGCGCATCCAGTCGGGGGCGACGTCGTCGACAGTCCCCAGCACCTGGGATCCCCGCACGGCCGCGGAGACGGCGGGCTGGGTCGTGGCGGTCAGTGGGATGGCGAGCAGCCACGCGGCGACGAGCACCGCGACCGACTGCAGCCCGGCACCGACGACGCTGTCCACCGCCCGCGCGCCCGGACTGTGGATGCCGCTGCGCGCGGCGCGTCCGAGCACCATGCCGGCCACCTCGCCGATCACCACCAGCACCACGATCAGTGCGATCCCGGCGAGGATGCGCATGCGCGCGTCGTCGATGTGCACGAGCACGTGCGGGGCGATGAGGATGCCCGCGACCGCACCGAGCAACACGCCCAGGAAGGCGAGCGCCGAAGCGACGGCTCCCTGCCGGAGCCCGGAGGACGCGGCGATCAGGACGATCACCACGATGATCAGATCGATCCAGCCCGATCCGGTCATGATTCGACCACCCCCGTCTCCAGTTCGGCGAGTACGACGTCGAGGTCACGGACATCGTGGTGATCCCACTCGATCTCCCACCCCGACACCGCGAACAGACCCGCGAGCACGCCCGCGGTGAAGCCCCAGACCAGCATCCCGTCCACCTGGAAGGCCGGGCCCTGATAACCCAGCCGGTGCCGGACCTGGAAACGGTTGTCGGGGTCGAGCAGCTCGTGCAGCGACACCCGGACCACGCGGGTCGCCTCCTGCGGATCGACGACGCCGACGGGGCTCGGGGTCTCCCAGTAGGCGACCACGGGGGTCACGTCGAAGCCGGAAGGCGGGATGAACAGTTCGGGGAGCACGGCGAGCGGCCGGATCCCGGACGGATCCAGGCCGGTCTCCTCCTCCGCTTCACGCAGTGCGGTGTGGATGGCGCCGTAGTCCTCGGGATCGGCGGCGCCTCCGGGGAAGGCCACCTGCCCGCTGTGCTGCCGCAGGGTCGCGGCGCGCTGGGTGAGCAGGACGTCGGCATCGGCGGGAAGTCCGCCGCGGGCCATCGGATCGGCCTCCGGCGACCCGCCGAACAACACCAGCACCGAGGCCTGCCGCACCCGCGCGTCGCGCGGGGCGCGGCGGTTCAGGATCGGGTTGAGACCGTGCGGGTCGGTGGGCGAGACCGAGGCGACGCGCCGGAGCCATTCGGGGATCATGCGGCCACCCCCAGGTGCTCCTCGACGACCGAGGCGACCTCGTCGGCCGACCGGAACGGGATCGGGAGCACCGCGGCGACCGATCCGTCGGCGCGGAGCAGCACCGTCACGGGAAGGACGGCGGGCGCGCCGACCGCGGCCTGCACGCGTCCCGAGCCGTCCTGCACACCCGGCAGGTGCACGCCGTAGTCGGTGAGCCGGCCGAGGGCGTTCGACTCGTTCGGGTCGGTGTGGACGGTGACGACGGTGACCTCCTCGCCCACCCGGGCTGCGTAGTCCTGGAGAACCGGTAGTTCCTCGGCGCAGGGAGCGCACCACCAGGCCCACAGGTTCACCACGGCGGGTTTTCCGGCGAGGGCGGCCGCGAGGTCGACGGGAGATCCGTCGCCCACGCACTCGAAGACCAGCCCGGCGAGCGGACCGGCGGGAGCGGGCGAGGACACGCCCGGCTGCGGGCACGGATCCAGTGCGGCGTTCTCGCGCAGCGGGGCGAGGGCCTGCGCGTCGTCCTGGGGCCGGCGGTCCACGGGTGCGGCCGAGGGAGTGGCCGGTCCCGAACCGGTGGCCGGTGGCGGGTCGCTGCGGTCGCGCGGCCAGATGGCGACGATCAACGCGATGACGACGACGAGGGCTGCCAGGCTCCAGCGGCCTGCTGTGGAAGGACGCACTCCGTCACCGCCCGGCCAGCTCGAGCAGGTGCTCGGTCTCCGGTCCCTTCACCAGCGCGGCCGCGGTCTGCGGATCGGTGGGCCCGGTCCCGTAGGAGGGGCAGTCCTTCGCGAGGACACACACCCCGCATGCCGGCTTGCGTGCGTGGCACACGCGCCGACCGTGGAAGATCACGCGATGGGACAGCAGCGTCCACTCCTTGCGCTCGATGAGCGCACCCACCGCGTGCTCGATCTTGACCGGATCGGTCTCGTCGGTCCATTCCCAGCGACGCACGAGCCGCTGGAAGTGGGTGTCGACCGTGATACCCGGCACATCGAAGGCGTTGCCGAGGATGACGTTGGCGGTCTTGCGGCCGATGCCGGGCAGCGCGACGAGATCCTTCAGGCGGGCCGGAACCTCACCGTCGTGCCGCTCGAGCAGAGCCTGACCGAGGCCGATGAGCGAGTTGGCCTTGTTGCGGTAGAAGCCGGTCGAGCGGATGTACTCCTCGAGCTCGGCGCGGTCGGCCTCCGCGTACGCGCGGGCGTCGGGATACCGGGCGAACAGAGCGGGAGTCACCTGGTTGACCCGCACATCCGTGCACTGTGCCGACAGGATCGTGGCGACGGCGAGCTCGAGCGGATTCGTGAAGTCGAGCTCGCAGTAGACGTGCGGGAAGGCCTCGGCGAGGCGTCGGTTCATCCGTCGTGCGCGACGGACGAGCGCCAGTCGCGACTCCGGTCCGCGAGCCTTTCCGTTCACTCGGCGCGGGGCCGTCTCGGGGCTCTCGGACTGGGTGGCATGCACCTGATCCACTCTACGTAAACACTCTCCCCAGGATCCGGCCCCGTGTCTCTTCCGAGACCTTCCGGGTGTTTACTTCCGGGTATGCAAGCTCTTGCTGTCGTCCTCTTCCCGGTGCTGCTCATGTTGTTCGCACTGTCCATGGAACGTGTCGAAGCGCGCTTGAGTCGGTTGTCCGTCCGCGAGCAGGAAGTGGAGGAGTTCCTCGACAAAGCGGACCAGGCCGATGTCGCGGCACTCGCTCGTGAAGGTTTCCCCGGGGCCCTGGCTCGCTTCCAGCGTCGCCGCCGCCGCGGACCGAGCGCCGACGGAGCGGACGATTCGGACGGCCATCTGCGCGCGCGCCGCGCCAGCTGAACGACTACCTGCCGGTAGCCTCGAAGTGCCGATGATCGGGTTCGTCGACCGTTTCCGTGGTATCGGTCACTCACTCGTGCAGCGCGCACGATAGACTGGGCGCTCGTACGCCTGACAGGTGACCTGCCCGGGAAGTCCGTCGACGTGCAGACCCGGCAGTAGATGACGAATCATTCCCAAAAGGAGCGCACGTGGACGAGGTCCTGGCCAGAGCAGGCATCTTCCAAGGAGTCGAGCCCTCGGCGGTTGCGGCGCTGATCAAAGAGCTTCAGCCTGTAGATTTCCCGCGCGGCCATGTCATCTTCAACGAGGGTGAGCCCGGCGATCGGCTGTACATCATCGTTTCCGGCAAGGTGAAGCTCGGACGTCGTTCGCCCGACGGCCGCGAGAACCTCCTGACGATCATGGGCCCGTCCGACATGTTCGGCGAGCTGTCGATCTTCGACCCGGGTCCGCGCACCTCCACCGCCACCACCGTCACCGAGGTGCGTGCCGTGAGCATGGACCGCGACGCACTCAAGGCGTGGATCGACCAGCGCCCCGAGATCGCCGAGCAGCTCCTCCGCGTGCTGGCCCGTCGTCTGCGTCGCACCAACAACAGCCTCGCCGACCTGATCTTCACCGACGTCCCCGGTCGTGTCGCCAAGGCGCTGCTGCAGCTCGCCCAGCGTTTCGGCACCCAGGAGGCCGGCGCCCTGCGTGTCACGCACGACCTGACGCAGGAAGAGATCGCGCAGCTCGTCGGCGCCTCCCGCGAGACCGTGAACAAGGCCCTGGCCGACTTCGCGCACCGTGGCTGGCTGCGTCTCGAGGGCAAGAGCGTGCTGATCTCCGACTCGGAGCGTCTGGCGCGTCGCGCTCGCTGACCCACAGATCGCCGAAAGGCCGGGACGCTCGCTGCGTCCCGGCCTTTCGTGTGTTCCGGCCCGTCCGGGCTGCCCTGGCTCAGCCGTGGCTGCGCAGGTATTCCAGCTGCACGTTGACCGACTTCTCCGCCGCACCCCACAGCGAGGGGTCGACGTCGGCGTAGACGTGCTCGACGACCTGCCGTGCGGAGGCTTCGGCGCCGAGGGTGCGCAGCGCACCGCGCACCTGCTCGAGCCGGCCCTCCCGGTGCGCGAGGTACTCCCGCGCGATCGTCTCCAGATCGGGCAGCTCGGGACCGTGCCCGGGCAGCACCGTGTAGCCACCGCCGAGACCGATGAGCGACCTCAGCGACCGCAGGTAGTCGCCGAGGTCACCGTCGGAGTCGTCGAGCACGGTCGTGCCGCGGCCGAGGATGGTGTCGGCGGTGAGCACACTGCGGTCCTGCTCGATCACGAACGACAGCGAATCGGCGGTGTGACCCGGGGTCGCGACGACCCGGATGCGCAGACCCGCCGCCTCGACGACGTCGCCGTCGGACAGCTGCTGCCCACCGCCATGGCGGTGTTCCGGCAGCACCGCGTGCACCGGGCATTCCGCGAGCTGCGAGAACCGCTCGGCACCCTCGGTGTGGTCGAAGTGGCGGTGACTGATGAGGGTCGCCGCCACCGGCACCTGCGCGATCCGCTCGAGATGCCCTTCGTCGAGGGGACCCGGATCGACCACGACGCACTCGTCGCTGCCGGGCGCCCGGAGGATCCAGGTGTTCGTTCCCTCGAGGGACATGATCGAGGGGTTCTCGGCCAGGATCACCGCGGCGTTCTCGGTGACCTGCCGTAGCTGCGCGTAGGCGGGGTGGACCAGCGCCATCAGTCGTGCCTCTCGTGTCGGATCCGTCGGGAGCCGCCCTCGGTCGGGGAGGGTGGCGTCAGCGTACTTCCACCATCAACTCGACCTCGACGGGAGCGCCGAGGGGCAGCTCCGCGACGCCGACGGCCGAACGGGCATGCGCGCCGACCTCACCGAAGATCTCCCCGAGCAGTTCCGACGCGCCGTTGATGACGCCGGGCTGCCCGGTGAAGCCCTCGGCGGACGCCACGAAGCCGACGACCTTCACGACGCTCGCGATGTTGTCGAGTCCGACGAGAGCATCGACGGCGGCGAGCGCGTTGAGCGCGGCGGTGCGAGCCGCGGTCTTCGCCTCCTCCGCCGACACCGCGGCGCCCACCTTGCCGGTGTGCGTCAGCTTCCCGTCGACCAGCGGCAGCTGACCGGAGGTGTAGACGACGTCGCCGTTGCGGACGGCGGGCACGTACGCCGCCACCGGGGCGGCGACCGGCGGCAGGGTGATGCCGAGTTCGGTCAGGCGTTCGCTCCAGGTGTTGTGCGACACGGGTCAGCCCTTCGGACGCTTGAGGTAGGCGACGTGCTGCTCACCGGTGGGGCCGGGCAGGACGGTGACGAGCTCCCAGCCGTCGGCACCCCACTGGTCGAGGATCTGCTTGGTCGCGTGCGTGAGCAGCGGCACGGTTGCGTATTCCCATGTGGTGGTTTCACTCATGTCCTGACCCTATCCGGCACCGTTCACCGTCCACGACTTATAGGCTCGTGATCGTGGCATCTCCGACATCACATTCCGGCGAATGGCCGGCAGGCGCCGCCGAGGCGCGATTGCACTTCGTGTCCGGCAAGGGTGGCACCGGGAAGTCCACCGTGGCCGCAGCGCTCGCGCTGGCGCTCGCCGCCGGAGGTCGCAAGGTCCTGCTCGTCGAGACCGAGGGACGTCAGGGCATCGCGCAGCTGTTCGACGTGCCGCCGCTCCCGCCGGTCGAGACGAAGATCGCGACCGCGCCGGGTGGCGGTGAGGTGTCGGCTCTCGCGATCGACATCGAGGCGGCCTTCCTCGAATACCTCGACATGTTCTACAACCTCGGATTCGCAGGTCGCGCGATGCGGCGGATGGGCGCGATCGAGTTCGTGACCACGCTCGCGCCGGGTCTGCGCGACGTGATCCTCACCGGCAAGATCAAGGAGACCGTGGTGCGGACCGACGCGACGGGCACCCCTGTCTACGACGCGGTCGTCGTCGATTCCCCGCCCACCGGCCGCATCGGCAGCTTCCTCGATGTCACCAAGGCCATGGCCGACCTCGCGAAGTCCGGTCCGATCCGGTCGCAGAGCGAGGGCGTGGTCCGGCTGCTGCACTCCGATCAGACCGTCGTCCACCTGGTGACCCTGCTCGAGGCACTGCCCGTGCAGGAGACGGCCGACGCGGTGGAGGAACTCGAGGCCGCCGATCTCCGGATGGGCACGGTGATCGTCAACCGCACCGCCCCCGAACACCTGCCCGAGGAACTCGTCGACGACGTCGCCGCCGGCCGCATCGCCGGGCCCGCGATCCGGACGACCCTGGAGAAGGTGTCCGTCAAGCTCTCCGACGACGATTTCGCCGGCCTGCTGACCGAGACCATCGAGCACGCCGCGGTACTCCAGGCGCAACAGGTGAGCGCCGCTCAACTCGACGAAGTGAAGGTGGCACGCATGTCCCTACCGGCCCTCGCCGACGGTGTCGATCTCGGTGGCCTCTACGAACTCGCCGACGCCCTCGCCGAGCAGGGTGTCCGATGAGCGCACCGATCCGGAAGGTCCTCGACGTCGCCCGCATCCTGGACGACCGCTCGTCCCGGGTGATCGTGTGCTGCGGGTCGGGCGGTGTCGGCAAGACGACCACCGCCGCGGCGCTCGCGTTGCGCGCGGCCGAGCGGGGCCGCAGCGTCGTGGTGCTCACGATCGACCCTGCGCGGCGACTGGCACAGGCCCTCGGGGTCGCCTCGCTCGACAATTCACCGCAGAAGGTGGAGCTCGGGCCGGAGGCGAAGGGCGAGCTGCACGCGATGATGCTCAACATGCGTCGCACCTTCGACGACATGGTGCTCGAGCACTCGACGCCGGAGAAGGCGCAGCAGATCCTCGACAACCCCTTCTATCAGACCGTGGCGTCGTCGTTCTCCGGCACGCAGGAGTACATGGCGATGGAGAAGCTCGGTCAGCTCGCGCAGAGCGACGAGTGGGATCTCATCATCGTCGACACCCCGCCGTCCCGGAACGCACTCGACTTCCTCGACGCTCCCCAGCGGCTCGGGGCGTTCCTCGACGGCCGGATGATCCGGATCTTCACGGCACCCGGACGTGGCTTCGGCCGCCTGGTGACGGGCGCGATGGGGCTCGCGCTCAAGGCGGTCTCGACGATCGTCGGGAGCCAGATGCTGTCGGACGCGTCGGCCTTCGTGCAGTCGCTGGACTCGATGTTCGGGGGTTTCCGCGAGCGCGCCAACCGCACCTACCGGTTGCTGCAGCAGCCGGGAACCCACTTCATGGTGGTCGCGGCACCCGAACCCGATGCCCTGCGCGAGGCGTCGTTCTTCGTCGAGCGACTCTCGGGCGATCGCATGCCGCTGTCGGGCCTGGTGCTCAACCGCACCCATCCGACACTGTCGGCGCTGCCGTCCGATCACGCCCTCACCGCAGCGGATCAGCTCGCCGAGGAGGAAGGCGTGGACGCGAAGGCCGCTGAGGCCGTTCTCCGCATCCACGCGCACCGGGCGGTGATCGCCAAGCGGGAGCTGCGGTTGCTACGCAACTTCACCGCGGCGAACCCTGCCGTCCCCGTGGTCGGGGTGCCCTCGCTGCCCTTCGAGGTCTCGGATCTCGAGGCGCTGCGGGCGGTGGGCGAGCAATTGACCCGCGAGGCGTGATGTCTCGCGGGTCATGATCTCGGCGGTTCGTGTACCGGTGAGGTGGTGACTAGACCGCGCTCTGGTGCTGTCGCTGCGCCTGGAAGAAATCGGCCCAGGACTCGACCTCGGGATGCTGCTTGAGGAGAGCACGACGCTGCCGCTCCGTCATGCCTCCCCACACGCCGAACTCGACACGGTTGTCGAGGGCGTCCGCCCCGCACTCGAGCATCACCGGGCAGTGCCGGCAGATCACCGCAGCCTTGCGCTGCGCTGCGCCACGCACGAACAGTTCATCGGGATCGACTTCGCGGCAGCGAGCCTTGGAGACCCAAGCGATGCGCGCTTCGGCCTGGTCGACGTCGAGTCGGGTCGTCGGGGTGGTCATGTGCATTCAGTTGCCCCTTTACTTTCCGAACGCCGGTTCGCGGTGTTCGAGGTCTGCGCCGTCCGTGTGCCGCGACGGCGCGAAACCTGCCCGTCAAGGTGTTATCTGCGTCACACTGATGTCTCAATCTAGGTAAACTGATGCCCACGCGCAAGGCGAACGAAACCTTTTCTGGTACGTACGTACAAAGTTGCACGTCGGAGGCGTTTTCACAGCGCCCGTCGTGCCACGCCCGCTCCCTGGAAACCGCCGGCCGGTCCCCCGCCACGTAGTGTGTAGGCGTGTCGATCCGAAGAACGGTGGCGAAGCTCGCTGGTTGCACGGCCCTCGGCGGCGTTCTCGTAGCAGGGATGCTCTTCCCGGCCGCGGGTGGATTCGGGTACGTCTCGAACCGCGCCGCGGACACCGTCGACAACAGTTCCGCAGAGCTCGTCGAAGGTGTCGTCCCAGCCGTGACGACCATGGTCGACAAGGCGGGTGAGCCGATCGCGTGGCTCTACGACCAGCGTCGCTTCGAGGTGCCCAGCGACCAGATCTCGAACGAGATGAAACTGGCGATCGTCTCGATCGAGGACAAGCGGTTCCCCGAGCACCAGGGCGTCGACTGGCAGGGCACCATCCGCGCGTTCCTCACCAACACCACGAGCGGTCAGGTCGAGCAGGGCGCCTCCACGATCGACCAGCAGTACGTCAAGAACTACCTGCTGCACGTGATCGCGAAGACCGACGCCGAACGCCGCGCGGCGATCGAGACGACGCCGGCCCGCAAGATCCGTGAGATCCGCATGGCGCTGACCCTCGACGATCAGCTCACCAAGGACGAGATCCTCACCCGCTATCTGAACCTCGTCCCCTTCGGCAACGGTTCGTTCGGCATCCAGGACGCCGCCCAGACCTACTTCGGCATCGACGCGAAGGACCTGAACATCCCGCAGGCCGCGATGCTCGCGGGCATGGTGCAGTCCAGCTCGGCGCTGAACCCGTACACCAATCCCGACGGCGTACTCACCCGTCGCAACATCGTGCTCGACACGATGATCGACAACATCCCCGAGCGCGCCGACGAGATCCGCGCCGCGAAGGAACTGCCGCTCGGCGTGCTGCCCGAGCCCAACACGCTCCCCCGCGGCTGCATCGCCGCCGACGACCGCGGCTACTTCTGCGAGTACGCGCTGCAGTACCTCGAGAACTCCGGACTGTCGCGCGAGCAGATCGACCGGGGCGGATATCTCATCCGCACGACCCTCGACCCCGAGGTCCAGAACTCCGTCAAGGAATCGCTCGACCGGTTCACCAGCCCCACCGTCGACGACGTGGCCTCGGTGATGAACGTGATCGAGCCGGGCCAGGATTCGCACAAGGTCCTCGCCATGGGGTCGAGCCGCAAGTTCGGCCTCGACGCCGAGGCCAAGGAGACGGTCCAGCCGCAGCCCTACTCGCTGGCCGGTCACGGCGCCGGGTCGATCTTCAAGATATTCACCGTCGCCGCCGCCATGGAACAGGGCCTGGGCACCTCGGCCGTGCTCGACGTCCCGTCCCGCTACAACGCCCGCGGTCTGGGCGACGGCGGCGCCCGCGGCTGCCCGGCCAACTACTACTGCGTCGAGAACGCCGCACCGTATCCGTCGCGACTGTCGGTGACCGACGCGCTGGCACAGTCGCCGAACACGGCGTTCGTCAAGCTCATCGAGGCCACCGGCGTCGACGCGGCCGTCGACATGTCGGTGCGCCTGGGTCTGCGTTCGTACCTGCAGCCGCGCACCTCCGGCTTCGGCGACCAGTCGATGGCCGAGATGCAGAAGGACCAGCACCTCGGCTCGTACACGCTCGGCCCGACGTGGATCAACGCGCTCGAACTGTCGAACGTCGCGGCGACCCTCGCCTCGCACGGCAAGTGGTGCCCGCCCAGCCCGATCGAGGAGGTCTTCGACCGCGAGGGCAAGCCCGTACCGATCACGCAGCAGGCCTGCGAGCAGGTGGTCGAGCCCGGCCTCGCCGACACCCTCGCCACGGCGATGAGCAAGGACACCGCCGCCGGCGGTACCGCCTCGGGTGCCGCGGGATCGGTGGGCTGGAACCTGCCGGTCGCGGCGAAGACCGGTACGACGGAATCGCACATGTCGTCGGCCTTCCTCGGCTTCACCAACCGGTTCGCCGGTGTGGTCTACACCTACGGCGACTCCCCCACCCCCGGCCAGATCTGCTCGGGTCCGGTCCGCCCCTGCTACGACGGCAACCTCTTCGGCGGTACCGAACCGGCGCGGACATGGTTCTCGGCGATGCTGCCGGTGGCGAACAAGTTCGGCTCCATCGAACTGCCCGCCCCCGATCCCCGGTACGTCCGCGGCGCGGGCAACGCCCAGGTTCCGGACGTGACGGGCCTGTCGAAGGACCGCGCGGTCCAGCGACTGCAGGACGCCGGATTCTCGGTCTCGGAGGCGACGATCGCCGGTGAGGAACGCGCCGGAACGGTGACGGGTACGTCCCCGAGCGGCTCGGCCGTCCCGGGATCGACGGTCACACTGTTCATCAGCGACGGATCGGTCCGCGTGGCTCCCACCACAAGCGCCACCCCGGCCCGCCCGCGCGACCGCGAGGTGCCCGACACGACCCGCCGATCGACGCCCGCGCCCATCCCGGGACGTGAGCTCGAGCAGAGCGAGTCGAGTCCGCCGGCGGAGGAGGACTCCACTCCCACGACGACACCGAGCCGCCCCGACAACTGAGCCGCAGGGCTTCCACGGCCGTGCAGTTCTCGTCGCCCCGTCCTCGTGACGGTCGACCAGAACTGCGCGGCCGTTTCGGTTACAGGCGTGAACGCACGGCCGCGGACAGGCGCTTGCCGTCGGCCTTCCCTGCCGCGATCTCGGTGGCGGCCTTCATCACCTGGCCCATGTTCTTCGGACCCGGACGCGCGCCGATCTCCTCCGCGACGCGCGCGAGGGCGGTGTCGACGACATCGACGAGCTCGGCATCGGTCAGCGGGGTGGGCAGATACTCGTCGATGATGCGCGCTTCGGCGTGCTCCTTGGCCGCGAGCTCACCGCGGCCGTTCTCGGTGTAGACCTCGGCGGCCTCGCCACGCTTCTTCGACTCCTTCGCGAGGACCTTGAGCACCTCGTCGTCGGACAGCTCACGCGCCTCCTTGCCGGACACCGCCTCGTTCCGGACCGCCGCGAGCAGCATCCGGAGGGTCTCGGTCCGCAGTTTGTCCTTGTCCTTCATCGCTGCGGTCAGGTCCGTCCGCAGCCTGGATTCGAGGGAGGATGTGGTGTCGCTCATGCCGGAAACGCTACGCGGGGCAGGCGAACCACGTGCGAGGACCACGCACGGCGGTACGCTGGAGAAGTGCCTGACCTGTCTGCAATTCGCCGCGTAACCCTCGGTGCTGCCGGCGCCGCCGCTCTCGGCCTCGGTTACGCCACGTTGATCGAACGGAACGCGTTCACCCTTCGCGAGGTCACGGTGCCGGTGCTCGCGCCCGGCGCGTCGACACTGCGGGTCCTGCACATCAGCGACCTGCACATGACTCCCAACCAGAAGCTGAAACAGAACTGGTTGCGCGAGCTCGACGGCCTCGAGCCCGATCTCGTCGTGAACACGGGCGACAACTTGTCGCATCCGAAGGCCGTTCCGGCCGTCGTCCAGGCGCTCGGCGGACTCCTCGCCCGCCCGGGTCTGTTCGTCTTCGGGAGCAACGACTACTTCGCTCCCGTGCTGAAGAACCCGCTCGCCTACTTCGACAAGGACCACGACCGCGTCTACGGTCCTCCGCTCCCGTGGGGCGACCTGCGTGCGGCGTTCACCGAACGTGGCTGGCAGGACATGACGCACGTGCGCCGTGACATCGAGGTCGGCGGCGTACGCATCGCCGTCGGTGGTGTCGACGACCCGCATCTCGACCGCGACCGGTACGAGACGATCGCCGGTGCGGCCGATCCCTCGGCCGATCTGCGACTGGGCATGACGCACTCCCCCGAGCCTCGGGTGCTCGATCGCTTCGCCGAGGACGGCTACGACCTCGTCCTCGCCGGCCACACCCACGGCGGCCAGCTGTGCCTGCCGTTCTACGGCGCGCTGGTGACCAACTGCGGGATCGACCGGTCGCGGGTGAAGGGCGCGTCGCGCTGGGGTGCCCACATGCGACTGCACGTCTCCGCGGGCATCGGCACGTCGCCGTTCGCTCCCGCTCGGTTCTTCTGCCGTCCGGAGGCCACTCTGCTGACCCTCGTTCCGGCCTCGCGCGACACCGCGCAGCAGGCCAGCGGCGATGCGGCAGAGCGCGCCGGGTTACGTCGCTGACCAGCCGATTTAATCTTCTGCGGCCTCGTGTTGTAAGCTGACCGAGGTTCAATACGGGGTGTGGCGCAGCTTGGTAGCGCGCTTCGTTCGGGACGAAGAGGTCGTGGGTTCGAATCCCGCCACCCCGACTCGTGGAAGAACTCGTCAGGGCACTTTCTCCTCGCGGAGAAAGTGCCCTGATTGCTTTCCCGACTACGTTTCCGGGCCGGCCCGAACCCGGGATGGGGTCGCGAGGACGGAGTGGTTCCGGCTGTAGGCGAAGTAGATGATCAGGCCGAGGAGCATCCATGCCACGAACCGCAACCATGTCTCGACGGACAGATTCACCATGAGCCACACACAGGCGATCACCGCAAGGATGGGCACCAGAGGTACCAGCGGCACCCGGAACCCGCGTTCGAGGTCCGGTCGCGTGCGCCGCAACACGATCACGCCGATCGACACGAGTACGAACGCGAAGAGTGTGCCGATGTTGACCATCTCCTCGAGAGTGCCGAGCGGCACGAGCCCCGCGAGTACTGCGACGATCACCGCCACGAGCACCGTCGTGCGTACCGGAGTTCCATGGCTGCCCGTGTGGGAGAGCCCGCGTGGCATGAGTCCGTCCCGTGCCATCGCGAACAGCACCCTCGTCTGACCCAGCATCAGCACCATCACGACCGTGGTCAGACCCGCGAGGGCGCCGATCGAGATCAGGTTCTTGGCCCAGTCCATCCCGTTGAGTGCGAAGGCCGTCGCCAGTGTCGACTCGTCCCCTTCGAGCTCGGTGTAGTCGACCATGCCGGTGAGGACGAGGCTGACGGCCACGTACAGCACCGTCACGATCGCGAGCGAGCCGAGGATGCCGATCGGCACCGCCTTCTGCGGGTTGCGCGTTTCCTCGGCCGTGGTGGCGACGACGTCGAATCCGATGAACGCGAAGAACACCAGGCTGGCTGCGGCCAACAACCCGTACCAGCCGAAGGTGCTGCCGCCTGCCCCGGTCGCGAACGAGAACAACGACTGGTGCAACCCCTCACCTGTGTCGCCGGCTTCCGAGGGCGGGACGAACGGCGAATAGTTCTCGGTCTCGATGTAGAAGGCGCCGAGAACCACCACGAACACCACCACTGCGATCTTGATCGACGTGATGACCAGTGAGACCCGGGACGAGAGTTTGGTTCCCGTGGCGAGCAGCACGCCGATCACCGCGACGATCAGGATCGCACCCCAGTCGATCTTCACCGGTCCGATCATGACGCTCGACGACACGGCCACGACCTCGTGGAGGTAGAGCGACCACCCCTTCGCCACCACCGCTGCGGCGAGGGCGAACTCGAGGATGAGATCCCATCCGATGATCCACGCGACGAACTCTCCGAAGGTCGCGAACGAGTAGGTGTAGGCACTGCCGGCGACAGGCACGGTCGAGGCGAACTCGGCGTAGCAGAGGGCTGCGAGCGCGCACGCGATCGCAGCGAACACGAAGGCCAGGGACACCGACGGACCGGCGACGTTACCCGCGGTGCGGGCGGTGAGCGTGAAGATGCCGGCGCCGATGACGACTGCGACGCCGAACACGATGAGATCCCAGGCGGTCAGGTCCTTGCGCAATTTCGAATCCGGTTCGTCCGTGTCACGGATGGACTGCTCCACCGACTTGGCACGCAGGAGTCCGGTCCTCGGGGTCCTACCGATCCGAGTCATCGCGATCCTCTCCCCGGAGGGGAACCCCATCGCTTCGGGCACGACCCGAGGTTGCGAGCTGTTCTGCCGCAGGGCGTAAGAGCAGAATAGGCCGCCATCCGCTCCTGGAACGGTGCTTCTGTGCAGGGAAAAGCGGATGCCGTGCCCGCGCAAAAGATTCTTCAAGTTTGTTTTAGGCACGAAAAACAGACTTATACGCCCTAAACTGAAACGCGGCACCGCACTCGCGAGACGCTCCGACTCCGGTCGGGGGGAACGGAAAACAGCGGATGACGCGACGACACAGGGCCTCCCGGCAGGACGCGCCGGAGAACTCCGGAGGTTCCACACTCACCAGGCCACGGCCCCGGCGACGACGGTGGTTCGCCGTCCTCGTGCTCGTGGCGTGCGCATTCATCGCTGCGGGAGTGCCCGTCTACGTGGCTCCGCAGATCGAGATCGAGAACCTGAGCCCGTACCGCCGCGCGGATGCGATCTTCGTCCTCGGCGGTGCGATCTACGAGCGTTATCCGTACGCCCTCGAACTCGCACTCGAAGGCTTCGCACCCGAGGTCGTGGTCTCGAATCCCAACGGCACGAAGGACGTCTGGTTGACGGACCTGTGCGACCACCCGCGTTACGAATTCCCCGTCACGTGCTTCGAGCCGGAGCCGGCGACCACACGCGGTGAAGCGATGGAACTGCGTCGCCTCGCGGAGCAGCGCGGCGGGGAGAGCGTCATCGTCGTGACGTTCGTGCCGCACGTCTCCCGCGCGCGCTTCATCCTCGACCGATGCTTCGACGGCGAGCTCATCATGGCCGCCAGCCCCGCCGACATCGCCCTGTCGTACTGAGCGTGGGCCTACGCCTATCAGACCGCCGGCTACATGCGGGCCTTCTCGCACACGGGGTGCTGAGACGGGACGTCAGGGCAGCAGGCGGTCGAGGAACCGGTTGCTGAACACCCGATGCGGGTCGTACTGCTCGAAGGCTGCGAGCGCGGCGTCCCAACCCTGCCCGGACGGCAACCCGGTGCGGTACATGGCCGGCACCGTCTCCCCGAGGAAACCGGGGTCGCGGTAGCCGCCCTGGTCGTCGAACGCCCAGCCCTTCGACCACTCGGAACGGAAGGTCGCGTAGTCGCCCGAGTAGTGGGCGGCCATCCACTGCTCCATCTCGCGGAAGAAGGCCGGCATCCCTGCCGTTCCGGGGATGGAGACCACGTTCATCCAGATCGCGGTGTCCCAGTCGGGGCGGTCGGGGCGGGGTCGCACCGGCGACAGGTCCGGCACACCGGCAGCGTCGACGAGCACCTCGTCGGCGTCGTCGACCTTGCACAGACGCACCTCGAACGGCATGTTCACGGGGTAC
This sequence comes from Rhodococcus sp. AB351, assembly GCF_049538275.1. Lineage (NCBI taxonomy): Bacteria > Bacillati > Actinomycetota > Actinomycetes > Mycobacteriales > Nocardiaceae > Rhodococcus > Rhodococcus sp. AB351. The sequence goes on from NZ_JBMVFW010000012.1 coordinate 31,546, forward strand.
TGGCCGAGCGAGGCGTAGTGCGTCATCCGCTCGTGCAGCCACGTCGTGAACTCGTTGATGACGCGGGCGATGTTGTCGCGTCTCGTCACGACGACACCGCCGCCGGCGACCACGCGCAGGGTCGCGGCGCGCAGGTAGAACAGCAGGTCCTTGGACCAGCCCCACAGATCGTTCGTGCCGGTCGCTGCGAGTCCCGCTGCCACCGCACCGAACTGCGACGCACCGAAGGCCGGTGTGACGCCCTGGGCGCCGCGCACGACCTGGCCGAGCAGGTCGGTGAGTTCCTCGGGCAGGCTGTCCGAGAAGTAGTAGTTGTAGGGGCCCTGCACCTCACGGGAGGCGGCGGGCTTCTCCGGGGAGACCGACCAGATCTTGAGCCAGGGTGTCTCGGTGAAGGGGAACCAGATCGCCTCGACCCGCCCGTGTTCCTCGACGTAGCGCTCGAAGGTGCGCCCCGGCGAGCCGGGCGGGGCGAACAGTTCGCGCCACGGGATGTCGGTGAAGCTCTGGCAGCGCACCCGGTAGTTCGCTCCGGCCTGCAGTGTCACGGAGGTGACGAAGGTGCGTCCGAGGTGGGCGAGCAGGGGTCCGATCTCCGGGTCGGCGCGGCGGAACTCGCGGAGTTCGTAGGCACCGGTCGACGGATTCCACACCACGGCGGTCAGCGCCAGGACGAGATTGGACAGGGAGCCGAACGACTGGCCGGGGATCACCGTCTCCCCCGCTGCCGGATAGGTGGCGCCGTGGGCACCGATCGACAGTGCCCCCGCGATGGAGATGTCGCCGATGGCCGGCGAGTTGGCCCACCCCAGTCCGTTCGCTTCGAGCGCGGTGAGGATCGCTTCGATGCTCGCGCCACCGCCGGCGGTCACGCGCGCAGGTGCGGCGCCCGCGTCGACGACGACCTGGTTGAGCTGCGACATGGTGTCGACCAGCACGACGTTCTCGATGTCCTGCCCGGCCTCGAGGGTGAGCGGACTCCAGCTGTGCATCGATCCGCGGGGACGGATCCGGAAGCCGTGGGCGTGTGCCCAGTTCGCGAGGCGGACGACGTCGTCGGCGGTGCGCGCGGTCGCGGTCCACACCGCGTCGAACTGGATGGTCTTCGCCCAGTTGACGAACTGTTGCTGCGAGAGCGGGATGTCGGCCGGGAAGTCCGGCGGCGCCGGGATCGTGGCAGCCGGGTCGCCGAGCGGTACCGCACCCGCGAGCGTCCATCCCGTGCCTGCAAGGACGGCCGCTCCTGCGGCTGCTCCGAGAAGACCTCGACGACTGAGTGTGGGACCAGAGGCTCGAGCGCTCACGAGGGCGGGTTCCGTTCTGTTCTGCGGGCACGGACTCCGCAAAAATAGAACAAGTTCTCTTTATTCTCCAGTACCGCTACCGGTGTGCGGCACCCTCGCTCCAGAACGACAGGCCCGACGCCTCCAATGTGCCGAGGATGTGTTCGGGTGCGCCGTCGACCGACCAGACGGCCATCGCGACCGCCGCCACGGTGAGGGCCGGACCGAGGATGCCGAGTTCGAACGGGCCACCCGCACGGATGGACAACACCGACGGCAGCTTGATCTCCCACCAGCGCGACCCGCGCCAGGGAACGAACGGCGCGAGGAAGGGGATGCCCTCCTTGGTGATGGCGTCGCCGAGGCAGTGTGTCGCGCATCCGAGGGCCACCGCGACCCCCAGGCCCGTGGACGCGACCTCCTGCGGGAACCACGTCCACGACAGGATCGACAGCACTGCCGCGCTCAGGGTGACGACCACCCACCCGCGCTTCTTCGCCCACGACCCGAACAACCCGCGCAGTGCGAGACCGAGAGTGACGAACAGGACCCCGATGATCGCTTCCCTGCCGAAGCTCGCGACGAGCGCCGAGACTCCGGCTCCGAGCAGCGCCGCGAACAGCGCGGTGTGCGTCATGGTGCGGTGCCCGCCGCGCCGCTTCCGGTCGCGACTGCCCTTGGTGAGCGAGTAGTAGCCGAGCGAGACCGCGTCGATGCCCTTGGCGAAGGTCTGGCTCACGGGCCCGAACGACCTCGCGACCGTCGACTGCGCCGTGTCGAGATCCGGAAGCAGGGCCGCCCCCGAACACACCGCCGCGAAGGCGAAGGTCTCCGCGGTGGATGCGGGTGCACCCCAGTCGGGAGGAAGCAGATCGGCGACGACGAGCCCCACCAGCGCCCCGGATACTGCATGGGTAGGACCCATCACCATGTCGGACAACACCTTTCGACGAACGAGCGCGAACCCGACCCCGCGTGACGACGCCGGCCCGGATCTCCAACCTAACAACCACAGCCGACACAGCTGTCACACGCGTGTTCGAACAGCCGATATGTTCGGCAGACGCCGGCAGGGCCGTCCACCGGAGAGGTGGACGGCCCTGCCGTCTGTGCCGGATTCCTCGTTTGCGAGGAAGATGGAGTTGTTGCCGTCGGATAGAGGGAGAGCGACATGGACACCACGCTGATCGTGCTGGCGCTGGCAGCCCTGATCTACTGGTGGGGACTGCTCTGATCCCGCCGCATCTCCCCCGGTGACGGGTCAGGCTCCGGCGCGCACGCCCGTCTCGACCCGCTTGCCGAGTTCCTCGTCGACGTTGCGCCAGTACTCGAAGATCCGCTCGTAGAGCGCCTCCGAGGTACCGCCGAGGACGTGCCCGACGATGTTGTTCACGAGGCGTTCGCGTGCTGCGTCGTCCATCACCTCGCGGACGAGGGTGCCCGCCTGACCGAAGTCGTCGTCCTCGGGGTGCTGCACGTATCCCGCACGCACGGCCTCGGTTCCGAAGTTCCACAGACCTTCGTCACCGGCCCGCTCGGGATCGGCATGCGGACCACCGAAGCTGTTCGGCGCGTAGACCGGGGTCTGCGGATCGTTGAAGGTGTAGGCCATGTTGCCCTCCTTGCTGTAGGAGTCGACACGGGCGGCCTTCGCGGAGTTCACCGGCAGCTGTGCGTGGTTGACACCGATGCGGTAGCGGTGGGCGTCGGCGTAGGAGAACACGCGGCCGAGCAGCATCTTGTCGGGCGAGAATCCGATGCCCGGCACGACGTTCGACGGGGCGAACGCGGCCTGCTCGATCTCCGCGAAGAAGTTGCGCGGGTTGCGGTTCAAGGTCATGGTGCCGACCTTGATCAGGGGGTAGTCCTTCTGCGACCACACCTTGGTCAGGTCGAACGGGTTGAACCGGTAGTTCTCCGCCTCCGCGACCGGCATGATCTGCACGTGGAGCGTCCAGCTCGGGAACTCGCCGCGCTCGATCGCCGTGTAGAGGTCGGCGCGGTGGTAGTCGGGATCCGAGCCGGCGAGGCGGTCGGCCTCGTCCTGGGTGAGGAACTCGATGCCCTGGTCGGTCTTGAAGTGGTACTTCACCCAGAAGCGCTCACCGTCGGCGTTGCTCCACTGGTAGGTGTGCGAACCGAAGCCGTCCATGTGGCGCCACGTGCGCGGCAGGCCACGGTCACCCATCAGCCAGGTGACCTGGTGTGCGGTCTCGGGGCGCAGGGTCCAGAAGTCCCACTGCATCGTGTGGTCGCGCAGGCCGGAGCCGGGCAGACGCTTCTGCGAGTGGATGAAGTCGGGGAACTTGATCGGGTCCTTGATGAAGAAGATCGGCGTGTTGTTGCCGACCAGGTCGTAGTTCCCGTCCTCGGTGTAGAACTTCAGAGCGAAACCGCGCGGGTCGCGCCAGGTGTCGGGGCTGCCCTGTTCACCGGCGACCGTCGAGAAGCGTGCCAGCATCTCGGTTTTCGCGCCCGGCTGGAACAGCTTGGCCTTCGTGTAGGCGGAGACGTCCTCGGTGACGACGAGCTCACCGAACGCGCCGGCGCCCTTGGCGTGCACGACGCGCTCGGGCACCCGCTCGCGGTTGAAGTGCGCGAGCTTCTCGACCAGGTAGTGGTCGTGGAGCAGGATCGGGCCCTGGGTGCCGGCGGTCAGCGACTCGTTGTCGCTGGCGACGGGGATACCGACGTTGTTCGTGGTGTAACGGGCATTCGTCATGGTGACCTCCGAATACGGGTGTTCCGGGTCTCGGGACACGAAGCCGGTGGTTCGGCCCCGCGGAGGGGCCGGACCACCGGTGAAGCGAGTGGGCGCTAGTCGGCGCGGCAATCGGGGCACAGGCCCCAGAAGGTGACCTCTGCTTCGTCGATGACGAAGCCGTGGTCGTCGGACGGCGTCAGGCAGGGTGCGGCCCCGACGACGCAGTCGATGTCGACGACCGTGCCGCATGCGCGGCACACGAGGTGGTGGTGGTTGTCGCCGATGCGGGTCTCGTACCGTGCGGGTGATCCGGCCGGTTCGATCCGGCGGAGCAACCCGTTCCCCACGCATGCCTTGAGTACGTCGTACACGGCCTGCGTCGACACCGAGCCGAGTTCGTCGCGCACGTGGGCGGCGATTCCGTCCGCATCGGAATGCGGATGCTCGGCAACGGTTCTCAGTACGGCAACGCGGGGAGCGGTCACCCGCAGACCCACGGAGCGCAGTTGCTCCTTGGGGTCGAAGTGATGCTCGTGTCCTTGTTGCATGACACCAAGTATGCCCCTTTTCTGGAATAAGTCAAGAAAAGGATCGGTGCGGTGCCCGTCACGCCCCACTTCGGGTCTCCGATCGGATCAGAGGTCGGTGTGGTCGGTGCCCGCCAGCGCCCGGGATGCGTCGATGTCCGCCTGCAGGGCCTTCACCCGCGCCTCGGCGAACGAGAGCGAGTCCGAACCGAGGAACTGGTGCAGCGGAGCGGTACCCGAGACGGCGACCTCGATGATCGCGGCCGCGACCTTCACGGGATCTCCGAGCTGGGTCCCGTGCATCGCCCGGTGCGCCTCGGTCGTCTCCCGCACGGCCGGATACTCACCGAGTGTCGAATCGGGAAGTGCGAGCGAGTCGTTCGTCAGGAAATCGGTCCGCACGTATCCCGGCTCGATCAGGTTCACCCCGATACCGAGATCGGCGACCTCCGCGGCGAGCGCTTCCGTCAGGGCCTCGAGCGCGAACTTTCCCGCGCTGTAGAGTCCCCAGCCCGGGAAGGTCGTGAGCCCCAGGATCGACGAGACGTTGACGATGTGCCCGCGACGGTTGCTCCTGAACGCCGGAAGCGCCGCCCGCAGCACGTTCAGCACCCCGAAGATCTGCACGTCGAACATCGCGTGGGCGTCGGCATCGGCGATCTCCTCGACGGCGGAGAGATATCCGTAGCCGGCGTTGTTGACGATGACATCGAGTCCGCCGAAGTGCTCCCGGGTCTGCGCGACGGCCGCGGCGACCTGCTCCTGATCGGTCAGGTCGACCCGGAGCGGAAGGAGCCGGCCGGTACCGATGTAGTCGAGGGCGGCGGTCAGACGCTCGACCGAGCGCGTCGTGGCCGCAACGTCGTCGCCGCGCCGGAGGAGCTGAGCGACGATCTCGAGACCGAGACCCCGCGAGGCACCGGTGACGAACCAAGTTGTGGTGGTGGTGGATTCGAGCATGATTCTTGTCCTTTCGAATCTCCGGGGCGGGGTCCGCCGCCGGGGTGATTCCAGAATCCCGCTCGAACATGCCCCGTGGGAGCACACCGTCGGCCCTGCCCGTCCTGGTCTCCGGCAGCCTCGGATCCGGCAACATAGGACTGGGAGGACCAGGCACGATCGCCTTCCGGGAGAGACAATGACCGGGTGGCCGCTCCCAGAAATCACGAACTGGCGGACTTCCTGCGCCGTGCCCGCGCCGCACGCGAACCCGACGACGCCGGGCTGCCGGAGGACGGGCGCGTACGGCGGGTGCCGGGACTGCGGCGCGAAGAAGTCGCCCTGCTCGCCGGGGTGTCCACCGACTACTACACCCGACTCGAGCAGGGCCGTCGGATCGTCCCGTCACGCCAGGTTCTCGACGCGCTCGCGCGGGCCCTGGGTCTGGACGATGCGGGTCGCACCCATCTCGACGACCTGATCGGCGCGTCGACCCGACCCGGCCGACGCAGCCGCGGCGCGGTCCAACGCGTGCGGCCCGGCCTGTACCAACTGCTCGACGGTCTCGACTCGCAGCCCGCGCTGGTCCTCGGCCATCGCACCGACGTGCTCGCCACCAACCGGATGGCGCGGGCGTTGTTCGCCGACTTCGACGCGATGCCACCACGGGAGCGCAACTACGCGCGTTGGATGCTGCTGAGCCCGGAGGCCCGGAACCTGTTCGCCGACTGGGAACAACAGGCCCGGACGGCGGTGGAGAGTCTGCGCCTCGACGTCGGCACGACCCCCGACGACCCGCTGGCGCAACAACTGGTCGGTGAGCTCTCGCTCGCGAGTCCCGAGTTCCGGCACTGGTGGTCCGAGCACCAGGTCCACCGGCGCACGCACGGATCGAAGCACCTGAACCATCCGGTGGTCGGCGAGCTCACCGTGGACTTCGAATCGCTCACCTTCCCCGACGACCCGAACCAGACGTTGTTCCTCTACTCCACCGCGCCCGATTCATCGTCCCGCGAGGCGATGAACCTGCTGGCGTCGTGGGTGCAGCCGGCACCGCGGCGCACCCACGACACCGGCTGACCTACATACGCGACACGACTCGCGACGCGCCCGTGGACATCCGTCCGGAGGTGATGACGATGCCGTGGTGGGCGCCGGGGCGAAGCCAGCGGCTCAGCGTCGGTCCCTCCGCCGCGACGGTCACCCGTGCGTAGCGGAACTTCCCCCGCAGCCGGGCGGTGGCGCGTTCGACGGCGCCGCCGGGGATCGGCTGGGCGAAGGTCAGTCCACCCGCGATCGGCAGTTCCGGCCCCTTCGGCGCGGCCGAGGTGGCCACGCTCCATCGGGCGCCGGTCGCGGAGAAGTCGCCGAGGACGTCCCCGTCGAACTTCGCGAGTACCTTCGGCAGCTTCCAGTGCTCACGACCACCGTGTACCGACGGTTCGGAGTCGACGGCGATGAACGGCACCGCCATCGCCGGAATCACGCCACGACGCAGCACCGGGCTGGCCAGCACCTCGCGGTACGGCCCGACCGGCGAGTCGAGGTAGTCGACCATCATTGCGAGGGTGATGGGCAGGGTCGCGCCGGTCGGCCCGTACTGGGCGGCGTCCGGGGTGCTGCGATGCCACCACAGGGTGGCCCGCACGGCGGCCGGCCAGGGCGGTGGCGGCGAGACCGGATAGTCGGTGCGTTCGTCCTCGCTCTCAGGCACTGTCCAGAGCACGGGCGCTCTCCTTCCGAACGGGAGTGATGGGGAGTCGCAGCGCCGCCGGGGCCTCGACGGGCACGACCGGTCGCACGGGCTGCACGGGTTGCACGGGTTCGTAGGCCGACCCGAGCGGAGGCCGGTTGTCCTTCTCCCCCTTGTTCGGCCACAGCGCCAGCGCACGTTCGGCCTGCGCGGTGATCGTGAGGGACGGGTTCACGCCGAGGTTGGCGCTCACCGCGGAGCCGTCGACGACGTGCAGACCCTCGTGCCCGTAGACACGCAGGTACGGGTCGACGGTGCCGGTACGCGGTGAATCGCCGATCGCACACCCACCGAGGAAGTGTGCGGTCATCGGAATGTTGAACAGGTCGGCGATCGAACCGCCGGCGTCGCCGTCGATCTTGTCGGCGACGCGGCGAACCGCCTCGTGGCCCACCGGGATCCACTCGGGCGGCGGGGTGCCCGGCCCCTGCTTGCTGGTCAGGCCCCGGCCGATCGGCGTGCGCCGGGTCGCGAGCTCGAGCGAGTTGTCGTCGGTCTGCATGACCAGAGCGATGACCGTGCGCTCGGACCAGTTCCGCACCGACAGCGAGCGGAGGAAGGCAGCGGGATTCTTCGCGGCGACACCGAAGAACTTCAGCAGTCGCGGCATCCGCGTGCCACCGTCGACGAGCAGTGCCTGGAGCAGACCGATCAGGTTGCTGCCCTTGCCGTACCGCACCGGTTCGATGTGGGTGTGGTCGTCCGGATGGAAGGACGACGTGATGGCCACGCCCTTCGTGTAGTCGACGACGCGGTCCTGCGCGGTCGCGGCGAGCACCGCCTCGGAGTTGGTGCGCACCACGGTGCCGAGGGCCGGAGACAGGTTCGGCAGGTCGCCGGTCTCGCGGCTCGCGAGCAGCAGGCGCGCCGTGCCGTAGGTACCGGCGGCGATCACCACCTGGTCGGCGGTGAAGACCTTGCGGCGCTTCCTGATGCCGTTCGTGCTGCGGGTGTGGACCTCGTATCCACCACCGGCGCGGGGCACCACACGGGTCACCGTCGTGAGGGCGTGGATGTGCGCGCCGGCCTTCTCGGCGAGGTAGAGGTAGTTCTTGACGAGCGTGTTCTTCGCTCCCACACGGCAACCCGTCATGCAGCTGCCGCACTCGGTGCAGCCGGTGCGGTCGGGGCCGGCACCGCCGAAGAACGGGTCGGGCACCGTCCTGCCGGGCTCGTCGAAGAACACGCCGACCGGGGTCGTCGTGTAGGTGTGACCGACACCCATCTCGTCGGCGACCTGACGCATCACCTCGTCCGCGGGCGTGGTGCTGGGATTGGGTCGGACGCCGAGCATCCGTGCCGCCTGGTCGTAGTACGGGGTCAGTTCCGCTTCCCAGTCGGTGATGTGACCCCACTGCGGGTCGCGGAAGAACGGCGTCGGCGGCTTGTACAGGGTGTTGGCGTAGTTCAGCGACCCGCCGCCCACCCCCGCTCCGGCCATGACGAGCACATTGGGCAGCAGGTGCATGCGCTGCACCCCGTAGCACCCCAGCTGCGGTGCCCACAGGTACTTGCGCAGCCGCCAGCTCGTCTTGGGCAGCTCGTCGTCCTCGAAGCGCCGTCCGGCCTCGAGAACACCTACCTTGTATCCCTTCTCGGTGGCGCGCAGCGCTGCGACGCTGCCGCCGAATCCGGATCCGATGACGAGGACGTCGTAATGGGTCATGCGCCTGCTCCTGCCGTCGCGCGGTGCTCGGTGTAGCTCTCCGGGTCGAACTGCTTGGTCCGCGCCCGGTACTGCCACGTGAAGGTCGGCCACATCACGGAGTTGCGGCCCTTCTCGTCGATGTACCAGCTGCTGCAACCGCCCTGGTTCCAGACCGTGTTGTTCAGCGCCGGGTCGAGATCGGCGGTGTAGCGGCGCACCGCGTCGTCACGCACCTCCACGGCCGAGATGCCGCGACGCTCCATCGTGCGCAGCGCGTCGGAGATGTAATCGGCCTGGGATTCGAGCATGTACACGATCGAGCTGTGGCCGAGATTGGTGTTGGGGCCGTACATGAGGAACAGATTGGGGAAACCGGGCACGGTGATGCCGAGATAGGCCGAGGGGCTGCCGTCCCAGGTCTCGGCGAGGGTGCGGCCGTCGCCACCGCGGATGTGGTGCGCGACGGGCGGTTCCGTCGGCGTGAAGCCGGTGCCGAAGATGATGGTGTCGACCGGGTACTCGGTGCCCTTGTCGTCGACGACGCCGTTCTCGGTGACCGCGGCCAGACCGGAGGACACCACGTCCACCTTCGGCCGGGTGATGGCGGGGAACCAGTCGTTGGACAACAGGATCCGCTTGCAGGTGATCGCGAAATCGGGGGTCAGGCGCTTGCGCAGCTCCGGATCGCGCACGTTCTTGCGCAGCACCTGCCGTGCCCGGACCTCGAACAGCGGCAGGAGGTACTTGCGGGCGAAGGGCTTCGTCATGCCGACGACGTAGATCTCCTTCTGCCCGTACACGAATCCGCGCATGAGCTTCTGCGCCACGGGGAAGCGCCGGTAGAGCGTGCGGACCGACCGCGCGATGACGTGGTCGTGCTTGGGCATCACCCAGGAGGCCGTGCGCTGGAACAGCGTGAGGTGTTCGACGCGGTCGACGATCGCCGGCACGAACTGGATGGCCGACGCGCCGGTGCCGATGACGGCGACACGCTCACCCGTGAGGTCGTGGTCGTGATCCCATTCGGCCGAGTGGAACTTCTTGCCGCGGAACAACTCCAGGCCGGGAACCTTCGGGTAGGTGGGCGTGGAGAGGGCACCGGTCGCGGCGACGAGCACGTCGGCCGTCAGGTCACCGCGGGAGGTGGAGATCCGCCACACGGCACGCTCGGCGTCCCACTGGGCCTCGCGCAGTTCGCACCCGAACATCGTCCGGTCGGTCACGCCCTGCTCACGTGCGACGCGGCGGAGGTACGCGTAGATCTCCTCCTGGGTGCCGTGCGCTCGCGACCAGTCGGGTTCGGGCGCAAAGGAGAACGAGTACAGCGCACTCGGAACATCGCATGCGGCACCGGGATAGGTGTTCACGCGCCAGGTTCCGCCGACGTCGTCACCGCGCTCGAGGACGAGGACGTCGGCATCGGAGTTCTCGCGCAACAGTGTTGCGGTCATGCCGATGCCGCCGAAGCCCGCGCCGACGACGAGCGTGTGCACGTGATCGGGAAGCAGTGCGAGACTCATTTCATCACCAGCGCCTTCCAGACCGGGAGCAGGCGCTCCCGGAATTCTCGATCGGATTCGGGGGTACGCATCAGGGCCGAGACGGCGAAGCCCCGGGCGATTTCGATGCTGAGGTCGATGTGGTCGGGCGAGACCCTGTCGCCCATGATCTCCAGGCAACCCGTGCGGAGCGCGTCCGAGACCTTGCGTTCGAGCGGGATCATCGCCTCGTGCAGGGACGGATCGGTCCGCGCCGCGACCCACAGTTCGAGCGCTGCGGCGAAGAGCGGACCGGAGAAGGCGTCCATGAGCGCCTCGAAGCCGTGCTCCGGATCGGGCCGTTTCTCGAGGATCTCCTGCAGCCGCTTGTCGACGAGGTGCTCGACCGCCGCGACGACAAGGTTCTCCTTCGTCGGGAAGTGGTGGAGCTGGGCGCCTCGCGAGACTCCGGCACGTTTGGCGATGCCCTGCGTGCTGGTGCCCGAGTAGCCGTGCTCGACGAGCGAGTCGACCGCGGCGTCGAGCAGCTTGGCTCGCGTCGCGGCGGTGCGTTGCGCCTGGGTACGACCACCGTTCGGCGCAGTGTCCTGGATCACGCTTCGCAGCGTAACGGGAAAACAACAAACAGTCCAGACTGCTTGTAAATATTTCTCTGCCGTCCCGGTTGCGCCCGAAACGCAAGGGAGCGGGTGGACCCGAAGAGGTCCACCCGCTCCGTCGAGCAGGTCCGAAGAGCCTTTAGACGAGCAGCTCCGCGATCTGGATGGTGTTGAGAGCGGCCCCCTTGCGCAGGTTGTCACCCGAGACGAAGAGCGCGAGACCGCGGCCCTCCGGAACACCCGGATCCTGGCGGATGCGGCCCACGAGCGAGACGTCGTCGCCCGCTGCGGCGAGCGGGGTCGGCACGTCGACGAGGCGGACGCCCGGAGCGTTCGCGAGCAGCTCCTGCGCACGCTCGACCGACAGCGGCCGCTCGAACTCGGCGTTGATCGACAGCGAGTGGCCGGTCACGACGGGAACGCGCACGCACGTGCCCGAGACGAGCAGGTCCGGCAGGCCGAGGATCTTGCGTGACTCGTTGCGCAGCTTCTGGTCCTCGTCGGTCTCGCCCGTGCCGTCGTCGACGATCGACCCGGCGAGCGGGACGACGTTGAACGCGATGGGCGCGACGTACTTGTTCGGGGCCGGGAAGTCGACGGCGTCGCCCGCGTGGACGAGCTTGTCGGCCTCGTCGGCGACGGCGCGCACCTGGCCGACGAGTTCCTCGACGCCCGCCAGGCCGCTACCGGAGACGGCCTGGTAGCTCGACACGATCAGGCGCTGGAGCCCGGCCTCGTCGTGCAGTGCCTTGAGCACCGGCATCGCGGCCATCGTGGTGCAGTTCGGGTTGGCGATGATGCCCTTCGGCGGGTTCTTCACCTGCTCCGGGTTGACCTCGCTCACGACGAGCGGAACCTCGGGGTCCTTGCGCCACGCCGACGAGTTGTCGACGACGATCGCCCCGGCGGCCGCGAAGCGCGGAGCCTGCTCCTTGGAGAGGGTGCCACCGGCCGAGAACAGCGCGATGTCGATGCCCTTCAGATCCTCGTCGGAGGTCGCCGCGACGTCCTCGACCACGATCTCCTCACCGCGGAACGGCAGCTTCTTGCCGGCCGAGCGGGCCGACGCGAAGAACCGAACCGTGTCGGCCGGGAAGTTGCGCTCCTCGAGGAGGGTGCGCATGACGATACCGACCTGCCCCGTGGCGCCTACAACTGCAATGGTGGTCACGATTACCGCCCCGTTCCTGCGTGCACGACGGCCTCTTCGTCGCCGCCGAGCTCGAATGCCGCGTGCAGAGCGCGCACGGCGTCGTCGAGTTCGTTGTCATCCACCAGCACGGAGATGCGGATCTCCGACGTCGAGATCAGGTCGATGTTGATGCCGGCGTCGGCGAGGGCCTCGCAGAACTTGGCCGTGACACCGGGGTGGCTCTTCATACCGGCACCGACGAGGGAGACCTTGCCGATGTGGTCGTCGAAGAGGACCTGGGTGAAGCCGATGTCGCCCTGCTGCTTGGTGAGGAGCTCGACCGCGCGCGGGCCGTCGCTCTTCGGGCAGGTGAAGGTGATGTCGGTCTTGCCGGTCTCGACCTTCGAGATGTTCTGCAGCACCATGTCGATGTTGATCTCGGCGTCGGCGACGGCGCGGAACACCTTGGCGGCGTAACCGGGGGTGTCGGGGATGCCGACGACGGTGATCTTCGCTTCGCTGCGATCGTGCGCAACGCCGGTGATCAGGGCCTCTTCCACAGGGATGTCCTCCATCGATCCGGACACGATGGTGCCGGGCTTGGTGGTGTACGACGAACGAACGTGCACGGGCACGTTGTAGCGGCGGGCGTACTCCACGCACCGCAGCATGAGAACCTTCGCGCCGCACGCGGCGAGCTCGAGCATCTCCTCGAAGGAGACCTTCTCGAGACGCTGCGCGTCCTTGACGATGCGCGGGTCCGCGGAGAACACGCCGTCGACGTCGGTGTAGATCTCGCAGACGTCCGCGTTCAGCGCGGCGGCGAGTGCGACGGCGGTCGTGTCCGAACCGCCACGACCGAGAGTCGTGATGTCCTTGCTGTCCTGGCTCACGCCCTGGAAGCCGGCGACCAGCACGATGCTGCCCTCGTCGAGGGCGGCGCGCACGCGGCCGGGGGTGACGTCGATGATCTTCGCCTTGCCGTGGCTGCCCGTGGTGATCACGCCGGCCTGGGAACCGGTGAACGACCGGGCCTCGGCGCCGAGCGAGTGGATCGCCATCGCGACGAGGGAGTTGGAGATGCGCTCACCGGAGGTGAGGAGCATGTCCATCTCGCGGGCCGGCGGGGCCGGGCACACCTGCTGCGCGAGATCGAGGAGTTCGTCGGTCGTGTCTCCCATGGCCGAGACGACGACCACGACGTCGTTGCCCGCCTTCTTGGTCTCGACGATCCTTTCAGCGACGCGCCGGATCCGCTCGGCCGTCGCGACCGAGGATCCTCCGTACTTCTGGACGACGAGTGCCACGCTGGCCAACCTCCGGGTCTCGGGAACAAGTCCAGTGGCCCAGCTTACCGACCGCGGCTTTCATCGCCCCGGGGCATCTCAGGAAAGTGTCGTGCGCAACAACAGGACGTTGTAGTCACCCCACCGCGAGGCGGTGAAGTAGAGGTCCGTATCCGTGGACCACGGGTGGATGAACGGAGCGTAGAGACCACCGATCTCACGGTGGGTGACCAGCACTCGAGCCTCGCTCCACGGCCCCTCGGGTCTCGCGGACGTCCTCATCTCGATCGTGCCGTTCGCCTCGTTGCCGTAGAGCATGACGAACTCACCGCCCAGGAACTGCACCGACACCTCCCCGACTGCGGGTGGCACGACCGGGGTGGCCGCGGCGGCGTCGCCGGACACCCAGTCGTCGCCGCTCCAGTACTCGTAGGCGGCCAGGTCCAGCAGAGCGGTCTCGGGGACGCGCGAGACGAAGGCCGCGCCGAACCGGCCCTGCGGTGTGCCGAAGTCGTAGACGTATCCCTCGTGGCGGACGTAGGCGTGCTGCTGGAAGTTCTCGTTCCCGGTGGACAGCTGCTGCACCGTGGGCACGTCGAGGGGCAGGTTGATCCGCGCCGTCGTCGGGTCGAGCTGCCAGGTCTCCCCGTTGTCGGCCGAGGTCGCGATCATCGACGCGTTGGTCCACCACTCGCCGTGGTCGCCCCAGGACCGCACCGACATGAAGTTGACGTACTGGACGCCGTCGACGGCGATGCCGGCCGTGGGGATCACGGTGATCTCGACGCCGTCGAGTGCGAGACTGCCCACGAGTTCGCGGGAGATGTCGGGAGCCGAGGGCAGGACGGGCGAACCCGCACGCCGGTCGCCGGGCACCGGATCGGGCACGTCGATGCCGTCGGAGAGGTCGGCGTCGGTGGTGCGCATGAGGACGTTGTGCCGCCACTGCTGGTCGGGCAGCGAGCAGTCGCCGAAGGTGTCGCCGAAGGCCATGAGGATCTGGCGGGCGTCGCCTTCCTCCCCGTTGTCCCACATGATGCCGAGGTCGGTTCCCGAGATGGAGAACCTGTCGAAGGTCCTGTTGGGGCTGCGCGGACCGGTCACCCAGGACACGGTGCTGGTGGGTCCCGGGCCGAGTGCCGGCAGCGGTCCCTGCGGTCCTTCGGGTGCGAGTCCCCCGCTTCCCGATCCGCTGCTTCCGAGCCGGGGGCCGGCCGATCCTGTGCCGAAGGATCCGGTGCCCGAACCCGAGCCGGGGAGACCCGATCCGGAGCCCGACCCGAGGGGTCCGGAGTCGCAGGGTTCGGCATGCGCCGCGGGAGCGGAGACCGCCATGAGTCCGAGTGCCAGCAGTGCACTGCACGATCCGGCAACCGCCGTGCGCAACGATCCCATCGACACGCCCTTCACCCGTCGTGTTACCGGAGTTATCGGTGATACCGGTGTTACTGATGTTGCGGGAGTTACGTTCGGTAACGCTAGGGGCGCAAGTACTGCTCTGTCAGGCGCGTTCGTATCGATCGGGTCACGACATCACCGCCACCCGGTCACACGGAACGCGCGCGTGTGGGAGGTGCCACTTGGTCGAGGTGGGGGATGGCGCGATACACTGCTGGACATGCAGCGCGTGCTTCTCCTCGGCCGCCGCGGCGGGATCTGACCAGACCGGCTTCCCGTCGCGGGGTTTCGACGCGCCGGTCGATATTCGATCTGGGCCCACAGGTCCCCTTTTCTCTTTGGAGTTACGTCATGTCACCCGCCGACGCTTTCACCTCCGGCTCGCGCACCATCACGCCGCCGAGCAAGCCGGCCCCGGCCGACCAGCCGTCGTGGAACAAGCAGAAGAACTCGTCGATGCCGACCTACCGGTACCGGCCGTTCGCCGAGGAGGTCGAGTCGATCTCGCTGCCCGACCGCACCTGGCCCGACAAGATCATCGATCGTGCCCCGGCGTGGTGCGCCGTGGACCTGCGCGACGGAAACCAGGCGCTGATCGACCCGATGAGCCCCGCTCGTAAGCGGCGCATGTTCGATCTGCTCGTACGCATGGGTTACAAGGAGATCGAGGTCGGTTTCCCGTCCGCGAGCCAGACCGATTTCGATTTCGTCCGCGAGATCATCGAGGACGGCGCGATTCCCGACGACGTCACCATCCAGGTGCTGACGCAGTCCCGCCCCGAACTGATCAAGCGCACCTTCGAGGCGTGCGCCGGGGCACAGAACGCGATCGTGCACTTCTACAACTCGACGTCGATCCTGCAGCGCCGCGTGGTCTTCCGCGCCGACAAGGAGACCGTCAAGAAGATCGCGACCGACGCCGCCGAACTGGTGCTCGAGGAGGCGAAGAACCACCCCGACACCAACTGGCGCTGGGAGTACTCCCCCGAGTCGTACACCGGCACCGAACTGTCGTACGCCAAGGAGGTCTGCGACGCGGTCGTCGAGACCCTGGGCGCGACCCCCGAGAACCCGGTGATCATCAACCTGCCGGCCACGGTCGAGATGGCCACCCCCAACGTCTACGCCGACTCGATCGAGTGGATGCACCGCAACCTGGCGAAGCGCGACTCGATCATCCTGTCGCTGCACCCGCACAACGACCGCGGCACGGGTGTCGCCGCGGCCGAGCTGGGCTACCAGGCCGGCGCCGACCGCATCGAGGGCTGCCTGTTCGGCAACGGTGAGCGCACCGGCAACGTCTGCCTGGTGACCCTGGGCATGAACATGTTCAGCCGTGGCGTCGACCCGCAGATCGACTTCTCGAACATCGACGAGATCCGCCGCACGGTCGAGTACTGCAACCAGCTGCCCGTCCACGAGCGCCACCCCTACGGCGGCGACCTGGTCTACACCGCCTTCTCCGGCAGCCACCAGGACGCGATCAACAAGGGCATCGACGCGATGAAGGTCGATGCGGAGGCCGCCGGTGTCGACGTCGACGACCACACCTGGGCCGTGCCCTACCTGCCGATTGACCCGAAGGACGTCGGCCGCACCTACGAGGCCGTGATCCGCGTGAACTCGCAGTCCGGCAAGGGCGGCATCGCGTACATCATGAAGCACGACCACGGCCTGAACCTGCCGCGTCGCCTGCAGATCGAGTTCTCGCAGGCCGTGCAGAAGGTCACCGACGGTGAAGGTGGCGAGGTCAGCCCCAAGGAGATGTGGGACATCTTCCACGAGGAGTACCTGGCCCCGATCTCGCCGCTCGAGCGCATCCGGCAGAAGGTCACCGCGGCCGAGACCGACGACGGTGAGGACACCATCGCCGCCGTACTGAAGGTCGACGGCGTGGAGAAGGAGATCTCCGGCAGCGGCAACGGCCCGCTGGCGGCCTTCGTCGACGCCCTCGAGTCGCTGGGTTACCAGGTGGCCGTCCGCGGCTACGCCGAGCACGCCATGTCCGCCGGCGACGACGCAAACGCCGCGGCCTACGTCGAGGCCGACGTCACGCGTCCCGACGGCACGAGCGTCCTGGTGTGGGGCGTGGGCATCGCCCCGTCGATCACCACGGCATCGCTGCGCGCGATGGTTTCCGCGGTGAACCGCTCGCACCGCTGACCCTTCTCGATACCGAATGCGGTGGACCCATCAGGGTCCACCGCATTCGTCGTTTTCGGGGATTTTCACCCCGACAATTCATCTCACGAATACCGTTTCGGGCAATTACCGCACTCTCCGGAAAGATACAGTTCCGAATGTTCGACGAGAACGAACCCGTTCACGGGTGATATCCGTCGAATTCCGCAATTCTCGTCCCGCAGAGTCGTTCTGCTCGAACCCGGAGTGTGCGTATGGAATTCATGGACATCATCTGGTACATCATCGTCTGCTTCGCATTCATCGCGTACCTGATCATGCTGTGGATGATCATCGGGGATCTGTTCCGCAACCGCGAACAGTCCGGCTGGGTCAAGGCGATATGGATCGTCTTCCTGTTCGTCTTCCCGTGGCTGACGGGCCTGATCTATCTGATCGTCCACGGCAGCGGCATGGCCGAGCGGTCCGCGAAGGAAGCAGCGCAGTACAAGGCCGTGCAGGACGACTACATCCGCTCGGTCGCCGGCAAGTCGCCCGCCGAGCACATCGCCGACGCGAAGAAGCTGCTCGACGACGGTGTCATCGACCAGGCCGAGTTCGACGCGCTGAAGGCCAAGGCACTCGCCTGATCCCGCGTGACCACCCGTTCGTTCACATCGACAGCTTCCGTGCCGCCGCGGCCCGGAAGCTGTCGAGCACTGCACCCACGGCGGGCCGCCGCGCTGCTCCCGGGCGGGTGACGAGCTCGTAGATCCGCGCCGCACGCACACCGGCCAGCGGCAGGCGCACCAAGGCCGGATGCAGAACCGAATACCGCGGCAACAGGGCCACCCCGTGCCCCGCGGCGACGAGCTCCTCGATGACACGGAAGTCGTTGATGCGGTGCACGACCCGCGCCCGGATGCCCGTCACCGCCGCGACGGAGAGCAACACGTCGTCGACGGGGAATCCACCCCGCACGCTGATCCAGCTCTCCCCCACCAGTTCGTCGACCTGCACACGGTCCTGCGCCGCGAGCCGGTGCCCCGGCGGGAGGACGACATCGATCGGTTCGCGCATGAGTGTCTCGACGTGGACCCGCGGGCCGGACAGCGGCGCCGAACGCTCGTCGCGGTGGGTGAGCACCACGTCGTAGTCGGCGAGCAGTGCGGGCGCGGCCGAGGCGGGGACGTCCTCGTCGCTCACGTCCAGCTCGACACCGATCGTCCCGGCTGCCTCGAGCACGGCCGGCAGCAGGAGCGCCGCCCCGGAGGGGAACGACGCCACGCGCACCCGTCCGCGAGGCGACCGGGCGTAGGCGGTCATCTCGTCGGCGGCCCGGTCGAGCGCGTCGAGGACCTCGTCGGCGCGCACCACGAGCGCGCGACCCGCATCGGTGAACCGCAGACGCCGGCCGTCCGGTTCGAGCAGGGGTACTCCCGCCTCCCGCGCGAGCACCTTGAGCTGCTGTGAGACGGCCGAGGGTGTCATCGACAACGCTGCGGCGGTCGCGGCCACCGTCCCGCGGTCGGCGAGTTCGCGCAGTATCCGCAATCGCACGACATCCATGTAGTAAAGCTACACAGTTCCTTCAGAAACATTCGCTTGTCCTGATTGTTTCCTGCGCAAAGAATTGACGGCATGTCGTTCCGGGACCGTCTGCTCGCGCTCACCGTCGTGGTGCTCTGGGGATGCAACTTCCTCGCGATCAGACTGGGTCTCGATCACTTCCCGCCGTTCTTCTTCGCCGGCTTGCGCTTCGCGATCATCGCCGTCCCGGTCCTGCTGTTCGTCCCGCGACCCGCCGTTCCCATGCGCTGGCTCCTGCTCTACGGCGCCGGGTTCGGCTTCGCCCAGTTCGCTTTCCTGTTCTGGGCGATGGAGGCCGGTCTGCCCACGGGCCTCGCGTCCCTCGTACTGCAATCGTCCGCGCCCTTCACGGTCCTGCTCGCCGCTCTGTTCCTGCGCGAACGACTCGACGGAATCCGCCTCGCCGGTCTCGTCGTCGCCGTGTCCGGCATGATGATCGTCGCCGTGGGGCAGGGCGCCGCGGACGTGAGCCTTATCCCTATGACGCTCGCGTTGCTCGCCGGCCTGTCGTGGGCGGTCGGCAACATCGCGACCCGCAAGGCGGGCGCCGTTGACCCCATGCGCCTGATGCTGTGGATGTGCGTCGTGCCCGTGCTCCCCTTCTTCGGGATCTCCTGGTTCGCCGAGGGTCCGCAGGCGTGGTCGACCCTCGGGACCGCCGTCACCACTGCGGACGGGGGCCTGGCCCTGGCCGGACTCTCCTACGTCGTCCTGGCGGGCACCATTGCCGGCACCGGCATCTACGCCTCGCTGCTGTCGCGCTACCCCGCCGGGACCGTCGCACCGCTCTCGCTCATGGTGCCGGTCGTCGGGTTCACCGTCGCGTGGATCACGCTCGGCGAACAGCCGGCACCGTCGTCGCTGATCGGCGGTGTGATCGTCATCGTCGGAGCCCTCGCCGCCCAGGGCGGACACCGCAGTGTGACGAGCAGGACGCTCCTCCGGCGACACAACGCTCCCACGCCTGTGGAACACTCGCCGACGTGGGAACCAGCACAGGAATCACCGCACGTGGACGGCTCGCACTGCGCGCAGCCCGAGCCGCCGCGTGGGCGTCCCAGAAGGCCGGACGCGGTAAGGGCTCGATGATCGGAGGGCTCGTCGCCCTGAAGATCGACCCGGCACTCATGAAGCAGCTCGGCCACGGCCGGCAGACCGTGCTCGTCACCGGGACGAACGGCAAGTCCACGACGACCCGCATGACCGCGGCCGCGCTCGAGACCATCGACTCGGTCGTCACCCAGGCGGACGGCGCGAACATGGACGCCGGGATCGTCGCCGCGCTCGCCACCGATCTCCGGGCGCCGCTCGCCGCGATCGAGGTCGACGAACTCCACACCCCGCACGTCGCCGACGCCCTCGAGCCCCGCGCGATCGTGCTGCTCAACCTCACCCGCGACCAGCTCGACCGGGTCGGCGAGATCAACATGATCGAGCGGAAGCTGCGCGAGGGACTGAAGCGGCATCCCGACGCCGTGATCGTCGCGAACTGCGACGACGTGCTCGTCACGTCCGCCGCCTACGACAACCCGAACGTCGTATGGGTCGCCGCGGGCGCCGGCTGGGCCAACGACTCGGTGAGCTGCCCGCGCACGGGCGAGCCGATCGTCCGCGAGGGCGACCACTGGTACAGCACCGGCTCCGACTTCGCGCGGCCGACACCGGACTGGTGGGTCGACGACGAGAACCTGTACGGACCGGACGGCCTCGTCCTCCCGCTGAAGCTGACCCTCCCCGGTCGCGCCAACCGGGGCAACGCCGCCCAGGCGGTCGCGGCCGCCGTGGCCCTCGGCGCCGATCCGGCGAAGGCCGTCGCGGCCGCCTCGGTCGTCGAAGAGGTCGCCGGTCGCTACAAGACAGTGCAGGTCGGGCCGCACTCGGTGCACATGCTGCTCGCGAAGAACCCCGCCGGCTGGCAGGAGGCCCTGTCGATGATCGACCCGACCGTCGACGGCCTGGTGATCGCCGTCAACGGTCAGGTGCCCGACGGCGAGGACCTGTCGTGGCTGTGGGACGTGCGCTTCGAACATTTCGAAGGCGTGCAGGTGGTGGCTGCAGGCGAACGCGGCACCGATCTCGCCGTCCGCCTGACCTACGCGGGTGTCGAGCACACACTGGTGCCGGATCCGCTGAAGGCCATCGCCTCGTGCCCTCCCGGCCGTGTGGAGGTGCTCGCCAACTACACCGCGTTCCGCGATCTCAACACCGCCATCGCCAGGAGAGCTGCCCATGTCTGAGTCGACCGTCCGCATCGGACTCGTCCTGCCCGACGTGATGGGCACCTACGGTGACGGCGGCAACGCCCTGGTTCTGCGCCAGCGCCTGCGGATGCGCGGTCACGACGCCGAGATCGTCGAGATCGGACTGAACGATCCCGTCCCCGAGTCCCTCGACCTCTACACCCTCGGTGGTGCCGAGGACGCCGCGCAGCGACTGGCCACGCGGCACCTGCAGCGCTATCCGGGTCTGCAGCGCGCCGCCGAGCGCGGAGCGCCCGTGCTGGCCATCTGCGCCGCGATCCAGGTGCTCGGCCACTGGTACGAGACGTCCTCGGGCGAACGCGTCGACGGTGTCGGCATCCTCGACGCGACCACCTCGCCGCAGCAGACCCGCGCGATCGGCGAGATCGTCATCCGCCCCACGCTGTCGGGCCTCACCCAGCCGCTGACCGGATTCGAGAACCACCGTGGTGGAACGACTCTCGGCTCCGACGCCACCGGGCTCGGCCGCGTCGACCGCGGTGTCGGCAACGGTGTGGGCGACGGACTCGAAGGTGCCGTGCAGGGTTCGGTGATCGGCACCTATCTGCACGGTCCCGTGCTCGCCCGCAATCCCGAACTCGCCGATCATCTCCTGATGCGCGCTCTGGGAGTCGACTCGCTGCCGCCGCTGGATCTGCCCGAGGTCGATCTGCTGCGGCAGGAACGGTTGCGCGCCTGACGGTTACGCGCCCGGGCGATCAGCCGTGCGCGGCGATGTGTTCGAGGACCAGCCGCGCGAGCTTCTCCGGCTCCTCGTCCGGGATCCAGTGGCTCGTACCGACGAGCGTTTCCCGTCGGTACGGACCACTGACGTAGCGGGCGGTCGCGTCGACCCCCGCGGGCGCGATGGCGACGTCGCCGTCGCTCCACACCATGAGCGTGGGCACGCGAACGGGTTCGAGGGTCGCTCTCGGATCCACGAAGGGCACGGCTCGATACCAGTTCACGCCGCCGCGGACGGCGTCGGGATCGGCAATGCGCGCGGAGTCCCGCTCGGCTGCCTCGGCGGGTTGCCCCGTCCGCCGCAACACCGAGCGACCGACGGCCTCGTTGCTCAGCAGAATCTCCGGGATCCACGGGACCTGGAAAGCGAGCATGTACCACGAACGCAGCAGCTGCAGGCTCGTGCCGAAGGCACGCAGGAAGGCAGCGGGATGCGGGACGGACACCGCTGTCACGGTCCGGACCAGTTCGGCACGTCGGGTGGCCAGACCCCACGCGACGACCGCTCCCCAGTCGTGCCCGACGACGTGCACGTTCTTGCCTGGCACCACGTCGATGAGCGCAACGGCGTCGTCCACGAGGTGCCGCAGGCGGTAGTCCCGACGACGCCGAGGTCGGGCACCGGGCGAGTAGCCGCGCTGATCCGGGGCGAAGGTGCGGTATCCCGCAGCGTGCAGGTAGGGCGCGACCGCCTCCCAGGATCGGGAGTCCTGCGGGAAGCCGTGCAGAAGAACGATGGGGTCGCCGTCGATCGGCCCGTCGTCGCGGATGTCGAACCGGAGTCCGTCCCTCTCGACGGTCGTGATGCGCTCCCCCACCCGAGTCCCCCTTCGAAAGCCCCCGCTGCGGTCGCGGCGATCGGCACCGACCGGACAAGTGACCGCGAATCCTCCCCTGAACAGGGGTTCGGCCCGGTGATTCGCTTTACGCGTTCTCCGGGCCGGATCTCTGCTTCACGAGCTTCTCTCTGTCGTCCGCGGACGTCTCATAAGCTCGATTCGCACCTTCGATGTTAGCTACGTCACAGTGCGAACGCAAGTCCTTTTCCACGACCCGGGTCAGACCGAGGCGAGCGGGAATCCCAGAGTTGCCCAGTCGTGCAGGCCCCCGCGGTAGTAGGCGAGTGCGGACGCGGGATATCCGGCATCGATCAGCTTCCGGATCGCATCGGGCGACTGAGGGCACTGGGGACCGTTGCAGAAGACGATCGTCGTCCGGGCGGTATCGAGCTCGCCCTTCCTCTCGACGATGTCGTCGTGCGGGATGTTCACGGCACCGGGGAGGCTCACCCCGCTCCGGGAATCCGGCACCCGCGTGTCCACGAGCGCAGCACCCCGGTCGAGCAGTTCGATCACCTCGAGTTCACCGACGGTCGCCACGCCCGCCGCCACCTGCATCGGCTGCACCTCGCCCCAGGTCGTCTCCACCACCGTGCGGTCGGCTTCGCCCTCCAGCGGGCGGGGAACGTTCTGCGGGTCGCCGTCGCGCGTGCGATCGGCACGCCTGATCTGCTGCTCGTCGCTCGTCACGAACCGGACTCTACGGGAGAGTGATCGCCCTCCGCGGGGTTGCCGGAATCCCACTCCCGTTGGGCAAGGATCGCCGTCCCCATCCATCGCCGCAGGTAGCGGCGCAGATCGTCGTCGGAGCGTGGCGGCGTTCCCGGTGACACGAAGAACGACTGCATCGTGCGCAGCACGTATTCGACCAGCTCGGCGAGAGAGTCGTCGTCGTAGCCGTGCTTCTCCCAGTCCACGTCGAATCGCTTGATCATCGCCATGCCGAACATCCACGCCTCTTCCGAGGCGATCTCCTCGGGGTGCGGGTTCGAGTAGGTGCTCGACAGCAGGATGCCGAGATGCGGGGTGCGACGCACCTCCGCGAGTGTGTAGACCACGGCTTCGGTCATGGACTCGACCGGGTCGTCGAGCCCCGCCACCTGCCGGGTCAGGCGCTCCAGGAACCCTTCGACCGACGCGATGGCGGCCGCGCGCATGAGGGCGTCGGCGCTCGGGAAGTAGCGGTAGACCGTCTGGCGGATAACCCCGAGT
Source organism: Rhodococcus sp. AB351 (assembly GCF_049538275.1). NCBI lineage: Bacteria > Bacillati > Actinomycetota > Actinomycetes > Mycobacteriales > Nocardiaceae > Rhodococcus > Rhodococcus sp. AB351. The sequence continues at coordinate 55,060 of NZ_JBMVFW010000012.1, forward strand.
GACTGGGCCACGTCGGCGATGCTGATCTCGGCGCCGGTCCGGTCGATCAGGTCGACGGCAGCCGCAACGATCCGTTGCGACGCCTCTTCGTCGCTGGCGGGAGGACTCCCACCCCACCCACGTCTACGTGCCACTTCGCGCTACCTCGAACCGTCGCCTGGAGAAGGCCCGACGGTAACACGGCCGGCCTCGGTGGATGTGGTCCGAAACAGGCTCCCGCGAGCGAATGGGACACCTATCATACACATGACGCATTTCGTGTATGGTCACGCCGATCGGGGGCCTCCCGGCTCTTCCGAGGTCCTCCCCGACCGTGTCCCAACCAGGTCCACAACCAGTCCGGTGTCGACGAGACGAGGTACCGCCCCATGACGAACCTGCAGGTCCGCAAGATGCGCTTCGCATTCGCGGATTACGACGTGCCGTTCCTGTGGAACGAGGAGAATCCGGCCTTCTCGAGCATGGCCAACGCCGTCTCGTTCCTCGCGATCGGCTTCGAGAAGATGATCGTGAACATGATCCGCGAGATCACCCCGCGCATCACCGATCCCGAGGTCCTCGAAGAGGCCAACGCCTTCATGTACCAGGAGGGGCAGCACTCCACCGCCCACCGGCAGCACGTGAAGGGTCTGATCAAGAGCTATCCGGGGCTGCAGGAGACGCTCGACGACGTCATCGGCGCCTTCGACAAGCTCACCGCCGAGACCTCCGCCGAATACCGCCTCGCGTACACCGCCGACCTCGAGGCGACCTTCACTCCGGTCTTCAAGCTCATGCTCGACAACGACGCATCGCTCTTCCGCCCCGGCGACGACCGGGTCGCCTCGTTGTTCATCTGGCATTTCGTCGAGGAGGTCGAACACCGCAGTTCGGCGCTCATCATCTTCGACGCGGTGGTCGGCAGCGATCTGTACCGCATGCGGCAGGCCGCCTCGGTGTTCAAGCACGTTCTCGACGTCATCGCCATCGCGTGCGAGGGCTTCAACAAACATGTGCCGCTGGAGGAACGGAAGATCGACGCGATGTCGATGTTCGCGTCGTACCGCCGTAAGCAGAACCTGCGGCGCCGGTTGCCGTTCCTGCAGTACGAGGACCACGGCCCGATGCCGCGTGCCTTCGACGTCCTGCCGCTCGGCGAACAGCTCGTCGCGTTGGTGGGCATCGTTCGCAGCCAGATGCCCAAGCACAATCCCGACCACGAGAAGCTGCCGGCGCTCGCCGACGTGTGGTTCCGTCGATTCGACGAAGGTTACGACGTCTCGCACTGGTACACGGCCGAAACCGTGGGCGGAAGGAACAACTGATGTCCGACCTGTGTTCGCCCACCTTCGAGGACCTCTCGACCCGCCTCGGATTCTCGTGCGACGAAGCCGGTGGGATCTTCGAACTGCGCAGCCCGTTCGCGCTGGAGAACTGGACGCTGCCCGTCCTCGAGGCGACCATCGTGCTCGGGGCGGTGCTGATGCTCGTGTACGCGATCGTCCGGCTGCGGCGCACCGGTGACGCCACGAACCTCGTCGTCTGGCTCGGTACGCTCGCGTTCCTGTTCATCATCGAACCGTTGCTGTACTTCCCCGACGCCTTCGGCGTGGAGGACTACCTCGACACGATGTTCGCGCACAACGTGTTCACCGTCGAGTTCATGTGGGGACGCCTGCCGCTGTACATCATCGCGATCTACCCGATGATGGCGACGATCGCGTTCGAGATCGTGCGGATGCTCGGGGTGTTCCGGCAGTACGGCACCGTCGTCGGCGCGGTCTGCGTGGGCTTCGTCCACCACGCCTTCTACGAGATCTTCGATCACCTCGGACCGCAGCTGCGGTGGTGGGAGTGGTCGCTCGACAATCCGATCAATCAGCCCTTCTTCGACTCCGTTCCGCTGCCCAGCGTCGTGGTCTTCGCTGCTCTGTGGCCGATGTCGCTCGCATTCTGCGCGCAGTTCTTCGTCGGCCGGCACATCGACGCCGGGCGCACCTTCGGCGGGCTCGAACTGACCTGGCGCACGATCACCGTCGGTCTTCTCGCGTCCGTGGGTGTGGTGATCCTCCCGGCGCCGGCGACCGTGATCGGCATGGGCAGCACGACGGTTCGGGCGACGATCTATGCTGCCGAACTCGTGATCCTGTCGATCGTGGCGATCTACGTGCTCTCGCGCCAGTGGTCTCGACTGCGGAGCACACCCACCGATCGGCCCTATTCGAACGACCTCGTCCGCTGGTACGCCGTCGCCTATCTTGCTGTGATGGCCGTGCTGTGGATCGGCGCTCTGCCCGACTGGTTCTCCGCCGTCGACGGGGTCACCGAAGCGGGCGACCCGATCGGCAGCCTGTGGTACACCGTGGCGTGCTTCGTCGTCGCGATCGCCTGCGTCGCTGCGGCCTTCACCGTCCCGCGCACGGCCGAGACGAGTCCGGACGACACCGCATCGAAGACGCTCACCGAGGCCTGACGAAGTCGGTGGTATTCGACGCTCCGCTACGGCGGGAGCCGGCCCGCGCTACCGTGCGTCGGCTCCGTCGAGCAACCACCGGTCGCCGACCCGCTTCAATGTGATGACGAAGCGGGTCGCGTCGGTACGTCCCTCCGGCACGACGACGTTCTTCACGTCCTGATCGAGGAAGACCAGCACCGTGGCGACATCGCCGTCGAAGCTCTCGAGACCGGCGTGCTCGGCACGCGCCGCCGACGTGCCCTCCCCGTTCGCCACGAGCTCTCTCAGATCTCCGGCCACCTCCTCGTAGCGGGAGGCGAATTCCTCGGTGGCATTGGAGGTCACGGCGGTGAGGTTGTCGTCGAACGAGCGGTAGTCGTAGGTGCCGAGCGCCACTGCGTACTCGCGGGCCTGCGCGATCGCGTCGTCGCGCAGCGCCGCGTCCTGTTCGGCCTGCCACCAACGGAATCCGAAGAAACCGGCGGCCGCAAGCAACACCACGACGACCGCGGCGGTGACCCACCGGCCCACGCCGGAACGGGTGGCCGCAACAGCATCGCGCGATTCCGCTGCGGATTCGGTGTCGTTACCGGTGGGGGCATCGGTCGGTGTCATCCGCCCAGTCCTTCCAACAATTTCTTCCAGTAGTTCAACGGCTCCCCCGACGCGACCTCACCGATCCGGCGCCGAACGACGACGAACGAGGACACGGACCGTAGTGGTCCGGTCCCCGTTCGTTCGTACGAGGAGTGCGCCGGGATCAGCCCTGGGTGACGGCGGGGAGACCGCCGCGGAGCTCGCCCTTGACGACCTTGCCGCTCGCGTTGCGCGGCAGGGCGTCGACGATCACGACCTCCTTGGGGTGCTTGTACCGCGCGAGGTGCTCGTTCAGGTACGGCTGGAGTTCGTCGAGGGTGAGATCGTCGTTGCCGGGCTCGAGCGCGACGACGGCGACGGGCACCTCGCCCCACTTCGCGTCGGGGCGGCCGATGACCGCGGCCTCGAGCACCTTGGGGTGCCCGTACAGGACGTTCTCCACCTCGGCGCAGTAGATGTTCTCGCCACCCGAGATGATCATGTCCTTCTTGCGGTCGACGACGTAGACGAAGCCCTCCTCGTCGACGCGCACGAGGTCGCCGGAGTGGAACCATCCGCCGTAGAACGCCTCGCTGGTGGCGGTGGGGTTGTTCCAGTACTCGCGCATCATGGTGGGGCCGCGGTAGACGATCTCGCCGACCTCACCGGGGGCGACGTCGTTCATCTCGTCGTCGACCACGCGCGCCTGGATGGTGGGGATGACCCGGCCCACGGAACCGAGCTTGCGGATGGCGTCGTCGCCGTCGAGCACGCAGGTGATGGGCGACATCTCGGTCTGCCCGAAGACCGCCACGTTGAAGGCGTCGGGGAAGGTCTCCGCCATGGCCCGCAGGATCGTGTCGGAGCTGGGTGCCGCACCCCAGGAGATGTTGCGCAGCTTCAGTTTCCGCGGCTCGGCCCGCTGCGCGGCGCACATCGCCTGCCACTGCACCGGCACGAGGAACAGACTGGTGACGTTCTCGGCCTCGAGCACGTCGAGCAGTTCCTCCGGGTCGAAGGCGCCGACCGGGTGGATGACGGTGGGGGTGCCGAGCATCAGGCTCGGGGCGATCGAGCCGAGGGCCGCGATGTGGAACATCGGCGACGCGCAGAAACCGATGCCCGACTCGTCGAACAGACGGAAGGCCCGGATGCAGGTGAGCGACTGCGCTTCGAGATTGGAGTGGGTGAGCACGGCGCCCTTCGGCCGGCCCGTGGTGCCCGAGGTGTACATGATGAGCGCGGGCGTGTCGTTCGGGATCGCCACCGGCGGGTGGGGTTCGCCCTCTTCGGCGACGAGCGCCTCGTAGGAGAGCGAGTCGCCTTCCGGCTCGGCTCCGACCGTGATGGACAGTTCGATGCCCTCGGCCTGGCCACGCGCGGCGGCGGCGAGCGGGACGAGCGGTCCCTCCGCGACGATCGCCTTCGCGCCGGAATCACCCACGAGGAAGGCGACCTCGGGTGCGGTGAGGCGGAAGTTCACCGGCACGGCGATGGCACCGAGGGCGTTGGCCGCGAGCACGATCTCGACGTACTCCGGACGGTTGAGCATGAGGATGATGATGCGGTCGCCGAAGCCGACGCCGCGACGCGAGAGTGCATCGGCGAGCTTCTCGACACGCGTGTTCAGCTGCGACCAGGTGATGGTCTCGCCGCGGAATCGGAAGGCCGTGCGATCGGGAATCATCAGGGCGTGGCGCGCCACCTGATTGTTCCAGTTGTTGCTACGGAAGCGGGTCGCGTCGGAACCGACCGCTTCGGAAACGACAGAGGGGGGAACCATCGATGATCCTCTCGTGACGGGGCGGGAGTGCGGGCACGGCCTGTGCCGAGCCGTCGATGTGTGAGGCACATTACAGGCCCGGAACGGTTTGGGCTAGAGCTTTTGTTAACGGAGATTCCGCGAATGCGGCCCGACTCGCTCCAGGCGTCGTCGCCGAGCGAGAACGGGTGGATACCGCAGAAAATACTGGTCGAGCGCTGGGTTCACCGGACGGGAGCGGGTGTTCCGACGAGCACGCCGGTCCCTGCTCCCGCCCGGGAAGTTCCTAGTCGATCCCCCGAGAACCGTGCTCGGGAAGGATCGTCCGGTCAGGCGAAGCGGGCGGGGCGCTTCTCCAGCATCGCCATGGCCCCCTCTGCGAAGTCGGCGGAACCGAGGAGTTCGACCTGGCCGTCCTTTTCCCGCGCGAGCGCCGCGTCGAGTTCGCCGAGCGTCGAGGCGTTGAGGGCTCGCTTCGTCAGTTCCAGGGCACGTCGCGGGCCGGATGCGGTCCGCGAGGCGACGGCGTCGACATGTGCGGCGAGTTCGGCGTCGGGCAGGGTGCGGGCCACCAGTCCGAACCGGTCGGCGTCCTGCGCGGACACCCGCTCGCCGAGCAGTGCCATCTCGGCGGCCCGGGCCCGCCCGATCGCGGCGGGAACCAGCAGGCTCGCGCCGCCGTCGGGCATCAGTCCGATGTTGACGAAGGCGAGCAGGAAGTACGCGCTCTCGGCCGCGTAGGTGAGATCGGCCGCGAGGGCGATCGAGACACCGACGCCCGCGGCGGGTCCGTTGACCGCCGCGATGACGGGGACCGGGACGGACGCGATCGTCCGGACCAGTTCGTTGGCGGTGTCCATGACGACACCGGGGTCCTGCGGATCCGCTGCTCCCGCAGCCAGGTCCGCACCCGTGCAGAACGCCGATCCCTCACCGGTGACGACGATCGTACGGACGCGTTCGTCGTCGCCGGCCGCCTTCACCGCGTCGCTCAGCGTCTTCATCGTGGTCAGGTCGATCGCGTTCATCCGGCGCGGACGCGTGATGGTCAGTCGCAGGATGCCGTCGGCGAGTTCGGACCGCAGGCTCTCGGTGGTGGTCGAGGTCATGCGCGCACCGTCCGGTCGGCACCGGCGATGTCGTTCAGGCGGCCCGTGATGACGGCCTTCGCCTCGGTGACCATGCGGTCGACCAGTTCGCCGACGGTGGGGATGTCGTGGATGAGCCCCTGGCTCTGCCCGGCCGTCCAGATACCGGCGTCGAGATCTCCGTCCTCGAACACCTTGCGGCCGCGCGCACCGGCGACCAGGTGGGCGATGTCGCCGAATTCGGCTCCGCGCGATTCGATCTCGACGACCTCTTCGCTCACCGCGTTGGTGGCGACACGAGCGGTGTTGCGCAAAGTGCGGAAGATGAGCTTGGTGTCGAGTTCGGTGTTGCGGACGATCTGCTCCTTGACCTCGTGGGCCACGGGCGATTCGACCGTGCACATGAAGCGGGTGCCCATGTTGACCCCGTCCGCGCCGAGCGCGAGCGCCGCCACGAGCCCGCGGGAATCGGCGATGCCGCCCGAGGCGATGACGGGGATGCCGAGCTTGCTCGTCGCGGCGGGGATGAGGATCAGGCCCGGGACGTCGTCCTCACCCGGGTGGCCGGCGCACTCGAAGCCGTCGATGCTCACGGCGTCCACGCCGATGCGCTCGGCCTTGACCGCGTGCCGCACGCTCGTGCACTTGTGGATCACCTTGATGCCGGCGTCCTTGAAGTGCGGCAGGTGATCGGCCGGGTTGAAGCCGGCGGTCTCGACGATCTTCACGCCCGAGTCGATGATCGCCTGGCGGTACTCGGCGTACGGCGGCGGATTGATCGACGGCAGGATCGTGAGGTTGACGCCGAACGGCTTGTCGGTGAGTTCGCGCGTCCGTTCGATCTCGCGAACGAGATCCTCCGGGGTGGGCTGGGTCAGTGCGGTGATGAAGCCGAGCGCTCCCGCCTCCGCCACGGCGGCCACGAGTTCGGCGCGGCCGACCCACATCATGCCGCCCTGGACGATGGGATGCTCCACCCCGAAAATCTCGGTGAATCGGGTTCTCACGAGTCCTCCTCGGTCCTTCGAAAAGTGCCGCTGTCGTGACGGTTCCGTATGCGCCCAGCGGTGACGCACCTGAAGAATTGGGGTTAACTTTGCGTCCTGGGTGCTGGTTTGTCAATACGTTCTGTCCTGCAGTTTTGGCGATTCTTACCCGAAAGTAGTGTTTCTCTGCAGGGGGTGTGACTGTTACCTTTGAGGCCGACGAACATTCGCCGCGACATCGCGGCCGGAAACAGGATCCACGACGAGGAGGCAGGGTGCCCGAACAAGCGCAGGTCGGGGCACGCACAGCCGCGAAGACCGACACCCCGACCCCCACCGTGCGGCGCCGGCCGAAGAACCGCAAGGCACAGATCGCCACGGTCGCGGCCGAGGCGTTCAGCGAACGCGGCTACCACGGCGTGAGCATCGACGAGATCGCCACTGCCGTCGGCATCTCCGGCCCCGCCCTGTACCGGCACTTCCCGAACAAGTACGCCCTGTTCCACCACGCCGTCGTCACCCTCGCCGACGCCCTCGGCGCCGCCCTCGCGGAGTTCGACGAACAGAGCGGAGCGAACGGCGCCGAACTCGACGCCGCCGAGGAACTCGAACGCAAGCTCCTCGCGCTCATCCGCACCACGATCGACAACCGCCGGACGGGCGGGCTGTACCGCTGGGAACGTCGCTATCTCACCGGCGAGGACCACAGCGAGATCCGCTCGAAGATGAGAGCGCTCAACCGCCATCTCGCCCGCACGGTCGCGCGCCTGCGGCCCGATCTCACCGACGACGACTACATCCTGCTCAGCAGCGCGATGCTCAGCGTGATCGGCTCCATCACCACCCACCGTGTCCCACTGTCCAACCGGCGCCTGCAGCAGCTGCTGCTCGACGCGTGCACGGCGGTCGCCGCGACCGACCTGGTGCCCGATGTCGACGAGCCCACGCCGGCCCCCGAACCGCGCGGATTGTCCGTGGCGAACAAGCGCGAGGTCCTCCTGCAGGAGGCAGTGCTGCTCTTCGATGCGCGGGGCTATCACGAGGTGAGCATCGAGGAGATCGGTGCGGCAGCCGGTATCAACGCGTCCGGCGTCTACCGGCACTTCGCGAGCAAGGCCGATCTGCTCGCGGCCGCCTTCCACCGGGCCGGTGATCGCGTCGCGATGATCATCGGCGAGGCGCTCGCCGACTCGACGACCTCCGCGCAGGCCCTCGACGTCCTCACCGAGGTGTACGTCCGGATGTCGTTCGAGAACAGCGAACTGATGTCGGTGTACTTCGCCGAGGTCGGCAATCTGCCCGCGCACCACCGCAGCGACCTGCGGAACATCCAGCGCCTCAACATCGAGGAATGGGCCCGGCTGGTCGGCGAGCTACGCCCCGAACTGCCCGCCGTCGAGTGCCGTTTCCTCGTGCACGCCGCGCTCAACCTCGTGCTCGACACCGGCAACCTCGTGCACTTCCTGCCCACCCCCTCCCGGCAACGCCGGGTACAGCAGCTGATGCTCTCGGTGCTGCTCGGCGGCACCGCTTCGCCGGAGGCGGCGGGATGACCCGCACCGCGACCGCCGCGGTACTCCGCGAGTACGGCGCACCGCTGCGGCTCGAGACGGTGACCGTGCCCGAACTGCGCGACGACGAAGTGCTCGTCCAGGTTCACGGGGTCGGGATCTGCCACACCGATCTCACCGCCGCCGCGGGAGGCGTCCCCGTCCCGACGCCCGTCGTGCTGGGCCACGAGGGTGCCGGGGTCGTCACCGAAGTGGGTTCGGCAGTCACCGATCTCGCGGTCGGCGACCGGGTGGTCCTCGGATTCGACTCGTGCCGCACGTGCCGCAACTGTGCCCGGGGACGGCACGCCTACTGCACGCGGTTCGCCCCGCTCAACTACGGCGGTGTGCGCGGCGACGGCACCGCGGTGCTCCGCGACGCCGACGGAGCACCGGTGCACGGCAACTGGTTCGGACAGTCGTCGTTCTCCTCGCTCGTCGTGGCCACCGAACGCAACGCGGTGCGTCTGCCGGCGGATGTCCCGGTGGTGTCGGCGGGTCCGCTCGGGTGCGGTCTGGCGACCGGCGCCGGAACCGTGCTCGAGGTGCTGCGGCCGGAACGGGGGTCGACGATCGTCGTCTTCGGTCTCGGCGCCGTCGGCATGGCCGCGGTGATGGCGGCACGTATCGCCGGGTGCGCGAACATCATCGGGGTCGACCCCAACCCGCGACGGCACGGGCTCGCGCGATCGCTCGGGGCCACCGAGCTGCTCTCCCCCACCGATCACGACGACCTCGGACGCCATCTGCGCCGTCTCACCGGCGGTGGCGCCGACTACGCGGTGGAGTCCGTGGGTTCGGAATCCGTGATCCGGCAGGCACTGTCGTCCCTGACCAGTCCCGGCGTCTGCGCCACCCTCGGACTGCGCGCCGGCCGCAATCCCGTCTCGATCGACCAGACCCATCTGTTGTCCGGTCGCACCCTGACCGGAGTCATCGAGGGCGACGTCGATCCGCACCGGTTCCTTCCCGAACTGGCCGCACTCTGGCGCGACGGGCGCTTCCCCGTCGACGAACTCGTTCAGACCTTCGATTTCACGAAATTCGACGACGCTCTCGCCGCTGTCACCTCCGGCGAGGTCGTCAAAGCCGTACTCACCTTCGACATCCAGGGGAACACATGAACGTCGTCCAGCGACTCGAGGAACTGCGCGCCCGCACCGACCGGATCGATCCTCGCGAACTCGATGCCCTCTGGGAGCATCTCGCTCCGGCACGCATCGACGATCTCGTCGGATACCGGTGGAAGGGCTTCAGTTTCGACACCGGGCACCGCACCCATACGCTGCTCGGCACGTCGCGGTGGTACGGAAAGACGTTCGCGTCGGTGTCCGAGGTCCAGCCGCTCGTGTGTTACGACGAGGACGGCGAGTTGTTCTCCGACACGAAGACCGGACGCGGCGAGGCGAGCCTGTGGGAGATCGTCTTCCGCGGCGAGGTGACGGCGACGATGGTCTACGACGGCATGCCGGTCTTCGACCATTTCAAGAAGGTCGACGACGACACCGTCGTCGGGGTGATGAACGGTAAGGGCTCGCTGGTGTTCGACGACGGTGAGCACTACTGGTTCGGTCTCGAACGCGACAGCGCTGTGTAATCGTCCGACGGGAAACGACACAGTGGCCGGACGTGCGTCCGGCCACTGTGTCGTTCTCCGGAGAGAACTCAGATGACGTGCCCGTGCGCCTTCATCCGGCGGCGCATGTCGTTGAGGTAGTAGGTGGCCGACAGTTGGCGGATGGGTCTGGGCACCGCGCGGTAGATCGGCGGGACCACCTTCCAGAACAGGTCGAAGCGCCGCTGGTCGCGCGGACTCCACGGCAGCGCGAACTCGTCGCGCATGCGTTGCGGGAGAAGACCGATCGTCATGAAGCGCTGCAGCGGCATGAGAGCCCGAACAGGAAGCGGGGCGTCGCCGCCGGTGAGGAGGTCGCGGGTGAACGAACGCACCTTCCGGTCGACCTCGAAGGTCGCGATCATCTCGTCCCAGTACCTGTCGAACTCCTCCCGCGTCTTCGGCCACATGTCGTCCTTGACCTGCAGGGCCGTGCCGTAGACCGCGGACTGACGGTAGATGCGTTCGATGTCGGCGTCGGTGAGAGGACCGAACATCCGCCGGTACATGTCGACGCCGTTGCGGTACAGCGTTGCGGCAACCCACAACTGGAGTTCGGGGTCGAAGGCGTTGTAGGTCTCCGAGCGCACCGGGACGTGCGCCTTGTTGACCATCCGGACGACCCGCTTCTTCTCCTCGGGAGTACCGAGCGTGACGGCGTAGACGTAGGTCATCGTGGTGCGCAGCCGGTCGAGCGGCCGCTGCAGGGTGGTGCTGTGGTCGGCGACGCCGTGCCCGACACCGCGCGATGCCAGCTGCAGGAGGACCGTGGCGCCGGCGCCGAGCAGGAGCATCGACTCTCCGACGAAGTCGGCCAGTTCGACCGAGCTCGCCGGAAGCGGAGCGGGGGTCGCCACCGGTTCGTCGGTGGTGACGGCGGGGGCGCGCTCTTCGGCGTGGGTCGTCATCGGAGGTCTCCTGATGGTGAAAGTACGGGTGCAGCACTGTCATACAAATTGTGCACACCCGTACTCAGATAGGCAAGTGCCTATCCGGAGGGCGAATCGACCCCCGCCCGCTCGCGGTGGGCGACCAGGCGCGCGGCCGCGTCCTCGAACTGCACGAGCGTCTGCGTGATCACCTCGCTGTGGTCCTGCGCGGCGATCGCCTCGATCAGCTTCGTGTGCGACCGGATGGCGAGCGTGCCCCACTCGGCGTCCCGCGCGTAGAGGCGGTACGGAATCGTGCGCGCGGCGGTGTTGAGGAACCACGCGAGCTTGGGGCTGTCGGCGATGCGGTTGAGCTCGCGATGGAAGTCGAACTCGGCGTCGGCGATCCGCTCGATGTCGGGTGTCACCCCCTCCGGGACGACGACGAGCATGCGCAGCCTCTCGTTGAGTTCGGCCAGACGCTCGAGATCGGCCGGCGTGGCACGGTCGACCGCACGGAGCGCGAGCTCGACGGCGATCTGTCCCTGCAGCCAGAAGATGTCGTCGATGTCGCCGCGCGTGAGGGGCGAGACCCGGTACCCGCGATTCGGGGCGGATTCGACCATCCCCTCCCCGCGCAGCGTCAGCAGCGCCTCCCGGACGGGGGTGACGCTGACGCCGAGTTCGACCGCCGTCTCGTCGAGCCGGATGAAGTCGCCCGGACGCAGTGCGCCGGACATGATCGAGCCGCGGAGGTGGCCGGCCACCTCGTCGGACAGCTGCGGACGGCGCCGCACGGCCCCCTCCGAACGTCGGGATGCCGCAGCGTGATCCGCCGCTGTCCCGGGGCTGCGTGTCGGTGCCGCCATCGTGTCTCCTGTAGGAATCCGGACAACTGCGCACGGGGGTTGTCCAATTGGCCCGCGAACGCCTAATGTGATGTCCACTACAGCTATCACATCAAATATATGTGATGTGGTCCACCAGGAAGTGTCGAACATGACCCAGAACCTCACCAGTCCGAAAAACGCGAAGAGCAGCGCGGACAAGGCATCCACGGCAGCGAACACCGACACCTTCGCCAGCCTCGACCCCCGGAACGGCGAGGTGATCGCCGAGTATCCGATCGCCGACGAGGCCGCCGTGGGCGCGGCCGTCGAGCGTGCCCGCGTCGCCGCCCGCTGGTGGGAGGCCCAGGGCTTCCGCGGCCGCCGCGACTGGCTCCTCGAGTTCAAGAAGGCCGTCGCGTCCGACGCGACCTCGCTCGCATCGGTGGTGGCGAAGGAGACCGGCAAGCCCTTCGGCGACGCCTTCCTCGAAGTCATGCTGGCGGTCGAGCACCTCGACTGGGCGGCCAAGAACGCCAAGAAGGTGCTCAAGCCTCGCAAGGTGCCCTCGGGCGTCGCGAGCTTCAACCAGGCCGCGACCCTCGAGTACAAGCCGCTCGGCGTCATCGGCGTGATCGGCCCCTGGAACTACCCGGTCTACACCCCGATGGGTTCGATCGCCTACTCGCTGGCCGCCGGCAACGCCGTCGTGTTCAAGCCGAGCGAGCTCACCCCCGGTGTCGCGAAGTGGCTCGAGGACAAGTGGAACTCGATCGCCCCCACCCAGCCGGTCTTCCAGGTGATCACCGGTCTCGGTGAGACGGGTTCGGCGCTCGTACGTTCGGGTGTCGACAAGGTCGCCTTCACCGGCTCCGGCCCCACCGCCCGCAAGGTCATGGCGGTGTGCGCCGAGTCGCTCACCCCGCTCGTCGCCGAGTGCGGCGGCAAGGACGCGATGATCGTCGCTGCCGACGCGAACATCGACGAGGCCGTCGAGTTCGCCGCCTTCGGTGCGTTCGGCAACGCCGGTCAGACCTGCGCGGGCGTCGAGCGCATCTACGTCGAGGAGCCCGTCTACCGTGAGTTCCTCGACAAGCTCACCGCCACCGTCCGGCGTGCGAAGCCGGGCGGCGACGAGAACTCGACCTACGGCCCGATGACGCTTCCGCGCCAGGTCGACATCGTGCGCAACCACATCGAGGACGCCCTGAAGTCCGGCGGCAAGGCCGTCCTGGGCGGACTCGAGTCGGTGCAGGAGCGCATCGTCGAACCCGTCATCCTCACCGACGTGCCCGAGACCTCGGCCGCGGTGTGCGAGGAGACCTTCGGCCCGACGGTCGTCGTCAACAAGGTCCGCGACCTCGACGAGGCAGTCGAGCGCGCGAACGGCACCAACTACGGTCTCGGCGCGTCGATCTTCACGCGCAACAAGAAGAAGGGCCGTCAGCTCGCCGAGCGCCTACGCAACGGCATGGTGTCGGTCAACTCGGTGCTCGGCTTCGCCGCCATCGCCTCGCTGCCCTTCGGCGGCATCGGAGAGTCCGGCTTCGGCCGCATCCACGGCGCCGACGGCCTGCGCGAGTTCAGCCGTCCCAAGTCCGTCACGGTGGCGAAGTTCAGCTCGCCGCTCAAGCTCATGAGCCTCGAGCGTCCGGAGCGCGACCTGAAGATCTCGCAGGCGATGCTCGAGTTCATGCACGGAAGGTGAGCCGATGACGACCACTCCCCCGCGCACTCGCAGCCGGAAGGCCGCCGTCGTCGCAAAGCCCGAGGCACGTATCGAGAAGGCCGGCACGTTCCCGCCCCCGAACAGGGATCCGCACCCGAAGCGTGGGCGGATGGGCTGGGTCAAGGTGATCGAGGAGCTCGACCCGGTCACGCAGCACCAGGACATCGTGCGGATCACCGCCGGCTACGAGTTCCCGTGGGACTATCAGCGGTCGCTCGAGTTCGCCCTCTTCCGCACGTACTGCGTGCCCAGCATCTCGGAACTGCTCGCTCGCACCGGCGAGTTCGAGAAGCGGCCGCAGAAGCGGTACGACGACACGGCGCTGCTGATGGCCGAGCTGGTCGAGCACGGCTACGACGCCGAGCGGGGACGCGAATCGCTGCGCAACATCAACCGGATGCACGGCAAGTACTCGATCGACAACGACGACATGCTGTACGTCCTGTCGACCTTCGTGTACGACCCGCTCGACTGGATCGACCGTTACGGGTGGCGTCGTCTGCACCCGAAGGAGCGGCTGGCGTCGTTCTACTTCTACCGCCAGGTTGGCATCCGGATGGGCATCAAGGACATCCCGGAGTCGTTCCAGGAGTTCCACCGGTTCAAGCTCGAATACGAGCGTGAGAAGTTCACCTACAGCGACGACAACCACGCCATCGGCACCTACACGCTGCGCCTGTTCCAGTCGTGGTACCCGAAGGTGCTGAACAAGGGCATCGAGAAGGTCGTCTTCGCGCTGATCGACGACCGCATGGCGTCGGCGTTCGGTTTTCCGAAGAGCTCACCGCAGCTGACGGAGATCGTCGAGGGCGCGCTGCGGGCTCGGTCGGCGTTCGTGCGGCGACTGCCGAAGCGACGCGTGTCGCTGTCGGCGGGCAATGCCACCAACAGGACGTATCCGGGTTACCCCCTCGGTTACCGTCCGAACGATCTGGGCGTCGAACACTGACGCACCGATAGACCTGGGGGACAGGAGGGCGGCCCCGCATTCCGGTTTCACACCGGGTGCGGGGCCGTAACTGTTCGGGCAGGAGCGGGCCGGGCTCAGTTCTCGACGGGCCGCAGGGCCTGCTTCGACGGGAGCGCGAACCCCGAGACGAAGACGACGACGGCGCAGCCGGCGCACACGAGATAGGCGATCACGAAGCCCGCCGTGCCGATGCCGAGCCCGCCGCCGAGGGTGTGGGCCGCGAGCACCGAGGCGACGACCGCGCTGCAGACGGTGCTGCCCACAGTGCGGAGCAGGACGTTGACGCCGTTCGCCGCGGCGTTCTGCGACAGCGGCACCGCGCCGAGCAGGAGCACCGGCAGCGTGCAGTACACGAGCGACGTGCCGATGGCCGCGACGAAGATGGCGGCGACCACGAGCCACAGCGGCTTGCCGGGCACCGCGTGGACGCTGTAACCGGCGAGCAGGAAGACCGCTCCGGTCATGATCGTGATCTTGGGTCCGAAGCGCTCGGTGATCCGGGAGGCCACGATCGCGAAGATCATCATCGCGAAGCTGGCGGCGAGCTGACAGGCCGCGGCCTGGAGGATGGTCAGGTCGTATCCGGCTCCGTGCGCCGACGGCGCCTGCAGCAGCTGCGTGGTGATGAGGGTGTTGCCGTAGAAGGCGAACCCGACGAGCAGTGCCGACAGGTGCGGCGCGAGGACGGACCGGCGGGCCGAGACACGCAGGTCGACGAGCGGGTTGCGGTTGCGCAACTGCTGCACGCCCCAGAGCACGAACAGCAGCACCGACGCGGCGAACGAGAGCAGCACCGCCGGGCTCGTCCATCCCCACGTGCTGCCCTGGGTGATGGGCACGAGCAGGCACACCAGCGCGGCGGACAACCCGGCGGCGCCCACGGCGTCGAAGCGACCGCCGGTGCGGGTGTCGGATTCCGGGATGACGATCCACGCCGCGAGGGCGACACCGGCGCCGATGGCGGCGGTGATCCAGAAGAGCAGGTGCCAGTCGGCGAACTGGACGATGGCGGCCGCGAACGGGATGCCGACCGCGGTGCCGATGCCGAGGGTGGAGCTGAGCATCGCGATCGAGCGCTCCACGTGCTCACGGGGCAGGACCTCGCGGAGGATCGCCATGCCGATCGGCAGCACCGCCGCGCCGGCGCCCTGCAGGCCACGGGCGAGGATGAGCAGCCCGATGTCGGAGGTCAGCGCGCAGATCAGCGAGCCGACGGTCATGAGCGAGAACGCGATGAGCAGCATCCGCTTCTTGCCGATCATGTCGGCGAGACGGCCGAAGATGGGCGTCATCACCGCACCGACCAGCAGGGTGCTCGTCACGAGCCACGACACGGCGGTGGTTCCGGCGCCGGTGAAGCCCGGCATGCTCGGCAGGAGCGGGACCATGACGGTCTGCATGATGGCCTGGAAGACGGCACCGACCGCGAGAACAGGGAAGACGAGATGCCGCAGATTGCGCGCCTTCTTCTCCGCCGGTCCGCTCGCCTTCGTCGTTCCGGACGCCGAGCGCGTCGGCGCTGAGACGGACCTACCCGCCACGTGCAGGCGCAGGGGGAGCGAGATCGACATCGACACCCCCTCCTCGCCAAACAGGTAAATAGCCGTTCACCACATTAGGTGAACGGCTATTTACCCTCAAGAGTAGTGACCAAGGTCATTCGTGCCGCTAAGAACCGTCTCCGTCGAGCAACCGCTGGACCAGCGGCGCGTACATGGCCACGACTTCCTCGACCGTGCCGGTCGCGCGCTCCTGCATCATGCGACGACGCATGATCGCCAACCCCATCAACGCCGACATCGCCAGCTCGGCCCGGAGACGGGCATCCGGCCCCGGAAGCCTCGCGGCGAGAGCGTCGACCATCTGCGCGGAGTAGTTGTCGCGGAGCATGCGGTTGCTCTCCTCGCTGCCCCCGCTCATGAACAGGATGTTCATCGACAACGGCTTGTAGGGCTCGAGCGGGCGGGCGAACATCGCGACCATCCGCTCCCCCAGGCTCTCGAGCGGCCCGTCGAACAGCACCTGAGCGCCGTACTGGAAGTCGACGAGCTCCTCGTACAACTGCTCCTTCGAGCCGAAGTACTTGATGATCAGCGGTGCGCTGACACCCGCTTCCTCCGCGATGTCCTTGAGCGTGATGTCGCGGTAGGGGCGCGTCGCGAACGCCTTCCCGGCAGCGTCGATGATCAACTTCCTGGTCTCGTCGGAAGTCCGGCGACGCTTCTCGGGCCCACCCCGATGCGATGCCTCCGT
This sequence comes from Rhodococcus sp. AB351, assembly GCF_049538275.1. NCBI lineage: Bacteria > Bacillati > Actinomycetota > Actinomycetes > Mycobacteriales > Nocardiaceae > Rhodococcus > Rhodococcus sp. AB351. The sequence goes on from NZ_JBMVFW010000012.1 coordinate 71,719, forward strand.
GCTGCGCACGGTCACATCGCCCGCCTCCCCGACAACGCTCGTCCGAGCGTCAGTTCGTCGGCGAACTCGAGGTCGCCACCCATCGGCAGACCCGACGCGAGGCGGGTGACGCTCAGCCCCGGGAAGTCGCGCAGCATGCGCACCAGATAGGTGGCCGTCGCCTCGCCCTCCGTGTTGGGGTCGGTCGCGATGATCACCTCGGAGACGTCGACGCCGTCCTCCTGGTTGCCGATCCGGGTGAGCAGTTCGCGGATGTGCAGCTGGTCGGGACCGACGCCGTTGAGCGGGTCGAGCGCACCGCCGAGGACGTGATAGCGCCCCCGGAACTCACGGGTGCGTTCGATCGCCTGCACGTCCTTCGGTTCCTCGACCACGCAGATCACCGTACGGTCGCGGCGAGGATCGGAGCAGATCCGGCAACGCTGCTGGTCGGAGACCGTTCCGCAGACCTCGCAGAACTGCACGCCGTCGCGGATCCGCTGCAGCGCCGCCTGCAGGCGGTCGATCTCGGGCGGCTCGACCGAGAGCAGGTGGAACGCGATGCGCTGGGCACTCTTCGGACCGACGCCCGGAAGCTTGCCCAGCTCGTCGATGAGGTCCTGTACCGGTCCTTCGTACAACGCCGACCTCTAGAAACCGGGCAGGCCGGGGATTCCGCCGCCGAGCCCACCCGCGAGCGGACCGAGTTTCTCGGCCGCGATCTCCTGGGCCTTCGCCGAGGCGTCGGCGATCGCACCGACCACGAGATCCTGCAGGGTCTCGACGTCCTCGGGGTCGACGACCTTCGGATCGATCTTCACGGACACGACCTCGCCCGTGCCCTTCACCGTCGCCGTCACGAGGCCACCGCCGGCCTGGCCGGTGACCTCCGCCTGCGCCATCTCGTTCTGCGCAGCGGCGAGCTGCTGCTGCATCTGCTGGGCCTGAGCGAGGAGTTGCTGCATGTCGGGCATTCCACCACCGGGTTGCACGGCACGTCCTTTCTGCACGTTTGTGATGCCAGCCTAGTCGCCGCGCATCGGGGTCGGCACAGACGCCGAGGTCGACGGAACCGGGCTCAGTCGACTTCCTTCTTCAGGTTCTCGAGCACCTGCTGCTGGATCTTCTTCAGGCCGAGCGGCGCGAACGTCTTCTCGAAGAAGCCCTTGACGCCTCCGGCACCCTTCCACTGAGTGAGCACGACGACCGTCGAACCCGTCCCGTTCGGCACGACGCTGTAGGTCGTCACGAGCGTCGAGTTCGCGTCCGTCTCCGTGACGGTACTGCCCTTCACCGACACGGTGGCCTGCACGTCGCGCTGACGCTTCTCCGTGGCCTGGAGGATCCAGTGCACGACGGTGCCGTCACCGCGGCCGCCGGAGATCACGCGGTAGTCGCGGTAGTGCTCGGTGAGGATGCGCGGACGCACGGTCTCGTAGTCGGCCAGGGCGGTGAGCACCGCCTCGGGAGCTGCCGCCAACTGGATCGAACTACTTGCGCTGACCTGTGCCATGAACGACTCCTTCTGCTTCTTCCGTGCTGATGCGGGCTCGAATGTGCCTGTGACGACAGCATCCATCCTGCCCTGCGCGTTCCGGGACGGATGCGACCGCCGGGTCTATTGTGGACGTGCCCACTGATGCGCCGCTCCGAAGGAGTCGAATGCAGATGCCGAGATCGTCAGGTGTGAAGGTCCCGTACGGGGAGGCGGTACACCGTCAGGGTGTCGACCGCCTGCTGCGCTCGTACAGCGCGATTCCGGCCGACGCGCCCGTGCGACTCGCGAAGAAGACGTCGAACCTCTTTCGAGCACGCGCCGCGGTGAACGCGCCGGGGCTCGACGTCTCCGGCCTCGGCGGTGTCATCTCCGTCGACCCGCAGGCCCGCACCGCCGACGTCGCCGGCATGTGCACCTACGAGGACCTCGTCGACGCGACGCTGCCCTACGGCCTGGCACCGTTGGTCGTCCCGCAACTGAAGACCATCACGCTCGGCGGCGCCGTCACCGGGCTCGGCATCGAGTCGACGTCCTTCCGCAACGGTCTCCCCCACGAGTCGGTGCTCGAGATGGACATCCTCACCGGGTCCGGCGAGATCGTCACGGCCCGCCCCGAGGGTGAGCACGCCGACCTGTTCCACGGCTTCCCCAACTCGTACGGTTCGCTCGGATACGCCACGCGCCTGCGCATCGAACTCGAACCGGTGAAGCGTTTCGTCGCACTGCGTCACCTGCGATTCGACACGATCGCCGATCTGCAGTCCGCTCTCGCGCGGATCGTCGACGAGCGGACCTGGGACGGCACGCCGGTCGACTACCTCGATGGTGTCGTCTTCTCCGCGACCGAGAGCTACCTGACGCTCGGCACGCAGACCGACGAGCCGGGCCCCGTCAGCGATTACACCGGGCAGGACATCTACTACCGGTCGATCCAGCACGTCTCCGTCAACCGCCCCAAGGAGGATCGGCTCACGATCCGCGACTATCTGTGGCGGTGGGACACCGACTGGTTCTGGTGCTCACGGGCTTTCGGTGCCCAGAACCCGAAGATCCGCCGATTGTGGCCGAAGCAGTTGCTGCGCAGCAGTTTCTACTGGAAGCTCATCGCGCTCGACCACAAGTACTCGGTGGCCGACCGGATCGAGGCACGCAAGGGCAATCCGCCCCGCGAGCGCGTCGTGCAGGACATCGAGGTTCCGCTCGAGCGCACGCAGGAGTTCGTCGAGTGGTTCCTCGACGAGATCCCCATCGAGCCGATCTGGTTGTGCCCCTTGAAGTTGCGCGACATCGAGTCGTCCCCGGAGGCCGGTCGTCCGAGCACCTCGGACGCCCAGCGCCCGTGGCCGCTGTACCCACTCGAGCCGAAGCGCGCCTATGTGAACGTCGGGTTCTGGTCGTCCGTTCCCATCGTGCCCGGCGCCGAGGAGGGCGCCGCCAACCGGTTGATCGAGAAGAAGGTCGCCGAACTCGACGGGCACAAATCGCTCTACTCGGACTCCTACTACTCGAAGGACGAGTTCGAGGAACTTTATTACGGCGGTGGTGAATACCCCGCCCTCAAACAGAAATACGACCCTCGGTCCCGTCTACTGGACCTCTTTTCGAAGGCGGTGCAACGAAAGTGACCATATTCAAGGCCGACAACGATCGGTCCACCGAGGACAAGCTCGCACTCGCCCAGATCGTCGAGATCGTGACCGGCGGCGACATGCCGCTGCGCTTCACGGCCTACGACGGATCGGCAGCGGGCCCCGAGGACTCCCCCTACGGTCTGCATCTCGCATCGCCCAAGGGAGCGACGTACATTGCCACCGCCCCCGGCGATCTGGGTATGGCACGGGCGTACATCTCGGGCGATCTCCAGGCGAAGGGCGTGCATCCCGGCAACCCCTACGAGTTGCTCGCCGCGCTCGGCGACCTGCACTTCGAACGTCCCCCGGCCCGCGTCCTCGCGCAGATCGCCCGGTCGCTCGGCACCGAACTGCTCAAGCCGATCGCGCCGCCGCCGCAGGAGCACCTGCCGCGCTGGCGCCGCATCGCCGAGGGCCTGCGGCACTCGAAGTCGCGCGACGCCGAGGTCATCCACCACCACTACGACGTGTCCAACGAGTTCTACGAGTACGTCCTCGGGCCCTCGATGACGTACACCTGCGCCGTCTTCGAATCCGAGAACCAGAGCCTCGAGGACGCCCAGGAGAACAAGTACCGTCTGGTCTTCGAGAAGCTGCGGCTGAAGCCGGGCGACCGTCTGCTCGACATCGGTTGCGGCTGGGGCGGAATGGTGCGTTACGCCGCTCGGCGCGGTGTGAAGGCCCTCGGCGTGACGCTCTCCAAGGAGCAGGCGGAGTGGGCTCAGAAGGCCATCGTCGAGGAGGGTCTGAGCGACCTGGCCGAGGTCCGGCACTCCGACTACCGCGACGTGCCCGAGGGCGGGTTCGACGCCATCTCGTCGATCGGCCTGACCGAGCACATCGGTGTCGCCAACTACCCGGCCTACTTCCGGTTCCTCCACAGCAAGCTGCGGGCGGGCGGTCTGCTGCTCAACCACTGCATCACCCGGCCGACGAACAACACCCGTGCCAAGGCCGGCGGTTTCATCGACCGGTACGTCTTCCCCGACGGGGAGCTCACCGGTTCGGGTCGCATCATCACCGAGGCGCAGAACATCGGCTTCGAGGTGATGCACGAGGAGAACCTGCGCGAGCACTACGCCCTGACGCTCAAGGGTTGGTGCGAGTACCTCGAGAAGCACTGGGAGGCCTGCGTCGCCGAGGTCGGTGAGGGCACGGCTCGCCTGTGGGGTCTGTACATGGCCGGTTCCCGCCTCGGCTTCGAACGCAACGTGGTGCAGCTGCACCAGGTGCTCGCGGTCAAGCTCGGCGACGACAAGAAGCCGCAGACGCCGCTGCGGCCCTGGTGGGTCGCCTAGTCGCCCGGTCGGCACCACAACAGAAGAGCGCGAAACGGTCGGAGGAGCGGGCATTTCCCGCTCCTCCGACCGTTTCGCGCTCCGATGGACTGTCACCGAACGGGAAGGGCTCCCGACGCCGTGGCGTCGGGAGCCCTTCCGTGCAACCGTCGTGTGCGTCAGCTGCGCAGCGACGCCGGCGGGTTGAAGCGCTCGCCGTACTTGGCGGCGAGTTCCTCGGCCCGCGCGACGAAGCCTTCCTTGCCACCCGGGTAACCGACGATGTACTGAGCGACACCACCGGTCCAGGCCGGGAAACCGATGCCGAAGATCGAGCCGATGTTGGCGTCGGCGGTGGTCTCGAGAACACCCTCGTCGAAGCACTTCTGGGTCTCGATCGCCTCGGCGAAGAGCATGCGGTCGATCAGATCCTGCAGCGGCACATCGAGCGTCGCCTCGGTCTTGTAGTGATCGCGCACGCCCTGCCAGATGCCCAGGCGCTTGCCGTTCTCGTCGTACTCGTAGAAGCCGGCCTTCTCGAGGCGGCCCGGACGGCCCTGCTCGACCATCCAGTCGACCACGTCGAGTGCGGGATGACGCGTGGTGCCGAGCTTGGTGTCGCCCTGCTTGGCGGCCTCCTCGGTCTCCTTCGCGATCTTCTGCATGAGCTTCATGTTCAGCTCGTCGGTCAGCTGCAGCGGCGGAGCCGGGTAACCCGCCTGCGAACCGGCCTGCTCGATGGTCGCGGGCTCGATGCCCTCGCCGAGCATGGCGATGGCCTCGTTGACGAAGGTGCCGATCACACGCGAGGTGAAGAAGCCGCGACTGTCGTTGACGACGATCGGGGTCTTGCGGATCGCGAGCGTGTAGTCGAACACGCGGGCCAGGGCCTCGTCGGAGGTCTTCTCACCCTTGATGATCTCGACCAGCGGCATCTTGTCGACCGGCGAGAAGAAGTGGATACCGATGAAGTCCTCGGGACGCTTGACGCCGGTCGCGAGACCGGTGATGGGCAGCGTCGAGGTGTTCGAACCGAGCAGCGCGTCGGGATCGACGATGTCCTCGATCTCCTGGAACACCTTGTGCTTGAGCTCGGTGTTCTCGAACACCGCCTCGATGACGAAGTCGACACCCGCGAAGTCGGCGGGGTCGGCCGTCGGCTTGATGCGGTCGAGCAGAGCCTTCGACTTCTCCTCGGTGGTCTTGCCACGCGAGAGGGCCTTGGCCTCGATCTTCTCCGAGTAGTTCTTGCCACGCTCGGCGGCCTCGAGGGTGACGTCCTTGAGAACGACCTCGAAACCGGCCTTGGCGGAGACGTACGCGATGCCCGCGCCCATCATGCCGGCGCCGAGAACGCCGACCTTCTTGATCTCACGCTTCGGCACGTCCTTCGGACGCGAAGCGCCCGAGTTGATGGACTGCATGTCGAAGAAGAACGCCTGGATCATGTTCTTCGCGACCTGGCCGGTGGCGAGCTCGACGAAGTACCGCGACTCGATGGTCGAGGCGTTGTCGAAGTCGACCTGCGAGCCCTCGACGGCGGCGGCCATGATGGCGCGCGGAGCCGGCATCGGGGCGCCCTTGATCTGCTTGCGCAGGTTCGCGGGGAAGGCCGGGAGGTTCGCGGCGAAGGCCGGGCTGGACGGGGTGCCACCGGGGATCTTGTAGCCCTTGACATCCCACGGCTGGACGCCACCCTCGGGATTGGCCTTGATCCATTCCTTGGCGGCCGGAACGAGCTCCTCGACGCTGCCCACGACCTCGTGGACCAGGCCGATCTCCTTGGCCTTGACAGCGTTGTACTTGTTGCCCTGCAACAGAACCGAGAGCAGAGCGGTCTGGATGCCGAGGAGGCGCACGGTGCGGGTGATGCCACCGCCACCGGGGAGCAGGCCGAGGCTCGCCTCGGGCAGGCCGATCTGGACACCCTTGACGTCGGCGGCGATGCGGTGGTGCGTCGCGAGGGCGATCTCGAGACCGCCACCGAGGGCCGCGCCGTTGATGGCGGCGACGACGGGCTTACCGAGGGTCTCGAGGCGACGCAGGTCGGCCTTGATGCCCTGGACCTCGTCGAACGCGGCCTGCGCGTCGTCGGGGCCGATCGCGATGATGTTGCGCAGGTCACCGCCGGCGAAGAAGGTCTTCTTCGCGGAGGTGATCACCACACCGGTGATGGAGTCCTGCTCCTCGTACAGGCGGTCGACGGTGGCCTTCATCGACGCCTTGTACAGCTCGTTCATCGTGTTGGCGCCCTGGTTGGGGTCGTCAAGGGTCAGCACGACGATGCCGTCGGCGTCCTTCTCCCAGGAAATCATGTTGTCGCTCACTGTTGTTCGAATTCCTTCCGGTGTCAGACGCGCTCGATGATGGTGGCCACACCCATGCCGCCACCGATGCACAGGGTGACGAGGGCGCGCTTGGCTCCGCGGCGCTCGAGCTCGTCGATCATGGTGCCGGTGATCATGGCGCCGGTGGCGCCGAGCGGGTGGCCCATCGCGATGGCGCCGCCGTTGACGTTGAGCTTCTCGTCCGGGATGTTCAGATCCTTCTGGAACTTCAGGACGACCGAGGCGAAGGCCTCGTTGATCTCGAACAGGTCGATGTCGTCGACCGTCAGGCCCGCCGCGGCGAGAACCTTGTGCGCGGCCGGCGTGGGGCCGGTGAGCATGATCGTCGAGTCGGCACCGGAGGTGGCCGTGGCGACGACGCGGGCACGCGGGGTCAGGCCGAGGTCCTTGCCGGCCTGCTCGGAACCGACGAGCACGAGTGCCGCGCCGTCGACGATGCCCGAGCTGTTGCCGCCGTGGTGGACGTGGTTGATCTTCTCGACGAAGTGGTACTTCTGCTGCGCCACGGCGTCGAAGCCGCCCATCTCACCGATGGTCGCGAACGACGGCTGCAGCTTGGCCAGACCCTCGAGGGTCGTGTCCGGACGCATGTGCTCGTCCTGGTCGAGGATGGTCAGGCCGTTCTGGTCCTTGACCGGGACGACCGACTTGGAGAAGTAGCCGCCGGACCAGGCTGCCGCCGCGAGCTGCTGCGAACGCAGTGCGTAGGCGTCGACGTCCTCGCGGGTGAAGCCCTCGATGGTCGCGATGAGGTCGGCGGAGATGCCCTGGGGAACCAGGTAGCTGTCGTAGTTGGTGGCGGGATCGAGCATCCACGCGCCACCGTCGGAGCCCATGGGCACGCGGGACATCGACTCGACGCCACCGGCGAGGACGAGCTCGTCCCAGCCCGAGCGGACCTTCTGCGCAGCCATGTTGACGGCCTCGAGGCCCGACGCGCAGAAGCGGTTGATCTGGACGCCGCCCGTGGTGACCGGCAGGTTCGCGATGGTGACCGCGGTGCGGGCGATGTCGGCACCCTGATCGCCGACGGGGCTGACGACACCGAGGATCAGGTCGGAGATACGGTTCTCGTCGAGATCGGGGAATCGAACACGCAGCTCGTCGATCAGGCCCGTAACCAGGGAGATCGGCTTGACGGAGTGCAAAGAGCCCGTCTTCTTGCCTCGGCCGCGTGGTGTTCGGATGGCTTCATAGATGAATGCCTCGGTGGTCACAGTGCGCAGGTTCCTTCCCGTGCTTGCGGAGCGACGGCACCCACGGCCCTGCAGAGGGCCGCCGTGCCCAACCTCCCCCACGGTAGAAGCGGACGGCCCTCGGCGGTAAGGACCGAAGCGATCGGTGTCCGTGACCGAACCGAACGTCCGGAAACCGTCTACGGAGCCACCGCTGCCCGCAGGCCGCGTCCTCTGTGCAGGACTTCTCCCAGCGCAGCGAGGGGAACGGGCGCGTCGACGAGCTCGGCCCAGGGGTGGACGGCGACCGTGCGAGTCAGGAACGCCACGGCCTCGTGCAGGTGCCGGGGTTCGTAGTTGTGCACCCCGCTGATGGTGAGCCAGCCGCGCACGATCGCCTCCGGATCGACAGGGACTGCGGCGGCGGGAGCCACCGACCCCGCGAGGACGACGCGGCCACCGATGTCCAGGCGCGGTACGAGCGAGGCGATCGCCTCCGACGACCCGGAGAAGTCGAGGGCGACGTCCACGGGACCACCCTCGTCGGCGACCGCTCCGAATCGTCCGGCACACGCGGTGCGCCGGGGATCGACGTCGAGGACCACGACCTCGGCACCGGCATCCGCACACATGGCCACGGCCGTGACACCGAGCATTCCGGCACCGCACACCACGACCCGGCGTCCTGCGAGGTCGCCGGCCGCGTCGATCACCGCGGCGGCAGTGGCGGTCGCGCACGCGGCGGGAGCTGCGACGACGTCGGGCAGCAGGTCCGGGACGGGCACGAGTTCCGTGCCCGCGGGCAGGACGATGTACTCGGAGTACGTTCCCGACAACGGCCACGGCCCGGTGAACGGTTCGTGACCGACCTTCGTCACCGATCTGCACTTGGCCGTGCGCCCGGATCGGCAGCGGTCGCACTCGTGGCACACGCGCGTCACGCTCCACACGACCCGCTCCCCCACGTCCGAGGTGGCATGCGGGCCGACCGCGACGATCTCCCCGACCCCTTCGTGTCCGAGAACCGACGGCACCGGACCGCAGCGTCGTCCGGACACGGTGTGCAGATCGCTCCCGCACACCGTGGCGAGCCGGACACGGACGAGCACGTCGCCGTCACGCAGGGCCGGTACCGGCACCTCTCGCATCTCGATGTCCGCTCCCGTCCACACCGCCGTGCGGCTCACACGACCTTCGAGCGGATCCATCCCGACACCCTTTCGATGACGTACACGACGGCGAACACGATGACCACGATCGCACCGGCGAATTCGAAGTTCAGTGTCCGGACCGCTTCGAAGAGAAGGAATCCCACGCCTCCCGCACCGACGACACCGAGAACGGTCGAGGTGCGGATGTTGACGTCGAGCAGGTACAGCGTCGAACCGACGACGGACGGAACCACCTGGGGAATCACCGCGGCGAACAAGGTCTTCCACCATCCGCCACCGACGGCGCGGACCGCGTCGAGCGGACCGGAGTCGATCTCCTCGACGGCGTCGGCGACGAGTTTGCCGAGGAATCCGACGGATCCGACGGCGAGCGCGCATGCACCGGCGACGGGGCCGAGTCCGATAGCGGCCACGAAGATCACCGCGAGGACGAGTTCGGGGACGGCCCGCACGACGAGGATCACGGCGCGTGCGGATGCGTAGACGGTGGGATGTGGCGACACGTTGCCCGCAGCCAGGATCCCGAAGGGTAGTGACAGCGCCGCGCCCACGGCGGTCGCGACCGCACCGATCGCGAGGGTCTGCAGCACCGCGTCGGCGAGATCCCATCCCACCGCGGCGAAGTCCGGCGGCACGAGACGCGTGAAGACCTCGAGGGACGGACCGATCCACGTGAACAGCTCGCGCGGGTCGATACGGAGGGTGATCAGGGCGAGTACCGTGGCTCCCACGACGGTGACCGAGAAGACGGTACGTGAGACACGTTCGCGTCCGGGACCGTTCGCGGAGGGGGTGAGCAGGGCGCGCCGGACGAGGATGGCGACGACCTCCATCGCGGCGATGATCACCAGGATCACGCACACGATTCCGAGCGCTCGTGGATAGACCAGTCCGCGCAGTGCGTCCTGCAGCGCGAACCCGATGCCGCCGGCACCGACGAAACCGAGGACGACGGAGGTTCGGAGGTTGATGTCGATGCGGTAGACGAAGTTCGCGGTCCAGGACGGAACGACCTGCGGCAGAACCGCGTTGATCATCTCGCGGACGTACCCGACGCCGGTGCTGCGCACGGCTTCCCGCGGCCCGGCGTCGGTCTGTTCGATCGCGTCGGCGAACAACTTGCCGAGCATGCCGATCGAATGGAGCGCGAGCGCGAGAACACCGGGGAGCACGCCGATTCCGAGTGCGCGGACGAACAGGACCGCGAACAGCAGGTCGGGCATGGCGCGGCAGAACGTGATGACGGCGCGGGCGATGCGATACAGCACCGGATGCGGTGTCGTGTTGCGTGCCGCGAGGAATGCGAGCGGGATCGAGGCGACCGCCGCGAGGACGGTGCCGAGCACCGCCATGAGCAGCGTCTCGAGGGCGAGGACACCGATGCGGCCCGGATCGTCGAGCCGCGGCGGCAGCATGCGTTCGATCAGGCCGGCCGTCGAATCGAGCCCGTCGAGCAGGGTCGCGGGCGCGAAGTCGATATACGCGGCCGATGCCAGGACGGCGACCGCGACGATCGCCCACCCGGCGGTGATCGTCCGCCGGCGGCCGCGACCGGCGTCGTGGGGCGTCGGCTCGGTGCGGGGTGGGGCGAGGATGCTCATGCCGACCCGGCTCCGAGCGGGTCGGAGGCGGGCTCGACGCGCCGGTAGATCTCCATGGCCTCGTCGCGTGAGAGACCGACCGCGGGGCGATCGAGCACTTTGCGGCCGTCGCGCAGACCGACGATGCGGTGTGCCCACCCGAGTGCGAGGTCGACCTGGTGCAGCGTGCACACGACGGTGAGCTTGTCCTCCATGCACACTCGGAACAGCAGGTCCATGACCACGCCGGCGTTCTCCGGGTCGAGGGAGGCGACGGGTTCGTCGGCGAGCAGGACCGTGGGCCGCTGCATGAGGGTCCGCGCGATCGCGACGCGCTGCTGCTGGCCTCCTGAAAGCGTGTCGGCGCGCCGGTCCGCGAGGTCGGCGAGACCGACCCGGTCGAGATGCTCCCGCGCCTCGACACGCATCGCCTTCGGGTAGGTGAGTGCCCCGTAGCGGGGCAGCGACAGTCTGCCCAGTCCGCCGATGAGTACGTTCTCGAGGCAGCTGAGCCGTCCGACCAGATTGAACTGCTGGAAGACGAATCCGACGTTCCTGCGCAGCGACCGCAGTTCACGGCGCGACGCGAGATCGACCCGCGTCCCGGAGACGTCGATGCTGCCCTCGGTGACGGGGTGCAGACCGTTCAGGCACCGGAGGAAGGTCGACTTCCCCGAGCCGGACAGGCCGAGCAGCACGACCAGTTCGCTGCGGTGGACGTCGAGATCGACGCCGGACAGCGCGGTGGTGGTGCCGAATTCCTTGGTGACACCACGGACGGAGAGAACGAGATCGTCGCCGGCGACCTGATGGGTGGGATCGATGTTCATCGTCAGCCCTTGCACTTCTCGGAGCCGGTGATCTCACAGACGTGGCGTACCCCGTCGTAGTCGGCGTCGGTCGCGGGCACGACACCCCAGGCACGTTCGTCGGTGATGCGGCATTCGCCGTCGCAGTATCCCTGTGCGCGCAGGTAGTCGGCGTTGCCCTTCTCGGTGAGGATGCCGGCGAGTCGTTCGACGACCTCGGTGCCGAGGGAATTGTCGCCGACGAACAGGGATCCGGCGATCGTCTCGGATTCCCAGACCTTCTTCAGTTCGCCTTCCCGGATGTCGCCGCTCTCGATCATGGTCTTGTCGACCATGGTGTCGAACGCGAAGCCGGCATCGCAGTCGCCCGCTGCGATCGCCAGTGCGGAGGCGTCGTGTCCGCCGGCGTAGACGGGGGTCAGGCCGGCGACGAGATCCTGCTCGGTTCCCGATCCGACGACTCCCGCTTCGATGAGTCCTGCCGAGGGGTACAGGAATCCGGACGTCGAACCGGGATCGACGAAGCACACGTCCTTGTCCGCGAAGTCCTCGATACTGTCGATCCCGGAGTTGCCGGACTGCGTCAGACCGTAGGAGCGGTAACCGGGTTCGGCGCCCGGATCCTGCACCACGGCGCCGAGCGGGGTGGTGTCGGCGCCGTTGAGCTGTGCGACGACGTACGCGAAGGGACCGAAGAAGGCGAGATCGACGTTGTCGGCGATCATGCCTTCGACCACGCCCGCGTAATCGGAGGCCTGGACGAACTCGACGGTCGATCCGGTCTCGTCCTCGAGCATCTTCAGCAGCGGTTCGTAACTCGCCTTCAGGTCGGACGAGTTCTCGGCCGGAATCGCACCGAGCGTGAGGGTTTCGGGGAAGCCTTGTTCGGTGAGCGCGTCGGGATCCGAACCACCGCAGGCTGTCAGGGCGAGGGTGAGTCCGGCGGCGAGACCGGCACAGGCAACGGTGCGCCGGGACGACAGGGAACGCATGGGGGTGTCCTTCGTGTCGGGGGTCAGGCGAGGAGCAGAGCAGGCAGATCGGCGATCGAGTCGAGAACGTGTGTGGCTCCGGCTTCGCGGAGCGTCGCCTCGTCGTGGGCGCCGGTGCGGGTTCCGGCGACGACGGAGGCGCCGGCGCGCAGACCGGACAGGATGTCTCCTGCCGTGTCCCCGACGACGGCGACGTCACGGACGTCGTCGGTACCGGTGCGCAGCAGGGCGGTGAGGATCATGTCGGGGTAGGGGCGTCCGCGACCGGCGTCGGCGGGCGTGAGAGCGAGGTCGGCGAGGTCACGCCAGCCGAGTGCATCGAGCAGCCTGTCCTGGGTGGATCGGCTGAATCCGGTGGTGAGTACGACTTTCACGCCGGCCTCACGCAGTTGCGTGATCGCCTTCTCGGCGCCGGGGACGGCGGAGACGTCGCTCTGGTCGACGAATCGTTCGTAGGCGCGTTCGAAGGCGTTGTTGGCGATCCGGGCACGTTCGTCGCTGCCGAACAGTGCGCGGAATACGACGATCTTCGACTGCCCCATGGTGTCGAGGACGTATCGGCGTGCGTCGTCCCGGTCCGGGCCGCTCGCGGGAAGGCCGACGGCGGTGGCCGCCTCGTCGAATGCGCGAACGACGAGTCCGTCGTCGGCGACGGTGGTTCCGGCCATGTCGAGCACGGCGAGTCGGATGGTCATGTTCTTCTCCAAGGGTTTCGGGGCGTCCCGTTCCGGGATGTCAGAGGCCGAGAAGGTCGGCGGTCTCCTCGCCGAGATAGGGGCCGAGGGTCATACCGCGGCCACCCGGACCGGCGACGACCCACACGTCCTCATCGGCCTTCGCGCGGTGCACGAGCGCCGTGGGGTCGATGCACTGGCTGTACACACCGGCCCAGCGCCGGACGACGCGCGGCAGTCGGCGGCCGAGGAACTCCTCCGTCACCGCGACGAGGTGGTCGTAGGGTTCTTCGTCGACGTCGAAGTCGAACGGTTCGTCGTAGGCGTGGGTATCGCCGATGGTGAGGCCGCCGTGCAGGCGCTGGACGCACAGCAACTGCATGCGATGCCGTGCGGCGACGGGTCGTTGCTCTTCGGAGGCGGTGAGGTCGTCGAGGGCGGTACCGGCGAATCCCGGGTAGTAGCGCAGGCTGTCGCCGTCGGCGATCGACGTGGTGAGGTCTTCGCCGAGCGGTGCGGTCTGCATCATCTGCAGTCGGACCCTGCGCAACGGCAGGTCGTCGGCGAGGTCGCGGGCGAGGCCACCAAGTGTCGCGCCGGGACAGACGAGAACGAGGTCGGTCTCGTGCACGGTGCCGTGGTCGTCGCGCACCTGCACGGTCCCGTGGGGCGTGCGGGAGACGTCCCGCGCCTCGGTGGACGGCAGGAACCGGTAGCGGCCCGAGGTGGCGAGGTGTTGCCGGATCGCCGGGAGCGCGATGCGGGATTCGACGGCGGCGTCGGCGCTGCAGTGCAGTGCCGCGAGGAACTTGCCGCGTAGCGCGGGGTTACGGCGGCGCGTCTCGTCCGCATCGAGCAGGGCGAATCCCCGTCGCTGCGCGTCGTCGCGTGCGATCGCTTCCTCGGCGACGGCGACCTCGGCGTCGGTGCGCAGCAACGTCAGCGAACCGTTCGCTCGGAAACCGACGTCGGGAACACGGGCACCGAGGTCCTCCCACAGCTCGCGGGAGCGCAGGGTGGCGTCGAGTTCGCCGCGTGTGCGGCCGGAGACCCAGACGAGTCCGAAGTTCCGCACGGTGGCGCCGCGCGCTTCCGGTTCGCGTTCGAGGTGCAGGACGTCGTGTCCGCGGCGGACGGCGGCGTCGGCGTGTGCGGTGCCGAGGATGCCGCCACCGATGATCAGGATTCGCATGGGGACGACAGTGACGGATGGTCTAGACCATATGGGGGTGGTTCGGCGAACGCCCGGTGAACAGTTGGTATAGACCGGAATTCGGTTACGCTGGATGTGTGGCCACCGTCGTTCGCGAAGCGCGCACCCTCAAGCACCAGGTCGTGCGCCGCCAGGTCGAGTGCCTCCTCGACCAGCTCAGCGTGGGAGATCAGGTCCCTTCCGAACGCGATCTCGCCACACGATTCGACGTCGCCCGCGAAACCGTCCGTCAGGCACTTCGGGAACTGCTCGTCGACGGTCGCATCGAACGGCGGGGCCGCAGCACCGTCGTCGCCGGACCGAAGATCGTCCAGCCTCTCGTCATCGGTTCCTACACCGAGGCCGCCCTGCTCGAAGGGCGCAGCGCCGGGCGTGTGCTCGTCGCGTGGACCGATCTCGTCGCCGACGACGAGTTGGCCTGCCGTCTCGGTCTCGAACCCGGCGATCCCGTCCTCGAACTCGAACGTGTCCTGCTCACCGACGGCGTGCATGTCGGGCTCGAACGCACGCGCCTTCCCGCACACCGCTTTCCGGAGCTGCGCCGGACGCTGGATCCGTCGTCGTCGCTGTACGCCGCGATCCGTTCGTACGGGATCACCTTCGCGCGGGCGGTCGAGCGGATCGAGACCACGCTGCCGGATGCGCGCGAGGCGGCGCTGCTCGACGCCGACACGCGCACCCCCATGCTGCTGCTCGAGCGGATCTCCTACGACGAGAACGACGTGCCGATCGAGCACCGCCGGTCGCTCTACCGCGGCGACCGGATGTCCTTCGTCACGACCGTCACTCCCTGAGCAGCAGGTCAGTCGACGCCCAGGCCTGCTTCTCGCGCACGCACGATCGCGCTCGCCCGGTCGGCGGCACCGATCTTGCCGAGGATGTTCGACACGTGGTTGCGCACCGTCTTCTGGCTGAGCACGAGCCGACGGGAGATCGCGGTGTTGTCCAGTCCGCGGGCCACGAGATCGAGGATCTCCCGCTCCCGTTCGGTCAGGTCCGGGAAGGCCGCCGAGGTGTTGCGGGAGGTCGCGACCGCCGCAAGGGCTTTCGCCGCGACCGCCGCACCGACGATCATCTCGCCGTCGGCCACGGCCCGGATCGCCCGTTCGACCCCTGACGGATCGGCCCCCTTGACGAGATAACCCGACGCACCGGCACGGATCGATGCGACGAGGATGTCCTCGTCCTCGTGCATGGTGACCATCAGGATCCGGGTGCCCGGCGACTTCCGGAGGATGCTGCGGGTCGCGTCGATCCCCGATCCGTCGCCGAGTTCGATGTCCATGAGCACGACGTCGACGTCGGTGGTCACGACCTCGAGCGCCTCCCCCACCGAACTCGCCTGGCACACGACGTCGATCCCGCCGAGGGTGCCCAGCAGGGCCGCCATACCGAGGCGGAAGACGGGATGGTCGTCGACGACCGCAACGCGTATCGCTCCGTTGTCGCTCATGATTCGGACCAGGGTAGCCGTGCCCGCACCACGACACCGCGCGGGTCGCCGGGTTCGATGCCCACCGTTCCGCCGACCTCCCGGGCCCGTTCCCGCATGCTCTGCGTCCCCACACCGACACGCGCGTCGGTCGCGAGCCCTCGTCCGTCGTCGACGATGTCGAGGACCAGCAGGTCGCCCTCCGCCGCGACCCGCACCGTGCATTCGTCGGCGCCGGAGTGCCGTCGTGCGTTGATGATCGCCTCGGAGGCGATGCCGTAGGCGGCCCACGCGATCGGCCCGGACATCCCGGCGGGGAGGTCGGACTGCAGGTCGACGCGGAATCCCGCGCGGGCGTGGGTGATCACGAGTTCGTCGAGTGCGGCGGTGAGGCCGAGTTCGTCGAGGACCGGGGGCAGCAGACTGCGCGACAGTTCGCGGACACCGTCGACCTGCCGGTCGAGTTCGCGGAGCAGTTCGTCGACAAGTCCGGCCGCGGCTTCCGGGTCGGTGGCGACGAGATTGCGTGCGCCCTGCAGGCCGAGCCGCACCCCGGCGAGCGACGGGCCGAGACCGTCGTGCAGTTCACGGCGGATGGTGCGGCGTTCCTCGAGTCTCACCTCGGTGAGGCGGCGACGTGCGTCTTCGAGGTCCTCCGCAGACCGCAGGACGACGAGACCGGCGTCGACGACGGTCGCGAGTTCGGTGAGCGCCCGCCGGCTGCGTGTCCCGAGCGATTCGCCCGGGGGTGCGGTGACGGCGAGTGTGGCGTCACCGGAACCGACCGGCACCTCCTCGACGGGTCCGGTCGCGGTCCCCCAGCGTGCGATCACGTCGCTGCCGCGGCGCACCTCGACCGATTCGAGGCGCAGTGCGGTACCGATGCCGGCGGCGAGTTCGCCCAGCAGCAGGTCGGGGGAATCGGCACCGGCGAAGTGCCGCCCGAGGATCCGGACGGCGCGTGCCGGGTCGACGCCGTCACCGTAGACGAGGCGGTGCACCTTCCGGCCGAGCCACATCCGCACCGGTTGCACGGCCAGGGCGACGGCGGTGGCGGCGACCGCCTGGGCGAAGACCGACTCGTTCGGGAGCACCAGCGACACCGCGACCGTCACCGCGAGATAGCAGGTGACGAGCACGGCGGTGAGACTGCCGGCGAGCGCGGCACGACCGACGGCGAGGTCGATACCCCAGAGTCGTTGGCGCAGCACGACGGCGAGGATCGCGACCGGATAGAAGGCCTGCGTCGCAAGGTGGAGCAGCGGTGTGAGCATCCACGGCACGTCCGGGACTGCCATCGGGATGTACGAGGCCGTCATCAGGGCACTGCCGAGCGCGAGCCATCCCGTCCCGGATCGTTCGCCGGCCGGAGCGGGGCGGCGACGCCACTCGACGTGCCCCGCGGTCAGGAAGCCCACGGCCACAACGGGTCCGACGAACCAGATGTCGGCGATATCGGTGAAGGTGCGCGCCCAGAAGAACCAGGCGATCGTCAGGACGCCGATGCCGATCCCGGCCCGCACCACGGGATCGGCCGGGCGGTCGCGGACGAGCCACGGCACCACCAGGAACAACGCGAGCGTCCCGGGGATCCAGGTGGTGTTCTGCAGCGGACCGAGGAATCCGACGGGCAGTTCGGGGCGGACGAGGGCGAGCTGGGTCCAGCTGTAGGACACCGCTGCCACACCGACGCCGATCGACGCGACGGCCAGCAGGATCGGCACGGCGTGGACCCGGCGGGCGAGGATCACCCCGGCGACCGTCCCGTAGACGGCGGCTCCGACGACGTCGACGAGGAAGAACAGCTGGTCGGAATCGAGCGCGGGCCGGGCCGCGACGAACACGACGACGGCCGCGACGGCGAGCAGCCAGGAGGCGACGGCCACGACGGCGGCGGGTACCGGTGCCCCGGTACCCGCCGATCCGTTCGCCGCGACTGTGTCCTTCATGGTGCGGTGAGTATGCACCACTGTGTCCTCGATGCGGCCGGTATACGCCGCTGGGCCGCTCGCAGTGGCACTAACGTGCACGCCGGTCCGCGAGGGCGAATCCGACTCCGGCCACCAACACCCACACCGGGCCGGTGAAACCCGCCATGTACTGCAGCGGGGAGATGCCGAGGAGCAGCGTCAGGCCGCCGAGAACGATGCTCGCCCAACCGATCCACCGGGGCGCCGCGCGGTGACGCAGGGCCGCCACCGCGACCGCGACGCCGCTGACGCCGGCACCGACCCACAGCCACGGGATGGTGCCCATCCAGTGCGAGGCGAAGACCGCCACCTCGGGCACCATCTGGTCGGTGTTGCCGAGGCCGAACAGCAACTCGGTGTCGAGCCCGGTACCCATGAGGGTCGCAACCGAGGTGAGCACGAGACCGAATGCCGCGACCGTCGGCACGAGGCTGAACTCCGGAGTGCCCGCGCGCAGCCGACGCTGCAGTCCGGCAGCGAAGACGAGCAGCAGCGTCGTCGACACCATCAGCGTCAGATGCATGACGAGCATGGCCGTGCGCTGCCCGGCGAACTCGGTCATGATCGCCACCGCGTTGCCGGCGGTGCGCTCGTTGTACGCCGCGCTCATCGCCATGCTCGCCTGGATGCCCACGACGCCGGCGAGTCCGGCGACCGCCCCCGTCCACGCCCAGAGCGAACCGGGGCCACGACGGTCGGGGGCGATCGGCGCGAGGGGTTCGGTCTCGGTGCCGAGAGTGTTCATGAG
>NZ_JBMVFW010000013.1:0-89125 GCF_049538275.1 Rhodococcus sp. AB351
CGGCACCATACTCGAGCAATGAGGTATTGACGACCTTGCCGGGCCGTTGATGCAAGTCGGGATGCACTGCGTAGAAGTTGGCATCCAGGGTGTTGACCAGTGGAATGTCGAGCCCGTCCTGCCAAATGACGGGGGTGCGCTCTGAGTCGTTACCGTGTTCGTGCCAAGTACCGCTGGGTGTGATGGCGAAGTCTCGTGGCCCCACCTTGAGTCGGTCACCGTCCACGATTGTCCAGGCGCCCTCGCCTTCGATGACGAAGCGCAGCGCAGCGGCTGCGTGACGGTGCGCCGTCATCGACTCGCCCGGGTTCATGATCTGGAGTCCGGTGTAGAGGAGCCCGACAGCAGCACTGAGTTCTTTACGCCCGTCATTGACGAGCATCACCACCCGACGCCCCGCATCGTCACCGGACACCAGCGACGCGGACTCCAACACAGCCGGACGCAGGTCTCGGTATCTCCACAGCATCGGCACCGACCTCGGGTGCGGGTACCACGGCTCAATGTCGTTCGCCACCGTCCACAACGCCCCCCGCACCCATTGCCTCGAGTTGGCTGTAGAACTTTCTCAACTCGTCGGTGTCCTGCACACGGGACCGTCCGATGATGTCTTCCCTCATAGCAACTGCTCCTCTCGGCTTTTGCGACCCCTGGTCGCCGAAACTTCAGCGACCACTACCGCACCCTACCCATTATTTGATCAAATGTGGAGACGAAACCTTGAGTGGCTTGCGCGGCTGCCTCGTGGACATCGGTCCATAACATGTTTACAACCTGCATGTTTCACAGTTGCAGGCCATAGATCCAACTTCGATGAAAGTCGATTTGATCAAATTGTTCCGACGTAGCGGCCATGGCTGACCGGTCCGCGATGCACTGGCCAGCGCCTCCCGGCGTGCAGCTACCAGCCGAACCCGACATCGTCGCGCTCGCACCAAGCACTCGTCGTCGGGTCGCCCACCCTTGCGCTCCTCCGCGAGTGAGACTTCGACGCACCGGCGACACCGGCATGGTCGACGCTGCCGGCATCCGCCTATCCCAATAGTTCACACAACCCACCGCTGTCGAGATGCAGCGAATATTGGCGGGACACACCATCGCGCTTTGGCCAGAAGCTGGGTGTGTCGGAGATGCCCGTCAATAGCGGTGCAGCCCCGAAAGACGCTTCTCCCCTACCTGTCTCGGCGAGACGAGCAGTTGCGACAAATCGATCGACCAGCTGTACGTCAACCTGTTCGCAGGCGTCGACTGTGGAATGCAGGAAAAACCGAAATCCGCGCACTGGCGATTCTGAGGCTCGGCGGCGACGGTAATCGGACCGTCGCGGTCGAGTTTCCGCGATGGCCATCGACAGGAACAGGCCCGTTCGGCGCGAGTGATCGTCAGGGGATCAGGACGATCCGTCCGCGCAGGCCACCTTCGGCCAGCTTTACGTGGGCCGCTGCTGCCCGCTCAAGCGGGTAGGTCCCTGAGACGCGGGCCACGAGCACCCCTCGGTCCGCAAGTCGGGAGAGTTCGGCGAGCTGGACACCGTCGGCCCGCACGTCCAGAACTTCGACTCGGACACCGCGCTCCGCCTCGGGTTCCCGCCCCGGCCACAGACCGAGGTAGGAGCCGCCGTCGCGGACCGTGACGATCGCCCCATGCCCCAAACCAGCAGCGTCGAGCACCCCGTCGAAACCGGCCGCTTCCAGGGTCGCCCCGCGGGTAAGGACACGGTCGGCTCCACGGGAAAGCAGGAACGGCTCGTCGCCGGCGGAGGCGAACGCGGTGACCTTCAGTCCGTGCCGGTGTGCCAGCTCCACCGCGTGCCCACCAACCGCGCCGGCCGCGCCCGTGACGAGCAGGTGCTGCCCGGCCCGCAACGCCATCATGTCCAGCGCCTGCGCGGCGGACAGCGAGTTGAGGGGCAGCACCGCGGCATGCACGTCGTCCAGAGAGGTCGGGGCGGGGGCGACGGCTTCCGCGTCGAGCACGACGTAGTCGGCGTGGGTGCCCAGCGGCTCGCGGTGCCCCGCGGCCAGGCCGATGACGCGGTCCCCGACCTTCCGGTCGACCCCCGTACCGAGGGCCTCGATCGTGCCGGCGACATCCCAGCCCAGACCGATCCGTTCCCCTCCGCCGAACACCCCCGCGCGCATGGCAGCGTCCACAGGATTCAGCGCAGCCGCACCGACCTTGATTCGCACCTGGCCGGGGCCGGGTGCAGGCATCGAAACCTCGGTGATTTCGACCGCCTCGGGTCCACCGAAGCGGGAAACGGTTGCGGCGCGCATGAACATGGTCTTCCTTCCCTGTTCCCGCGGCGACGATATCCACCGTGCGGGCTCTGTCAGACGTCGGGCCGCGGGTACCACGGACCTGACCTGGCTTCTTACCAATGGTGTGTGACCCCATGATGGGGCAGTATCGAAGTCGATACAAAAGGCACACGCGTGTGCGGAACCGGAAGGATCACGTTCGTCATGGAACCCGAACCGAGCACCGGGCGGACCGCGGCCCTCCCCGGGCCGTGCTCCCGCTGGCCGGCGGAGCAAGGGGAGACCATCCGGCAGATCATCGATCGAGCGGGCAACAAGTGGGCGGTGCTCGTTGTCGGTTCGCTGCACGCTGGGCCCCTTCGATACACCGACTTGCTGCGCTCGATTCCCGGTGTCTCCCAGCGCATGCTCACGTACACCCTGCGCCAGTTGCGGCGTGACGGGCTCGTCACCAGAACCGCCTATCCGGAGGTGCCTCCGAGGGTGGAGTACGCGCTGACCGATCTGGGTGAGACCCTGCTCATCGCGATCACGACCCTGATCGACTGGGCTGGCACCCATCATGACGAGATCCAGGAGAACCGTGCCCGATTCGATGAGACAGAGGCCGCCGTCTGACTCTGGGCAGGCTGTTCTTCTCGAGCAACAATGAACCGTCGATTCCGTTGTCGAGTTACTCGCAGGCGTCACACTCTATGCGAAGGCCGCTAAGCAGCTACTGCTGCGCGACACCAGTAAGCACGCTGCTTGCCGCGCCCATATGCCAACCACCCAACCCACCCCTTCAATAGGAAGCCTTCACTGCTTTCGAATGCGAATCAGCGGGGAGATACGAAGTGGACCAACGCAATGGGAGTCAAGCGATCTCGGCCGTGGCCGACATCTGTGCCCTTCGTGGTCGGCTTTCATCCGCACCACCTGACTGAATCGGTTCGCATTCAACGCACCGCGGATCCTGCTGCCCCGGTATGCACTCCCGGCATCTGCGGCTGCAAATCCCACCTCATGCGTAGCTTTTCGACAAGTTCTCATATTTCGGCCTACCAGTACCCGGATCCGGCAAGGTTGCCGGCGGCATCGGTTCGCTACTCCTCGGAGCGCACGACGACGAGGAACGGTTGGTGTTCATCGGCCGGGTCGGGACGGGATTCACCACCGCGACCCGCCGCGAGCTGCGATCGCAGTTGCGTCCGCTGGAGCGGCCCACCACCCCACTGGCGGTCGCTCCGCCGGCACGGGAGACCCACGGCGCCCACTGGGTGGAGCCCATCCTCGTCGGAGAGGTCGAGTACCGGGAGTACGCGGGCGGAAGCCTCCGGCATCCGAGCTGGCGAGGACTACGCACCGACAAGACGGTGCCGGAGGTCGATCTCCCGGGCCGACACTGACCGTCCGGTTACCGTGAGGCGCATGGACGTCCGTCGCAGTGTCGCCGATGCCCGAGTGGCCCGCCTCGCCACCGCCGACGGGTCCGGCGAGCCACACCTCGTCCCCATCGTGTTCGCCCTCGACGGCGACGTGATCCACACCTGTGTCGACGACAAGCCGAAATCCACCCGGCGCCTGCGTCGACTCGCCGACATCGCCGAGAACCCACGGGTGTGCGTGCTCGTCGACCACTACAGCGACGACTGGTCGCAGCTGTGGTGGGTCCGCATCGACGGCATCGCCACGGTCCACGACGCCGACACTGCCGAGGGAACTGCGGGCATCGACGCGCTCGTCCGCAAATACCCGCAGTACCAGGCGAAACGACCACCGGGACCGGCCATCACCATCGACAGGCTGCGCTGGCGATCCTGGTCGGCGTGAGCAACTACCGGTCCAACGTGAGCATCGCCTCGGCGATCTCGTCGACCACCGCAACAGGGACCGCGGTGCCGGCATCGTCCAGGACGAGCAACCGCGCTCTCGGGATCTCGCGTGCGATGGCTTCTCCGTTGCCGACGGGGAAGAACGGATCCCGGCGGCCGTGCACGACGAGGGTCGGGACGTCGATCTGGCGCAAGCGTTCCCGCCAGCGGGGCGTGCAATCGAGTCTGGCGAAGACCATTCCGAGCTGATTCGCGGACTGGACCGACGGCTCGTCGTTCGGTGTGCGGTCCCAGATGCGCTCGGCAACCACGCACGCGGCGTCGGGATCGTCCCCGAGGACCGCGGCGCGAGCGGCCGCGAATTCCGCCACGGCCGTGCGATCGGCCCAGTCGGGCATCGGGAGCGCGAACATGCGCTTCATCGTCGCCGCGCCGTGATCGGGAAGGTCGGGATCGCACGGGCCCGGTGCGACCGGACGCGTCCCGACCAGAGTCAGTGCCCGGAACGCGGCTGGATGGTCGAGCGCAGCGACCTGGGCCACCATCCCGCCGACACCGATGCCCGCGAGATGCGCCGGCCTGCCATCGAGCGCGTCGACGAGGGCTGCCGCATCGTCGGCGAGGTCGCGCAGGGTGTAGCCGGGCGCGTCCGGGTCCTTCGTCGTCGACTCCCCGCAATCCCGCAGGTCGTACCGCACGACACGACGCCCACCCGCGGCGAGCCGTGTGCACAGTTCGTCGGGCCATGAGAGCATCGTCGTGCCGCCGACGAGCAGGACGAGTGGTGCGTCATCGTCGCCGAAGAACTCGACGCCGAGGTCGACCCCGTTGGCGCTGATGGTGGTCATGGCTCACTCGAGCTTCCGGTGTGCAAGGTCGAGTCCTCGTAACGGGTGCCGTCGAGCCGTGGTCGATGTCCCATGTTCTCGTCTCCTTCTCGATCGGGTTCGGTCTTCTCCGAATCTGCGTGAACGAAGTCCGCGACAGTGGCCACGAGTGGTGGCGTTGAAAGGACAGACCGGAGCAACTCCCCGATCTCATCGGTCCGGCCGTCCAGATCCCCTTGCCGACGAGGACCTGGTCGAGACGCAGTGGGTCGCACTGCGCCTCGCCGAACGCTCCGACGGTTCGCCAGCGCTTCCCGCACTGCTCCACGACACCACCTACGTACCGGACACTGCGGAGGTCGTCGATTCCCTGATCGCTCGGAGCCTGATCCGCGACGACCGGCTCAGCGAATCCGGACGAGAAACCGTGGCAAGGATCGAACATCGCATCGAGGAGCTGACGTCCGGTATCTGGGAGGCCGTCCATCCGGCCGACCGTGTCGCCGCCGAACGTGCGCTGAACACTGTGCTCGACCGTGCCCGAGCGGTCCTTGTGAGTCGGTAGTTGTCAGCGCATCAGTCCTGTCGATTGCCGCGAGCGAGGCACCTTCTCGACGAGTTTGCAGGACGGCCCGTCGACGTCGAGAGCCACGATCGAGATCGTCCTGGGTGTGCTGTTGTCGGTCGTCGGTGTCCGGCAATGGTTCACCTCCTCCGTTCGAGCGTCGGACCCTTCGAGGGTGTCTTCCACCTTGACACGCCCGACTTACCCGGAGGGCACATACCGGGGTGCGACAGCGGTCAGTTCACGTGTGCGCGCAGCACATCCACCACCCGGCGGACCGCCGGCGCCGGGTTGTCACGACGCCACGCGAGCGCGATCGGCAGCACCGGACTGTTCCGCAGCGGGACGTACCGAACGCCCGTCACAGTGATGTCGGTGGTCGACGCGACGACGACCGCAACCCCCACCCCGGCACCCACGAGGGCCAGCAGGCTGTAGGGGTCCGGTGCCTCCCGGGCGATCACGGGGGTGAATCCGGCGGAGTGGCACACCGTGAAGGTCATCTCCCGCACGCTCGACCCGTGGGCGGCGGGATAGACGACGAACCGCTCGCCGGTCAGATCGGCGGCGTCGAGTTCCTCCCGGGTCGCCAATCGATGATCCGCCGGCAGCGCAACCATGAGCGATTCCTGCCGCACCGTCTCGGTGGCGACGTCCCGGGGCACCGGGAGGCCGACGATCCCCATGTCGAGCAGTCCCTGCGAGACGAGATCGAGCACTTCCCCCGTATAGGTCTGCGGACGCAGATCCAGCTCGATCCCGGGACAACGCTCCTCGAGGCGCCGGGCCAGCTGTGAGATCACCGTGTAACCGCTTGCGCCGCCGAATCCGACGCTCACCACGCCGGTGACACCCGAGGCCGTCGACCGCACGACCGTCCGGGCGATCTCGATCTGGGCGGCGATGACGCGCGCGGGACCGAGCAGCGATTCACCGGCGGCGGTGAGCTGCACCGAACGGGTGGTGCGGGCGAACAGCTCGGCGCCGAGGTCGCGTTCGAGGGCGCGGATCGTCTGGCTGAGCGGCGACTGGGCGATGTGCAGTCGCTCCGCCGCGCGTCCGAAGTGCAACTCCTCGGCCACCGCCAGGAAGGCCTGCAGCTGCCGAAGTTCCATGCCGACCTCGACTTTATAAGTTGATCTACACAATCGTGCTCGATTAGGTCTTGGACTTTACACGGTTGCGCCGGTGATAGTGATCCACGACTCATTCATCCGCGGATCGACTCCGCTCGACGCCCTCGGAAGTGCAGCGTGAATACTCCTCCAGAGCACACCGCGACCCCGCCGCCACGCCCGATGCACGACACCCGGGCCGCACGCCGCGCCGGTGTGACCGCCTTCGTCGGCACCACCATCGAATGGTTCGACTTCTACATCTACGGCACGGCCTCGGCTCTCGTCCTCGGGGCACTGTTCTTCCCCGACGCCTCGCCCGCGGTCGGCACACTCGCCGCCTTCGCGACCTTCGCCGTCGGTTTCATCGCCCGGCCTCTCGGCGGGATCGTCTTCGGCCACTTCGGCGACCGCTTCGGACGGAAGAACGCGGTCATCATCACCCTCGCGCTCATGGGCGCCGGCACCGTCGGCGTGGGCCTGCTGCCCACCTACGACCAGATCGGAATCTGGGCGCCTATCCTCCTCGTCGCCCTGCGAGTGCTGCAAGGCATCGCGATGGGCGGCGAATGGGGCGGAGCAGTCCTCATCGCCACCGAGTTCGCCCCACCCGGCAAGAAGGTTCTCTACGGTGCCTTCGCCCAGCAGGGTTCGCCGGTGGGCAATCTCCTTGCCACTCTTTCCTTCCTCGGACTCACCGCGATGTCCGATGCCACCTTCGAAGACTGGGGCTGGCGCATTCCGTTCCTCGCATCCGCCGCGCTGGTGATCGTCGCCCTCTACATCCGCGTACGGATCCAGGAAACGCCGGAGATGCGCGTGGCCGCCGCTGCACAGGAACGCACGAAACTACCGTTGGTCGAAGTCCTGCGTTCACACCCGGCGGCGCTGCTCCTCGGTGTCGGTGCCGTGGTGGCGGGCGTGGCGATCACCTACGTCAAGACGACCTTCGCCCTCGCCTGGGCCACCACCGACCTCGGGTTCACCCGATCGGACTTCCTGCTCGTGATCACCCTCGCACTGGTCGCGCAGGTGCTCGTCCAACCCTTCGGTGCGGTTCTCGCCACCAGGATCGACGCGCGACGCGCCGTGCTGTGGATGCTCGGACCCGAGCTCATCGTCCTGCCGCTGATGTTCGTGCTGATCCGCACGGGCTCGCTCACCTGGGCGATCATCGGCATGGTGCTCGCCACCGCGCCGCACGCGATGTACTACTCGGCGCTGGCCGGCATCCTCGCGCAGGTCTTCCCCACCCACGTGCGCTACACCGGCATCTCGTTGTCGTATCAGATCTCGACGGCGATCTTCGCCGGCACCGCCCCGATGGCGAGCCAGTTCCTCCTCAACCGCGCCGGCTCGATCTGGCCGGTCGTCGGACTCGGGATCGGATACGTGCTGATCTCCCTGATCTGCATGACCGCGCTGCTCAAACGCTCACCGACCAGCACCGAGCCCGACGAACCACGCCCCGCCCCCGCCCGGACGACGGCCGACGCCTCCTGACACCGAACGGACGAAAATGAACTACGCCCACACCGACCCGGCTCTGGATGCGGTACTCGACCGCTGGATCTCCGACGCCCACCGGCCGCTCACCGACCGTCTCCTCGCGCGCCTGGGTGCCGATGCCGCCGACCGTCTCGACGCGCTCGCGGCCACGGCGAACGCCCATCCGCCGGTGCTGCACCGGTACGACCCCGACGGCGAGCGCATCGACCGCATCGAGTACCACCCCGCCTATCTCGAACTGTGCCGCGCCGCCTACAGCGAATACGGTCTCTCGGCACTGTCGCACCGCCCGATCCACGGTTGGACGGACACGCCCCCGCATCTCGTCAAGTACCTCGCGTCATATCTGTTCGTGCAGGCCGAGTTCGGCCTCGCCTGCCCGGTGTCGATGACCGATGCCGCCGCGCGCACCCTGCGGATGTTCGGCGACCCCGAGGTGTTCGGCCCGTGGATCGACGGCCTGACCTCCACCGATCCGGCCACCGCTCTGACGGGGGCGATGTTCATGACCGAGACCCAGGCGGGCACCGATATCGCGAAAACCGAGACCCGCGCCGAATTCGACGGCAACGCATGGCGCTTGACCGGACGCAAGTGGTTCGCCTCCAACCCGGACGCCGATGTCGTGATCACCCTCGCCCGGTTCCCCGGCGGCGACGAGAACTCGACCCGCGGCGTCGGAATGTTCATGCTGCCCGAGCGGCTTCCCGACGGGAGCCGGAACTCGTACACGATCGACCGTCTCAAGGACAAGCTCGGCACGCGATCGATGCCCAGCGGCGAGGTCACCCTGCACGGGGCGTACGCGCTGCAGGTCGGCGACCTCGACCGTGGATTCCGGCAGATGACGGAAATGCTGAACACCTCCCGCCTGTCGAACGCGATGCGCTCGAGCGCCCTGATCCGGCGCGCCGTGCGCGACGCCGTCGCTCACACGAGGGATCGGGTGGTCTTCGGGAAGTCCCTGTTCGACCAGCCGCTCATGCGCGCCACCCTGCTGCCGCTGCTGCTCGACGCCGAGGCCGCTCTCGCGCTCGTCGCCTACAGCGGTGCGACCCTCGATCGCGCCGACCACGGTGACGCGCAGGCCCGCAGTGTCGTCCGGATCCTCACGCCCGTCGCCAAGCACTACATCTGCAAGCGCGCCCGCACCGTCACCGGTGAGGCGATGGAGATCCGGGGTGGCAGCGGCTACATCGAGGACCGGGTGTTCGCCCGCCTCGTGCGCGACTCACACCTCGGATCGATCTGGGAGGGTTCGAGCAATGTCATCGCGCTCGACGTGCTGCGGTCGATGCGCAAGAACGGCGCGCACCGGGTCCTGGCCGACGCGCAGCGCACACTGCTCCACGCGGCGCATCCGGAGTGCGCCCCGGTCGTCGCAGCACTGCGGGAACGCTGGGATGCGCTCGAGGCGCGCGGCGAAGACCTGCTCGCCGGCGACGACACGCACGCGCAAACCCGCTGCGCGACCTACACCGACGATCTCGCACGGACGGTGATGGCGACCCTGCTCGTGGACCTGGCGTCGCACCGCATCGCGCGCGGTCTCGGCCACCGGTCGTTGCTCGTCGCCCATGCCTACCTCGACGGCCTGGCCGGTGAACCGAATGCCGTCGCTCTCGACCACCTCGCCGTGATCGCCGACGGCACGGACGTCGACCCGTCCGTCGCGGCCGCCGCGGCGCCGAGCACCGCCGCCGATGCGGCACCGACTGCACTGACAGGAGCCCGCTCATGAGCACGCATCCCACCGGCCCGGCCCCGCTCGCCGGCATCAAGGTCCTCGACCTGTCGAAAATCCTCGCCGGACCGTACGCGACCATGTCGTTCTCCGACCTCGGCGCCGATGTCACCAAGGTCGAGCACCCCCAGGGCGGCGACCCCACCCGGGTGTGGGGGCCACCCTTCGTCGGCGACGACGCCACCTACTACCTCGCGGTCAACCGCGGCAAGAAGTCGGTGACGATCGACCTCAAGTCGGAGGAGGGACAGCGGATCGTGCACCGGATGCTCGCCGACGCCGACGTCGTGGTCGAGAACTTCAAACCCGGCAGCGGCCTGCAGAAGATCTTCGACTACCGCGCTCTGTCCGAACAGCACCCGCACCTGATCGTCCTGCACATCTCGGCCTTCGGTGACGAGGGACCGCTGGCCGACCAGCCCGGCTACGACATGGTCGCTCAGGCCGCCGGCGGTCTGATGTCGCTGACCGGTGAACCCGGTGGCGCGCCGATGAAGGCCGGATACGCGATGGGCGATCTCGGTGCAGCACTGTTCGGGGTGATCGGGGTACTCGCCGCGCTGGTCGAACGCACTCGCACCGGTCGCGGCCAGTACGTCACCACGTCGCTGTTCGAATGCCAGCTGGCGATGCACGTCAACTGGGCCACGAACTATTTCGCCACGCGGGAGCGACCGCACGCTCTGGGCTCGGCGCACCCCAATCTCGCTCCCTACCAGACATATCCGGCGAGCGACGGATACTTCGTCGTCGCGGTGGGGAACGACGGGCTGTGGGAGAAGCTGTGCGTGGCGCTGGGCCGACCCGAGCTCGTGACCGATGCACGGTTCCTCCACAACCGTGATCGCATCGAGCATCGCGACGAACTCGACGAGGTCCTCACCGAGGCATTCGCCATCGGGACGGTCGAATATTGGTGCCGGGTCCTCGAGGAACATGGCGTGCCGGTATCCCCCATCCGGCATCTCGACGAGATCTACAGCGATCCGCACACCGCCGCGATCGGCATGGTCGGCACCGTCGACCATGCGTCCGGGCCTCTCGAACAGATCGCGTTCCCGGTCAATTTCGGGGGGGCACGACCGCCGCTGCGGTCGGCACCGCCGCTGCACGGAGAACACACCGACGAGATCCTCGCGGGATATCAGGAGGTCTCCGTTCCGTCCTAGCGACGAACGCCTCGAATATCGCTGACCTACGGCCGTTTCCGATCGATCGGGAACGGCCGTAGGTCTGTCCGGCCATGGACGGCGGTGGCGGCATCCCACTGCGGTGTTGCCGGGGTCACGCAGTGCGGCAGCACTTCTGAGGTCGATACGTCCGGATTTCTCCGCGATACGCGGGGGTAACGTCCGCGAAACAAGAGCCGCGCATGATCGGCATCGAGTGCACGACCGCCGACTCGCACGAAAGAACGACATATGCAGCTGACTCCCGCCGATACCGAGAAACTCCTTCTGGCCGTCGCCGGCATGGTGGCGCGCGACCGGCGGGACCGCGGCGTCCGACTGAACTACCCCGAAGCCGTTGCCCTGTTGTCCACCTGGGTGATCGAACGGGCACGCGAAGGCGCCGACGTCGCCGACCTCATGGTGAAGGGCCGCGAGGTCCTCGCCCGCGAAGAGGTCATGGACGGCGTCACCGAAATGCTGACCGACGTGCAGGTCGAGGCCACTTTCCCGGACGGACGCAAGCTCGTCACGATCCACCACCCGATTTCCTGAAAGGAGCCCGACATGGCATCCGGACCGACTTCGGGACCCGGAGCGATTCGCGTCGCCGAGGGCTCCCTCACCCTCAACGCGGACCGCTCCGACGACGAGCGCATCACCCTCGTCTTCCTCAACACCGGTGATCGTCCCATCCAGATCGGCTCACACCTCCACCTGCCGGACGCGAACGCGGCCCTCGAATTCGACCGTGAACGCGCGCAGGGCTTCCGCCTGGACATCCCGTCGGGGACGTCGCAGCGATTCGAACCCGGCAGCAGCCGCGAACTGGACGCCGTCGCCCTGCGCGGGCGACGCGTCGTACCCGGTATCCAGGTGCGGAAGCAGGAGGACTGAGAACGTGGAGATCACACGCGCCGAGTACGCGGCACTGTACGGACCGACGGTCGGCGACCGGGTACGCCTGGGCGACACCGACCTGTGGATCCAGATCGAGGAGGACCGCACCTTCGGCGGCGAGGAAGCCGTCTTCGGTGGCGGCAAGTCCATCCGCGAATCGATGGCCCAGGGCGTGACGACGCGGGCCGAAGGTGCTCCCGACACCGTCATCACGAACGTGATCGTGCTGGACTGGTGGGGCATCGTGCGCGCCGACGTCGGTATCCGCGACGGTCGCATCGTCGCCCTCGGCCGCGCCGGCAACCCGGACATCGCCGACGGCGTGCACCCGAAGTTGCAGATCGGCCCGTCCACCGACGTCATCTCCGGTGAAGGCCGCATCCTCACTGCCGGCGCGTTCGACTCGCACGTGCACCTGCTGTCGCCGTCGCAGATCGTCGAGGCACTCGCCACCGGCATCACCACGATCGCCGGCGGCGGAACCGGTCCGTCCGAAGGGTCGAAGGCCACCACCGTCACGCCGGGCCCGTGGCATCTGATGCAGATGCACCGCGCGCTCGACTCGCTGCCGGTGAATGTGCTGCTGCTCGGCAAGGGCAACACCGTCTCCACCGAAGGGCTGCGCGAACAGGCCCTCGCCGGTGCCGCCGGGTACAAGGTGCACGAGGACTGGGGCTCCACACCGGCCGCGATCGATGCGGCGTTACGCGCGGCCGACGAGCACGGACTGCAGGTCGCGCTGCATTCGGACTCACTGAACGAGGCGGGCTTCGTGGAGAGCACCTTGGCCGCGATCGGCGGCCGCTCGATCCACGCCTTCCACGTCGAAGGCGCCGGAGGTGGGCACGCCCCGGACATCCTGAGCATCGCCGGGTTGCCGCACATCATTCCCGGCTCGACGAACCCGACTCTGCCGCACACGGTGAACACCGTCGAGGAGCACCTCGACATGCTGATGGTCTGTCATCACCTCAACCCGGCCGTCCCGGAGGACCTCGCGTTCGCCGAATCCCGGATCCGGGCCACCACCATCGCGGCCGAGGACATCCTGCACGACATGGGTGCCCTGTCGATCACCTCGTCCGACGCCCAGGCGATGGGACGGATCGGTGAGGTGATCACCCGCACCTGGCAGGTCGCGCACGTGATGAGGAACCGCCGCGGGGCGCTCCACGGCGGCATGCCCGCCGACAACGAACGGGCCCGTCGCTACGTCGCGAAGTACACGATCAACCCCGCGATCGCGCACGGCATCGACCACGAACTCGGTTCTGTCGAGGATGGCAAGCTCGCCGACCTCGTGCTGTGGGACCCGAAGTTCTTCGGCATCCGGCCGTCGCTGGTCATCAAGGGCGGATCGATCGCCTGGGCCGCGCTCGGCGACCCCAACGCGTCGATCCCGACCCCGCAGCCGGTGCTTCAGCGTCCGGCGTTCGGCGATGCGCTGGCCCCCCACACGTCGGTGTCGTTCGTCTCCCCCACCGCCCTCGACGACGGCCTGGAGGAACGACTCGGGTTGCGCCGCAGGTTGTTGCCGCTGCGGCCGACCCGGCACATCGGCAAGGCCGACATGAAGCAGAACGACGCGTTGCCGCGCATCGAGATCCGCCCCGACACCTTCGACATCGACATCGACGGCGAGCGGGTCGTTCCGGCGCCGGCCACCGAACTGCCGCTCACGCAGCTGTATTCGATGTTCTGATGTTGCCCGACACTCTGTCCCCCACCACGGTGCTGCTCCTTCTCGCGGACGGGCGCGCGCCGGTCGGCGGGAACGTCAACTCGGGTGGGCTCGAACCCGCGCTCCAGGGTGGGATGTCACCGACCGAGGTGCGCCGCTTCCTCGTCGCACGGTTGCGCACCTCGGCGGCAGTCGAGGCCGGCGTCGCCGTGGTCACCCGACACGCGGTCGACTCCGATGCCGGAGCCGCACTGTCGCTCCGGATCGACGAGATCGAGGACCACTGGGCGTCGCGCACTCCGGGCCCGGCCCAGCGCGACGCGTCCCGGTTGCTGGCCCGCGGTTATCTGCGACTGGCCCGGAACCTGTGGCCCTCCACCGTTCTCGACGACCTCGACGCCCGGACCCCGCGACCGTCGCGGGGACTGGTGGTCGGGGCCATCGCGGCGCTCGCGCGCATCCCGGCGATCGACACCGCGCGACTGGTGCTGTACGAGGAGGCGCAGGCGATCGTCGCGGCCTTCCTCAAACTGCACCCCTCCGACCCGGCCATCGGTTCGCGATGGGCGCTCGAGGCCTGCGCTCATCTCGAACCGCTCATCGCCGAGCTGTCCGCCCTCACCGATCCGGCGGACATCCCGGCCACCGGTGGTCCCCAGACCGAACTGTGGGCCGAAGCCCACGCATCCGCTCCGGAAAGGCTGTTCCGTGCCTGAACACACCACCACCCGTTCGCTCCGTCTCGGCGTCGCCGGTCCCGTCGGCACGGGCAAGAGCTCGCTGATCGCGACCATATGCCGCACCCTCGCGTCCGAGCTGCAGCTCGGCGTGATCACCAACGACATCTACACCGACGAGGACGCCCGCTTCCTCCGCTCGGCCGGCGTGCTCGATCCCGAGCGCATCCGCGCGGTGGAGACCGGTGCGTGCCCGCACACCGCGATCCGCGACGACGTGACCATGAACCTGCTCGCCGTCGAAGATCTCGAACGCGACTTCGCGCCGCTCGACGTCGTCCTGGTGGAGAGCGGCGGTGACAACCTCACCGCGACCTTCTCCCCCGCGCTCGTCGACGCGCAGATCTTCGTGCTCGATGTCGCCGGTGGTGGCGACGTCGCCCGCAAGGGCGGTCCGGGCATCAGCCGCGCCGACCTGCTCGTGGTGAACAAGACCGATCTGTCCCCCTATGTGGGTGTCGACGTGCCGCAGATGGTCGCCGACGCCGAGAAGGCCCGCGAGGGCGGACCGGTGCTGGCGCTGTCCCGGACCGACGCCGCATCCGTGCAGGCGCTCGGTGACTGGGTGCGCGAGATGCTGGCGGCCCACCGCGCCGGGTCGCACACCCCTGTCGATCCCGGTCCGATGGCTCCGCACTTCCACGCCGACGAGGACGACGAGCACGATCACGGCCATGGGCACGGTCACGGTCACGATCACGCCGTCGCACACACGCACGACTGATCATGTCCCGCACCACGATCCGTATCGACCGCGCACCGGGCCGGGCACGCCTGGCCCTGCGGGCGGGCATGCTCGTCCCCCGCACGGTCGAGGTCGGTCCGGACCACGCGCGTGTCGCCCTCGTCGCCGCCGGCGCGCTGTTGCTCGGTGGTGACTCGGTGACCGTCGACGTCCACGTCGACGCCGGGTGCACGCTCGAACTGCAGGACATCGGTGGCACCGTCGCCTACGACGCCGACAAACGGCTGTCCCGGTGGGACGTGCGGATCACCGTCGCCGAGGGCGGCACTCTCGTCTGGGACACCTACCCGTTCGTGATCGCCACCGGCGCCCGCGTGCACCGCGACACCCGGATCGAACTCGCCTCCGACGCCGCCGCGAGCATGCGGGAGACCCTCGTCCTCGGACGCCACGGAGAAACCGGGGGCGCGATCCGCAGCCGTACCTCGGTCACTCTCGATCGTCGTCCCCTCTTCGTCGAGGAGTTGTACGCGCACGGCGCGTTCCCCGAGCCCGGGATCCTCGGTTCCGCCCGGGTGCACGACGTCATCGCGACCTACGGGCGACGTACCGAGGGCGACGGCGTCGTCCAACTCGAAGGGCCCGGGAGCCTGCTGCGGTTCCTCGGTGCCGCTACCCACTCCTCGCCGCTCGAGTCGACCTGGCGCTCCTGGCGCTCCTGGCGCTCCGCACACGTTCACCCGTCCACCCTCGAAGGGAGTCTCACCCATGCACGTCCCTGACCATTTCCTCCCCATGAGCGCCACCGCGCCCGCCGCGGCGATCGCCACCGGTGCGGTCGTCCTCGCCGCCACCGCCGGGCGGCCGCGCATCACGAGCCGGGACACCCTTCTCGCCGGAACGACCGCAGCGATGATCTTCGGCGCTCAGATGGTCAACTACCCCATTGCCGGCGGCATCAGCGGCCATCTCATCGGCGGCGCTCTCGCGACCGCGCTTCTCGGGCCCCGGCTTGCGCTTCTCGCGATGACCGCCGTCGTCGGTGTGCAGGCATTGCTGTTCGGGGACGGCGGGATCAACGCCCTCGGGGTGAACGTGCTGCTGATGGCGGTGCTGCCCGTCCTCGTCGCCGCCGGTGTCCGTACCGGCGCCGAGCGACTCGGCCTCGGGAAGCTGACGCGGACCACCGCCGCCGTCGGCGCCGGTCTGTCCGTGCCGGTGAGTGCCGCAGTTCTCGGCGTCGCGTACTCGGCGACCGCCGGAACCGGCGCCGCAGCAGCGTTCATCGGCGACCTGACCGCGGTCCACCTGGCCATCGGTCTCGGTGAAGCCCTCATCACCGCTGCCGTGCTGAGCGCCGTGATGGCGTTCGCGCCCGGCGTCGCCGCGTGGGACGCACGGCCTTCCGTCACTCCTGTTGCCGTCCGACGTGGTCTCGCCGCGATCGGCGGTCTGGGCGTGGTCAGCGCCTGTGCGCTGGCTCTCGGCGCGTCCGGTAGTCCGGACGGTCTCGAGCACATCGTCGGTGCCTATTCGCTGCCGGTCGGTGACGCCGCCTTCGCCGGTCTTCCCGGCCTCGCCGACTACGGCACGCTCAGTGGCACCGAATTCCTCGCGGCACTGGCCGGGCTCGCCGCCACCGCGGTGATCGGCGCCGCCCTCGCCGCGATGGGTCGTCACACGCCGGTCCGTCAGAGCGCGTAACGGTCCTCTCGAAGCCCCTTCGAGCGGTGCGGTCGCTGATGCGGCCGCACCGTTCGGCGTTTCGCGACCGATACGATCACCGACCGTTGCAGCTCCGTGACCTGGCGTTTTCACCGCCGATCAGGAATCTCGGAAATTTTTTCGATTCGGCGGGAACCTTTCCGCCTCCCGGTCTCTCTTACCTGTGTCAGTCACCGAGACACCGAAAGAGGCACCGACCATGGCTACCAACTCCTTCCCCGGCAGCAGCTCCTCGAACGCCGACCGCGCCGCATCGCAGTCCACCGCCAGCGACCGTGCGGACTCGTCGTACGGCTCGCAGTCCTCCTACGACGGCAACTCGTCCTACGGCTCCTCGTCGTCCGACCAGTCGGGATCGACGAGCTACGAGTCCTACGAGCGTTACGAGCGGTACGACAGCTCCGGCTCCTCGAGCTCGGACTCGTCCTACGGCTCGGCGAGCAATTCGGGTGCGTCGAGCTCCGCCGGATCGGCCTCCTCGGCTTCCGATCGCGCCGCCGCGGAGAACGCCGAGTCCACCTCGAGCGTGACCTCCGGTTCCGCCTCCACCGAGCCGGTCGTGCTCGACGAGTACACCCTCGGTGACGGCACCCGCGTCGCCGACGTCGACGTGGACGGCGACGGACAAGTCGACCTGTCGCTGGTGGACTACGACGGCGACGGCAGGACCGACGCGCAGATCAGCGACTCCGACGGCGACGGCAACGCCGACCTGATCGAGTTCGACCGCGACGGTGACGGTTACATCGACGCCGTCGCCGGTGACCTCGACGGTGACGGCCGCCTCGATCTGGCCGTCTTCGACGAGGACGGCGACGGCGAGGTCGATGTGGTGGTGGACCTGCACTCCGGTGCGGTGGACTACGACGGCGACGGCATCGCCGACGACTACGTCGACGTCTCGGCCTTCGACAACGGTTCGGAGTCGACCGACGCCGGTTCCGATCTGGTCTGAGACCCACTCCGACCGATCCGAGACGAAGGGCAAGCAGGTGATGTCACCGCAGATCCGTGAGCGGATCGACGAACTGATCGCGGCGGCGGATGTCGCGGCGGACGGGCCCGAGCGCGCCGCCGCGACCGCACGACTCGCCGATCTGGGAGTCGAACGTCTGGCCGTCGAGCCCGGGACACGGTTCGATCCGAGCCGTCACCGTGCAGTGGCGGTGACGCCGGCAGCGGCACCGGCGGAGGAGAACCTGGTCGCCGCGATGATCCGGCCCGGCTGGTGTCACGAGGGGCAGATCCTGCGCTATGTCGAGGTGCGGGTGCAGGTTCCGCCGGCGCAGTGCCCGGCTCCGGGGGCGTCGTGACACCCGCCACCGGGCGACGACCGTTCGCCGCTATAGAGTCCGCGGCGGTCATCGCACCGTCCATGCAGGTTTTGTGGGTTCGCATTCGAGAGGCACGATCGAGATGAGCTGGGTTCTGGCGGTCGATTTCGGCACGTCCAACACGTCGGCGGCACACCGGATCGGCCCGGACCGGGTCGAATCACTGCCGCTGACCCACACCTCCAACCTCATGCCGTCCTCGGTGTACGTCGACCACACCGGGGCGATCACCACCGGCGACGTCGCCATCAACCAGGCCGGCGTGGATCCGGCCGGCTTCGTCGCCTACCCCAAGACCCACGTGGCCGTCGGGTCGGTGATGGTCCGCGGCCAGGACGTTCCCGTCGCCCACACCATCGCCTCGGTCCTGCGCACCGTCTACAACCAGGCGCTACCCCGGCACAACAACCATCCGCCGGCGGAGGTCGTGCTCACCCACCCCGAGGCCTGGTCCCAGCGCGAACTCGACGTGCTGCGCCACGCCGCATCCCTGGCCGGACTCGGCGGCAGCGTCTCGCTGATCTCCGAACCCCGCGCCGCGGCGTTCTACTACTCGCGCCAGCACGACGCGAAGATCGTCAAGGGCTCGACGATCGCGGTGTTCGACTTCGGCGGCGGCACCCTCGACATCGCCGTGCTCACCGCGACGAGCGAGTGGACCTTCGAGGTCATCCGAGCCGGCGGCGACAACACCCTCGGCGGCAAGAACCTCGATGCCACCGTCGCCCGGTGGGTCGACGACCGCCTGCGTGACGACGATCCGGATCTGGCGGCGTGGTTGCGCACCCCGGACGGCCTCGATGCCCGCCGCACCCTCGACGATCAGATCCGCCGCGCCAAGGAACTGCTCTCCGAACATCCCTCCGCAACGATCCGGGTCACCGGCAACAGCGCGGATCTGACCTTCACCATCACCCGCGACGAGTTCGAGCAGCTCATCGAACCGCAGATCACCCGTGGCGTGCAGCTCGCCGCCCAGGTGCTGCGCGATGCCGGGGTGGACCGGTCGGGTCTGCAGGCGCTGTATCTGACCGGCGGCTCCTCCCGGATTCCGTACGTGCATCGGCGGCTGTCCGAACTCGGTTCCATCGCCACGCTCGACGACCCAAAGACCGTCGTGGCCAAGGGCGCGGCCGGGTTCGTCGCCGGCGGGCGCACCACCGAACCCGCCGCGGACCTCGACACCGAGGTGCTGCGACCGGACACTCCCCGCCCCGCAGCACCCCGACCCGGCGTTCCCCGTCCGGGTACCCCTGCGGTGCAACCGAACCCGGCACCGACGCGCGACGTGGAGCGGTCACGGCCGTCTCGGCCCCTGCTCATCGCCGGGGGCGCCGCGCTGGCGGTGCTCGTCGCCGCCGGGGTGGTCTTCGGCCTGACCCGTGGGGACGCGGACGACGGAGCGTCGGCCGGCGACGCTGCCGCCCCCGCTGTGGCCGAGGACAGGTCGGACACCGGCGCACCGCCTCCGGCGACGTCGGATTCGGTCTATCGCAGTGAGAGCACCGACGAGGTGGTCGAACTGCTGCCGACCAAGTTGCTCACCGGGTCGAGTTCGTGCGAGAAGTCCGGCTTCTCCTCGGAAGGTGCCATGCAGGTGCGGTGCCAGATCAGCCCCAACTCCAACCTCGGGAAGGCGCTGGGCATGGAACCCACCGACTACGAATCCGTGTCGGCGTACCGGGACGATCAGTACGCACGCTCGAACTTCATCCGGCTCCGTGACGCCAAGAACGACAACACCAGGATCGTCTCGGCGGACGGCACGCGTATCGCCGACTACGACCACCCACCGGGCGGCAACTCGTACTTCACCGTCATCGACAAGTCCACCGGACTCGTCGCGCAGTTCTCGACGACGACGGAGCGCGGCGAAGCACTGCTCGCCGAACTCGGTTGGAACGCCTGACCTGCCTTACCTCCCATACCTTCCTCTTCAGGAGTCCTCTTCTCATGCACATCCCTCGAACCGGCCGGCTCGCCCTGGCCCTGGCGGCCGTCACCGTCGTCACCGTGGCCGGCTGCTCCTCCGACAGCGACGCCACCGTCGTCGACGAGACCACCACGGCCGAACAGACCTCTGCCGGTGTGGATCTCGATTCGCTCGATACCGGTGACTACAACACCCAGCCGCGCGATTTCGTTGCGCTGGGCATGGCGGCCGAGGATTTCGGTCCGGCGGTGGAAGGCCAGCGACTCGCCGAGTTCGTCGTCCACCCGCACACCGTCGACCCGGCTCTCTCCGTCGGCGGATCGACCAACGGCGTGTTCCTCGGCGGCACGGGCAACATCTTCTCCGGCAGCGAGAACGAGATCCTGAAGGAATTCTCGATCATCAACGCCTTCACCAGCTTCCGGAGCACCGACGACGACAGCCGCGAGTTCGGTGTCAGCGTCTGGCGATTCCCCACCCCCGAGGACGCCGCCGGCGCCGCGCAGGCCCTGTACGAGTACAAGCTCGGGCCCGCGGACGGTCCGTTCGCCACCGGTCCGGAGACCCCGACGACGCTCCCGGAACTGCCCGAGACACTGGCCACCACCTACTCCTGGCCGGAACTGGCCACCACTTCCCTGAGCACGCTCACCACACGCGGCATGTTCGTCGTCTACACCTACAGCGGCGACGACAGCGGTGGGACCGAGTGGATCACCGATACCGCGACGCGCGGTGTGCAACAGCAGATCGAGCTGCTCGACCGGTTCCCGGCCACCCCCACCGACGAGATCGCCTCGCTGCCCATCGATCTGGACAAGGTGATGGCCCGGGCCGTGGGATTCGTCGACAGCGAGTACTCACGTAACTCCGACATGGCGGTCTACGGACCGGACGGCTGGTTGCACTACGACTCCGCTCCGGCCGACACCGAGGTGGTGTTCGAGCAGACCGGCACCGATCGTGTCGCGAAGGTCAACAGCGTCGTCTATCGCACCGCGGGCCCGGACGAGGCCGAGGTCCTGAAGGACGCGTTCGCTGCACACACGGCCGAGACGTATCCGGACCTGGTCGAGGACCCCTCGCTGACGCAAGGTCTTCCGAACACCACCTGCTGGTCGGGCGACGTCGCCGACGGCCGAGCCGCCGCGTGCCTGATGACCTACGGCCGCTACGTGGCCGAACTGTCCGGCTTCCGCTCGATCGGCAACGAGAATCCCGACTCCGACACGCTGCGCACCGTGCCGCAGCGCGTGGCCACTCAGTACGTCAAGTTCGTCCGCGCCGAGGAGATGGGCCTCGGCGAGAACTGACCTCCTCGCGGTCCGGTGACCGTCGGTGCACGACACCGATGGCGGTCACCGGACCGCTGCGCGACGCGGCCGGGTAGGTTACTCCGCGTACAGATGGGGGTGCCATGCACGAGACGGAGTTGATCGAACGGTGCCGGTCCGGCGACCGGGCCGCGTTCGCCGCACTGGTGGAACCGTCGCGCACCCAGGTGTGGGCGGTATGTGTGCAGATCACCGGCAACCGCCACGACGCCGAGGACGCCCTGCAGGACGCCCTGATCGCCGCCTGGCAGAACCTCGACAAGTTCCGGGGCACCTCCCGCTTCGGTTCCTGGCTCTACCGCATCGCGAGCAACGCCGCGCTGGCGATCGTGCGCAAGCGCCGCGAGATCCCCGACGACGAGATCGACCTCGGTCGGGCCTCCACGGTGCCGGGACCGGCCGATCGCGTCGTCGACACCGACGCGGTGCGTCACGCCCTCGCTCGACTCCCGGAACAGTTCCGCGTCGCGGTCGTGCTCCGCGAATACGCCCAGATGAGTTACGCCGAGATCGCCGAGCATCAGAACGTGCCGGTCGCGACGGTCAAGACCCGCATCAACCGGGGACGAGCACAACTCGTCGAACTGCTCGATCCCGCCCGCCTCGATCCCGCCGGTCTCGATCCCTGACCGGTAGATTGGGACGTGGCAGGAACATTCCGGGGCCCACACGACTCCAACCTGACGACGACGGACAACGGGGGAAGAAGGAAGAGCCCATGACAAGCGATGAGACCGATCCGCTGCCCTCACTGGGGGAGCTGCTCGGTATCGATGTGCTCGCCGACCTACCGGAACTGCCCGATCAGGTCTGGGAACGCGCGCTCGACATCGCCACCGACCCCGGCACTGCCGCGGTCGATACCTCGTTGGTCCCGGACGACGACGAGATCGTTCCGGAGACGGTCACCGTCGACTCTGTCGACCTCGATCCTGCCCTCGACCCCGATGCCGACCTCGACAGCGCAGGTGGAATCGACCCCGGCCTTGTCGACGACGACAACGACGAGGCTTCATCCGACGACGAGGCAGCCTCGTTCGGCTTCACCGACAACGTCGACGAACCCGATCTCGGCGCGTAACCCGCCGACCGGGTCAGTGTCCGCGGACGATCACCG
Source organism: Rhodococcus sp. AB351 (assembly GCF_049538275.1). Taxonomy (NCBI): domain Bacteria; kingdom Bacillati; phylum Actinomycetota; class Actinomycetes; order Mycobacteriales; family Nocardiaceae; genus Rhodococcus; species Rhodococcus sp. AB351. The sequence goes on from NZ_JBMVFW010000013.1 coordinate 22,451, forward strand.
TATAGGCGTGCGTCAGCGCTGTCAGCGCCGTGTCCTCCGCCGCAGACCGCGTCGACACGCTCTGGGCCTGCACCGCGACAAGCTTCTGTTGCGCCATCGCTCGGATCTGCTCGGGTGACGCCGTCGGCTCCAGCCCCAACGCCTCGGCGATCGTGCCGCCGCGCAGCACCTGGACCAGTTCGTCGACCGCCGGCGCGCTCGGGTCGGCCTGCAGCAGAGATCGCAACGCCCGCAACAACTCCACCGGCACCAGCGCCGGGTCCGTGCGCAGCGCCGAGACGATCTGCCGGATGGCGTCGCGCGCCGGATGCGAATAGACGAGGGCGTCGAGTTCGGCGAGGATCCGGCCGGCGCGGTGCAGCACCGCGAAGCGACGCAACGACTGTTCGAGCACCGCTCGCAGCGGATGGACGCCGGACACCCCGGACAACCACAGGTTGACCTGGTGCGCCCCACCCGTTGCCTGCGCGCGGGCGTGCACGAGCCCGTACTCCCCGATCAGCTCCAGCAGTCGCCACACCTGATCGCGTGGCACCGGCAGCGCGGCGGGATCGGCGTCGAGCAGATCGAACAGCTCCAACGGGGCCAGTGGGCCGAGCGCCGCGAGCGCGCGGGCGTCGGCGTCGGTGAACGCACCGGTGTGGGAGGTCTGCGCGAGCAACCCGGCGACCGGCACCACCGTGCCGACCTGTCCCGCCAACCGCCGCGCGAGCACGTTCGCGTGTTCGGCGGCGTGTCCGAGCGGATCGCGGTTGCCGAGCACCCCGCGGCCGAAACCGTCTGCGCGCGACAGCACTCCGAGTGTGTTCAGCGGAGTGAAGCCGAGGCGCTGCAGGAATTCGACCTCGTCGGTGCGCGGCATCGAGTCGAACAGGAACACCGCCGCGTCGGCGTCGACGGACGCCGAGCGGGTCTGCTCGAATCCGTCGATCAGGGCGCGCTCAGTGGCGGCGGCGTTGGTGACGGTCAGTGTCGCCAGACCGGGGGTGTCGACGAGGGTGATCGTGCTCAGCGCATGGGAGGGCAGGTAGCGGTGCACGTACGCGACCTGCTCCGGCGGGACGCCGAGGTCGACGGTGGTGCCGAGTGCCAGCGGCACGGGTCGACGGGTGCCATCGGTGGACACCACGTCGGCGCGGGAGGGCGCACCGTTCTCGTAGACGGTGACGACATTGGTGGCCTCGAGCGCCGCGGTCTCGGCGACCGGCGCCCCGATCAACGCGTTGACCAGGGTGGATTTGCCGGCCTTGAGCCGCCCGACGACGACGATGCGCGGGGGTGACCACAGGATCGCGCCGATACGGTTGGCGTGGGCGACGAGATCACCGCCGAGCGCGGCGAGTTGGTGCAGGGCCGCGTCGATGCGCTGGTGCACCGGATCGGGTGCCCCGGTCTGCGGTGGGATGTGCGGGGCGCTCATGCGGCACCTCCCCTCAGAGCCGTATCGATCGGGGTGATGCGGGCGCGGGTGATGCGCAGGTTCTTCTCCAGTCGTTCGATGTTCGCGGTGCGGGTCGCGGCGTCCGCCTGCGCGGCGCGCTTGGCCTCGTCGATACGCTTCTGCAACTCGGTGATCCGGTCCTGGAGGTGTTTGCGGCGACGCAGCACGATCTCCGGCCGGGTGGTGGCCATCGCGGCCTCGAGCATGCGGGTCGTGACGGTCCGCACGGTCGCGAGGGTCTCGCGCAGCCAGGTCAGCAGGTTCGTCTTGCCGGTGCGCATCGCCTTGAACCCGAGATTGATCGCCACCCAGGCGACGCCGGCGATGGCACCGGCCCCGATCACCGCGCCGAGCATGGTGGTGCCGATCATGCCCATCGTCAGCACGCTCGGATCCAGCAGCCCTTGGCGTTTCGAGCCCACCTCCCCGGTCACCAATGGATCGGTCTGCAGCGCCTCGAGGGTGATCTCGCGGATGTGCTCCCACTGCTGCGGGTCGTGGAAGAGGTCGGTGACGATCTTCTCGAGGTCGTCGAGGAAGACCTGCGCGGTGGTGGCCATCGCGTCGAGCAGGTCCGCCTGGATCTGGGCGGTGAACACCTGCGGGGAGCGCCGCAGCACCTGCATCGACGACTTGTTGATGCGTGTCGTCCAGTCCTCGCGCACGCGGGCGATCTCCTCGTCGAGGCGGGTGATCGCCCGTTGCCGCGCGAGGGTGAGGTCGCGCTGCAGGTGCTGTTCCCATTGCTGCGCCTCGTCCTTGAGCCCCTTCAGCCGTTCCATCTCGGCGGTCAGGTCCGGGATCGCGGATTCGCCGTCGCGCACCACGGAGAGTTCGTCGCTGATTCCGGTTTCGATGCGGCGCAACCCGTCGAGGGCGACGCGCAGCGCGTCGGCTTCGGGACGGTGCCGTGCGGCGGCGACCCGCTCGTCGAGCATCCCCCACAGTCCGGGGAGACCGGAGCAGGCGAGGCTGCGCTCGCGCACCGGGGAGCGTGGTAGGGCGGTCGCGGCCAGGGCACGCACGCTCGAGACGGCGACGACGGGGATGTCGCGGCCGACGTGTTCCGCGACGGCGCGGCGGTTCTCCGCGACGATCTGTTCCCAGCGGGTGAGGTTCTTGTCGGTCTTGGTGACCACGACCAGCACGTTCTCCACTCCGGCAGCGCTCTCGCGCAGGAACCGCATCTCCGGTTCGGTCAGCGGGGTCGACGCATCGCATACCAGCACGAGCACGGCGGCCCGATCGGCGGAGTGAGCGGCCATCGCCGCGTGCCGGGGGTCGAGGCCGCCGATGCCGGGAGTGTCGACGACCGACGCGTTCGTGAGCTTTTCCGAGGTGATGGGCACGACCGCCGCGACCGGCAGCGCCTCGACGGTCGGGTCCTGGACGTAGCGGCCGCCGGTGGTGATCCACTCCCCCAGCTCGGCGCCGTCGATGCGCCGGCGCCCGTCGGGGAACACCAATTCGGCCGTGCCCTCCGGGAAATCGTCGGTGGCGGTGACGAAACGGGTTGCGACGGCGGTCGAGTACTCGACGTCGTCGAGAGCGGCACCGTCGCGGCCGATGAGAGCACTGACCAGCAGACTCTTGCCGCGCTTGATCTCCCCCACCACCACGATCGACGTCGGCCGGCCGGTGTCGGCCAGTTTGCGTTCGGCACGGTCGGCGACCTCGTCGTGCTTGTAGGCGCGCAGCACCTTGCACGCGCCGTCGATCAGGTCGGCCACAGACGGATCAGGAGACACGCGACGACACTACATACCGGTCGGTACGGGGCCGTGCTCCACTCCGGCGTTCGGACTCGTGGCCGCGTCCACGATGATTTCCGGCACCTGCCCCGGTCAACATTCGTGAACGGATCCGTCCGACTCCGGGAGACGTCATGACCCAGCAGACCACCCGCGCCCTTCCTCCGATCGTCGACGAACAGACATGGCGGTCGGCGCTCGACGACCTACGGCGACGGGAGAAGGCCGCCACTCGCGAACTCGACGCCATCGCAGCGCAGCGCCGCCGGCTGCCGATGATCGAACTGCCCGACTACACGCTGATCGGCGCCGACGGCCCGATCCGGCTCGTCGATGTGTTCCAAGGCCGCTTGCAGCTCATCACCTATCACCACATGTGGTCCGACGGTGCCGAATGGCAGTGCGGCGGATGCACGAGTCTCACGACGCAGTGGACCCGACTCGGCATCCTCGACAACTACGACGCCCGCATGGTCATCGTCACCAACGGGCCGATCGACGAAGCCCTCGCCTACAAGGCGAAGGTGGGCAACACGATGGAGTGGTACTCGTCGTCGGAGAGTTCGTTCGGCGCCGACGTCGACGCACCTCCCGGTGGAGGGTTCGCGGTCAACGTGTTCCTGCGCGACGGCGACAAGGTCTACCGCACCTGGCACACCACGGGCCGGGGCACCGAACAGCTCAGCTACACCTTCGCGCTGATCGACCTTCTTCCGTGGGGCCGTCAGGAGGAATGGCAGGACTCGCCCGAGGGCTGGCCGCAGTCACCGACCTATTCGGGGTGGCTCGACTCCCCCGACGTGGCGCGGCTCTACGGTCCCGGCACCGGCGCGCAGTGAAGGCCGGGTGACATGGCGGACTCGACACCCTCGCGCAGCGGACATCTACCCATCAACGGCCTGAGTCTGTACTGCGAGGTGCACGGCGAACTCGGCGGGTCCGCTCCGCTGCCCCTGCTGCTGATTCCCGGCGCGTTCATGAGCACCGAGTCGATGCCGTCCTGGGTGACCGCCTTCGCCGAACGGCGCCCGGTGATCCTCTTCGATCAGCAGGGGCACGGTCGCACCCCGGACACCGATCGTCCGATGTCGTACGAGCAGTTCGGCGACGATGCGGCGGAGTTGCTGCGGGCTCTGAACGTCGAGCGTGCGGACGTGATGGGTTATTCGCAGGGCGGCGGGGTGGCGTTGCAGGTGGCGCTCCGGCATCCGGACCTCGTCGGAAAGCTCGTCACGTTGTCGGCCACCTACCGACAGGACGGTTGGTACGCGTCGGTGCTCGAGGGCGTCGGACATCTCGATGCCGAGGTGTTCGCCGGTTCCTCGGTCGAGAAGTCGTTCACGGAGCACACGCCCGATCCCGCGGCGTTCGCTGTCTACGTCGACAAGATGAAGGTCCTCAACATCGAGGACCAGCAGATCACGGACGAACAGATGCGGTCGATCACTGCGAACGCGATGGTGATCGTCGGCGACGCGGACGGCGTGAAACCGGAACACGCGGTGACGATGTTCCGCTTGCTCGGTGGCGGCGACGAGGAAGCAGCGGCGACGGGGATGCTGCAGAAGGTTCCCCGGGCACGCCTGGTGATCCTCCCGGCGATGTCACACCTCGGCATCTCCGGAGAGGCCAACGTGCTGGCGCCGATGGTGACGGCGTTCCTCGACGACGTCCCGCCGGTGACGCCCGAGCTCTTCTGATCCGGCCGGCGGTCCTCAGTCGGCGAGATAGCGCAGCATCACGGCGGTCGTGAACTGTCGTGTCTCGACCAGGCGCAGATCCACGCGCTTCTCCAGGGGCGGGAACATCGGTGTGCCTCCACCGAGCAGGACGGGTGAGACGAACACCTGGTACTCGTCGATGAGACCGTGCGGGATCAACGACGCGGCGAGATTTGCCCCACCGACCTCCATGACGCCGTCGCCCTCGGTCTTGAGCCTACGCACCTCCTCCACCGCGTCGTCGCTGACGAGGCGACTGTTCCAGTGGACCTCGGTGAGGGTGCGGGAGAAGACGACCTTGGGCGTGGTCGTCCACAACTCGGCGAAGTCGCGTTCGATGGGCGAGGCGTCCTCGGGCAGGTGCGGCCAGTACTCGGCCATCAGCTCGTACATCCGCCGGCCGTGCAGCGAGAGCTCGAGCTGACGGAACCGGTCGTTGTGGAACTGGTGCAGTTCGTCGTCGGGGTCGGTCCAGTCGATGTTGCCGTCGCGGTCGTTGATGTAACCGTCGAGGGACACGCCGAAGTCGTAGATCAGTTTTCTCATGATCCGATAGACCGTCGGCGGGCCCCGAACTCATCGGCCCGGTGCGAACGTGTCGCGCCTACGGCTGGAGCAGCACGTCCAGGCCACGCTTGAAGTCGTCGATGCGGCGACCGAGAGCGTGGTGACCGCCGTTGACGAGCTCGGACACCCGGACGATCCCCGCGGTGTCCGCGACCTCGTTGAGGTTGCGCGACGTCCAGTACCAGGCAGCGGTGGTGAAGGCGTTCTCCGGCGCAGCGAGCAGCTCGGGGTGCGCGACGAAGTCGACGCCGATGTGCTCGCTGACCTTCTCGTAGTTGTGGCGACCCGTGATCTGGATCGCGCCGCGACCCTTGTAGCGCTCACCGTCGCCGGGATGGGTGTTGCCGAGATCGGCACGACCCTCGTAGGCGCGACCGGACGCGTACTCCTCGAAGGTGCGGAAGGAGTCCGATTCGACGGCCAGCTGGGCGATGAACGCCGCTTGACGGACCGGATTGTCGATGCCGCTGCGTGCCATCGCCTCGTTCAACGGCGCGATGAACTGCTCGACCTTCTCCGCCGGGATACCCGGCACGATGCGGGTCAGTTCCTCGGGTGTGACGGCGGGCGGTGCGGGAGTCGTCTCGGCGACGAGTTCGACCACCTCGGTCGCCTCTGCGGAGTCGGCCTCCTCTTCCTCGTCGTCCGTCACGGTCCAGCCGTCGGCGGCCAGGGCGTCGAAGTCGAGCGCCCGGAGCAGGTCGCGGGGCTCTTGGAAACGGGTCTGCGTGGGGGTGGTGGGTGCGGTGTCGGCGTGGGCGGCGGAGGTACCGACGCCGAGCGCGGCGGTGAGGACGGCCGCCGCGGCGACCGCGGCACGGAAACGGCGCAATGATGAAACGGACAAGGGTCGTGCTCCAAGATTCGCCGAAGCTGGGTTCGGCCTTCGAACGGGGCCGCGGGCATCACCGGCGGGATCGTTACCACCGCACGGAGGGCCAACACGCGACCATCAGGTCACAACCAGGTAACGTCGCAGGTCGAGAGGTTTTCAAGCGATCGTGGCCGACGCCATCTGAACCAGAGAAAGTGATGCGCGCCATACCCGAAAGTCGATCATTGCGGCGCTCGCATTCGGCCGGCCCAGCGAGAACCCGCCGCCACGGCACCCGGCCGATCCCGTCCCTCGTCCACCGAGGATCGCTGCGATCTCACCGAATTAGTTGTGCAGCAACACCTTCGATGACACGACGGCACGCGCCGAAGGTTTGTCCCACAGATGATCGAATCGAGGCCGCGATGGGTCGCCCCCTCGAGAACAGACCGGTTCGGTTCGACCCAGGAGAAGTACACCCCCGAGCTGGGTCGTAATCATTTCGTGTCCGACGACACACCTCGATAACGCGCAGCTGCACGCCCACCAAGACCGTCCGCGTTCACACTGCGACGGACCCGAGCAGGAAGTACCGACCGGTATGTTCGCGCAGGTCGAAGGCCCCGACCATTCGATCGGGGCCTTCTATGATCAGCGCGCCGAAACGGGGTCGACGCGGCGTGTTGCAGTAGCGAGGCCCGGTTCATCGCGCGAACTACGCGGAGGAGTACCGACCGCCCTGTATGCCGCGCCGAAAATCCTCAGCGGTCGCGGTAGTACGCCCGGATCGCGCGGCTCATCACCTTGATCTCCCGGGTCCGCTCGTGCCGCAATCGGGCATCGGACCGCGCCGCGATCCATTCGTTCTCACGCCGCAGTTTGCGATGACTCTCCACTCGCCGGGCATCGAGGTCCCCGCGGTCGACGGCGGCACGAACCGCGCATCCCGGTTCGGTCTCGTGCGCACAGTCCGCGAAGCGGCAGTACCGCGCAAGCTCGTCGATCTCGGGAAAGGCGGAAGCGATGCCGGCACCGGCGTCCCACATCCCGACGCCCCGTAACCCCGGAGTGTCGATGAGGGTCACGCCCCCACCCAGAGGGACCATCTCCCGATCGGTCGTGGTGTGCCGGCCCTTGCCGTCCGCCTGCCGAACCGGTGCCGTCGCCTGGATGTCGCGACCGCACAGCGCGTTGACCAGTGTCGACTTCCCGGCGCCGGACGCTCCGACGAACACGACGGTGCCGTGGAGCAGCGTGCGCAGTTCGCTCAATCCGGATCGGTCCGGTGCGCAGACCTCGACCACGCTCGCTCCGGGTGCGAGCACGGCGACCTGCTCGAATACCGCTTCGGTCGCGAGGTCGACCTTCGTCAGGGCGACCACCGGTTGCGCGCCGCTGTCCCAGGCCAGCGCCAGCAGACGTTCCATGCGACCGAGATCGAGGGTGTCGGCCGCGACCGTGACCACGACGGTGTCGACGTTGGCGGCGAGAACCTGCTCTTCCGAACGTCCCGATGCGTCAGCACGACGGATCGCGCCGGTACGCCGCAGCACCGCACAGACGGTGCCGATCGTGTCGCCTTCGGTGGGCGGTTCGCGCACGATCACCCAGTCGCCGGTACAGACATGGTGGCCTGCCGTCCGCACCCGCAGCGGACCGGCGGAGGTCACGGCGTCACCGTGACCGCGACCGACCCGCACGATCCGGCCGGGAGTTCCCTGGATGTCGTTGTCCGCGAACCGTTCCGCGATCTGTTCGGACCAGCCGTACTCGACCAGCGGATCGGTTCCGGGTGAGACATCGGGGTGCACGGTGACTCCTGGATCATGACGAGGCGCGGGTGGTCCGCTCCGACAGATCCGATGGTGAACTTCGCACCCCGGCAATGCAATCGAATTTCCGCGTGCACCCTCAACCGCGGTGGGCCGACAGCAACCAGGCCGGGAGCATCGAGCGGCCCTTGTCGTCCCGCTGCCACGCGGCAGCATCCTCGTCGCCGAGAAACGCGTGGATGAATGCCGGCCGCACGTCGTCGACGGTCCAGAACTCGGCGACCGCGTCGCGCAACTCGTCGTCCGTCACCGGATTCGGTCCCTGACCCTCTTCCGGAAAGGCGTCCTTCGAGAAGGCGAGGACGAAGAAGGACGCGCTCGGAGCAGCGGCACGGGTGACGGCGCTCAGGTAGGCGCGGCGCCGGTCCACGGGCAGCGAATGGAACAGGGTGCTGTCGACGATCGTCGCGAACCGGCCGTCGAACCCCGTGAACGACGTGATATCGGCGACCTGGAAGGTCGCGGTAGTCAGGCCCCGCTCCGCCGCCGCGGCCCGAGCGGCTTCGATGGCGGTCGGCGACAGGTCGAGACCGACCACCGTGTACCCCTGTGCCGCGAGATGGAGGGAGGTCTCGGCATGTCCGCAGCCCGCGTCGAGCACGTCGCTGCGGAATCCGCCCTCGTCGATCAATCGGGCGATCTCGGGCTGGGGTTCGCCGATGTTCCACGGTACGGGGCCCGAAAACCCTTCGGCGACGCCCCGGTAGATGTCGTCCCACGGTGCAACCTGGCCGTCCTCGGTCATGGATCCGACGGTACGCCCGCCGCCGGATCCACCGCACCGATTCCGAATTCGACACCGGTAACCGGTTCACTCGACCGGGTTCGTGAGGAAGGATCGACAAGCGCCACCGCTCGAGAGGGGAACTCACTCGTGACCGAAACTGCCGCATCTGCACCCGCTGGCCCCGGCCGGGAACGCCAGGGGGTCGTGTACCGCAACGGAGCGCTGGGCCGGCGTCCGGCCGTTCCGACGTCCTTCGGCGACCTCGAACGCGCCGCGCGGCGTGCGAGTTCGAAGCGGGCCTGGGCATATGTCGCGGGCGGCGCCGGCGAGGGACGCACGATGCGCAACAATCGGCGCGCGTTCGACCGATGGGCGATCGTCCCGCGCATGGCCCACGGTGTCACCGAACGCGACCTGCGTACGACCGTGGCGGGCACGTCGCTCTCCTCGCCGCTGTTGCTGGCCCCGATCGGGGCGGGAGCGTTGATGGCCGCCGACAGCGACCTGGCGATCGCGCGGGCGGCCGCCGCGACCGGCGTGCCGTACATCTTCTCCAATCAGGGCTGCAATTCCATGGAGGACTGTGCCGGCGCGATGGGCTCTGCGTCCCGCTGGTTCCAGCTGTACTGGAGTTCCGACGAGGATCTCGTCGACAGCCTGCTGCGACGCGCCGAAGCAGCCGGCGCCGAGGCCGTCGTCGTCACCCTCGACACGACGATGCTGGGATGGCGTCCGCAGGACCTGAATCTCGGGTCGCTGCCGTTCGCACGCGGCGAGGGCATCGCCCAGTACACCTCGGATCCCCGCTTCCTCGACATCGTCCGGCAGCGGATCGACGCCGCCCGCGAGACGGTGAGGGAGCGACCCGACGTCACGCTCGGCGCGATCCGCACGCTGCTGTCGATGACCCGCAACCATCCGGGCCGATTCCTCGACAACCTCCGCTCCCCCGTGCCGCGCGCCGCCGCGGAGACCTTCCTCGACATCTATTCCAATCCGGGACTGAGCTGGAAGCATCTGGCCACGTTGCGGGAGCGGACCCGACTTCCCATCGTGCTCAAGGGAATTCTGCACCCCGACGATGCGCGTCGCGCGGTGGACCTCGGCGTCGATGCCCTCGTCGTGTCGAACCACGGTGGACGCCAGGTCGACGGATCGATCGCCTCGCTCGATGCCCTGCTCGACATCCGTGCCGCGATCGGCCGGGAGCCGACCGTGCTGCTGGACAGCGGGATCCGAAGCGGTGCCGACGTCTTCGTCGCGCTCGCGCTCGGCGCGGACGCCGTGCTGCTCGGCCGGCCCTCCATGTACGGATTGGCGATCGCAGGTCGACAGGGTGTCGAGGAGGTGATCCGCAACGTGATCGCCGAGTTCGACCTCACCATGGCGTTGACCGGCGTCCGATCGATCGCCGACATCGACGAACGGTTCGTCCGGCCGAATCCCTCCTTCTGAGACAGGGTCAGGCCTTGCGCGCACGCACCTTGCGGTAGGGAGTCTCGTCGATGCGCGTGGTGATCTCGGCGACCATCTTGTCGTACGACTCGTTCTTACGAGCGATGCCGATGAGCCGCTTGGTGGTGCGTGCCGCGGCGCGCAGGTTCATCGGGCGCCCCTCGATTCCGTACATCAGGCGCGCCCACTCCGGCAGCAGCGACAGCATGCCGTCCTGCACGACGACGAAGGTGAACACCTTCACCGGATTGCCCCACAGGTTCGGCTTGCGGAGCGCGTGCGTCACCTCGGCGGCCGCGAGCGATAGCGACAACCAGTGGCGCTGCTCGTCGACGTACGCCTCGAGGTCGGCCCGGGTAGCGGGCAGGCGGGCCGGGTCCGCGCCGACGAGTTCTGCGGCGATGTGCTGTTCGACGACGAACTTGTCCTGCTCGGCCGGGGTCAGGTCGAGACCGAAGGCTTCCGCACCGCGCAGCAGCGCGAACGCGAGGGCGTTGTGGGTCCAGTCGATCCATGCGGGCTCGTCGGCACGCAGCGTGGTGCCGGTGTGCGGGTCGTCCCAGACGGCGTGCGCGTGCATGCGGCGCACCGAGGCTGCGGCGGCGTCGGCGTGGGCCTTGTCGCCGAACATGACAGTGTCGAGATAGCGGCCGGTGCGCTCGTCCCGCCCCTTCGGATCGACGTACGCGGCCGACGCGTGCTCGAACAGCCGCATCATCCCGGGGTTGAGTGCCTGCAGCAGCAGACCCGCCATGCCGGCGACGCGAGAGGACGGATCGGCGTACACCTTCCACGAGACGGAACCGGGGCCGAAGTAACCGTCGTCTTCACGCGGCGCGTTCCGGGCAGGGTAGGGGGTGGTTGCGGTCACGGGGGCTCCTTCAGCACCGGGGGAAGTGCATATCGGGAGAATGTTATTTCCGTATGCGAAGTTTCGCGCGCCACGCAGGCCCTTCACCGCACATTCACCCCGGAAAATCACCTCAGGTCTGCAGGTACGCCAACGCCGACCGGGCGGCGTGATACCCGCACATGCCGTGCGCCCCGGCACCCGGCGGGGTCGCCGCCGAGCACAGGTACACGCCGGGAACGCCGGTCGCGTACGGGTCCAGCGCCGGGCGGGGCCGGAGCACGAGCTGCACCGCACTGTTGGCTCCGGTGACGATGTCGCCGCCCACGTAGTTCGCGTTGTGGACGGACATCTCGGTCGTCGTCCGCACGTGCACGGCACGGATCGTGTCGCGGAAGCCCGGGGCGAACCGCTCGATTTGGGCGGTGATCGGCTCGGTCGCGTCGCCGGTGTACCCGTGCGGGACGTGCGCGTAGGCGTAGAGCGGGTTCAGGTTCCCGGCGGAGCGCGACGGGTCGGCGAGGAACTGCTGGCCGACCAGGACGTAGGGCCGATCGGGCATGATCCCCCGGTTCACCTGGCGTTCGGCTGCCGCCGTCTCGGCGTACGAACCGCAGACGTGGACGGTGCCGGCGCGGCGGGACGGTTCGTGCTGCCAGGGCACGGTGCCCTCGACGGCGTACTCGACCTTGAACGCGCCGGGCCCGTGCTTGTACCGACGGTAGGCGCGGGCGGTGCGGCGGGGCAGCCTGTCGCCCACGATCCGCACGGCGTCGGCGGGTACGGTGTCGAGGAGCACCAGATCGGGGTTGCCGAGTTCGTCGAGGGACTCCACGCGCACCCCGGTTTCGACGGTGCCGCCGTTCTTCTCGATCAGTGACGCCATCGCTGCGGCGATCGCGCGCGATCCGCCCTGCGCGACCGGCCACCCGTAGGCGTGCGCCGCTGTGCCCAGCGCGACGCCGATGGCCGAGGACATCGGCGAGCCGAAGGGCCGCAGGGCGTGGGCCGCCACCCCACCGAACAGGGCGCGCGCCTCGGGTGTGGACCAGGCGCGTGCGAGCACGTCGGCGGGCATCGCGGCGAACATCCCGAATCCGGCGAGCAGCACCGGATGGACGGGTACGTGCAGCATCGGGCGCAGGAAATCCTCGGTGATGCCGCCGAATCGTTCGGTCAGCGCGCCGAAGATCCGGCGCCACCTGGCCCCGTCGGTCCCGAGTTCCGTGGCGGTGTCGTCCACGGATCGGTAGGCCGCGCCACCACGTCCGCCATCGAGCGGGTGGGTGTACTGCACCTCGGGCCACGACCAGATCAGACCGTGTTCCGCGAGGTCGTACTGCCGGCTGAAGGGTGTGTCCACGGCCAGCGGGTGGAAGCCGCTGCATTCGTCGTGGAGCAGGCCCGGCAGGGTCAGTTCGCTGCTGCGCGTGCCGCCACCGATCGTCTCGGCTGCCTCGAGCACTCGTACCCGTACGCCCTCGGAGGAGAGCACGACGGCGGCAGCGAGCCCGTTGGGCCCGCTGCCGACTATCACCGCGTCGGTCATGCTCCAACCTTGACACGATCGGGTCGGACCTGCGGGTGGAGGTAGGCCGTCCCGGCCGGTTCGTAGCCGGCCATCCGCCAAGTGACGGTGTGCGGGATCGGGCCGTCGGGCAGCCACGGCTGCGCCGACACCGCGTCCTCGATGTGATAGTGACCACGCTCGACGACACCGAGCGCCGCGTCGATCACCTTGTATTCCAGCGTCTTCCGATGGATCGGCTGGGATTCGATCCACACGATGACGCATTCTCCCGGTTCGAACCGGCACCGCTCCTGCACCGCGCTGATGGTCTGCTCGTTGTGGAGGTGACCGTCGCCGAACTGCCAGCCCACCAGGGTGGTGCAGGTGAACTCACCTTCGCGGATGCGGTAGTTCTCGAGCTTGTCGAGGTGCCGCATCATCAGCGACATCAGGCCGCGACCCTGGCTGTGCATGGTGCGCCATGCGACCGCCTTCTGCATGAAGATCTCGGCGACCTCCTTGCCGAACGCCCCACTCAGCTGGTCGATCTGATTGTCGTTGAACTTGGTGAGGTTCTCGTTGAGCTTGTTCTCCGCCTCGTCGCCGCGGAAGGCCCACAGGGCCGACGCCCAGTTGCCGGCGTACTGCCGCATCGACGGCAGGAAGGAGACCAGGTCGGGGCGCAGGTTGCCGAGGATCGGGAACAACAGGAAAGCGACGAGGATCGGCGCGAGGATCCAGACGGAGCTCACGTCGCCCACCCCGTAACCGGCGCCGGCGGGGAATCCACCGAAGAGCCAGACGGCGGCGAACATGTAGAAGACGTTCCACTCGAGCGGGACCGCCAGCGGGAAGGTCGAGGTGATGAAGATGTGGAACATGACCATGCCGATGATGGCGAGCCAGGTGATCGTCGTGTTCGTCGAGAACAGCAGCACCAGCGGGACGACGAGTTCGACGACGGTGCCGCAGACATGGGCGAGGAACCAGCTGACCTTCGACGGACGCAGATCCTGCGGGAAGTTGCGGTAGAGCGAGCGCTTGAACCGCTTCGAAGTGATCCACGGGGTGTTGCTGAGCATCGGCGGGATCACGTTGGTGAAGTGGTGACCGAACTTGGAGACACCTGCGCCGAACCACACAGTGACCAGCGCGATCTTGGCGGCCAGGATCATGTCGACGTGGTTGCTGAAGATGCCGAAGAAGAACATGACGGCGACGTACTGTTCCGAGCGTGCGGCCAGGAAGACCACGCGGTCGCGCAGACCCATGACGACGATGAGGCCGACATAGGTCAGCAGCGCCCACTGCGGGAGCAACCCGACCTCGCTTCCCGGCAGGGCAGCGGTCGTGACGCCGGGTCCGAGCAGCAGGAACAGCAGAGTGGCCAGGAGCGCGAAGTAGATCGCGACGTCGACGACGGTGCGATGGTCACCGCGGGTGAACGGCACCACCTTCGGCCAGGGTGGGAGCCGCAGGGTGCCGCGGCGGGTCCAGTAACGCCAGCCACCGGTGAACGGCTTGAACTTGAACGCCAGCGGTCCGGAGGACGACGCGTAACCGGTGATCTCGAACAGAATGGTCCACACCATCAGCTTCTGGTAGACGATGGGCTCGCCCCACCAGCCGGCGAGGTCGGCGAAACCCATTCCGGGAGTGGTGAGTCCGACGACCGCCACCCCACCGAGAACGTAGAAGATCAGCTTGTACACGTAGAGCATGTGCATCTGTTTGGGGCTGCCGAAACCGTATTCGGCCCAGTGGGTCGCCAGCACCCGCATGCGCTCCATGAAGGGCATGTCGTCGTAGGTGGCCGGATCGACCGGTGGCATGTCTGCCGTCTTGAATCCCATTGTGACTCCTGAAGGTGGGCAGGGCTCATCACCGCGAGGGGCACTCGCGTCGAGGTAGGACGAGGGATGGGGTCAGGCGTGTTGCAATGTGCGCCTGAGCGAGGGTTTGTCGATCTTGCCGACGGGGTTCTTCGGTAGCGCGTCGAGGATGTCGATCCGCTCGGGCACCTTCGCGCGCATCAGGTGCCGCCGGCAGTGCTCGAGGAGGTCCTCGGCGGTCGTCGCCGCATCCGGGTACAGCACCACGTAGGCGACGGGAACCTCACCGAGGACCGGGTCGGGCCGCCCGACGACCGCGGCTTCGAGGACGTCGTCGACCGAGGTCAGGACGGTTTCGATCTCCTTGGGATAGATGTTCTCGCCTCCGCGGATGATCATGTCCTTGACGCGGTCGACGATGCGCAGATAACCGTCCTCGTCCAGGATCCCGATGTCCCCGGTGTGCAACCAACCGTCGCGGACGGTCTCGGCGGTCGCATCGGGGCGATCGAGGTAGCCACGCATGACCGTCGGTCCCGCGATGACCACCTCCCCTGTCTCGCCGGGTGCCAGCAGTTCACCGTCCGGGGACATGATCCCGATCCGCTGTCCGGGCAGTGCCGGTCCGACCGTTCCGAGTTTGCGGACGCCGTCGACGGGATTGCAGGCGGACGCGCAGGTCGCCTCGGTGAGTCCGTATCCCTCGACCATGACGAACCCGAAACGGTCGTGGCACCGCTGCAGCAGTTCTTTCGACACCGGAGCCGCGCCGCACACCACGAACCGCAGCGACGAGGTGTCCGGGCGCACGGTGTCGGGCAGCGCAGCGAGCATCGCGTAGATCGCGGGCACAGCGGAAAAGTATGTGGGGCGGAGCTTTTCCACGTGGTCGAAGAATCGGCTCGCGGAGAACGATCCGATGACACTGAGCTGTCCGTGCGAGCGCCAGACCGCCAGTGCACTCACCATGATCGCGTTGACGTGGAACAGCGGCAGGACGAGCATGCAGTGGTCGTCGGCGGTGAGACGGAAATGCTGCGCCATCGTCGACGACATGGCCTCGGCGTTGTCGTGATCGAGCATCACGCCCTTCGGCCGGCCGGTGGATCCGCTGGTGTAGATGACCAGGCTCAATTCGTCGCCGCGCAGGGCCACGGGTTCGGGGCCGTCGCCCCCGTCGGCGAGATCGTTCACCGCGATGCTCGGCCGGCCCCTGTCGGGTGCGTCGGTCGAAGTCTTGACCACGAGAACAGCGCCGGAGTCCGAGATCTGATAGGACGCTTCCGATTCCGTGAACTCCGGATTGACGGGTGTCGCGGCAGCACCGAGACGCCACGCCGCGAGCATCGCGACGAGCAGTTCGACGCGGTTCGGCAGCATGATCGCGACGATGTCTCCCGCGCCGACGCCGTGTCGCGCGAACTGCGCTGCGACAGCGCGGGTTCGGTCGTCGAGCTGGGCGTAGGTGAGTTCGAACCTGTCGTCCCGGACCGCCGTGCGAGAGCGATCCTCGGTGGGGACGTTCCAGGGGAGAAAGGGAAAGCGGGAGACGGGCATCTACAGCTCCTCGGTCCGACGAGCACGTATCGGTTGTGATGCACGACACTATGCGGTCGGACCGAACCAGGACACGTCCCCGCAAAACCAACTTCCACGCTGCCGTTGTCGATTCTGCACAAAAAATCGGCTCAGCGACCGGACGAGCGCTTCTCCTTGGGCAGCAGAACGGGTCGTCCGAGCACATGACAGACGTGCAGAGCCAGCTCGAGATCCAATCGGTTCTCGGAGATCGGCCGTCCCCGTTCGTCCTCCGCCTTCTGCAGCCGGTACTTCACGGTGTTCCGGTGGAGGACCAGTTCCTCGGAGGTCTGCACATAGCTTCCCCCGGTCCGCAGGAACACTCGCGTCGTGTCCCGCAACCGCTCCGCGGTCGGGCTGTCGATCGCGAGCCGGCCCAGCGTATCGGCGACGAAACGCCTGGTCGTCGCGACATCGCGCGCCAGCACCGCCGTCGCGGACATGCCGTCCTCGCCGTAGTACACCGCTCGGCTGTGCCGAACGGTCGCGGTGCTCGCGACGATCCGCACCGCCTCGGCCTGCTCGTGGCTGCGCCGGAATCCCGCGACCCCGACGCCCGGCTTCCCGAACGCCACGCGCAACCCGGGGACAGCCTGCACAGCCGTCCGAAGGCGTGACACGTCGACGACCGTGCCACCCGCCGTCGTCGTCCACAACCAGGCCGTGCGCCGATCCACCGGTACGAACAGGGGCGCGCCTCCCCCACCGGCCGCGACGGTGAGAGTCTCTGCCGCCGTCGCGAGCGTGGGCGTCTGGTCTGCGCCCTGGGCCGGGCCTTCGATCCACGCGATCGCACCGAGGTGGGTTCCGTCGAGCCGGTAACCGGTCTTCGTCGCGAACTCCTCGGTATCGAATGCACCGCCGCTCAACACCTGCTCCACCAGCGCCGACGTCACGTTCTCGGACTGCTGGACCAGCACCCGCTGCTCTTCTTCGTGTGCGTCGAGCACGACGCGCGTCATCCAGTCCACGTACTTGTGCATCCACCCGGCGAAATGATGGAGCAGTTCGAGTTTCAGGTCGGGTGCACAATCGAGCTGCTGGATCTCCGCGAACATCTGGTTGAACAGGTCGTCGGAGCCTATGTGGTAGGCCCGGCGCAGCGCCGCCGCGGGAACGCCGTGCCGCGCGAGCCTCACCGCATACTCCGTGGCGGCGGTGATCGGCTGGATGCGATCGAGCGGAATGTCGTTGCTGATCATGTGCAGGATGGTGGCGACATTGCCCTCCACACTCGCCCGCAGCATGTCGGTCAGTTCGGACTCGCCGAGATCTTCGACGGCCGATTCGATCGCCGCGTCCATGCTCGCGACGATCTCGTCGGACCGCCGCTGCATCCGCTCGCCGACCACCACGACGAGTTCCTGCACGTCGGCGGCCCGCGCGTCCTTCGACGGAGTGCCGCGTCGGGCGTCATCGTTCATTGCACTCGTCTATCAGAAAACTCTCGTGCGTAGTGTGCGTCCCGGAGAGTCAGCCTGCAGCTTCGTCCCGGCATGCCGCATAGCCTCCGGCGACGAAGGTCGTCGCGGAGCAGTACACGGCCTCGGGATAGTACGGACCCATCACCGTCGCGGGATCGGCACCGGTCGCCTGCGAGGCCTGGATCGACTGCGGGTAGAAGGCCGACGACGGCAGCATGTACCGCAGGAACAACACCTTCTTCGGCACCGTGGTATCGCCCCACGGCAGCACGGTCACGGTCGGATCGGCGACCGAGGGGAGGTCGATGGGTGCAGCGACCGCATACGTGTAGTAGCCCGATGCATCGAGCGAGGTCTCGAAGTCGCCGGCACACGCCACCACCGGATACGGCGAGACCAGATCGTTCTGGCACATCGACCAGTACCGCACCTGCTGATCGGGATCCGTGACCGGCACCCCCGCCCGTGTGTCGGGGAACAGCGGCGCCTTACCCCGCACCACGACGATCCGCCCCGGCTGGTAGGTCAGCGCCGTTCCGAGATACTTGTTGTCGCCGTTGGGGAGCAGGCCCGACGAACTCGCCGGGTTCACGAACACCGTCTCGGGTGTGCCACCGGGGAACGCACCGCTCGCCGCACCGGCGATGACCTGGTCGAAACCTGCCTGCGCGAACTGTGCGACGGGTCCGGTGTAGGAGTTCGGGTCGAACGGTTGCTCGCACGGCTGCCTGAGCATCGTCGCCCCACCGAGGCGCATGGTCACCTCGGGCAACGGCACGCCGCCGCTGACAGATGTGGCGTCGTCGGGCACATACACGCGGATGATCAGGAAGCCCACCGGGGTGCTCTGCCCCTCTGGAACCCCGCGGATCTCGTTGCGCGCGTGGTCCGCCGGACCGGGTACCACGGTGGCACGCCACTTCTGCTGTGACGGAGGAAGATTCCGCGCCGTCGCATCCGCGAACGGGTTCCCGCTGCCCGGATCCGGCACGATCATGTCGTCACGCAGCGTGTCGACGGTGTCGAAGTTCGTGCCGTAGGTGTTGAGCGAGAAGTACCGCGCGGCCGGATAGGTGCCGGACACCTCGATCGAGTCGCCCGGGCCCAGCGCATAGGGCAGCACCCAGTAGGTGGCGTTGACGTCGGGGAACGCCACGTTGAGCACCGTCTCGTTCGACATGAACCGCCACGCGCACAAGGCCGGTTCGGCGCCGGCGGCCGGGGGCACGGTGACCGTGATGCTCGCGCACAAGAGCGCGATCGCGGCGACGAGGCGAGCGCGGAGGGCTCGGGATGAATTGCGGGACACGGGGACTCCGTTCGTCGCATACACGATAAACGCAGGTCACCACCTGTGGAACGGATTCGGTGGACGAAATCGTCGATTTCACCCTCGTCGCGTCAGGCGAGGAGGGCGGCGTCGAGCACTCGGCGCGCCGCTGTGGGATCGTCGACGTGGATCGCGAACCGGCTCACGAGTGCCGGACGGCGGCGGTGTTCGAAGAAGGCCGGCAGCAGGGCCTCGACGGGTTCCGCGAGGATGAGGTCGAGGTTGGTGCCGTCGGGTCCGGGCAGGAACAGCACCTCGCCGTCCACGCCCGTCTCCGTCGGCTGGAAGCGATGGCGCGGGACGCATTGCTGCAGGTTGTCCGCGTCGATATGGGCCACGACCTGATGTCCGGAGCGCAGAACCAGGCCGTCCCGCGTCAGAAGATGCGGGTTGACGACACGATCCGCGAGCCACCCCACGAGGGGAAGAAGCGAGTACACCGACACGATCAGCAACGTCCAGCGCAGCCATTCCCAGGGCACGAGTATGTGGACCACCGCGATCTCGATGCCCGAGGCCACGAGCCACGCGATCGGCACGCTCATCGTGCCGCGGGTGTAGCCGATCGTCGTCACCTCAGGTCCGGCGCCGACGCGACGCCGTCGTATCAGGAACCACAGTGCGCGGTAGCTTCTCAACTCTGCGCGGATCAGGGTCGCGGGCACGCGGCCGACGAGTTCGTCGAGCACCCCTGCCCACGGTGTTCCGGATCGGCGCAGGACTCGGACGCGCAATGCGCCGACGATCAGCACCAGGATCCCGACAGGTAGCTCGAATCCGAGCCAGAACTTCAGCGCGGTCGCCGGGGTGAGGACACCGAACGCGGCGAGGACGGCGTTCGTACAGGCCACCACCACGGTGAGGACGAGGGCGGTTCGGTGGGCGAGCCGGACGGTGCGCTCGGTCATGCCTGCACTCCGTCCTGTGGCGGTCCCGACTGTGCAGCGACGCGCCGGACGAACCCGATTGCAACGGCCTGCTGTGCCGGGTCCGGAAGGAACTCGGCAAGCACTTCGGTGTTCGATTCGAGAGCCGTTGCCGCCTCGGCCGCCCACGAACCGAGCACCTCCACCATGATCGGGATGTCGTCGAGCAGCGCGGTCATGCCCTCGATGACGGCGGTGATCTCGTCGGCCGCCGCGGTGGGATCCTGCCCGGCGAGCGCACCGAAGCGTCGGTAGACGGCGACCATGGCGTGCCGTTGTTCGGGGTCGTCGAGCAGGGTTCGCAGGGCGTCGAGATACTCCGGTGATGCCTGCCCGGTGAGGGCGAGCATCTCCCAGCTGTCGCGTTCGCGCACGAACAACGTCCGGGTGTGCGGGTCGTCCTCGCCGTCGATGAGTTCGTCGAACGCGTCGACGATCGGCGCGGGCAAGGGCGAGAGTCGGTCGCCGGCGCGGTGACGCTCGAGAATCGCGGCGAGTGCCTCACGTTTGACCTGCAGCGTCCGGATCTGAGTATCTGCCGCCTCGAGCAGCGACTCGAGATCTGCGGTGAGGTCGGACTCGGCGTCGTGGTCGTCGCTGTCGGTGACGTGGCCACCGAGGACGGTCGCCACCGAACCCAGTGGAACACCCGACTGGGCGAGCCAGCGGATACGCAGCAGGCGCACCAGGTCGGCCAGTTCGTAGTCCCGGTATCCGTTGGGTGTCCGTGGGGGTTCGGGCATGAGCCCGAGCCGGTGGTAATGCCGGACGGCGCGAACGGTGGTTCCTGCGGCCTGGGCCAAGTCGCTGATCCTCATGGTTTCAGCATCGACCCTGACGCTGCGTCAGGGTCAAGTCGTGGATGCGGCGCACCTCGGGTGGGAACAACCCGAGGAGGACGGCGGTTGAGTGCAGTAAGGTAGTTGACAAATCAACTACATGACCGAGAGGGGTTACCGTGCCCGCCGTAACCGTCGACAACATTCTCGCTCTTCCCCGCGTCGAAGAGCCCGCACCCGACGCGCTCTCGCGTCCTGTCCTGTCGGTGACCACCGCTCCGCACGGCTTCGAAGGCGAAGGCTTCCCCGTCCGCCGTGCGTTCGCGGGCATCGAGACGAAGTACCTCGATCCGTTCATCCACATGGATCAGATGGGCGAAGTGAACTACGCACCCGGCGAACCGAAAGGCACGCCCTGGCATCCGCACCGCGGCTTCGAGACCGTCACCTACATGATCGACGGCATCATGCAGCACCGCGACTCCCACGGAGGCGGCGGCACCATCGGCGGCGGTGACACCCAGTGGATGACCGCCGGCAGCGGCATCCTGCACATCGAAGCACCACCGGAACACCTCGTGGTCAGCGGTGGACTGTTCCACGGCGTGCAGTTGTGGGTGAACCTGCCCAAGGCCGAGAAGTTCGTCGCCCCGCGGTACCAGGACATCGGCGGCGGCGAGGTCGCCCTGCTGTCCTCGGCCGACGGCGGCGCGCTCATCCGGGTGATCGCCGGAGAGCTCGACGGGCACCGCGGCCCCGGTTCGACGCACACGCCGATCACCCTGCTGCACGCCACCGTGGCACCGGGAGCGAGCGTCACCCTGCCGTGGAACCCCGAATTCAACGCGCTGGCATACGTGCTCGCCGGCGATGGCGCGGTCGGACCGGAACACCGCCCGATCCGGACCGGACAGACCGCCGTCTTCGGCAGGGGCGAGAGCCTGACCATCTCTGCTGCCGCGACGCAGGATTCGCGCACCGACGCCCTCGAGGTGTTCGTGCTCGGCGGCAAGCCGATTCGTGAACGCGTCGTCATGGCCGGTCCGTTCGTCATGAACACCCGGGCCGAGATCATCGAGGCGATGGAGGACTTCCAGGCCGGGCGATTCGGTTCCATTCCCGCCGTGCGCGGCTCGGACGAGAAAGACCTGGACCGATAGTTGCGATTCGGGTGGTTTCGACCCCGGAAAGCGAGGTCGAAGCCACCCGAATCGTCTATCCACTGTGGTCCACGAAGCGATCGCCGACGAGCACGGGCACGGTCGCACTCCGATCGACCTCCGCCGCCACGGCGACATCGGATTCGTATCCCATGTCGATCAGCTCCCGACCGGATGCGCATGCTTCCAATGACGAGTTCACATTGCCTCGAACTGCATGCCAGGCGGCCACTGCCATCTCGGCCTCGGTCGACGCGGTCAGTTCCGGACGCCGAACCAACACGTCGGCAAGCACCGCGCCCGCACCCCACAGATCTTCGACGCACGGTCGCAGAGACCCGTCGGGCCACTTCTCGCCGGCGGCGATCACTGCCACGGTCGCACCCTCCGACAGTACTTCCGCGATCCATGCTGCCACCGCAGTGGCATTGCGCAGGCACGCTCCGACGACGACAGTCGACGACGTAGCCGGCAAGTATGCGATCGACGACCCGTTCGGCGAGGGCAGAACGAGGCGATGCAGGTTGTCGGCGTCGCGAACGGTGCGCGGAGACAGGCTCACCTCCCCCGCCTCCGCTCGGCTACGCCCGACCGCCAGGACGGCATCATGTCGCGCGGCGTACTCGGCGGCCGAATCGTCTCTCGCCCAGTACGGCAACACCTCGATTCCACGATCCGCGGCGACCGACAGCGTCGTGGTGAACGACAGCACGTCCACCACGACCGAGATGTCGGAGGCCCCGAGAGCAACCGCTCCGGACAGGCCCCACTCGAAGCGAACAGAAGCATGCGACTGCAGGTGCGCGGGCGTCACGGAGAGGTTGCCTTCGGCGGCATTCGTCGGACGAGGTCGATCATCGGATCGATGCGAGCACACCTCTGCCACCCTTCCAAGCGCCCATCAGGGTGCGGCCGGA
Organism: Rhodococcus sp. AB351; assembly: GCF_049538275.1. NCBI lineage: Bacteria > Bacillati > Actinomycetota > Actinomycetes > Mycobacteriales > Nocardiaceae > Rhodococcus > Rhodococcus sp. AB351. Next base: position 45,065 of record NZ_JBMVFW010000013.1, read on the forward strand.
AAGCGCTACGCCCGCCGGTAAGTGGTGCACAGCGATCGTGATACCCGCTGTGTCGATGCACGTCCGACCCTCGCCATCATCGGTTACATCGAGTCTCGTGATTGCGGGAACCTCGATGCCCTCGGCACCACTTCCCTGAACCCGAACAGTTCCGGCGACCTTCCTCGGCTCGTCCCCCTCGACGTGGACATACTGTTCGGCTTCGCTTCCGCCGGCACAGATCGTGACGAGCAATTGCCGGATGTAGACGGGATCGGTCGTCGCGTCGTAGACGAAGCGGTGTCCGAGCACCGAATGTTCCGTCTCCCCGACCGATCGACCTTCACGTAGCGGCGCCGAACGGTAGGTCCAGGGCACCTGATAGACGACACCGTCGGCGTCGCGCACGAGGTGGGTTTCGATACCGACCTCACCGGCCGGATCATTGAACCGAAAGGCACCGAGCCGGTCGACGCTGGACTCGCCACCCCGATAGAAGGACGTCCGCGGCAGCCAGTCCCGCAGCAATTCGACCTTGGTGGGAGACAACTCGGCGTCGTACAGGAGAGCCATGCGGTCGACACTAGCGGTGGCTCAGAGCGAACGAACGCCGACTTGGGTGGCTTCACCCCCGCTTTCCGGGGCTCGAACCACCCAGTCGTCGGTCGCGCCGCTTCTACGCGAATGCCAGTGCTACGAGCGCGATCAGCGACGGAACGCTCTGACACAGCGACCCCACCACCCCGGCTCCCCGCGGACGGCTCATCGCCATCCGATCCGAGGCGAACAATGCGATCCCGGCCAGGAACATGAATGTGCACGTGTAGACGACGAGCGTGCGGCCCGGCGTCTCGTGGCCGGTCCACCACAGGATCACCCCGGCGAGCGCTCCGGAGCCGAGGAAGAGGTTGTAGAAGCCGACGTTGAACGCCCACATCCGCACCGGCCGGACGTCCTCGGTCGGGATGCGGAACACGTCCCGGTGGATGCTCGGACGGCGGAAGAGGATCGTCTCCCACACGAAGGCCAGCAGGTGCACCGCGGCGGCGACGAGGGCCGCGAGTTGCGCAACGACGATCATGGCGAGACCTCCTCGGCGAATCGGATGCCGTAACGGGTGGCGATCTGCCCGAACCTGCTCATCAGCGCATCCTCGGGCAGGTACTGCTTCGCCAAGGCGTCGACATCGGTGAAGAAGCCGCTCATCCCGGTCCCGGAACAGACGAGGAGAAAGACCGCATCGTCGGTGAGGACCGAGAAGCTGTTCATCGTTCCCGCCTCGATGGTGAGCGTGTCACCGGCGGCGAGTTCGCAGCCCTCACCGTCGAGCAGGACGAGGATCCGGCCGCGCAGCAGGTGGAAGGTCTTGGGCCAAGGCTCGGAGTGCAGGGGCGGTGGGCTGCCGCAGGGGGCCTCGACCAGCATGAGCTCGTAGGCGTCGCCGGTGTGTTCACCGGACGACAGGACGGTGACGACGGCGTCCGGCATCGACAATCGCCTGCCGGTACCGGCCCGTTCGAGATGAATCGTGGACACATTTGCGACGCTAGGGACCGGGAAGCAGCCGAACCATCCCCTGAATCGGGGATGCTCCCGTTTCCCGGATCCGGCGCATACTGGGCTCATGCTCGAAGTGCGGGCGGAGCGGCTACGCCGCGAGATCCTGGAGTTCGCGGGCACCGGCGCCGGCGTCACCGCACTGCACCAGCGTGCCATCGAACTGGTCGATCGCACCGTACGCAGCGAGCTGACGTGCTGGGCGCTGTTCGATCCCCTGACCCTGGCGTTCGGTTCGATGACCAGTGGGCGCAACCGCATTCCCGGTGAGTACGAGCCACTACTCGCCGAATCGGAATGCGGTGGACACGATCCCGCGACGTTCGCAGACATCGCCCGCAGTGGACGAACGGTGGTGCGGGCCTCGGATCTACCGTCGACCGAACTCGCCCACAGCCTCCGGCACGTTGCGGTGTGGCGCCCACTCGGACTCGACCGTGAGGTGCGGGTCGTCTTCACGGTGGACGGGTTGTGTTGGGGATCGGCCGGTTTCGTCCGATCGGGACCGGACTTCACGGATCGGGAGCTGGAGTTCCTGACGATGGTCGCGCCGGCGGTGGCGGCCGCGACCCGGGCGGCCGCCGTCCACACCCTGCGCGCACGCCCCGGAGCCGATCCGGGACCGGCCGTGATCGTGACGGATCCAGCGGGTGAGCCGGTCGCATCGACGGTCGCGGCGCGGGCATGGGAGGAGCGGCTCGCCGGTCCCGTGCGATTGGCACTGCTGTTGCGGGCGGCAACGTTCGGAGCTCGGGCGAGTTCGACCGGAGTGTTCCGGGCGCGTATCCGCAACGAGGGTGGAGGCTGGATCGTCGTCCGTGCAGCGCCGTTGAGCACCGACGGCGACGAATCCCGCACGGCGGTCACCATCGAACCCGCGGCCGACAGCGAGCTCACAGACATGCTGTTCGCCGCGTACGCGCTGACCGCCCGCGAGTGCGAGGTGTGCACCGACGTGCTGAGCGGACTGTCGACGGCCGAGATCGCTCGGCACCGGGGCATCACGCCGAACACGGTGCACGACCACCTCAAATCCGTCTATGCGAAGACGGGAGCGGGTAGTCGCGCGGAACTCGTCGCTCGGTTGGCCGGCCGGCAGATGCCCCGGCCGTCGCTGTCGTCCCCTATCTAACGCAGCACCACCGGGATCAGTTCGGTGGGCGCGTCGGACCCCGTGAACGCCGTGGTTCGACGCTGAGAATCCATGTCCTCGAGGATGGCGCTCTGGGCGGCCGGGGGCAGAGTGTGCAGGATCGAACGCACCCGCTCCTGCCGACGCGCCACCGCCTGCCGCTCCGGCATCCCGGGCGTCGCCTGCATCTGCGGCACGATCCCCTCGACATCATCGACACCACCGGCATGATGACCCGCCTCGACGAGCGCCTGCTCGTGCGCCATCGTCGCCTCGTCCTTCTCCTCCGACATCCCGATCGGACCGATCATCGTGCCGTTGAGGAACTGCTTGACCACCGGCTCATCCGAGGTCAACAACACCTCACGCGGACCGAACATCACCAACTGCCGACGGAACAACATCCCGATGTTGTCCGGCACCGTACGCGCCAGATTGATGTTGTGCGACACGATCAGGATCGTCGCATCGATCTCCGCATTGATATCGATCAACGTCTGCGAAATGTAGGTGGTGCGCACCGGATCGAGACCCGAATCCGGCTCGTCGACCAGGATGATCTCCGGATCGAGCACCAACGCGCGGGCCAGGCCGGCGCGCTTGCGCATCCCCCCGGAGATCTCCCCGGGCAGCTTGTCCTCGGCGCCGAGCAGACCGACGAGCTCGAGCTTGCTCATCACGATCTGCCGGATCTCGGACTCGGTCTTCTTGGTGTGCTCGCGCAACGGGAAGGCGACATTGTCGTAGAGGTTCATCGACCCGAACAACGCCCCGTCCTGGAACAGCACCCCGAACAGCTTGCGGATCTCGTAGAGCTCCTTGCTCGAGCACTGCAGGATGTCGGTGCCGTCGACGACGATCGAGCCCTCCTCCGGGCGCAACAGACCGATCAACGACTTGAGGAACACCGACTTACCGGTACCCGACGGACCGAGCAGCGCACTGACCTCACCGGCCGGCAACGTCAACGTCACGTCCTGCCAGATACGTTGCGAGCCGAAGGACTTGGTCAGCCCCTCGACGGAAACCTCGACTCCCACACTTACCTCCTGATGGACCCGACGCGGTGCCGGGTGATGATCCGTTCTGTCGATCCGCGGTGCGGTTACCGCGTGATCGGTCCTCGACGCAGGCGCCGGTACGTCGCATACGCCGTGAGTGCGCGTCGATCGGCGGCGCCGACGTCGACCTCCCACAGCGTGCGCGCGGCCGGGTGCAGCAGCGCGCGGACGACCCGGGCCGGGATCCCGCGCTGCACCCAGTCGCGGGGCCGCAAGATCTGGTCGCGGTAGCGGTCGCCGCTGGGTGTGCGGGCCAGGACCGAGGCGCAGGTGTCGTCGAAATAGTCCGTGAACTCCGCCCAGTCCTGCGGCATCCGCCGATCGGAGATGCCGTAACGCCGGTACCACGCGCAACTGTCCAGGTAGAGCGCCTCCTTCTCCCCCACCTCGAGGCGACGGACGAAGACGTCGATCATCGTCACGAGCGTGTCGACGTAGGTCGCGTGCTGGAAGAAGAAGACATCCGGGTCGAGCGCGTGGTACCGGCGGCCGAGGTCGTCCGTTCCCTTCACGTCCTCGTGCGCGAACCGGACGATCGGGCGGATGTGCCGGTCGTCGTAGGCGGCACGGACGAGCACCGGCACCGTCCGGCGTTTGTGCAACCAGAGCCGGCGCGGCGTCCGCGAGTGGTCCATGCCCGCCGCGATCGCCGGATGCAGCATCTGCAGCGCCACCGCCCGCGGCAGGGCGAGCAGGAAACGCCGGTCGTGCAGGTAGCGCCGCAACAACCCGTCCGGGTCGATGTCGGTGTCTGGAACGGTCATGCGCCTGTCAGATCAGATTGCGACCGGACTTGACGCGGCGACGCAGATCGGCGACGAGCGCTTCGCTTCCGCCGTGCCGCAGGAAACGCGGGATGAACCGATTGACGAACGAGACGAACACGAACAAGTGCTCGTAGCGTCGGCGGTCGGCTTCGCTCCATTCCAGGTCGAGCGCTTCCCGGAAGATCGGGGGCAGGCTCCCGATGGTGAGGAAACGCAGGAGATTCCGGAACATCAGGCGCATCGGCCAGTTGATCATCTTCAGATCGACCAGGTCCATCAAGTACGCCTTGGTGGTCTCGTCGAAGACGACCCGCTCGCAGGCGATGTTCCAGTACCTGTCGAAATCGGCCCGCGTCGCGGGCCACATGTCCTCGGTGACCTGCAGGGTTGTGCCGAGGGTGGAACCGGTGCGGTAGAACTCCTCGAGCTGCTCGTCGTCGAGCTTGCCGTGCAGCAGCTGGTACATGTCCTCGATGCCGATGTACAGGCAGGCAGCGACCCACAGCTGCAGTTCGCGGTTGAACGCGTTGTACTTGACCGGGCTGTTCTCGTCGGATCGCACGAACCGGTGGGCACCGTTGACGGCCTCGCGGTAGGCCTTGCGGTCCTCGTCGTTGCCGAGGATCGCCACAGCCAGGTAGGTGGCGGTGGTGCGGGCCCGCTTCCACGGGTGCTTGACCAGCGAACCGGATTCGACCTTGCTCTCCATGACGCCGTACGCCACCTCGGGCCAGCCGAGCTGCATGATGACGTTCGCGGCGGCCCCGGCAAAGGACCAGAAGTCGACGGCGTCGGACACCTTGTGCTGCTTGCGACTCCACCGGTTGGGGCCGCTGGTGATGGCGATACGGGTCCGGCGCGAGCTCAGTACCGGTTCCCGGTCCAGGTCGTCGAGATAGGGAGTGGGCATCGCGTGTCTCCTCGTGGTGTGGGTCAGAGTGTTTCGACGTTGTCGACGAGCCAGCGGTCGTCGATGCGGACCAGGGAGAACACCATGCGGAAACGCGAGGTGCCCCCGTCGGGCGTCGAGACGTTCGTGGCGTTCTGGTCGGCGAAGACGAGCACCGTGGCGGTGTCGCCGTCGGCGTGCTCGGCGGCTGCGTGCAGCGCCTGCGCTTCGGCGCTCCCCTGTCCCTCGGTGACGAGTTCACGCAATGCGTCGACCATCGATCCGTAGCGTTCGGCGAAGGCCGGCGTGGACATCTCCGCGATCCGTTCGCGGTTGGCGTCGAGGTTCTGGTAGTCGAAGGTCGACATCACCACGGCGTACTCGCGCGCCAGTGCCACCGCCTCCTGTGCGGCCTGCTCGTCGGTGCGGTGATCGACGAGGACCACGACGAGTGCTGCCAGCATCACGAGCAGAGCGTTGATCGAGAGGACCAACGCGACCACCAGCCCGCGGGGCTTCGACGAGCGTCGTTCGACGGTCGTGGACTCTGGGACCGGAGCCTTGTCGAGGACTGCCGTACCGGTGTCATCGTGTGCCATGGGTGTTGCCTTCCAGCAGACTCTTCCAGAAGTAGAGCAGTTCGGTGCCGCTCGGGATGAGGACCGGATCGGCAACGACAGGCGGTCCGATCACCGTGCCCGGGATGGTGCCTCCGAGCCCGAGATCGTTCGGACGGGGTGCGTTGCGGGAACCGCGTTGCTCGAGGTCCTGGCCCGGCGGGCAGTAGTAGTCGAGGTTCGGTTCGATCGGGGACGTGTCGCCGAGCGCGCGACGGGGATTGTCGTAGTAGCAGGCCGGTCCCTGCGTAGCGATCAGGGCGAAGTCCGCGCGGTCGCCGTGCACGATCGATTCGAGTGCCGCCAGGCCGCGGGGAATCGCGTCCAGACCGGTGCGCAGCGCCGCGGACCGGTCGGAGATCACCGGACCGACCGCGCCGAGGTTGGCGAGCACCGCGGAGAACGACTCCTGGTTCGCGCCGATGGCCTCGTCGGCACGGCGCATCGCGTCGGGGCCGGTGGCCATCATCGAGGCGATGCGATCCTCGTTGGCCTGCAATGATTCGGCGACGGTCCGCGCCGACGCCATCCCGTCGACGAACTCGGTGGAGTTCTCGGCCATGGTGCCCGTCAATCCGGCTGCGCGATCGAGCAGTTCGGCGAGGGCGGGCGCGTCCTCGGCGAGCTGCGCGGAGATCCGGTCGGCGTCGGTGACGAGACGGGCCAGGTCGGGTCCGAGTCCTTCGAACGCGCTGCCGAGCTCCTGACCGACGGTCGAGATCACCGCGGGGTCGATGGTTTCGAGCAGATCGGCGGTGTGGGCGAGGGTTTCGGAGATCTGGGTGGGCTGCTCCTCGGCGGGCATCGTGATCTCGTCGCCGTCGGTGAGATAGGGGCCGTGGTCGACACGCGGGAAGATGTCGACGTTGAGCATGCCGGCCATGGTGCCCTGGGTGATCTTGGCGTAGGAGTCGACGGGGATACGGGTATCACCGTCGAGCGCGAAATCGAGGCGGGCACGCCGGGTCTCGGGGTCGAATCCGATACCGGTGACCATGCCCGCCTGGACACCGCGATAGGTCACGACGGTGCCCTCGCCGACACCGAGGGCGTTGTCGACCGTGGCGTGGATGTTGATGCGGTCGCCGACACCGGTGGGTCCGACGATGTAGTAGATGCCGTAGGGCACCACGGTCAGCGCGGTGATGACGAACAGGACCAGCTGGACGACGACGATCTTCTTCATCGCTCCCCTCCGAGCAGTTCTTCCAGCGAGGCCGGTGCGGACGCGTCGTCGAATCCGGTGAAGTCACCGGTGAAATACCCGCCGGTGAAGATCGTGTCGAGGCTTTCCGGGATCTCCAGGGCACCGTCGAACACCAGGTAGTCGCCGCGGACGGAACTGTCGAAGGCGGCCATGAAGGCGTTCATGTTGGCGAGGGCGGTGCCGATGCGGTCGTTGAACGACGCAAGCGTGGCGGTGATCGTGTCGGCGTCGCGCAACAGTCCGCCGGCCCCGTCGGGGGTCGCGGCGGTCAACTCGTTGACGTTCGCCGCCAGGCGCGTGGTGGCGTCGAGCAGGGAGGCCATACTCTCGCGTTGGGCCACCAGGACATCGACGGCGCCGGCGGTTTCGACGAGATAGCGGTCGAACATCTCCTCCTCCTCGACCATCCGTCGGGTGACGTCGGCGGCGAGCGTCATGGCCTGGTCGAAGGAGGTCTGTTCGTCGATCGCGCGGGTCATCATCTCGGTGGCGGTGTCGGCGAGGGCCTGGACGCTCCCGGATCGGCCGTTGAATGCGACGTTGAGTTCGCGCACGACGGTTTCGAGTTGGGTCAGTCCGCTGCCGCTGACGACATTGCCGAGCGCGGCGAGCATCGTCTCCACCCGGGGACCGAGGTCGACGTTCTGCTCCGATACGACGTCACCGTGGGCGAGCAGCGACGAACTCGGGTTCGGAGGCGGGACGAGTCGCAGGTACGGGCTGCCGAGCGCGGACGGGATCTCGACGGAGACGAGGACATCGAACGGCACCTCGAGGTCTTCCTCGAGCGAGACCCGCACGTCGGCGCCACCGGGTGCGGTGTCGAGTCCGGCGACGCGGCCGACGATCTGCTGGCCGTAGCGCACGTCGGCGCCGAGGACCAGGCCGTCCGCGGACGGCAGTTGCACGGTGACCTCGAAGTCGCCACCGCCGATGGAGCGTCCGACGGGAAGATCCTGGATGCCGTAGCCGCATCCGGACACCACCGTCGCGCAGGTGAGAGCGGCACCGACGAGGGCCAGGACCCGCGTCACGGAGTGACGAGGTGACGCTGCAGAAGCTGAGCTCACGGGTTACCTCCTGGTTGTCCACCGGTGACCGCGCTGACGATGCCGAGCGGATCCGAGGCGCTGATCGGGAAGGAGATCGGGTTGGTGAAGCCGGCTCCCGTGCACAGCGGGAGCGGATGTTCCGCGCACAGCGGGGCCGCGACCGCGAACTGCGTCAGCGCGGTGGAGATGTTCAGACGGATGCGGCCGCGACCGTCGGGGCCGATCGTGTCGGTCAGGTTCTCCATCATCAGCGGGACGAGGTCCATGAACTCGGCCAGACCCTGAGGGTTCTCGCCGAGGGTGTCGCCGATGACCTTCAGGTTGTCGGAGATCGCACCGAAGCTCTCCTGGTGCTGCGCGACGAAGGTGTCGACCTCGTCGAACACGACCTGCAGTTGCTGCAACGGCTCGGTGACGTCGAGATCGCTCTCCTCCCAGACCCCGGCGAGCGCGCTGAGATCGGTGACCATGCTGTCGAGACCCACCGACCGTTCGTCGAGGGCGCGCAGCAGTGCCGAAAGGTTCTCGACGAGCAGTGCGAAGTCCTCACTGGATGCCCCGACGACGCCCGTGGCGGCGGCGAGATCGGCGATGGCGTCGTGGAAGGCCGCGCCGCGATCCTCCCACACATCGGCTCCGCTGGTGAGGACGGCGCCGAGGTCGGCGTTGTCCGGTCCCATCGTCTCGATGATCGTGGACAGGCTGTCGAGCATGTTGTCGATGTCGATCGGCGAGTGGCTGCGGTTCTTCGGAATCACCCCGCCGTCGGCGAAGGTGGGACCGCCGTCGGCGAAGGTGGGACCGCCGTCGGCGAAGGTGGGACCGCCGTCGTAGGCGGGCCCCAGTTCGACGTAGCGTTCGCTGATGATCGCGGGGCTCATCACGTAGGCGGAGACGTCCTCGGGGAGGGTCACCTCGTCGGGGACGGTCATCGTCACTCTCACGGACGTTCCCTGCGGTTCGATGTCGGTGACGGTGCCGACCTCCACGCCGAGCACGGCGACGGTACTGCCCACGTAGATGCCGTTGACGTATTCGAAGTCGGCGTGGACGGTGTGACTGCGGTCGGTGCGGCCGAAGACGTACCACGCGGGCAACGCGATCAGAAGGAGTAGGACAAGGGTCGCCGCGACGATCTTCTTCCGTCGCGAGGTTCTCGTCGGTGTCGAGGTCACCGGCATTCTTGCATCACTCCGATCGCGCAGAGAAGATTGTCGGGAAGGACCGTGGCGGGGGTGACGACGTCCGCCCACGAGCCGTTGCCCGTGGCATCGGTGACGGTGCGCAGGGCTGGGGGCAGGCGGTCCATGAGCAGGCCGATCCGGTCGGCGTTGCGCTGGAGGGTCCCGGAGACCTCCACCAGGTTGGCGACGAGGCGGTCGGCGTCGCCGCGGTTGGCGGTGAGCGTCTCCGACATGGTCGCGATGACGACCCGCAGGTTCTCGACGAGCCGGGTGAGTGTGTCCTTGCGGACGACGAGGGTCTGCACGAGGGTGCGGGCGTCGACCGCGTTCTGCACCAGGATGTCCTGCTGGTCGACCGCCATCTCCGACAGTTTCCGGGCGGTGTCGAGGAGCTGGTCGAACTGTTCGCCGTGCCGGGAGAACGCGGTCGAGGCGGCGCTGATACCGGTGAGGGCACGTTCGAGCTCGTCGCTCTCCCGCGGCAGCACCTGCGACAGGGTGCTCATCATCTCGGTCATCGCGTCGAGGTCGAGGTCCTCGGCGACCGCGTCGGCGCCGGCTCCGATCTTGTCGAGCGAGTAGGGAACGGTGGTGCGGGCCAGCGGGATCCGGTTCGCTCCGTCGTCGACCCCGGCAGGACGGAGATCGAGATACCGCTTGCCGAGGACGGTTTCGAGCCGGACCGATGCGGTGGAGGTGTTGCCCACGGCGCGCTGCTTGTCGAGGCGGAAGTCGACGTCGACGTGGGTACCGGCGAGCCGGATGCCCTCCACGCGCCCGGCCGGCACGCCCGCGACGTAGACCGGATCGCCGGTGGCGAGTCCGGCGGCGTTGGCGAACTCGGCCGTGTACGGCTCGGTGCGCACCTGGTACCACACCCGCGGAAGTCCCACGGCCGCACCGAGTCCGACGACGAGGACGAAGATTCCGATGGTGCCGAGCACGAGCGGCATGTGGGTGGTGTTCTGCCGTCGGCCACCACCGAACAGGAACTCGAGGGCACCGACGAAGACGTCGATGAGCTTGACGAGGAACATCATCGGGTGAGTGCCCCTCCCCCGGCTGCCGAGGCTGCGTCGCCTCGGAGGACGTGGACGAGATCGTCGATGTAGGCGATGCCCACCGCGACGAGCGAGACACCGGCGACCGCCACCACGACGACGACCGTCCAGGCCGCGAACTGGGGCACCCGGCCGATGCGGCCACCGAGTGCGGTGACGAAACGCACGAGCAGATCGATGATTCGGGTGAGGGTCATCATGAGCACACCGGCGAATGGGTCGGGCCGAAGATGTTCACTTCCGCGTCGCCTGCTTTCAGGGTGAAATTGCAGAGATAGAGACTGATGAAGCTGCCGTACTGCCCCGTGTGGTTGATGTTGTCGGCGAAGGCGGGCAGGCCGGCGAGCATGCGCTCGAACTCGGGTGTCGACGCGATCCACTGGTCGGTGACGGCGCCGAACTGCTGCAGGCTGCGGGTGAAGGCGCCCTGCGAGTCGGCGATGGTGTCCGCCAGTGCGGACACGCTCTGCGCACCGGTGTCGAGGAAGGCGGCCAGTTGCTGCCCGTCCCCCACCACCGAGGCGCTGAGCGCGGCCAGCCCGTCGGTGAGGTCGCGCAGTTCGTCGTGCCGGTTGTCGAGCGAACCAAGGATGCGGTTCATGTTCGTCGTGACCTCGCCGAGGATGTGTTCGCGGTCGCCGAGCTGCGTCGACAGCACCGCCACCCGGTCGAGGAACCGGGCGACCGCGTCGTCTCGGCCGTTGAAGGTGTCGACCACGTTCCGGGCGAGGACATTCACCTCCTGCGGGGGCAACGACTCGAACAGGGGCCGGAAGCCGTTCATCAGGGCGGTGAGGTCGATGGGCGGGGTGGTCTGCGAAACGGGCACCACGCCTCCCGGTTCGAGCACCTCGGTGCCGTCGGATTCGGCGGGCACCCCCGCCTCGGTGCCGTCGGATCCGGCGGCGACCCCCGCCTCGGGCAGGGTGAGCGCCACATAACGGGCGCCGAGCATGTCGCCGTACCGGACGGACGCCTCGACGTCCTTCGGGAGGGTGCGTCCGCGTTCGACCTCCACGGTGACGCGGGCGAGCGCGCGACCGTCGTCGGTGTCGGCGACGTCGACCGCGTCGACCCGGCCCACCCGCACCCCGGACAGGGTCACGGGGTTGCCGGGGTTGAGCCCTTCGACATCGGTGAACTCGAGGACGTAGTTGTCGCTGGCACCCCGCACCGGCACGGCCAGCGCGTTGTAGACGAGGGTGCTGCAGACGACGCCGATGGTGCAGTAGCCGACCAGGGTCGAGACCTGGAGTCGTGTCAGTTTCACGGAATCCGTACCTCGCTTCCGCGGAAGAGGGGGGCGAGCAGCGCCGTCACCGCGGCGTGCGGTCCGGTCGGCTCCGCCGTGTCCTGTTCCGCCGGCGCCGCGGCGGGCTCGCCGCGCAATTGCTGTTCGAGAAGTTGCAGGGGGCCGGCCTCGGCGGCCGCGTTGATCACCGGCTTGGCGGCACTGTAGGAGCCGTTGCCGGGACTGTTGCAGTTCGCGCCGGTGAGGGACCCGTAACTGGGGCAGTCCGCAGCGGTGTAGGGCAGCGGGCCGGCGAAGGTCGGGACGGCGGTGATGTCGAACCGGCCGCTGCCGAAGACCCGGGCACCGGCGGCGCCGAAGGTCTCCGCGTTCGCGAGGGTGGCGTAGAGGCCGTCCGGATCGGCGCCGGTGGTCGCGAGGATCGTGCCGATCGAGTCGGTGACCGTGATCATCGTGTCCAGTCGGGGGCCGGTGAATCCGTCGACGGAGGCGGCGAGCAGAGTCGCCGCTCCCATCGTGTCGGCCAGGTCGCCGCGGTGTTCGACGATGGCCCGGGAGACCTCGGTCGCGGCGGAGAGCATGCCCACCATATCCGGGGTCGCGGTCTGGAGCGATTCCATGACCGTGACGAATTGCGGTGTCGCGTCGATGAACTCGTTCAGCGACGGAGTGAGCTGGTCGGTGGTCGCGGCGAGCCGGTCGATGGTGCGTCCGATGGTCTCACCGTTGCCGTCCAGGGCGCGCCCGAGCGCGTCGAGGGCCTTGGCCATCTCCTGCGGCTGCATCTGCTCGAGCACACTCGACATCCGGGTGAACACGTCGTACATCGCGACGGCCTCGGGGCCGGTGTCGACGGCGATCGAGTCGACGTCGGCGAGGGCGACCGCCTCGGTGCGCGCGGAACTGCCGCGCGCGGCATTCTCTTCGGCCGGATCGGTCACCAACTCGACGTAGATGTCGCCGAAGAAGGTGCGGGGCACCACGCGTGCCAGGACGTCGGACGGGATCGTGCGGGAGGCATCGATGTCGACGGCCAGTCGCACCCGCGATTCGGTGGCGCCGGCTTCGATCGAGGCGATCCGGCCGATGTCGACGCCGAGATACCGGACCGGTGCTCCGGCGTTGACCAGGCCGACTGCGGAGGGCACCTCGACGAAGACGTCCTCGGTCCGATCGAGCGCGCCGGTACCGCGCAGCACCATCACCGCCGCGACACCGAGGGCCACGGCGAAGGCCACAGCACCCCGGACCAGATAATTCAGTCGTTCGCGTGAACTGGGACGGTCCACGAATCACACCCCCATACCAGGAATTTCGGGAACCAGTCCCCACAGCGCGAAGGTCAGCAGCACGTCGAGCACACCGATGGACAGGATCGCCGTGCGCAGAGCCCGGCCCGCGGCGGCACCGACGCCTGCGGGACCACCCGAGGCGTAGTAGCCGTAGGCGCAGTGCACCAGGCTGACGACCATCGCGAAGACCATGGCCTTGATGCCCGAATACAGCAGGTCCTGCGGGGTGAGCACGAGGTGGAAGAAGTAGTCGTAGGTGCCGGCGGACGCGCCGTTGAACACCACCACGACCAGCCGGGTGGACAGGTAGCTGGCCAGCAGTCCGATCATGTAGATCGGGATGACACACACCATCGCGGCGATGGTGCGGGTGGCGGCCAGGAACGGGATCGACTTGATGGCCATCGAGTCGAGCGCGTCGATCTCGTCGGAGATGCGCATTGCCCCGATCTGGGCGGTGAAGCCGACGCCCACCTTCGCCGACAGGGCGATGGCGACGACGACCGGCGCCAGCTCGCGGGTGTTGGCCACCGCGGAGAGCATGCCCGACATCGTGGTCATCCCGACGAGTTCGAGGCCGCGCTGGGTCTCGACGCCGAGCATCATGGCCGCGGCGAGCGACATCGCGAAGACGATGCCGATCGTGCCACCACCGGAGAGCAGTGACTGGGTACCGAAGCTGACCTCGCTGATCTGCGCGATGACGTGCTTGCGGAATCGGGTGAGCGCGTACGGGATCGACGCAATGGTGCGGCAGTAGAAGGTGACGTGCATCCCGAGCGTCGCGAGATTGTCGCCGGTCTGCCGGATCGGCTGCGCCAGCCGGGTGGCCTGCAATCGGACATCGGTGCTCATCGGAACTCACCCACTGCCGGGACGATCACCGTGTACAGCGCCGACAGAGCGGTGTTGACGATGAAGACGAGCGCGAAGGCGATGACGACGGCTTCGTTCACCGCGTCGGCCACCCCGCGCGGGCCGCCCTTGGTGTGCAACCCCTTGAACGTGGCGACCAGCGCCGCGAGCAGGCCGAACACCGCGGACTTCACGAGGGCCATGACGAAATCGGCCGGTCGGCCGTACTCGGCGAAGGTCGCCATGAACGTGCCGGCCGGCAGATGCTGCACGTAGATGTGGTAGAGCCAGCATGCGGCGACACCACCGACCGTGACCATCGAGCACAGCGCCAACGAGACGATGACCGCTCCGACGAGCCGGGGGGCGACGAGGCGCTCGAGGATGTCGAGACCCATCACCTCCATCGCGTCGATCTCCTCGCGGATCTTGCGGGACCCGAGATCGGTGCAGATGGCGGAGCCGGCGACGCCGGCGAGCATGAGCGCGCAGACCAGGGCCGAGGCCTGGCCGACGATGATGAACGCGACGACGGCACCCGAGTAGCCGCCGGCTCCGATGCGGCCGGCGAGTTCGCCGACGGACACGGCGATGAACACCCCCACCGGGACCATGAGCAGCAGGGACGGCCCGGTACAGACCCTCCCAATGAAGAGTGTCTGAGTGACCGTCTCGTGCAACGAAAGTCGCCGTCTGAGCACCGCGGCCGCGAGGACCACGAGCGATTGGACGGCGAAGCCGATGAGATAGCCACCTTCCGTCGCGACGTCCCTGATGGGACCACGCGAGTTCGGCAACTCGTAGGTCATCTACCGGTTCCCTTCATCGAACCCCCCTGGATGTCGGCGCCGGAAACCGCCCGTCGGCGCCGAGTGGAACTGTCCGGCCGGTGGCGGAGCGCGTCACGGTCCGAGCGCGTGAAGTGTGCCACACCCGTCCTGTGCCGGACAAGAGCTAAGTGAACAACCATTCCGACGTTCATGTCATGCACACGTCGGAGAAGATGAGGACCGGCCAGCACACGATCGATCCGAGGAACGAGATCACCAGATCCGCCCCGTCCATGGCACCGAGATGTGAGGTGTGGGTGAGGGTCCAGATCACCCCGACCAGGCCGTACGGGATTGCGACGAGGATGACGAGTCCGATGAACTCGGCGACGGTCATCTCGTAGGACAGGATCCTGCGGGCGATGGCAAGCATGGCAGAGCCCTCCTCGATGGATGGAAGAACGAGCGGAGAACGACGGTCCCGGCCCGGGCCGGATCAGGATCGATCGAACCGGTCCGCCGGCACGACCGCCGGGGAGGTTATCAGGAACATCCGGAATTTGTGAACGGCCATTCCGAAGGTCTCCGAAGACCCGATCGACGTCGCGCGGACATCGTTTGGACGGCCCCGATGGCAACAAGGAACCGGCCGCTCGGATGGATCGATGCCCCGTCGGTGTGTACGCTGCTCGCAGAACGGGTCGAGATTTTCCCCGACGGAGCGACACCGATCCTCCGCGAACGACATCCAGAATCAGTGAGGCGAACACGCGTGGTCGGCAAGACGTCCCCCGACACCGGACGACGAACCCGCCCGAAGGATCGTCGTGCGCGAATCGCCGCCGCAGCTGCCGTCGCCTTCGCCGAGCGCGGCTACCACGGTGTGAGCGTCGAGGACATCGCGACGGAGGTCGGTGTCACGAAGTCCGCGCTCTACCGGCACTTTCCGGGCAAGTACGCCCTGTTCCTGAATTCGGCGCTCATGCTGATCGATTCGCTCGAGGGCGCCCTCGATTCCGTGCCCGACGACCCCGCGCGCGATCCACGGGAGACCCTCCGTGCCCAGATGTCCGCGATCATCGCGGTGACGATCGAGCAGCGTCGGTCGGCCGGGATCTACCGATGGGAGCGCAGATATCTCCGGAAGGAGGACCGCCCCGCCATCCGCGAACGCTCCTGGGCGGTCAATGCCCGCATCCGTCGCCCACTGCAGCAGATCCGGCCGGATCTGTCCGACGAGGACGCGTTCGTGCTCGTCGCGGCCATGCTCAGCACCATCGGCAGCATCACCGTGCACAATCTGACGCTGCCTCCGCGGTACATGGAACAACTACTGCTCGATGCGTGCACCGCGCTCGCCGAGACCCGCTTCTCCCCCGCTCCCGCCGCGCCCGAGCGAGTCGCCGCCGCGGATCGCCCGGGCCAGGACAACATGCGGGAAAACCTGCTGCGTTCGGCGGTCGGGCTGTTCCACCAACGGGGCTACAACGAGGTCGCGGTCGAGGACATCGCTGCCACGGTCGGCCTCCCCGCCTCCGGGATCTACCGTTATTTCGTGTCGAAGTCCGACATCCTCGCTGCGGCCTTCCACCGAGCGGCCGACCGGCTCGAGACAGCCGTGGCCGCCGGGACGGCCGCAGCGTCCGATCCGGAGGACGCGTTGCGATCGCTGGTCTCGATCTACGTCGACCTGTCGTTCTCCCAGCGGGAACTGATGTCGGTGTACTTCGCCGAGCTCGTCAACGTTCCGGACGCCTCGCGCGCCGATCTGCGGCTGCGTCAGCGCGCCAATGTGGAGCAGTGGTCGTCCTACCTGCAGGCGATCTGCGACGGTCTGTCCGCCGCGGATGCCCGCTTCCTCATGTACGCCGCGATCAACCTGGTGCCGGATCTCGGGGTCCTGCTGGGCACGTCCGCGGCACAGCAGCAAGCGGAGAACATCCACCGGTGCATGCTCGCGGTGCTGCTGAGCCGGTCCGGTCAGCGCCTCGGCCACGGCGAGGACGCCCCGTGCACGCCGACGATCGGGTCCGCGCACTGAGCGATCACGCTCAATACGCACTGAGTGGTGCCGCTCGTTGCACACTGCGCGAGATCACCCGCTGACGCCCGTAGTGCCACTGGGTGCACACAGCTGTGATCCCCGAAAACCCTCTGTTCCAAGCTAGGTGACGTCGACCCATTGTTTTTTGCACCTTGTTGCACATAGTCTGGCGGCAGAGGGACCCCTCCGGAGACGAAGAAGGAACACATCATGACGCTGCCACCGATCCTGTCCGGCCCGCTGAGCGTGCCCCTGGTCGCTTCCCCGATGTTCATCGCGTCAGGGCCGGAACTGGTGTCCGCCCAGTGCCAGGCCGGAGTCGTCGGGTCGTTCCCGGCACTCAACGCCCGTCCCCAGTCGATGCTCGTCGACTGGCTGCAGCAGATCACCGAGAGCAACGCCGACTACGCGGCGCGCCACCCCGAGGAGTACGTCGCGCCGTTCGCCGTCAACCAGATCGTGCACCGCTCCAACGAGCGACTCGAGCAGGACCTCGAGGTGATCGTCGAGCATCGGGTCCCCATTGTGATCACCTCGCTCGGTGCCCGCGAGGAGGTCAACGAGGCTGTTCACTCCTACGGCGGCATCGTCCTCCACGACGTGATCTCGAACGAGTTCGCGCACAAGGCGATCGACAAGGGCGCGGACGGCATCGTCGCCGTCGCCGCGGGCGCAGGCGGCCACGCCGGGACGCAGTCACCGTTCGCATTGATCCAAGAGATCCGCCGGTGGTTCGACGGCCCCCTGCTGCTGTCCGGATCCATCGCCCACGGCCGCTCGATCCTCGCTGCCCAGGCCGCCGGCGCCGACCTCGCCTACGCCGGCACGGCCTTCCTCGCCACCGAGGAGGCCCGCAGCGCCGACGACTACAAGAACATGATCGTCGACAGCACCGCCAAGGACATCGTCTACAGCAACCTGTTCACCGGCGTGCACGGCAACTACCTGCGGGGAAGCATCGTCGCCGCCGGACTCGACCCCGACGACCTCCCCGAATCCGATCCGTCCGCCATGAACTTCGGGTCCGGTGGCACCACCGACGCCAAGGCTTGGCGCGACATCTGGGGCGCCGGCCAGGGCCTCGGCGCGATCGAGTCCGTCGTCCCCGCCCGCGAGCTCGTCCAACGACTTCGCGACGAATACGAGCAGGCGTGGACGTCCCTCGAACGACGCCGAGTCGCCATGATCGACGCCGGATAGCGTGACCTAGGCTGACGCGGTGTCTCTCAGGTTCGCCATCCTCACCGCACTGGTCGAGCGCGACAGCACCGGACTGGAACTGGCGCGGCGCTTCGACCGGTCGATCGGGTACTTCTGGCCCGCGACCCACCAGCAGATCTACCGCGAACTGGACCGGATGCGGGCGGGCGACCTGATCCGCGAAGTCCCGACGGACGGAAAACCCGGTCGCGGTCAGCCCCGACGTTTCACCATCACACCCGATGGTCGCCGACTGCTGCGCGGCTGGATCTCCGAGATCGAGGATCCGGACGTAGTGCGCTCCGGTGTCTCCGTGCGCCTGCGCGCGGCCGCGGCGCTCGACGATCCCGACTCCGCGCGTCCCGCGCTGGAACATCAACGCGCATACCGCGCGGCGATGCTCGAGCAATATCGCGCCATCGAGCAACGCGACTTCGCCGAGGCTCGGGGCGACGCGCGGAGCACCCTGCAGCATCTCGTGCTCCGCCTCGGCATCCTCCTCGAAGAGACCTGGCTGACCTGGCTGGACGAGGCGCTCGACACGATCGACCGGCTCGACTCGACACCGGATTCCTCCGCCGACCGCAGCGGAACGGTCCCGTAGACCGGAACACGAGAACCGGGCCGAGACCTCCCTCTGCCCGTGCATTCTCGGGACTGCTCGACGACCCGCGCGGTCACACCGGTCGAGGAGCGGCGGCTTGTCTACACGGATGCAGGTCTACCTGTCACGGTGCGTTTCCGGCCTCAGGGTCGACTGCCGTCAGCGCGGTGGTCAAGGTCCGACTCGGCCGCATCACGGCCACCGTCTTGTCCCTGTCCGGCCGGTAGTAGCCGCCGATGTCGACCGGCGCGCCCTGCACTTCGTTCAGCTCCCGCACGATCGTGTCCTCGTCCCTGGCCAGCGCCTCGGCCAGCGGGGCGAACTGTTCTGCGAGTTCCGGGTCCTCGGTCTGCGCGGCAAGTTCCTGTGCCCAGTACATCGCGAGGTAGAACTGGCTGCCCCGGTTGTCGAGCTCGCCGGCCTTGCGCGACGGGCTCTTGTTCGTCTCCAGCAGCTTGCCGGTCGCTGCATCGAGCGCGTTCGCCACGATCTTGGCGCGCTCGTTGCCGGTCTTGATGCCGAGATCCTCCAGGCTCACGGCCAACGCCAGGAACTCACCGAGCGAATCCCAGCGCAGGTGGTTCTCCTCCACCAACTGCTTGACGTGCTTGGGCGCCGACCCGCCGGCACCCGTCTCGTAGAGGCCACCGCCCGCCATCAGCGGCACGATCGACAGCATCTTGGCGCTCGTCCCGAGTTCGAGGATGGGGAACAGGTCGGTGAGGTAGTCGCGCAGGATGTTGCCGGTCGCGGCGATGGTGTCCATCCCGCGGATCAGCCGCTCCAGCGTGTACCGCATCGAGCGCACCTGCGACATGATGTGGATGTCGAGGCCCTCGGTGTCATGATCCTGCAGGTACAGTTCGACCTTCTTGATCAACTCGTTCTCGTGGGGGCGGTACGGGTCGAGCCAGAACAGGACCGGCATACCGGAGTTGCGTGCCCGGGTGACCGCGAGCTTGACCCAGTCGCGGATCGGCGCGTCCTTGACGGTGCACATGCGCCAGATGTCACCCGCCTCGACGTGCTGGGTGAGCAGCACCTCACCGGTCTCGACATCGACGAAGTTGGCCTCGCCCTCCTCCGGAACTTCGAAGGTCTTGTCGTGCGAGCCGTACTCCTCGGCCTTCTGCGCCATGAGACCGACGTTGGGAACGGTACCCATGGTCGTCGGGTCGAACGCGCCGTTGGTCTTACAGAAGTTGATGATCTCCTGGTAGATGCGCGCGAAAGTGGACTCCGGCATGACCGCCTTGACGTCCTTGGGTCGTCCGTCGGCGCCGTACATCTTGCCGCCCGAGCGAATCATTGCGGGCATCGAGGCATCCACGATGACATCGCTGGGGGAATGGAAGTTGGAGATGCCGCGGGCGGAATCGACCATGGCCAATTCGGGACGGTGCTCATGGCAGTTGTGCAGGTCCTGCTTGATTTCGTCGCGCTGCGTGCTGGGGAGCGGCTCGATCTTGTCGTACAGGTCGCCGAGACCGTTGTTGACGTTGACGCCCAGTTCGTCGAACAGCTTCTGATGCTTGGCGAAGGCGTCCTTGTAGAAGGTCTTCACCGCATGGCCGAAGACGATGGGGTGCGAGACCTTCATCATCGTCGCCTTGACGTGGAGGGAGAACATCACGCCCGTCTTGCGCGCATCCTCCATCTGCTCCTCGTAGAACTCGAGCAACGCCTTCTTGCTCATGAACATGCTGTCCATGATGTCGCCCTCACCGAGCTCCACCTCGGGCTTGAGGACGATCGTCTCGCCACCCTCGGTCACCAGCTCCATCCGGACCTTGCGCGCCCGGTCCAGCGTCATCGACTTCTCGCCGTGGTAGAAGTCGCCGTGCCGCATGTGCGCGACGTGGCTGCGCGAGGCCATCGACCACTCGCCCATGCTGTGCGGGTGCTTACGGGCGTACTCCTTCACCGCCCGGGGTGCGCGCCGATCGGAGTTGCCCTCACGCAGGACAGGGTTGACCGCACTGCCGAGAATCTTGCCGTAGCGCTCCCGGATGGCACGCTCTTCGTCCGTCTTCGGGGCGTCCGGGAAATCCGGGACCTGGTAGCCCTTGCTCTGCAGTTCCTTGATGGCAGCCAGGAGCTGCGGTACGGACGCACTGATGTTGGGCAGTTTGATGATGTTGGTCTCGGGCAGTTGCGTCAGACGACCCAGCTCGGCCAGGTTGTCCGGGACGCGCTGCTCTTCCGTGAGGTGCTCGGGGAACTCGGCCAGGATCCGCGCAGGCACCGAGATGTCGCTGGTCTCGACCTCGATGCCCGCGGCCCCAGCGAAGGTACGCACGATCGGCAGGAAGGCGTAGGTCGCAAGCAACGGCGCCTCGTCGGTCAACGTATAGATAATGGTCGACTGCTTGTCGGCGCTCATTCTTGTCTCGACTCCCTACGTCGGTTCGGTCCGCCTCACGAAATGCTCCGCGTGCGGGATTGCATCGGGTATCAGGCTACGTGCGAGAACTCGAGAACGATATTTACTCGCCGGTAACTCGAACTCCGCCGACAGGCTTCGACGGCCCGACGGGCGCCCGACCGTCGACCCCATGTCTGCTCGCGACCGACAACGCCGCAGTCCGGCGCGCCACCGATTCGATGGCCCCTCGACCTGTCGTGACGCGGGTGCGATCAGCGCACAGCATCGCCGTCAGGAAAGAAGTCTTCGCAAGCAGTGGGAAGACTGCTGTCACAAGCGATCCCGATGTCGAACCGGAATTCGATCCCTCGGCCGTCCGATCGCGGTCGAACGCCGACGCCTGCAGATGCTGTCGTCAGGGACGATCGTTCCGTCGAGATTCGTCGATCGTCGCTCTGCGGGGAGACGACCGCGGACCCTAGAGGGAGCCGCACGCCTGCGTCCCGATGAAAAACTTCACATTTCTCGCCGACGACTCGACTCGAGCTGTTACCGGCAGGAGCCCGCCACTGCTCCGACATCAATCGCAGGCGGGCGCCGGAACATCCTCGAACAGCGGCGACCCGATCGGCACGAGGTACACCACGTCGAGGATCACCGGCTCCGCGCCGAGATTCCGGCCCACGTGCAGGTGGTCCCGACCCGAGGGTTCGTTGATGAAATCACCGGTCTCGAACACGACAGGCTCGCAGTCTCCTTCGGGATGCGTCAACGTGCCGGCCCGCACGATGCCGAGCACGGGACCATCGTGATAGTGCCAACCGGTGCTACCGCCCGGTTCGATGGTGATCTCCCGGGCCACGGCGTGCACACCGTCCGGTACGAACGGCAGCAGTCGCGGTGGCACCTCGATGTCCACCCGAGTGACTCCTGAGATGCCCTCGCTCGGGGTGGCGTGCGCCCACCCGGGCACCGCCATCGTTGCTGCACATGCCGTCGCCGCGAGTACACCCTGCACGGAGCGCTTCATGCGCACGGACGCTACCGCCTACACGACACTGCTGCAGGACAACTCGTGCACTCGATGAACCCGTCCTCTGCTTGCCGCTCCGCCGCGGCCCATCATGCCCATCCATGACGGCTCGCTCGGAAGCCGGCGTGTCGGTAGCGTCTCGTGAATGACGAACTCGGATCACGGAGACCCCGGCGACGCTCCCACCGTGCCGCCGCCGTTGGCGGAGATCGTCAACGCGACCCGACCCACTGCCGCCGAGGAAGCGCGGACGGTCGCGGCGTCGACGAACACCGGCACTCTCGCGACCCTCACGAAGGAAGGAGACCCTTGGGCCTCCTTCGTGACGTACGGACTGGTCGGCGGCTCACCGGTGTTGTGCGTGTCGCACATGGCAGAGCACGGCCGCAATCTTGCGCGCGACCCACGCGCGAGCATCGCGATCGTCGCGCCCGACCCGCAGTCCGACCCGCTCGCCGGCACCCGCATCACTCTCGCCGGGTACGTCGAGCGTCCCGAAGGTGAGGAACTGGCCGCCGCGCGCGAAGCACACCTGGCAGCTGTCCCTGCGGCCCGCGTGTACATCGATTTCAGCGACTTCACGCTCTGGGTTCTTCGGGTTCAGCGCGTGCGCTGGGTCGGTGGGTACGGACGGATGGATTCGGCCACCGCCGAGGACTATGCCGAAGCGTTGCCGGATCCTGTGACCCCGTCGGCGGCTCGTGCGATCGCGCATCTCAACGACGATCACGCCGACGCGCTGCTGGCGATGGCCCGGAAGCTCGGCGGGTTCCCGGATGCGACAGCGGCAACCTGTGTCGGAGCCGACCGATACGGCCTCGACCTCGATGTCACCACGCCGCGTGGGCGAGCCATGACGCGCGCCGGCTATCTGTCGCCGCTCGACTCCGCCGACGAATTGCGCGCAGCAACAGTCGCTCTGGCTCGCGCGGCGCAATCACCGTAAGCATGGTCAGTGCTGTGGATCGAGCATCGCTGCTGCCGTGGCAAGGTCGGATTCCTTCTCGGTGATCAGCGCGAACAATGCGTACCCGACGGGGGCCGCGTTCCAGAGGTGCTCGACCTGGGCAGCCAGACCGTCGTGGACACGTCCACCCGCGTCGATATAGGCAGCGAGGGTGACCCGGAGCATCTCCTCCCCCGCTGCCCCGTACTGGATCACGAAGTCCCGCGCGGGATCGTCCACGCGAGCCGTCGTCCAGTCCAGAACACCGGTGACGACACCGTCCTCGTCGAGCAGGACATGCGCGGGATAGATCTCACCGTGTGTCATGACCGTGCGGTCGGGCCAGCAACTGTCGTCGTCGAGCCACGCCTCCCACCCCTCGGCGAGGGCGGGTGCGACGGTGAACGCGTCGCGTACCCGCGCGATGTCGTCCCGCCAGGCCTGGCGTGCCCGGTCGGGCGTGCGCACTTCGACACCGGCCACACCTGCTCGTTCCACGTCGATCGAGTGCAGGCGTGCGAGAAGACGTCCCAGCCGCTCCGCATAGCGGGCGTCGGCAGGGTCCATGTGCCAGACGGGTTCACCGGCGTCGTTCAGGGTCAGTCCCGGGGCGCCCGGCAGAGCGCGGTAGGCAATGAGGTCGGGCCTGTGGATCTCCCAGCGTGGCACCGCAATGCCTTCCTCGGCGAGGACGGGCCCGACCAGATCGAGGATGCGCAATTCGTCGGCCGTCTTCGCCGAGACGTCGGGCCGGCGCGGGATGCGCAGGACCCACCGTCGGCCGGTGTCGTCGGAGGCGAGGACGACACGGTAGTCGAGTCCCGCCTCGTTCACCGTCACGTCGTCGGCCGACAGGTGCAGGTCGTGCCGAGCGGCGAGCGAGAGGGCGTCGGTGACGTCGAAGGAGCTCATGCGGTTCACGCTCTCATCGCCACATCGTTCCGGTCCACCGATTTCCTCGGACGGTCGTGGCGGCTCACGTGCCGTTACAGGCGGAGAACAGGTCGGCCCCACGCGCGTGTCCTGCCCCGGAATCGCCGGTCACTCGTGGCAATGTCCACAGAATGCATCCGTACGACCAGGGGTTCGAGCCTCCGCAAGCATGCTCCGAGTGGTGTCGGGCGCGCTCGTTCGACCTGCAGGTGCTCGACGAGGGCGTCACCGTCGACCTGAAATGGTGGAACAGCCATCTCGAACGTGCCGGGCACGAGATCCGCCTCCGGGGACGGAATCTCGACGGACGGATCATCGACGACGGTGACGCGATCGTCCAACGCAACGACCTCCGATCGGACAGTGAACTGTTCGAAGCCGACCACGCCGGTCTGGGACTGTTGTTCCTGTGCGCGGCCTGGCGCAGCGCGCATCCGCGACGACGCGGCGCCCGACGTTTTCCGGACGTCCGCGACGCACACGCTCCGAAGGACCGGGACCGGTTCACCAAGATCAAGGGAGTCCTCGACTACTGCGCGAAGACCAAGTCGCTGCCCGACACCGCGCGGCAGACCTGGTCCGGATGGCCGGACACTCCCGGCGTCGGCGTACCGCTCCTGGCGACCTATCTGTGGGCGGTCGAGGTGCGGACCGAGGCGGGCCCGGCACAACTTCTCGATCAGCACGCGGTGTCGACACTCATCCACGAAGGGTGGCTCGAGGATCCGTCGGTCGCCGACTTCACGCTGCGGCGCTATCATCGGTACGTCGAACTCCTCAACATGTGGGCGTCGTTGATTGCCACGCGTCCGGAGATGGTCGAGATGTGGCTCGTCGACCGTTGGCACGCCCGTATCTGTGAAGCCCGGGACGGGTCGCACGCGACTCCGCGATTGTTCTGATCGACCCGGGCGTCGCGATGAGGCCGCCCGAATCGTCCCGTCGGGGCTGATGCACACTCGCAGGATGGGGTCACCGACTACGACGAGCATCACCAGGACGACCGGCGCACAGCCGATTCCACAGCCGCGATGGAGACTTCCGCTGGTGGGTGATCTGCTCAGTATCGATGTGGCCAAACCGGTTCAGCGTGAGATGCAGATGGCTCAGGAACTAGGTGGAATCTTCGAACGCAAGATCCTCCGGCACCGATTGATCGTGGTCTCCGGCGCCGAGCTGGTGCGCGAGGTCAACGACGAGGAGAAGTGGGCGAAGTTCCTCGGCAAGCCGCTGCGCAAGCTTCGTGTCATCGCCGGCGACGGGCTGTTCACCGCGTTCAACTCCGAACCGAACTGGAGCAAGGCCCACAACATCCTCGGCCCGGGATTCGGCCAGGCCGCGATGCGCGGCTATCACGACTCGATGCTCACGGTCGTCGACCGGCTGGTCGACAGCTGGGACGCCGCCGCGGCCGGCGGCGAGTATGTGGACGTGCCGAAGAGCATGACGTCGCTCACCTTCGACGTCATCGGCCGGTGCGGCTTCAGCTACGACTTCGACTCGTTCGGCCGCACCGAACCGGATCCGTTCATCGCGGCGATGAGCCGGGCGCTCGAGTACATCAACCGCTCGTCGAACGACATCCCGATCCTGCGCGCCCTGTTCGGCCGCAGCGCCCGTGAGCAGCACGAACGCGACATCGCGCTGATGCAGGAGACGGTCGATCGCATCGTAGAGGAGCGGATGCGCTCCGGTGAGCAGCACGGCGATCTGCTGGACCTGATGATGCACACCGCCGATCCCGACACCGGTGAGCAGCTCGATCGCGAATCGATCCGCAATCAGGTGCTGACCTTCCTGGTCGCGGGCAACGAGACCACCGCGGCCACTCTGGGGTTCGCGGTCCACTTCCTGAGCCGACATCCCGAGGTGGTGGCGAAGGCGCGGGCCGAGATCGCCCAGGTCGTCGGTACCGACGGCCGGATCGGGTATGAGCAGGTCGCCAAGCTGCGGTATGTGCGGCGAGTGGTGGACGAGACGCTGCGATTGTGGCCGGCCGCCCCGGGCTATTTCCGCAAGGTGCGCGGTGAGACCACCCTCGGGGGTCGTGTCCTGCCGGAAGGTTCGTGGGTGTTCGTGCTGCTGCCGCAGCTGCACCGCGACCCGCTGTGGGGCGACGACCCCGAGCGGTTCGACCCGGACCGGTTCGAACCCGAGGCCGTGCGCAAACGGCCGGCGCACATCTTCAAACCGTGGGGCACCGGCATCCGCGCGTGCATCGGTCGGCAGTTCGCGCTGCACGAAGCGGTGCTCACGCTCGCATCGCTGATCCGGCGGTACGACTTCGCTCCGGAACCCGGCTACGAACTCGACGTCCACGAGGCAATCACGTTGAAGCCTCGTGGCCTACGCGTGAGGCTCTCCCGCCTCTGAATCGTCGCGTCGCTCCTCGCGCACGGCGGACGGTGGCCGGGTCGTCGACAGACGCACCCGGCCACTGTCGAGATCGACCCATTCGTCGTCCCCGACGGCGATGTCGATCCGGCCGTTCTTCTTGCTCGCGATCTCCTCGATCGTGTGTCTCCGACCGGGCGAGAAGAGTTCGTCCATCACCCCGAGGACGCTGCCTCCGGCGTCACCTCCCCGACCGTTCCGGCGCTTGCGCCAGTACACCCACCCTCGCCGTTCGGCCCACAGTCCTACCCGGTCGATCACGACGAAGACGGCGATCACGGTCACCGCGACCAGCAGAGCTCCCACCGGCAGTCCCTTCTCCTGCAACCATGATGCCTTCGCGGTCCTGGTCGCGCCGCCGGGAAGGCGTCATGATGGAGAAGTGACGCCCGCGTCGCCCGGAGACTTCGTCCTCCTCGCCCGGATCCACTCGTGTGATCCGGAATCGCTGTGCGCCAATTCCGTTCACGCACGAGGAGCAGCACCATGACATCGATCGAACCCGCAGGCGGCGGGGGCGGCGGAACGATGGCCCGACCGAATTCGTCCGGGTTGGCGGACGTCATCGACACCATCCTGGACAAGGGTCTCGTCATCGACGCGTTCGTACGCGTCTCTCTCGTCGGCATCGAGATCGTGACCATCGACGCCCGCATCGTGGTCGCAAGCGTCGATACCTACCTGCGGTTCGCCCAGGCCGTCGACAGACTCGAGATCTCCCAGACCCAGCCGAAAGGTGTGCCCGAGATCGTCGGCGACGTCAGCGGCAAGGCCGTGGAGAGCGCCGCCAAGTACAAGACCCACAGCGCCCTCGACTCCGCGGCCGAGAAGGTGCTCGGGTTCTTCGACGACGTGGCGGAGAAGCGACAGGAAGCTCCGCGACGCAAGAGGAAGCAGCGATGAATATCCGAACTGGGGAGGTGTTGTGGCGGACTTCGAACAGGACCGAGCGCTGATGATCCGGCTGTGGCGCATGTGGGGTTCTCGCGCCGCCGAACTGTCCGACGAGCAGTGGACGACCGAAACTCGGCTACCGGGATGGACGGTCCGGGACGTCTACGTGCACATCACGCCGGACGTGATGATCGAGATGCTCGCCGCGCCGTCGGCAGACGGTGAGGCGAAGGTGACCAGCGCCGCGGAGATGCTCCGGATGCTCAACACCGATCCGGCCGAGGCCGAAACGAGGCACGAGCGGATGGCCGAGACGGTGCGCCGACTGGCAGCCGATGTCGAGCGCACGGCAGTCGCGACCCGCTTCGAATCCGACTTCCCCGCCGCCTTCGACCGGATCACCGGATTGAGCCGTGCGTCCGTGATCGCACACCCGTTCCTGGAGTCGGTCGCGCTCGGCGCGTTCCTCGACATGGCGATCCTGGAGACCACCATCCACTGGCTCGACGTGATCGACGCGGTCGGCGGACCACGGCCCGAGTCGATGGCCCTCGAACGGACACGGGACGTCCTTGCCGCGGTGCCCGATCCGCTCACCTTCGTCGAGGCGGCGTCGGGTCGCGCCGATCCGATGATCCTTCCCGTCATGCACTGAAGGACCACGCGTCGTCGCTCTATGCTCGGACGATGTTCCTTCTCTTCGGCTTCGGCACCAAGCGACAGAACCTCGGTCCGGGGCAGAACCGGACGTGTCCGCGCTGCCACAACACCACGCAGTGGCTCCGGATCCGGGAGTCCAAGCAGTTCACGCTGTTCTTCGTGCCGGTCGCGCGGTGGGGCCGCCGACAGTTGGAGCAGTGCGGGATCTGCGGGACCGCCGTGGAGATCTGAGTCCGGTCAGTCGGGATCGGCGAAGGCAGGAGCACGCTCGGTCATCCCCGCCGTGACCGCCTCGATCTGATTGGGCGACCCCATCAGCTCGACCTGCAGCGTGCTCTCGAGCATCAGCGCGGACTCCGGATCGGAGCCGGTCCACGTCTCCTCGTACAGGCGCTTGGCCGCCTGCACGGCGTGCGGCGACTTGCCGGCGATCTCGTGGGCCAGTTCCTGCGCCGCGGCGAGCGGGTCGTTCGAGACATGAGTGACGAGACCGAGTGCGTCGGCCTCGGTGCCGGTGAGGATGCGCCCCGTGAAGGTGAGTTCCTTCGCCACATCGAGGCCCACGAGTCGCGGCAGGCTCTGGGTGATCCCCATGTCGGGGACGAGGCCCCACTTGACCTCCATGATCGACAGCCGCGCGTCGGGCGTCGCGAACCGGATGTCGGCGCCGAGCGCGATCTGCAGGCCGCCGCCGAAGCAGTTGCCGGTGATCGCGGCGATCACCGGGGCCGGGACGCGGGACCAACCGTAGGCCACGCGTTGGGCGTGGTTGGCGATGTGCCCGTCCGCGCGGGCGAGCAGATCCCGCGGGCCACTGCCGTCACGGTTACCGAGACCGGTGATGTCGAGGCCGGAGCAGAAGCTCTTGCCGGCGCCGTGGAGCACGACGGCGCGTACCGTGCGGTCGGTCGCGAGCTGCTCGGTGGCATCGACGATCGCATCGAACATCGCCGGGTCGAGCGCGTTGTGCTTCTCGGCGCGGTCCAAGGTCACGGTTGCGACACCGAACTCGTCGATCTCGATCCGCACTCTCTGCTCGCTCATCCGCCGAACCTCCTCGAGAACTGGTGGGGATCGGGACGTCCGGAGAATCCTGCCCGCGATCGCGAAGCCGACTGTACAGCAAGGATTTCGCCGCCGACGGTGAACATGCGAGAGGCCGCGACGAACGTCCTCGGCTGCCGTTCGGAGACGCGCCGCCATCCGGGCACCGCCCGCCTCCGGCGTGCAGACCGTGACCGAACCGTTATAGTCGGCGGCATGACTACAGTTCTCGGTGTCTCGGTCGGTGCCAGCGCGGTGCGCTTTGCGCGACGTGACACCGGGAGCCTCGACAGCCCCGTCTTCGGATCCCGCTCGATGCCCGCCCTGCTCGACCGGCCGGCCGAGCTGGCCGCGGAGTCCATCGAGACGATGCTCGCCGAGACCGACGAGATCGAGCAGGTGCGCGCCATCGGCGTCGCCTACCAGAACGAGACGCAGGCCGATTTCGTCCAGGGCGCGATGAGCCGCCTGGACATCGACAACTTCCGGCTCGTCCCGGAAGTGACCGCGGCGCTCGAAATGCTGGAAACCACAGGAGAGCTCGGCGATCACGAGACGCTCGTGTTCTACGACCTCGGCAGCTCGGGCCTCACCGTCACGGTTGTCGACCGGGGTACCCGCATCGCGTTGAGCACGGCACGCTCGGAGGGGATCAGCGGCGACCTCGTCGACCGCCTGATCTACGACCACCACGTCGACCTGCAGCGTTTCGCCGAGCCGGCCGACATGGCGGCACAGCGGGCCCTCACCGCCCGGTGCCGCGACGCGAAGGAGCAGCTGTCCTCGAAGGATGCGGTGTGCATGCCCGGCGAGGGTGGTCTGCTGCTGCTCTCGCAGGACAGCTTCGATTCGCTCATCGACGGACCTGTGAAGGCCTCGGCCCGCCTCGCCCTCGACGTGATCCGCCGTTCGGGACGCACTCCCGACGCCGCGGTGCTCATCGGGGGCGGAGCGAACATTCCGCTGGTCACCGCCGTGATGGAATCGTGGCTCGATATTCCGGTGATCGTGCCCCCGCAGCCCGAACTGGTGGCGGCGGAAGGCGCGGCGCTCCTCGCCCGCCCGGACACCGCGAAGGTCGCCGAGACGGCGGAGTTCGCGGCGCCGCTCGAGCTCACCGAGACGGCACAGTTCGCTCCGCAGCCGGTCGCGCCGGACGCGCCGACCGAGAGCTTCGCTGCCGCCGACATTCGGCAGGAGACCGAGACGCCCGCGCAGCCGCGGAACCGTCGACGCCTCCTGCTCGCCGGTGGTGCCGTCGTCGTCGCAGCGGCGATCGGCCTCGGTATCGACCTGCTCCAGAGTTCCGGTCGCGATCCGCAGCCGACCGCCACACAGCAGGAGATGCAGGAGCCACCGGCGCAACCGGCAGCGGAGCCCCGGTCCACGACCACCACGGACGCTTCGACCGTGCCGGAAACCGTCCCGGCGGTGTCGGACGAGCAGTCGACGGTCACCGATCGCAGCGAGACCCGCACCACCTCCCGGCCACCGACGACGGCGGAGACCTCCACGCAGATCCCCACCACCGGGGCACAGGACGACGCGGCGGCCGACACCTCGGTGCCGTCACTCGAACCGGAGCCGGCCCCGATGGTCCCCGGCCTCCCCCAGTTCGAGCTGCCGACGCTGCCGCCGCCCCCGCAGATCCAGCTCCCGCAGCTGCCCCGCATCCCCGGGCTCTGATCGGTCAGCCGCAGACCGCCGGGGTGCGACGCGAACTCGTCGGTTCCGGATGAGGCAGCAGTCGCTGCCACCACCGGGTCACCCGCGGACTCGCAATCGGTCGCGCGACACGGAACCGGTTCGTCCCGGGTCCGGTGCGCATCGGCGGCGCCGCCGTCACGGCCTGTTCTCTCGACGCCGAGTGCACGCGTTCGTCGTGGCACCAATCGACCACCACCGACCGCGCTCCGCTGCGGATGATCAGCGACCGCACGGGTCCGTCCACGAAGACCTCCCGATCGACGTGATGGGGGCCGGGGCGCCCGGGCTCCGGGGCGGTGGCGACGCCCAACAGGATCTCGGGTTCGGTGGACGGCCGGCTCGCCTCGACCAGCAGACGCTCCTCGTCGACCTCGCGGACGGTGACGTCGCTGTGTCCCGAGACGTCGCCCACCAGCAACGCCACGTAGTCGGTCTCGCTCTCCGAATCGCGAATGGCCAGCAATCGGGCCTTTCGGGAGCCGCAGCGCAGTGACTCGTCGAGCTCCGGTGTCACCGTGCGCGCGTCCGCTGCAGCGCTCAGGTCGATCCGTCTCGACGTCCAGCTGAAGAACGGCTCCGACGATGTCGTGGTCATCACCAGCTCCTTCGGCCGTTTTCCGTTCGCTTGCTCCGACGACTCCATCGTGGTCGCCGAGAGTGGGGACGTCGCGCGTAGTGGAGTACTCGATCTGCGGTCGCCCGCGGGAGGTGAAATCTCCAACCCGGAGATATCCGCACTTCGCGGATCTACGATCGTGTGCATGGATCAGCGCTGGCCACTGATTCAGCGGCGGGGGGAACTGGAAATCATTGTCGCGGCCCTGACGGACCACGACCGAGGCGGTGTGGTCCTCACCGGAGATCCCGGAGTCGGGAAGACCACCCTGGCCCGTATGGCCACCGACTCGCTGTCCGCCCCGGTGCGCTGGATCGCGGGAACGGAATCCGCTCGGAGCATCCCTCTGGGTGCCTTCGCGCACCTCATCGAAGCTCCCCCTGCCAGCGACCCCGTCGCCTTCCTCGCCGCTGCACGACAGGCCCTGCTGGGCGAACACGGCTCCGATCGCGCACGGCTCGTCCTCGGGGTCGACGACGCCCACCTGCTCGATCCACTCTCGGCCACCTTCCTCCATCAGCTCGCCCTCGATCACGCGGTCCACACGGTCGCTACGGTCCGCAACGGCGAAGTCGTGCCCGACGCCGTCACCTCCCTGTGGAAGGACGGCCATCTCATCCGCCTGGAGCTGTCACCGTTCACCCGGCAGCAGTGCATCGATCTCATCGAGACCGTGCTCGGTGGACCCCTGGAGGAGTTGAGCGCCGACCTGATCTGGAAGGCTTCGGGTGGGAACGCGCTGTTCGTCCACCACCTCGTGGTCGGGACCCGTGAGGCCGGCACGCTCCGCCGGGTGGGGAACGTGTGGCAGCTCCGGGGCGGCACCGCCGTCACCTCCGAGCTCGCCTCACTCCTCGAACATCGCATCGACCACCTCACGCCCGAGGTGTTGCAGGCCCTGCAGCTGTTGGCGTTCTGCGAACCGCTCGACCTCGAGATCCTCTGCGGTCTCGCCGGTGACGACGCGGTCGAGGAAGCCGAACGACGTGGATTGATCGACGTCGTCGACGACAACCGCAACTATCGCGTCCGCTACACCCATCCCCTCTTCGGTGAGGTCGTGCGCCGCCGCGTGGGCCGGGTCGCGGGTCGCAGGATCCGGGGGCAGCTTGTCGAGGCGCTGGGTTCACGCGTCCAGCGAGGCCCGGCCGACCGGATCCGTCTGGCCGAGCTCTCCTTGGACAGCAGCCGGTCCGTCGACCCCGAACTGCTCGAGACCGCGGCTCACGATGCGATCGCCCTGGGCGACGCACCGCTCGCCGAACGTCTCGCACGCGCGGCGTTCGATGCCACGGGGACGTTCTCGGCCGCCGATCTCCTCGCCCGCGCACTGGTGTGGCTGGGTGGAATCAGTGAGGCGGAGTCCGTGCTCGCCTCGTTCGATCCCCGCACCCTCGACGAGAGCGAGCTCGTGCGATGGGGCGCGACCCGCATCTCCAATCTGTTCTGGGGGATGGGTAACGCCGCCGAGGCCCAGCAGGTGCTCGCGACCCTCCGCGAATTGGTGACGCGGCCCCACCTGGGGTCGGTGGTCGACGCGATCGACTGCGGATGCGCGGTGTACGAAGGGCGTCCCCGCGATGCACTCACCCTCGCCCATCGCGTCCTCGCCACCGAAACCGCGCTCCCCTGGGCCGTCGAGTGGGCGTTCTTCGGCGGCGGACTGGCCCTCGCGGTGATGGGACGTGGTCACGAGGTCCCAGCCATGGCGGCGCGCTGCGCAGCAGTCGCCGATCAGGTCGACGGCCTGCTGCGTTATCCCGCCGGACTGGGCGAGGTCCTCGCACTGCTCCTCACCGGGAGCCTCGACGAGGCCGAGCGTCGGGCCGAGACCTATCGGGAGAGCGCGATGCGTGGTCCCGCCGACGCCCACGGGACCGTCACGTCGATAGGCCAGTATCTCGCGTGGGGGCTGGCGAACATCCTGCTCGGCGTCGTCGACACCGCGCGCGGGCGGTTCGTGCACGCCGTGCACCGCCTCGAACAGGCCGTCGCCGCGCTCCAGGTGGACGACCGGGCTGCCACCGTCTCCTGGAACGTGCCGGCGTACCTCGCCCTCACACACGGCTACGCCGTACTCGGGCGTGTCAACGACGCGGATGCCGCTCTGGCCCAGGCGACCTCGCGCAGCGGCCTGCACGTCGCCGTCTTCGAGCCGCAACTCCGGATCGCAGAGGCATGGCTCGCCGCGGCGCGCGGCGAGACCACGAACGCGATCACCTCGGCCCGAGAGGCGGCGCAGATCGCGGCACGGCACGATCAGTTCGCCGTCGAGGCGATCGCCCTGCACACCGCCACCCGGTTCGGGGATCGCACCACCGCGGAACGACTCTCGGCACTGACCGAGCAGTGCGACGGACGTCTCGTCGCCGCCATGGCGGCCCACGCCACCGCTTCCGCGGAGGCGGACGGCCGGGGACTGACCGCGGCCGCGGAGACCTTCGAGGCGCTCGGGGCCCTCGCCGACGCCGCCGATGCCCACGCCCTGGCCGCCCTCGCCTACCGCGACCACGGCGACACCCGACGATCCGTCGAAGCCGCCGCCGCGGCCGCGGCACTGGCCGCGCGATGCGATCACGCCTCGTCGCCGGCGCTGGACGAGGCGGCTCGCCCGCTCCCCCTGACCAGCCGGGAACGGGAGGTCGCCGCGATGGTCACCGCCGGGCTGTCCAACCGGCAGATCGCCGACCGGCTCGTGGTGTCGGTCCGCACCGTCGAGGGGCACATCTACCGGGCGTGCACCAAACTCGACGTCTCCGACCGCACGGAGCTCGCCGAGTTGATGCGCGACACCGGCCGGCGCTAGCGCGACCTCCGGTTCACCCCATCGACTTCGATCCGTCGAGGGATTCGCGGATGATGTCGGCGTGGCCGGCGTGCTGCGTCGTCTCGGCGACGATGTGCAGCAGCGCGCGACGCACCGACCAGGCGTCCTCGGTGTTCCACGGTGCCTTGGGAAGTTCGTGGACGACGTCCAGCGACGGCAGCGTGCGTACCAGCTCGTCGGTCCGGGCGGCGACCTCGTCGTAGGCGCGCAGCGCTCCTTCGAGGGTCTCACCGGGCTGCAGCTGGAAGACCTTGTCGTGTTCGGCGAAATCCTCTTCGGTCCACTCGGTGAAATCCTTCTCCATGTAGTCGGCTCCGACCACGAGGAAATCCGCCCATCCCCGCTCGACCTCGGTGACGTGCTTGATGAGTCCGCCGATCGTCAAGGCACTCACCGTCGTTCGTTGCGACGCCTGTTCGGTGGTGAGATCGCGGGCCGTGAACCGCAGGAAGTGCCGCGCGTGGGCGAGGCCCGACAGCAGATCGCGGCGTTCCTGGTCGAGGGTCGGGGTGGCGTTCCGGGTGGTGGTGGTCTCGGTCATCGGGTGCTCCTCGTCGTCGTGATCCGGCAAGAACTACGCTACGAGCCATTGGTGCCAGTTCCTGTCACTTATAGGTCCGCAGGTGCGGAAGAATGAGGTCATGTCCGACACGAGCTCCCGCACCCTGCGGCTTCTGTCGCTGTTGCAGACCCACCGCTACTGGCTCGGCGCCGAACTCGCCGACCGGATGGGCGTCTCGCTGCGCACCCTCCGCCGCGACATCGAACGGCTCCGCAATCTCGGATATCCGGTGCGGTCCGATCGTGGGGTCGGTGGCGGGTACCAGCTCGCGCCGGGCGCGTCGTTGCCACCACTGGCTCTCGACGACGACGAAGCGGTCGCGCTCGCGGTCGGCCTACTCACCGCGGCCCAGACCTCGATCACCGGGATCGCCGAGATCTCCGTGCGCGCGCTGGCCAAGGTCATCCAGGTGATGCCACCGCGGCTGCGACGCCAGGTGGAGGCGCTCGATGCGGCGACGGTCTCCGCCGACACCCCCTGGGCGACCCGCGCGACCGATTCACAGCAACTCGTCACCGTCGCGCGCGCGTGCCGCGACGACGAACGCATCGTCTTCGAGTACACCGCGGCCGACGGCACCACGACGAGCCGGCGCGTCGAACCCCGGCAGCTCGTCTCCCTCGGGCGACGCTGGTATCTCGTCGGCTACGACCTCGACCGTGGTGACTGGCGCAGCTTCCGGCTCGACCGCATGGCCGAGACCACCGCCACCGGGATGCGATTCCGGCAGCGCGAGCTGCCCGGCGGCAATGCCGCGGCCTTCGTCGAACGCGGCATCCGCAGCCGCTCCCAGGTGAAGGTCAGCGCCGAACTCGAGGCGCCGGAGCACGAGGTGCGGCGCCGGATCGGTCAGTGGGCCGAGGTGATCGCGATCGACTCCGAACGGTGCCGGATCGAGGTGGACGCCGACAGCATGGACTGGGCGGTCTTCGCCGTGGGCATGTCCGGAGGACGGCTGCTCGGTGCGTCGCCACCGGAGTTCGTCGAGCACCTGGAGAACTGGTCGAATCGGCTGGTCACCGCCGTCGAACACTCGGAGTGACCATCCACCCGGCGCTATGACCCATCCCACAATCGGCCGGGCACCGGAATGCCGTCGGGGGTGGGGGTGGTTGCGCCACCCATGGATCTGTTCACACCTGTCGCCCTCGGAGACCTCGAACTCGCGAACCGCATCGTCATGGCCCCGCTGACCCGCCTGCGTGGTGGTTCGGCCGGTGTACCCGGAGATCTGATCGTCGAGCACTACCGTCAGCGGGCGAGCGCCGGACTCATCATCGCCGAGGGAACCTATGTGAACTTCGAATCGCAGGCCTTCGTCGGTCAGCCCGGCATCGTCACCGACGAGCAGGTCGCCGGCTGGCGTCGCGTCGCGGATGCCGTGCACGAGCGCGACGGACGCATCGTGCTGCAGTTGATGCACGGCGGCCGCGTCACGCATCCCGACGTCAACGGTGGCCGGCGTGTCGTCGGGCCGAGCGCGATCGCGGTCGACGGCCAGGTGCACACCGAGCAGGGTAAGCAGCCCTACCCCGTGCCCCACGCGCTGACCATCGACGAGATCCCCTCCGTCGTCGACGACTTCGTCGCCTCGGCCCGCCGCGCAATCGATGCCGGACTCGACGGCGTCGAGGTCCACAGCGCCAACGGCTACCTGCTGCACGAATTCCTCTCCCCCGCATCGAACGTGCGGGACGACCAGTACGGCGGTTCGGTGGAGAACCGGATCCGCCTCGTTGTCGAGGTCGTGAAGGCCGTGTCGGAGGCGGTCGGCGCCGGACGTGTCGGGCTGCGGATCTCCCCCGAACACAACATCCAGGACGCCGTCGAGACCGATCGCGACGATGTGCGTGCCGTCTACGGCGCTCTGGTCGACGCCCTGCAGCCCCTGGGCCTGGCGTATCTGTCGGTCCTGCACAAGGAGCCGACCGGCGATCTGGTCCAGGAACTCCGGAAGCGTTTCGGCGGCAAGGTGATCGCCAACAGCGGCTTCGGCTCGCCGACCACCCGCAACGAGGCCGTGCAGCTGATCGACGATTCGCACGCCGACGCCGTGGCCGTCGGCCGCGCGCTGATCGCCAATCCCGACCTGGCCGAGCGCTGGCGGGACGGGCAGCCGGAGAACGCACCGCGTCCGGAGCTGTTCTACGCGTCCGGAGCCGAGGGCTACACCGACTACCCGTTCCTGCAGACCGCCTGAGCGTAAATCCTACGAGGCGCTCGGATCCTCGCGCGCCGAACCGTTTCTCGCCGCTGCTGTAGCGCGGGCGAGGCCCGGTTCGGCGCGCGAGGTCGTTTCGGTCTCCCGATACAGGTCGGGCATCATCCGTTCGAGCACCGGTCGCCACCGCGCCACGTCATCCGGGA
This sequence comes from Rhodococcus sp. AB351, assembly GCF_049538275.1. Classification (NCBI taxonomy): domain Bacteria; kingdom Bacillati; phylum Actinomycetota; class Actinomycetes; order Mycobacteriales; family Nocardiaceae; genus Rhodococcus; species Rhodococcus sp. AB351. The sequence continues at coordinate 81,936 of NZ_JBMVFW010000013.1, forward strand.
AACACGTGCTCAGCAGCTCGACCATCGCCGATGGAGCGATCGAGGCGCCGGGCGACGCCCCGAGCAACCCGGCGATGCTGCCGTCCGCGCTCGCCACGACCTCGGTGCCGAAGGTCAGGACGCCGACCCTGCGACGATCGGGTTTGACGAGCTGGGCTCGTTGCCCCGCGTCGATCAACTCCCAGTCGGACTGCTGTGCCTCGGGACAGAATCGCTGCAGCTGCCGGAATTTCCGCGCGCGGGACGCGAGCAGTTGGCCGACGAGATAGCGCACCAGCGACAGATTCTGCAGGCCCACCGCCACCAACGGGGCGATGTTGTGTGGGCGCAGGGTGGTGAACAGATCGGTGAGCCGGCCGTGTTTGAGCAACCTGGTGCTGAACGTGGCGTACGGGCCGAACATCAACCACTCGCGTCCGTCGACGACCCGCTTGTCGAGATGCGGCACGGACATCGGTGGTGCGCCCACGTCGGCCTGGCTGTAGACCTTCGCCGCATGCTGGGACACCACGTCGGGATTACCGGTGCGGAGGAACTGCGCGCCGATGGGAAAGACGGCAAAACCTCGCACCTCCGGGATCCGGGCCTTCTGCAAGAGCTTCAGGGCGTACCCGCCGGCGCCGACGAACACGAACCGGGATCGGACCGAAAACCGTCCCGTCGTCGTGCGTCCCGAGACCGTCCACCTCCCGTCGGTGGTGCGGCGCAGTCGTGTGACCTCGTGCCCGGTACGAAGCTCGACGCCACGACGACGCGCGTCCGACAGCAGTCGGTGGGTCAGGGCACCGAAGTCGACGTCGGTGCCTGCCTCGTAGCGCGTGGCGGCGACCGGTTCGGACCCCGAGCGACCTGCCATCACCAGCGGTGCCCATCGGGCGATCGTGTCGGGGTTCTCGCTGTACTCCATTGCGGAGAACAGCGGCGAGCGTTGCAGGGTGGCACGCCGCCGACGTAGATAGTCCACATCGCGTTCGCCGAAGACGACGTTCATGTGCGGTGTCGCGTTCACGAACGTCGTCTCGTCCGGCTCGTCGAGGGACTCCCAGAACTGCCGTGAGATCCGGAACTGTCGGCCGATCTCCTCGGCCCGGGTCGAATCCTCAGGATCGGGCATGTAGTTCAGTTCGCAGAGGCCCGCGTGGCCGGTGCCGGCGTTGTTCCACGGGGCGCTGCTCTCGGCCGCGACCTCGTCGAGTCGTTCCAGGACGAGGATCGACCGATCGGGTTCGAGCCGTGTCAGCAGTGCACCCAGTGTTGCCGACATGATGCCGCCGCCGATCAGGACGGCGTCGCACTCGTGGTCGTCGTGCTGTGGTCCGTCGGCAGAGTGCTTCCGATTCACCATCATTCACCTGCTTTCGCCGTTGTCGATCTTCAGCGTGCCTCTTCCCGATTCATCCGTCCAATGAGATTTCGCAGGTATTACCATGCAGATGTGGATTGGTATATGACGTCCGAGACCGCAATGGTCGCCCCACTGCTCGTCGCCTTCGACGCCGCGGCGCGCGAAGGCCACATCACGCGCGCGGCGGATCTGCTCGACGTTCCCCAGTCCTCGGTCAGTCGCCGCATCCGGGCACTCGAGAAAGCAGTGGGTGTGGCGTTGTTCCAGCAATCCGGACGAGGGGTCGTGTTGACGTCGGCCGGGCGGGAGTTGCACGAACGCACCCGGCATCTGGTCCGGGAGCTCGACGGTGCGATCGCCACGGTGCGTGAGCACGCCGATCCCGATCACGGCGTCGTCCGCTTCGGGTTCCCGCTCACCCTCGGGCCGGTGAGCATCCCGTCGCTGCTGGCCGAGTTCCACCATCTCGCCCCCGGCGTCCGGTTGCACCTGGTCCAGGCGCACGGCGAAGCGCTCGCCGACATGGTTCGGGACGGCCGGCTCGATCTCGCCGTCATCATTCCTCCGCCGGAGGATCTACCGGTCACCGTGCTCGCCCAGCAGCGACTGTTGCTCCACCTCCCGGGCACCCATCGATTCGCCGGACGCGCCCGCCTCGACCTGCGCGATCTCGCGGGCGATCACTTCATCGCCAGCCCACCCGACTATCACATCCGTAGAGAACTCGAATCTGTCTGCGCTGTAGCGGGATTCGAACCGTACATCGCGTTCGAGATCAGCGAGTTCGAAACGATCCGGGCACTGGTCGCCCAGGGCCTCGGGGTTGCACTGTTGCCTCGCTCGGAAACTCCGGTCCCCGGAATCGTCACCGTGCCGGTCGCCGGCATCGCGAATCGCACCATCGGATTGACGACGGGGACGAGGACGCCTTCACCGGCGGTCACGCGACTGCACGCTCACATCGCCGGACACGCCGACAGATTCGACGATCGCCGGCTCGATTCGTAGGCATCGTCCATCGAACGCAAGACGTGGCGCACAGCCGCGAGAGCCGTGCGCCATTTCCTGCGTCGCCGGTCCCGACCAGGCGCAAGCTCCGGGTTCGAATGGTCGCCGGCGGGGTACGCCACACAGATGCGATCGTCTGCAACGAGTGTTATCCGACGCCGCTGTCGGCAGTTCTCGGATACGAGGACATCGTGCGGACTCCGGCATCCAGACCGGCAGGTGGAGCCTATTTGTTCGAACAGATCAACACCACATTCGACGATTCGGTAAACGCATCGACCTTCGAGCCCGTCGTCGCTTTTCCCTGACCTACCTACCGTCGAGGAGTTCTCCATGACAACAACAGATCTCGGTTCCACCGCCACGTTCGCCGGGCAGCCGGTCGCCTCCCAGTTCATCGATGGGCAGTGGCGCGAGGGACGCTCCGACCGCGTCCTGACCGACACCAACCCGTTCGACGACAGCGTGGTCGCCACGATCCGCCTCGCCTCCGCCGAGGACGTCGACGCCGCCTACACCTCCGCCCGGGCAGCACAGGCCGAGTGGGCCGCGACCGGTCCCGCCGACCGCGCCGCGGTCCTGCGTCGCGCCGCGCAGATCCTCGAACAACGCCGAGCCGAGATCATCGACTGGCTGGTCGCCGAATCCGGCTCGACGCGGATCAAGGCCGATACCGAGGTCTCCCTGGCCATCGGCATCACTCAGGAGGCGGCGTCGTTCCCGTCCCGGGTCCACGGATCGATCTTCGATTCGAACACCCCGAACCGTGAGATGCGGGTGTACCGCAAGCCCATCGGAGTGGTCGGGGTGATCAGCCCGTGGAATTTCCCGCTGCACCTGTCGCAGCGATCGGTGGCACCGGCATTGGCGTTGGGCAATGCCGTGGTGATCAAGCCGGCCTCGGACACTCCGGTGACCGGCGGCCTGTTGATCGCCCGGATCTTCGAGGAAGCAGGCCTACCGGCGGGAGTGTTGTCGGTGGTGATCGGCTCCGGTTCGGAGATCGGCGACGCTTTCGTCGAGCATCCCGTCCCGCGGTTGATCTCCTTCACCGGCTCGACACCGGTCGGCAAGCAGGTCGGTGCGGTCGCCACCGGCGGTGAGCACCTCAAGAAGGTGGCACTCGAATTGGGCGGCAACGCACCCCTGGTGGTCCTCGACGACGCCGACCTCGACGCGGCCGTCGAGGCAGCGGTGACCGGGTCGTTCCTGCATTCCGGACAGATCTGCATGGCCGTGAACCGCATCATCGTGCAGGCGCCGGTGTACGACGATTTCGTCGAACGGTTCACCCGAGCCGCGCAGGCCGTGCCCTACGGCGATCCCTCCGCAGACGGCACTTTGGTCGGGCCGGTCGTCAACGATTCGCAGTTGAAGGGCCTCGAGGAAAAGATCGAGCAGGCCCGGCACGCCGGAGCACGCGTTGCACTCGGCGGGAAGATCGACGGCCGGGTCGTGCCTCCGCACGTGTTCGTCGACGTCACACCCGACATGGAGATCGCCCGCGAGGAGATCTTCGGCCCGATGGTCGCGGTCCTGCGCGCCGACGACGAAGCACACGCCCTCGAACTGGCCAACGACCACGAATTCGGTCTGTCCAGCGCAGTCTTCACGCAGAACATCGACCGCGGACTGCAATTCGCGCATCGGGTCGAGGCAGGCATGACGTTCATCAACGAGATGACCGTTCAGGACGAGGCACACGTGGCATTCGGTGGCGAACGCAACTCCGGTCTCGGACGATTCAACGGCGAGTGGGCGATCGAGGAGTTCACCACCGATCACACCATCGGCGTGACTCGGCTGGTGTAGGCACGCAACAGCGCCTCCGCTACGCCGACGGATTCGACGACCGTCGCGGCCGTACGTAGCCCGACCGCACGCAGTCGGCATCCACGGCTGTGTCACAGCTACCGACCGGCTCCGATACGACACGCTGCCGTCTGCACCCTGCGCAGACTCGGGGTGCAGACGGCAGACGCTCACAGGGCGATGTACTTGGTGTCGAGATACTCCTCGATACCTTCGGCGGCGCCCTCCCGGCCGAAGCCCGATTCCTTCACACCGCCGAACGGTGCGGCAACGTCGGAGATGACACCCCGGTTCACGCCGACCATCCCGGTCTTCAGCGCCGACGCGACGCGCATCGCCCGATCGAGGTCGCAGGTGTAGAAGTAGGCGGCCAGACCGTATTCGGTGTCATTCGCGGCGGCGATCGCCTCGTCCTCGGTGTCGAAGATCGTGACCGCCGCGACCGGACCGAAGATCTCCTCCTTCAACAGCCGGACGTCGGCCGGCACCCGGTCGAGCACGGTCGGTGGGTAGAAGCTGCCCGTCCCGTCGGGGATCCGCCCGCCGGTGCGGACGCGGGCTCCTCGCTCGACCGCGTCGCGGACGAGTTCGTCGACCGTGGCGCGCTGCCGGTCGGTGATCAGCGGCCCCAGGTCGGTGCCCTCGTCGAGGCCGTGGCCGGTCTGCAGTGCGGCTATGCGTGCGGTGAGCTTGTCGGTGAACTCCTCGGCCACCGCCCGCGCGACGTGGAATCGGTTGGCTGCGGTGCAGGCCTCTCCCCCGTTGCGCATCTTCGCCGCCATCGCCCCGTCGACGGCCGCGTCGATATCGGCGTCGTCGAAGACCAGGAACGGGGCGTTGCCGCCGAGTTCCATCGAGGTGCGCAGCAGCCGGTCGGCGGACTGCCGGACCAGGTGCTTGCCGACCCCCGTCGAACCGGTGAAGGTGATCTTGTGCATCCGCGAATCGGTGATCAACGGCTCGGTCAGCGCCGCAGCATCGGAGGTCGGCAGGATGGACAGCACGCCGGCCGGCAGACCGGCGTCGGCGAAGACCTGGCCGAGCAACAGCATCGTCAGCGGGGTTTCCGCCGCGGGCTTGACGATGATCGGGCAGCCCGCCGCAAGGGCGGGACCGATCTTGCGGGTGGCCATGGCCAGCGGGAAGTTCCACGGGGTGATGGCCAGCACGGGACCGACCGCTTCCTTGGTGACGAGGATGCGTCCGTTGCCGGCCGGGGCGGTGGCGGTTCGACCACCGATCCGCACGGCCTCCTCGGCGAACCAGCGCAGGAACTCGGCCCCGTAGTTCACCTCGCCGCGCGCCTCGGCCAGGGTCTTGCCCATTTCGAGGGTGATCACGCGGGCGAAGTCGTCGGCGCGGGCCTGCACGAGTTCGAATGCGGTGCGCAGGATCTCACCACGCGTGCGCGGTGCGGTGGCCGCCCACTCGGCCTGTGCCGCACTCGCGAGCTCGAGAGCCTGCAGGCCGTCGGCCGGCGAGGCGTCGGCGACCTCGGCGAGCACCGCACCGGTGGCCGGATCGGTCACCGGGAACGTCGCGCCGGTCGAGGCATCGGCGAGCTTGCCACCGAGCCAGAGCCGGGTCGGAACATCGGCGGGAAGGGTGTGGTTCATCGGATTGCTCCTGCAAGGGACGTGGCGCCGGCGACCTCGCGGACGGCGGCGGTGAGGACGTCGAGACCGTCTTCGAGCAGTTCGTCGGAGATCACCAGCGGCGGCAGCAGGCGGATGACGTTGCCGTAGGTGCCGCAGGTCAGGATGATGACGCCCTGCTCGAGTGCCTTGGCGGCGATGGCCTTGGTCGCCTCGGGGTCGGGTTCACGGGTGCCGGGCTGCACGAATTCGACGGCCAGCATCGCGCCGCGGCCGCGGACCTCACCGATGATGTCGATGTCGGCCGCCAGCGCACGCAGCCGGTCGGTGGCGATCTGCTCGATACGGCGGGCCCGGCCGCACAGGTCCAGCTCGGCCATACGGTCCAGGGTCGCCAGCGCAGCGGCACAGGCCACCGGGTTGCCGCCGTAGGTGCCGCCGAGGCCGCCGCCGTGCACGGCGTCGATGAGATCGGCGCGACCGGTCACCGCTGCCAGCGGCATACCACCGGCGATGCCCTTGGCCAGGGTCATCAGGTCGGGGACGATGTTCTCGTCGTTGCTGGCGAACCAGTCGCCGGTGCGCGCGAAGCCGGTCTGCACCTCGTCGGCGACGAACACGATGCCGTTGGCCTTCGCCCAGTCCACGAGGGCGGGCAGGAAACCCTTGGCGGGCACGATGAATCCGCCCTCGCCCTGAATCGGCTCGATGACGATCGCGGCGACGTTGTGCGCCCCGATCTGCTTGTCGATCTGCGAGATGGCGCGGCGGGCGGCCTGCTCACCGCTGACCTCGGTGCCGTCGTGGTTCAGGCCCTCGCGGAACGGATAGGACGCCGCGACCCGGTAGATGTCGGGCGCGAACGGTCCGAAGCCCTCCTTGTAGGGCTGGTTCTTCGCGGTCAGTGCCATGGTCAGGTTGGTGCGGCCGTGGTAGGCGTGGTCGAACACCACCACGGCGCTGCGACCGGTCGCGACCCGCGCGATCTTCACGGCGTTCTCCACCGCCTCGGCGCCGCTGTTGAACAGCACCGTGCGCTTCGGATGATCACCCGGGGTGAGCTCGGCGAGCTTCTCGGCGACGGCGATGTAACCCTCGTAAGGGGTGACCATGAAGCAGGTGTGCGTGAAGTGCGCGACCTGCTCGCTCACCGCGGCCACCACGGCGGGATCCGAACCCCCGACGCTGGTGACGGCGATACCGGAACCGAGGTCGATCAGCGAGTTGCCGTCGACGTCGACGACGACACCGCCGTCGACGTCGGCGGCGTAGACGGGCACGGACGAGGCGACGCCCGCGCCGACAGCATTGTGGCGGCGTTCGGTCAGAGCGACCGAGCGCGGGCCGGGCAACTCGGTGACGAGGCGACGCTGCTGGGGAAGTCGGTACTCCATCTCGGACATGAGGGTCCTTAAGTTCGTAGGTGCAGG
>NZ_JBMVFW010000014.1:0-88927 GCF_049538275.1 Rhodococcus sp. AB351
AGCGCCGCACCCGGGTCCTCGACGACGAGCAACTCCTGCGCGTCGCACGGCTGGCCGCCGGAGTCGAAGAACACTACGGGCATCCCCAGGACCTCGAGTTCGCGTTCGCCGACGACGAGTTGTGGATCGTGCAGACCCGCCCCATCACCACACTCGACCAACCGGCGGCTCCCGCCCCGTCCGGCAACGGCGAGGCACGACCGTTGCTGACCGGTCTCGGCGCGGGCCCCGGGACGGTGACCGGCCGCGTGCGGGTGCTGCACGAACTCGTCGACGGGAAGCGCCTGAGCGACGGCGAGATCATCGTGGCACCGATGACCCGGCCGGACTGGCTGCCGATCCTGCGCCGCGCCGGCGGCATCGTCACCGACGGCGGTGGCATCACCTGCCACGCGGCCATCGTCGGACGGGAACTCGGCAAGCCCGTCGTGGTCGGTGCACGTACCGCCACCACCGATCTGCACGACGGGCAGCTGATCACCGTGGACGGCAACGTCGGTGTGGTGTTCGACGGGGCGGTCCACACCGCCGAGCGGCCCGCGGCGACGACCTCCGCGCCGGCGACATCGACTCTCTCCGCCGAGACTGTCACGGCCACAGCGGTCTACGTCAATCTCGCCACCCCCGACGCCGCGGAGGCGGTCGCCGCGACCGATGTCGACGGCGTCGGTCTGCTGCGCGCCGAGTTCATGATCACCGAAGCGCTCGCGGGGGAACATCCCTCGCACATGATCGCGCAGGGCCGTCGCAACGAATATGTGGAGAAGATGGCGGGTGGCCTCGCGCGGATCGCGGCGGCGTTCGCACCGCGTCCGGTCGTGTACCGCGCGATCGACCTGCGCAGCAACGAGTTCGCCGACCTCGAGGGCGGTGAGGTCGAACCCCACGAAGAGAACCCGATGATCGGCTACCGCGGATGCTTCCGGTACATTCGGGATCCGGAACTGTTCTCCCTGGATCTCGATGTGCTGCACCGGGTTCGGAGCGCGCACCCGAACGTGCACCTGATGATCCCGTTCGTGCGCACCCGCTGGGAACTGCGGGACTGCCTCGCCCAACTCGACCGGCATCCGCTCGGCTCCGACCAGCGCTTGCAGCGCTGGATCATGGCCGAAGTCCCGTCGGTCATCTACTGGTTGCCGGAATACGCGAAGCTCGGCATCCACGGTGTGTCCATCGGAACCAATGACCTCACGCAGTTGATGCTCGGGGTGGACCGGGACTCGGAGGTGTGCAAGGACCTGTTCGACACCCTCGACCCCGCGGTGCTCGACGCGATCGATCACATCATCGAGCGGGCCTCGGCCGCGGGACTGACGACGTCGCTGTGCGGTCAGGCCGTGTCGACGAGCACCGAACTCGCGGAACATCTCGTCCGGCGCGGTATCACCTCCGTGTCGGTCGCGCCCGACGCCGCGGCGCAGACGAGACGGACGGTGGCGCGAGCGGAACAACGCATCCTGCTCGACCGCGCCCGGAGCGACGGGACGTGACCGGCGGGGATCACCGCCGACTGTAGGTCGCGCACTACGGGACGACCATCACGGGGCAGGTCACCGTGTGCAGCAGCGCCCATGTGGTGGATCCCAGCATCAGGCTCGGAAACCCGCCTCGACCGCGACGGCCGAGAACGAGCAACTGCGCATCGGCAGCGTGCGACGCAAGATAGTGGGAGGGCTGGTCCAGCACCACCACCGGGTACACCCGCACATCCGGGAACGCCTCGCCGTGCCCGGCGAGACTCTCCGACAACAACGCCCGCTCCTTGTTCTCCACGCTGTCCCAGTCGATCCGGAATCGGAACGGGCCGCGCACATCGAGGTCCGACCACGCGTGGACGGCCACCACGTCGGTGCCGCGCAGCGAAGCCTCCTCGAACGCCGCGGACACCGCGCGCACACTGTGCTCCGAACCGTCGACGCCGACGACCACAGGACCGGAGATGTCGTTGACGTCGACGTGCGGCAGTTTGCGGACCACCACGGCAGGGGCGTGCGTGTGCGTCACCACCGCTCGGCTGACCGAACCGAATCGCTCCCAGCCGAACCGGTTGTCTCCGGCTCCGACCACCACCATCGACGCCGACTTCGACCGGTCCACCAGTTCGAGCGACGGGGAACCGGTGCACAGGTGGGTCTCGATGTCCAGCTCACCATCGGGCGCCGCGCGGCGCGCGTATTCGGCGGCGTCGAGGAGCATGTCGCGTCCCTCGGACTCCTCCTGCTCGAAGAATCCTGCGGGCATGCCGATCGGGACACCGAAGGTGTTGCGGACCGACACTATGGTGACCAACGACAACGGGAGCCGGCGACGTTCCGCTTCGCGAGCTGCCCAGCCCACGGCCTGCAGGGACGCTCTCGATCCGTCCACTCCGGCGACGATGGGGTGGTGTGCTGTCATCACGATCACCTCGCTGCCTGTCCGAGCTGCGGGCACGGCCGTTTCGGGACACTGCTGTTTCCGGGATCCTGCCGTTCCGGGACCCTGCCAGTACACGCTCGGACCGGTCGGTCGCACAAGAGTCGACGGTCCCGACCTGCCCGCAGGAAGTGACCGAAGACTCTCGTGTGCCGCGCACGCCGTTCCTCACACTGGAGACTGCACCCGGCGCCGTCACCCACTGCCGAAAGGCTCCGCCATGTCCGTCCTGATCGGCTACGCGACCGCCCGAGGGTCGACGCGGGGCATCGCCGAACGCATCGCTGCGGGACTGGAAAGCCGCGGTGCCGTGGAACTCCGCGCGCTCGGCGATATCGCGTCGGTGCGAACGTACGAGGCGCTGGTCGTCGGAAGCGCGATCCACAACGGCCAGTGGCTCCCCGAGGCTTCCGATGCGATCCATCGGCTATGCGCCGAGCCGGTAGGACGACCGGTGTGGGCGTTCTCCGTCTCGTCGGTCGGAGCGACCAGCACGATCCTCTCGCCCCGGGTGGCCGCATATCTGCGGCGGGTCACCCCGGAACCTCGGGCGGTGCAGAACCTCCGTTCGGTCGCCGACGTGCGTGATCACCGTTTCTTCGCCGGTGTCATCGCTTCGGGCGACTGGGCCGGAATCGGGCGGATCGTCTTCCGGCTGATGGGCGGACACTACGGCGATGCCCGGGACTGGGTCGACGTCGACGCGTGGACGGAACGGATCCGGGAAGGTCTCGTCGAAACACCGCGTGATCAGGGTTGATCGCGTGCGTCCGAGTCCGGAGGGTCCCCTCGGGATCGGTGATGAAACTGGCGGCGCGTTGGACGACGAAGAACCACCCCAGGACGAATGCGCCGATCGCGGCGGTTCGATCAGTTTTTTCGGCGTCGATCGAGTACTGCCGGGTGTCGATCGAGTACTGCCGGGTGTCGATCGAGTACTCCCTCGGCCGATCGAGCGATCATCGGAGGCCGAAGGACGGTCTCTCCTCGTGCCGTCGCGCGACGATGTCGTCGAACGCGTCGATCAGCCCCTCGGGATACCAGCGGGGATTCGTGTCGGCGGTGGTGGCGACTAGCAGCAACTGGTGCTCGCGTGCGTCCGCGGCGACCCGGGCGAGCCGGGCGCGCCCCTCGTCGTCGAGCGCTGCGACGGTTGCGGCGAGATCGGCGACGAGCAGCACGCGCGGGGGTCCGACGACCGGGGAGTCGAGTTCGGCGACCACGCCGGTGATCTGTTCGGCGGTGGTGGCCCAACAGCACGGCCCCGTGGGGAGCGAGGCGGATCCGCCGAGCCAGCGATGCCGACGGTGCGGATCGACGACCACCAGGTCGTGGGTGCCGCCGGTCAGGGTCGTCATCGCGATCAGGTCGAGCGACACGCTGGGCGACGAGCGGCGCTCGTCGCGTCGGATCAACAGGTGTCGGCCGGCGGACAGATCCCACGAGACGGGCGTGCCGTCGTTGTCGCGCCCGAACGGGATCGTCGTCCGGCACGCGACGGCCCGGGCGCTCGGTCCGCGAGCGGGACGCACCGGGACGGAAGATCGGCACGGTCGACGAGTGGGCGGAGTGGCGGGCATCGACATGGTGGATCCGTTTCGTGTCGCTGGGTCCGGAGCGATCCCCGGACGGCCGAACTGTAGTGGCGAGCACCGACAGGAACGGTCGGGTGCAGGTCGCGGCCGTTACGCGCGTCCGGTTCGGGGTAACCGTCCGCATGCGCCCGATTGCGACAGCCCTCGCCGTAGCCACCTTCACCGCCCTCGGCGGTCACATCGCCTCCGCAGCACCCGCGCCGATCGTGGACGACACCGGCGCGATCGCTGCTCCGAGCAGTACCCAGATCTCGTTCGCGCACACCCCGACCGGTGTGCGCGCCGGCACCGCGAACGAACACGAGTCCCGTGCCGGTGTGTCGATCGTCAAGATGTATCTGGCCGAGTACGTCCTCACCTACGGCGACCCCGCGGACCACGCCGACGCGACCGAGATGATCCGGTCGTCGAACGACGCGATCGCCGACCGCCTGCACGCGAAATACCCGCAGGCGATCTCGTCGACCGCGGCGGAGTTCGGGCTCACCGACACCTACGTGCCCGGCTACTGGGGTGTCGGCACCACGTCGACGCACGACATGGTCACCTATCTCGAGACGAAGAAGCGCACCGATCCCGGTTCGCCGGTGCTCGCTGCGATGGCCAGGGCCTACGACACCGCGGCCGACGGATATCCGCAGAACTACGGGACGGCGCTGATCGCCGGTGTCATCGGGACGAAGTGGGGATGGAGCGACGACCGCTCGTTCCACGCCTCCGCCTCGTTCGGTGCCGATTTCTCCGTCGCGGCGTCGACCTACGGATCGGCAGGGCAGCTCTCCGAACACGTCCTCGGCGCGTTCACCGAAGGGATGCCGCCCGGACCGGAGACCGGTCCTTTTCGACCCGGACCGGAGACCGGTCCTCTTCGACCCGGACCGGAGACCGGCCCGCTCCTGCAGGACTGCCCGCCGCTGGGTTGGCTCGCCGGCGATCCGCTCCTCGGGCCGCCCGCGCAGGATCTCCTCGACGGACTACCGCCGGTCATCACCGATCCGATCTGCCGCTGATCTCGGCAGGGATCAGATGCGGCGCATGACGGACACCACGGTGCCCAGCACCACCGCCTCGTCGCCGTCGAGGACGGGATAGGCGGAGTTCCGCGGTTCGAGGTGGACGTGGCCGCCTCGGCGCCGATACACCTTGACAGTCGCCTCGCCGTCGATCATCGCCGCGACGATCTGACCGGAATGGGCCTCGTGCTGGCGCCGCACCACCACGGTGTCGCCGTCGCAGATCGCCGCGTCGACCATCGAGTCACCGCGCACGCGCAGTGCGAAGACGGTGCCGGAGCCGACCAGATCGCGGGGGAGCGTGAGCATGTCGTCAATGTGCTCCTCGGCGAGAATCGGTGCGCCCGCGGCGATGTCGCCCACGACCGGCACGGTCACGGTGTCGTCGGACGCCCGTTCACCACCGGAGGCGCCGAGGAAGGGGCGCACGTCGAGCTGTCGGGCCACACCGGTGCCGCGGCGGAGGAAACCCTTGTCCTCGAGGCTCTTCAGATGCTTCGAGACCGTCGACGTCGACCGCAGACCCACCGATTCGGCGATCTGCCGGGTGCTCGGCGACGACCCCTCCGCGACGATCCAGTCGCGGATCGCGGCCAGGATCTGCTGCTGGCGCAGCGGCAGGGACGCGGGGTCGAGGCCCCCGAACATGTCGAACTCGTCGTAACCGGTCACCCGGAGAATCGTAGCTACGCGGTCTCCGCCAGGTCCGGGGGAGTGCCGGTGGAGGAACTCTGCCCGTTCTGCAGCTGCTCCATGGCCCGTCGCTCCCGCAACGCCCGGATGAGCTGCCGCTCCTGCAACTCCGCCGGATCGGCGGACAGACCGGGTATCGAGAACCCGACCACGGCGCCGGCCAGCAGCGCGAGCGCCATCCGGGCCGAGTCGTCCTCCCGGATGCCCAGGACGAGTTCGAGGAAGACGAGCGCTCCGACGGCGACGAGTACCACTGCGATCAGTGCCAGGATCCTGCGGATCCGGGGTTTCGGGCGCGATCCCGGCGCCAACGGCATCGACTGGGCCGCGAGCTGCCACAGCCGGGCGTCGACGCTCTCCCGCAGGGGACGCTTCCGGAATTCGTCGCCGAGTCCGTTGTAGATGGCCAGATCGGCTGCGATCCGGGTCCGGAGGTTTCGGCGGGACAGCTCGCGTGACAGGCGCACGACGGCCCACGACACCACCCCGGTGACGAGTGCAACGACGACAGGAACCCAGATGCTCACGCCGGAACATTACGACAGCGGAGCGGGAATCGGCGGGATGCGGAACGCGTGCTCCGACCGTGTGGCGTGAGCCGAAAAGTGGTGCCCCCGGTGAGACTCGAACTCACACTGGACGGGTTTTGAATCCGTTTCCTCTGCCAATTGGGATACGGGGGCATTGCGGACACCACTGTAGAGGATCGGGCGAAGCGGGCGCGCACCGGTACCCTTCTTACGTTCCACCCTGCACCGGGGACCGCCAGTACCGAGGGGAAGGCCCGACCATGACCTCCGCGCCGCACGACAGCACACCAACTCCTCGTCGGGTCGTCGTAGCGGAAGACGAGGCCCTGATCAGGCTCGATCTCGTCGAGATGCTGCGCGAGGAGGGCTACGAAGTGGTCGGCGAGGCCGGCGACGGGCAGCGTGCCGTCGAACTCGCCGAGGAGCTCCGGCCCGACCTGGTGATCATGGACGTCAAGATGCCGCGCCGCGACGGCATCGACGCCGCCTCCGAGATCGCGCAGCGTCGTATCGCCCCTGTGGTTATTCTCACAGCCTTCAGTCAGCGCGAACTCGTCGAACGCGCCCGCGATGCAGGTGCCATGGCCTATCTCGTCAAGCCGTTCTCGAAGAGCGATCTCGTGCCCGCCATCGAGGTGGCCGTCAGCCGCTTCTCCGAGCTGCGCGAGCTCGAACGCGAGGTGCAGGGGCTCAACGAGCGCTTCGAGACCCGAAAGCTCGTCGACCGGGCCAAGGGACTGCTCATGGAGAAGCACGCCATGACCGAACCGGAGGCGTTCCGCTGGATCCAGCGCGCCGCCATGGACCGCCGCACCACCATGAAACAGGTCGCGGTGGTCGTCCTCGAGACCCTCGGAGACGACACCTCCGGCTAGGCGCGCGAACCGGTTTCGCGTGCTCACGGCGTCCCGTCGCGTTACCGCCACATCAAATCTCCGCCCTGCAGATAACGGTCGTATCACAAGGATTTCGGCCCGGTTCGCGGGGTGCTTCGGACCGCTATGTTTCGACCACATCCGGAATCCGCCGGATGCGGTGTCAGGCGTTCGAAGGAGAGTTGAATGGCAAGACGGACTCTGGTCCGCGCCGTAGCGGTACTCGGTGCTGCGACGCTCGCCCTCGCCGGGTGTGGTTCGGACAGCGACGATTCGGCATCCGGTACGTCGGCCGGTGACGAGGGGTCGGCGGCTGCGACGACCGTCGAGACCGACTGCGAACCACAGCAGGCCACAGCAGGGGCGACTCCCGCCACGGGACCGCTGAAGATCGGCACGATTCTCCCCGAGACCGGCAGTCTCGCTTTCCTCGGACCGCCGGAGGTCGCTGCCGTCCGGCTCGCCGTCGACGACATCAACGCCGCGGGCGGCGTTCTCGACCAGCCGGTCGAACTGTTCCCGGGCGATTCCGGGGACACGACGACCGACACCGCGAACACCACCGTCGATCGGCATCTCGCCAACGGCACCCAGGTGATCGTCGGTGCCGCCTCGTCGTCGGTCTCGCTCAAGGTGATCGACAAGATCGTCAGTGCCGGTGTGGTGCAGTTCTCGCCGGCGAACACCTCCGACCAGTTCGTCTGCTACGCCGACCGCGGGTTGTACTTCCGCACCGCCCCGACCGACGTGCTCCAGGCGCAGGCGCTCGCGCAGCTGATCGCCGAGGACGGGGCGCAGCGCGTGTCGATCCTGGCGCTGAACGATCCGTACGGCACCGGTCTCGCCGAGAACACCGTGAACAACCTCGTCGACGCCGGTATCCCGGAGGACCAGATCCAGAAGATCATCTACGACCCCAACGCGCAGTCGTTCAACGCGGAGGTCGACCAGGTGGCCAACTTCGCACCGGATGCCGTGGCGCTCATCGGCTTCGAGGAGTCGGCGAAGATCATCACCCGCATGCACGAGGTGGGCATCGGCCCGTCCGACGGCATGGCGGTCTTCGGCGTCGACGGCAACATGGGGAACGCGCTGGGCGAGAACGTCGCCGAAGGGCTGCTCGACGGCATGGCCGGCACCACGCCGCTGACCGACACCGGCGAGGAGTTCCAGCAGCGACTGCTCGGCGTCGACCCGGGCCTGATCGACTTCAACTACGCCGGTGAGTCCTACGACGCCGTGATCGTCTCGGCGCTGGCGGCGGAACAGGCAGGGTCGACCGCCGGGGTGGACATCGCCGCGAACATCAACTCGGTGACCCGTGACGGGGAGAAGTGCACCAGCTACCAGCAGTGCCTCGACCTTCTCCGCGCGGATCAGGACATCGACTACGACGGTGCCACCGGCGAACTCACCTTCGTGGACGCGGGCGAACCCGGCGTGGGCTCGTACGGCCGACTCGTGTTCGGCCCCGACAACACCCTGACCACCGAGGACTACATCGTGGTGGGGGAGTGACCCGCAGGTCGTGAGCGAAGGGGTGATCGCCGGTGGGCGGTCACCCCTTCCGCTTCTCCCGGCTGCCGGCGAGGGTACCGAGATACAGTTCCACGACCTTCGGGTCGTGCATGAGATTGCTGCCGGTGTCGGTGTACGCGTTGCGGCCCTGGTCGAGGACGTATCCGCGATCGCAGATCTGCAGGCAGCGACGAGCATTCTGCTCGACCATGATGATCGACACCCCCGCCGCGTTGATCTTCTTGCAGCGGATGAAGACCTCGTCCTGGAACATCGGCGACAGTCCCGCGGACGGCTCGTCGAGGAGCAGCACCGACGGCTCCATCATCAGTGCGCGGCCCATCGCGACCATCTGCCGCTCCCCACCGGAGAGCGCCCCCGCCTTGACCTTCCGGCGCTCGGCCAGTAAGGGGAACAACGACGCCACCCGCTCGAACTGCTTATCGAAGTCCTTCGGGCGCAGATAGATTCCCATCTCGAGGTTCTCCTCGATGGTCAGTGAGGGGAACACGTTCTGCGTCTGCGGCACGTAGCCGATACCCTTGCGCACCAGGATGTGCGCGGGCGCCGAGGTGATCGCGTCCCCGCCGAGCGTGACGGTACCGCTGCGGATGGGGATGAGGCCGAACAGCGCCTTGAGCAGGGTCGACTTGCCGGCTCCGTTCGGGCCGATGATGCCCACGATCTCACCGTCGCGCAGGTAGAAATTGCAGCCGCGCAGGATGTCGACGCCGGGGAAGTAACCGGCCACGAGATCGTCGGCGCGCAGGAGGGCGCCGGTCGCGAGGCGGGCATGTTCTTCCGGGGTCGCGGCACGTTCCGCCGGCGTCGTCCCCGTGGTCGTCGTGGTGGACGCGGGAGGGATGTTGTCGCTCACGGCTTCTCCAGTCTCGTGGCCGTCGCGTCCGTGGACGTGGCAGTGCGATCGGACGGATCGCCTCCGGCTTCGGGGTCGGACAGATCACCGCCGGCCTCGAGGGTCTGTGCCTCCGCGTCCGCGAGGGCGTCGGCGAGTTCGGCGGTCGCGCCCACGGGATTGCCCTCGTCGTCGAATTCGAGTGCCTGGTCGTGGTGACTGCCGAGATAGGCGTCGACCACGGCCGGATCGGACGACAGGGCGTCCGGCGGTGCCTCCGCGATCACCGAACCCTGCGCCATCACCACTACCCAGTCTGAGATGTCGCGGATGACGTCCATGTCGTGCTCGACGAACACCACCGTCGTCCCGTCGTCGCGCAGGGTCTTGATGTGTCCCAGCAGATTCTGCGTGAGCGCCGGATTGACGCCGGCCATCGGCTCGTCGAGCATGACGACGGTCGGCTCGGTCATCAGCGCACGGGCCATCTCGAGCAGCTTGCGTTGACCGCCGGACAGTGAACCGGCGAAGTCGTCGGCCTTCGTGGCCAGACCGAAACGGTCGAGCAGCTCGTGTGCGCGCGTGGTGATCTCGCGTTCCTGGCGGCGCCATGTCCACGGCAGCAGTGCGCCGGCCATGCGCTCGCCGGTCTGGTGCCGGGCGCCGAGACGGACGTTGTCGAGGACCGTCATCTTCGACAGGGCCTTGGTGAGCTGGAAGGTGCGCACGATCCCGCGCCGCGCCACCTGATGGGGGTGGAGGCGGCCGAGCGGGACGCCGTCCATCGCCCAGGTGCCCGTGTAGGGCCGGTCGAAGCCCGTGAGGAGATTGAACAAGGTGGTCTTGCCGGCACCGTTCGGGCCGATCAGGCCGGTGATGCACGAGCGCTGGATCTCGAGATGGCCCACGTCCACGGCCTTGAGGCCGCCGAACGTGCGGCACAGATCGTCGACGACGAGGATCGGGTCGGGTTTGGCGGCGCCGGGGGTGCGGTCGACACCGGCGAACAGTGCGGCGCGTTCGTCGGTGCCGAGGACCGTGCGCGGCGGTTTCGGGTCGGGTCGGATCGTGTCAGGCATCGAGTTGCACCTTCCGCTTGCTTCCCAGGATGCCTTGTGGCCGGAAGACCATCATCACCGCGATGAGAATGCCGAGCAGCACGTACCGCATCGCGCCGACCTGTTGTTCGGTGAGGGGGAGCAGCGGGTCGGGTCCGGCGATCGCCTGGCGGAGGAAGGCGTCCGGGAGGGTGAGCAGGAACCAGAACACCATGGCGCCGAGCACCGGTCCGAAGACCGTTCCCGCACCCCCGAGGATCAGCGCGCCGAACGCGAAGAAGGTCTGCGCGGTCGAGTAGAAGTCGGGGTTGATCGATTTGGTCTGCAGGGCGTTGAAGACGCCGCCGAGACCGCCGATCATGCCGCCGAGCACCAGGGCCTGCATCTTGTAGGCGAAGACGTTCTTGCCGAGTGCTCGGGCGGCGTCCTCGTCCTCGCGCACCGCCTCGAGGACCCGCCCCCACGGACTGTGGGAGAGGAGGTAGACCAGCCCGCACAACAACAGCACGAGGGTCCAGCCGACGACCATCGCCCACAGGTCGTCGCCGTAGAACCGCATACCGAGCAGGTTGTACTGGCGACTCGAATCGAACGGGCTCAGCGAGGTGAACGGGTCGGCGAATCCCCACAGGCCGCGGGTGGATCCGGTCACCGAGTCGGACGCGGTCGAGCGGAACACCAGGCGCAGGATCTCCGCCGCGGCGATCGTCGCGATGGCGAGATAGTCGGCCCGCAAACGCAGGGTGGGGATGCCGAGGACGAGCGCGAGCACGCCTGCCAGCGCGAGGCCGACGAGGATGCCCACCCACAACGGCTGGTCGTAGGTGACGGTCATGATGCCCACGCCGTAGGCGCCCAGCAGCGCGAACCCGATCTGGCCGAAGTTCAGCAGACCGGCGTAGCCGTAGTGCAGGTTCAGGCCGATCGCGAGCAGCGCGTAGAAGATCGCCGACGGGCCTATGAGCTGGGCGAAGGAAACCTGGAGTACCGCAACGATATCCATGGGTCACCCGATCCTTGTCCGACTGCCGAGGATGCCCTGGGGGCGGATGACCAGGATGACGATGAGGACGAGCAGACCGCCGATGTACTTCAGGTCCGGGTTGATGACGAGGGTGGACAGCTGGACCAGCAGACCCACCACGACGCAGCCGACCAGCGCGCCGTAGGCGGTGCCGAGGCCGCCGAGGATGATGCCGGCGAACATGAGCAGGAGCAGCTTGAATCCCATCTCCCACTGCACGCGGCCGCCGAGCTCCGACAGGCCGAACAGCACCCCACCGAGCGCGGCGAGCCCACCCCCGAGCCCCCACACGAACCGGATGACGTGTTCGACGTCGATTCCCGACGACGCCGCGAGGTCGCGGTTGTCGGCCACGGCACGCATCGCCTTGCCGATCCGGGTGCGCTGCAGCAGCAGGGCGACGCCGACGAGCACCACCAGGCTGATCACGATGCATGCGAGATTGACCGGGGTGATCGCGATCGGCCCCCACACGAGCTGCTGTTGTGCCTGGTAGTCGTCGAACGGCTGGGTGCGGTCGGAGTAGAAGGCCAGGATGAGATAGCGCAACGAGATCGCGAGCCCGATCGACACCACCAGCTGGGCGATCAGGCCGGTGCGGCGCCGCCGCAGCGGGGCCCAGATGAGGGCGTTGTTGAGCAGGCCGATGACGACGCCGACGATCACTGCCAGGATCGTCGCCGGTATCAGCTGGACACCGAGGGTGACGTTGAAGATCCACGCCGCGACCGCGCCGAGGGTCACCAGCTCGCCGTGGGCGAAGTTCGTCAGGCCCGTCGTGCCGAAGATGAGGCTCAGGCCCACCCCGGCGATCGCGATGACCAGACCGAAACGCAGACCGTCGACGATGGTGCGCACCAGTGTCTCGCCCCATGCCACGGTCGATCCGGTGCGCGCCTCCCCGAACGAGAAGATCACGGTGTTCGCCCGTCCCGGCGCCACGTCGCGGGTCACCGATGTCTGGACGGTGACGTCGTCGGGCAGGCTCTCGGTGTCGACCTCGAAGACGTAGGTGCCCGGCGGAACGGTGAGCTCCCAGCGCCCACCGTCGGCCGATTCGGTTTCCGCGACCACCTCGCCGCCCTCGGTGGTCGCACGGACGACGACACCGTCGAGTCGTTCGCCGGCATTGTTGAGCGTTCCGCGGACGGTCACCCCCTCCGCGGATTCCTCGTCGGGTGCGGCCGGTGCCGTGTTCGCGGGCGGTGAGGGTGGGTCGGGTGGGTCCTGGGCGGAGGAGAGGCCGGCGCCGACGAGGACGAACAGAACACTCGCGAGCGTGACGAGTGCGGCGCGGACCGATCGGTGGAGGGTCGAGGTCGGTCGTCGCCGACATCCCGAGATAGGGGCCACGCAGGTCCTCCCGGTTGGTGCGCTGTCATCGAGCGCGGCACTGCGCCCGGGGCATCATCGTCAACTGCGATGACGCCGGACTACGGTGTCGTGACAGGGGACTCTAGCGGCTGGATCGCACGTCCACGGGAAAAATTGGATCACCCGGACGTTTCGGTCTCGTTTCTTCGGACAACGAGTGTTCGCACATACCGGAGAGGCAATGGTCGGGCGGTGTGGCCGACGCTGTCGTCCTCGGTCCCTAGACTGGCACGCGTGACCCGTGCATCCACTTCCGCGACGTCCACCGCGGCCACCGACGACCGCCCGACCCTGCTGCTCCTCGACGGCCATTCCCTCGCGTTCCGCGCGTTCTACGCGCTGCCCGCCGAGAACTTCAAGACCCACAGCGGGCAGACCACGAACGCGGTCTACGGGTTCACCTCCATGCTCATCAACCTGCTGCGCGACGAGCAGCCCACCCACGTCGCGGCGGCATTCGACGTCAGCCGCAAGACCTTCCGCGCCGAACTGTTCGCCGCCTACAAGGCCCAGCGCAGCGCCGCACCCGACGACTTCAAGGGGCAGATCGACCTCACCAAGGACGTCCTCGGCGCGATGGGGATCCCGGTCATGGCGATCGAGGGCTACGAGGCCGACGACATCATCGCCACGCTCGCGACGCAGGCGCACGCCCAGGGATTCAGGGTGCTCGTGGTGACCGGCGACCGCGACGCGCTCCAACTCGTCAACGGCGACATCACGGTGCTGTATCCGCGGCGCGGTGTCTCCGACCTGACGCGCTTCACCCCCGAGGCGGTCGAGGAGAAGTACGGACTCACCCCCGAACAGTATCCGGACTTCGCGGCGCTGCGCGGCGACCCGAGCGACAACCTGCCCGGCATCCCCGGCGTCGGCGAGAAGACCGCGGCGAAATGGATCCGCGAGTACGGAAGTCTGAGCGGACTCGTCGACCGCGTCGACGAGGTGCGCGGCAAGACCGGCGACGCGCTGCGCGAGAACCTGTCCAACGTGTTGCTCAACCGCCAGCTCACCGAGATGGTGCGCGACGTGGCCGTGCCGTACACCCCCGAACAACTCGCCCTCGCACCGTGGGACCGCGACCGCATCCACCGCCTGTTCGACGACCTCGAGTTCAAGGTGCTGCGCGACCGGCTGTTCGAGACGCTCTCGTCGGCCGAACCCGAGGCCGAGGAGGGCTTCGAGGTGCGCGGCGGGATCGTCGAGCCGGGTGCCCTCGGCGACTGGCTCGCCGAACACGCCCCGTCGGGCCGACGCCACGGCCTCGCCGTGGTGGGCACCGGCACTCCTTACGGGGGCGACGCGACCGCGATCGCCGTCGCCGGGGCCGACGGTGAGGGCGCCTATGTGAGCACGGTGGCGCTCACGCCCGAGGACGAGAACGCCCTCGCCGCATGGCTCGCGAACCCCGCCGTGGAGAAGGCCGTACACGAGGCGAAGTTCGCCATCCACGCGCTGCGCGGACGCGGCTGGACGCTCGCCGGCATCACCAGCGACACCGCGCTCGCCGCCTATCTGGTGCGGCCCGGGCAGCGCTCGTTCAAGCTCGACGACCTGTCGCTGCGCTACCTCAAGCGTGAGCTGCGGGTGGAAGACACCGGCGCGCAACAACTCTCGCTGCTCGACGACGAGGACGCCGCCGACGCGCAGGCGGCCGAGGCGCAGATCCTCGCGGCGCGCGCCGTCGTCGACCTCGCCGCGGCCCTCGACACCGAACTCGGCGAGATCGAGTCGGTGCGTCTGCTCACCGAAATGGAACTGCCGCTGCTCGAGGTCCTCGCCGATCTCGAAGCCACCGGCATCGCCGTCGACTCGACGCACCTGCACGACCTGCAGTCCGAATTCGCGGCCCAGGTCGCCGCCGCCGCGAACGCCGCCTACGAGGTGATCGGCAAGCAGATCAACCTCGGTTCGCCGAAGCAGCTGCAGGTGGTGCTCTTCGACGAGCTCGAGATGCCGAAGACGAAGAAGACCAAGACCGGCTACACCACCGACGCCGACGCTCTGCAGAACCTGTTCGACAAGACGGGCCACCCCTTCCTCGAACACCTGCTCGCGCATCGCGAGCACACCAAGATGAAGACCACCGTCGACGGACTCATCAAGTCCATCGCCGACGACGGTCGCATCCACACCACCTTCAACCAGACCGTCGCGGCGACGGGCCGGCTCTCGTCGACCGAGCCGAATCTGCAGAACATCCCGGTGCGGACGGAGGCCGGTCGCCGGATCCGCGACGGTTTCGTGGTGGGCGACGGTTTCGATGTGCTGCTCACCGCCGACTACAGCCAGATCGAGATGCGCATCATGGCGCACCTGTCGGCCGACGAGGGGCTCATCGAGGCCTTCCGTACGGGCGAGGACCTGCACACCTTCGTGGCGTCGCGGGCGTTCGGGCTGCCGCTCGAGGAGGTCACCCCCGAGCTGCGTCGCCGCGTCAAGGCGATGTCCTACGGTCTCGCCTACGGATTGAGCGCCTACGGGCTCGCCCAGCAGCTGAAGATCTCCACCGACGAGGCGCGCGAGCAGATGGAGGCCTATTTCACCCGTTTCGGCGGCGTGCGCGACTACCTCTACAACGTGGTCGAGGAGGCCCGCAAGGTCGGCTACACGTCCACCCTCTACGGGCGCCGCCGGTACCTGCCCGACCTCAACAGCGACAACCGGCAGCGCCGGGAGATCGCCGAGCGCGCCGCGCTCAACGCCCCCATCCAGGGCACGGCCGCCGACATCATCAAGGTCGCGATGATCGACGTGCAGAAGGCGCTCAGCGAGGCCGGACTGCGGTCGCGGATGCTGCTGCAGGTGCACGACGAACTCGTGCTCGAAGTGGTCGAGGCCGAGCGCGAACAGGTCGAGGCGCTCGTGCGCGACAAGATGGACTCCGTCATCGAGCTGTCGGTGCCGCTCGAGGTCTCGGTCGGTTACGGCCGCAGCTGGGACGCCGCGGCGCACTGAGTCGCAGGCACACCGGCCGCAGGTACACGGAGCTGTACAGACGACGGCGCCCGCCCCCGGAATGCCGGGGACGGGCGCCGTCGACGCGTGTGGGTCAGCCCTGCTCGGCGCGAGCCTCCGCGATCTGCTTGCGCACATCGTCCATGTCGAGGTTCTTGACCTGCGAGACGAGATCCTCGAGAGCGGCGGGCGGAAGAGCGCCGGCCTGGTTGTAGACGAGGATGCCTTCGCGGAACGCCATGATCGTGGGGATCGAGCGGATGTTCGCCGCCGCCGCGATGGCCTGCTCGGCCTCGGTGTCGACCTTCGCGTGCACGACGTCGGGGTGCTTGTCCGACGATGCCTCGAAGGTGGGGGCGAACTGCTTGCAGGGGCCGCACCAGTCGGCCCAGAAGTCCACGAGCACGATGTCGTTGCTCGTGACGACCTCGTCGAAGTCCTGCTGGGTGAGAGCCTTGGTTGCCACGGAAATCCTTTCGGTCGGGCGTGTCGACGGGTCCAACATCCGGCCGCCGCTGTTTCTTCCCGTTCGTTCCCTCCGCCACAATCGTGACGGGGTTCCTTCCGCCACGCTACGTGACGTGCCCGCTCCGGGGGCGCCGTCGGGACGTGTCGATCGAGGGATACGTCACACGCCGACCGGCTCGTGGTGTCCCACACCGGCGGGCCCGTGGTGTCCCACGCCGACCCGCTCGCGGCGTCCCACGCTCGCGGGTTCGACGGACCGCCGGAAGGTCCGTCGGTAGGCCTGCGGAGTGGTCTGCCGCAGGCGCAGGAAATGCTGGCGAAGCACCGCAGCGGTGCCGAAACCGACACGGTCGGCCACCACGTCGATCGGAAGGTCGGTCTCCTCGAGCAGGCGCTGCGCGGCCAGAACCCGCTGGTCGCGGAGCCAGCGGGCGGGCGTGACCCCGACCTCGGCGACGAACCGCCGCGCGAAGGTCCGCGCCGACATGTGCGCCTTCTGCGCCAGTGCGGCCACCGGGAGTTCCTGGTCGAGGTGCTCGCTCATCCAGTCGAGCAACGGTGCGAGCGACTCGTCCTTGCATTCGGGCAGCGGCATCGCGACGTACTGGGCCTGCCCACCGTCGCGGTGCGGTGGCACCACCATGCGCCGGGCGATCGTGTTGGCGACCTGGGCTCCCTGGGCGGAGCGGACGATGTGCAGGCACAGGTCGATGCCGGCCGCGGTGCCTGCGGCGGTGAGGACCGGATGGTCGTCGACGTAGAGCACGTCCCGGTCGACCTGCGCCGTCGGATACGTCCGGGCGAGACGGTCGGCGTGCATCCAGTGGGTCGTGCAGCGACGTCCGTCGAGCAACCCGGCCGCGCCGAGGATGAACGCCCCGGTGCACATGCTCGCCACCCGCGCGCCGCGGTCGACGGCGGCGCGCAGCTTCGCGAACAACGGTTCGAGGCGCTCGTCGTCGAGTGCGATGCCCTCGCTGTTCACTGCCGGCAGCAGGATCAGGTCGGCGTCGTCGAGGAGATCGAGCGTGTGCGGCACCTCGATGGTGTAGCCGAAGCGGGTGCGCACCGGATCGGAGGTCGCGGCGACGAGGTGGAAGTCGTAGGTGGGCAGGCCGTCGTCGGAGCGGTCGAACCCGAACACCTCGCACGCCACGCCGAGTTCGAAGGTCTCGACGTAGGGGAGGACGGGGACGACCACCTTCTCGAGCCGGCCGGCGGTTCCAGGTGTTCCGGACACGGCATCCAGTGTGACACCGCGGTGGCAGAAAATCGATGTTCTCCGACGGCTCTGCCACTGTCGGGTGGGTTTCCGGCGCGGCAGGCTCGAAGCATGATCCTGCTGGTCCTCCTACTTCTGGCGGTCTTCCTCCTCCTCGACGTGCTGGCCCTCACCGGACGCACACCCGACACCCATATGGAAGTGACGCAGTTCGGCGACTACCGCTTCTGAACCGCCCACCGCCCCCTGCTCAGGTGAGCAGCCACTCCCGCTTGGCCTCGCCGTCCCATCGCCGCACGCCCGCACTCGACCCGGTCAGTTGCCGCTCCGGGGTCTGCGCCGCCAGGACCGCCGCGCCGACGCGCGCGGCCGGTACCCGCCGCGCGAGGGTGACGTGCGGCGTCCACTCACCGGGCCGGATGTGCGCGGGGATCCCGGGGCAGTCCGAAAGCACCTCGAACACCCGCGCCTGGAGTTCGAGCAGTTCGATCGACGGCACGACCGTCCGGGCGAGCGTCGCGTACCGGCCACCGAAGATCACCACGCCACCGAGCCGGAGGGTGAGCCGCCGGACCGTGATGGCGGCCCGCACCGCGTCCTCGAGTTCGTCCGGTACGGCATGGGCGACGAACAGCGTCACGTGCGGACGGTTGGATTCGGAACGGACCCGTCCCTGACTGTGCAGACCGGCGTCGAGCAGCCGCGTCCACTCGTCGCGCACCGCCGCGTCGAGCGGGGCGTCGAGGAGGAGTTCCACCGACTGGACCACGGTAGGCAATGATGACCGGGTGACCGACGACACCGCAACGCTTCAGAGCCACCGCATCGGACTTCTCGAGGGGGACGGCATCGGTCCCGAGATCGTGCCGGCGACCCGCAGGATCGTCGACACCGCCGTCGCGGCAGCCGGGGTCGCAGTCGAGTGGGTGCCGCTGCCCGTCGGCGCCTCCGCGATCGAGACGCACGGCAGCCCTCTGCCGCAGGTCACCCTCGACACCCTCACCGAACTCGACGCGTGGATCCTCGGCCCGCACGACAGCGCCTCGTACCCACCGGAGTTCCGGGGGCAGCTCACACCCGGCGGACGGATCCGCAAGCACTTCGACCTGTACGCGAACATCCGGCCCGCGTGCGCACTGCCGGGAGCGGCGTCGGTGTCACCGAAGATGGATCTCGTCGTCGTCCGGGAGAACACCGAGGGTTTCTACGCCGACCGGAACATGGCCGTCGGCAGCGGCGAGTTCATGCCCACCCCCGACATCGCACTCGCGGTCGGAGTGATCACCCGCGCGGCCTGTGAACGCATCGCGCACACCGCCTTCGACCTCGCGTCCCGTCGCCGCAAGCGCGTGACCATCGTGCACAAGGCCAACGTGCTCGCCCGCACGACCGGCCTGTTCCGGGACGTGTGCCAGGAAGTGGGTCGTCTCTACCCGAGCGTCACCGTCGACGACCAGCACGTCGACGCGATGGCCGCGCTGCTCGTCCGCCGCGGCGCCGAGTTCGACGTGATCGTGACGGAGAACATGTTCGGCGACATCCTGTCCGATCTCGCCGCCGAACTGTCCGGCTCGCTCGGCACCGCGGCGTCGATCAACGCGTCACGCACCAAGGCCATGGCTCAGGCCGCGCACGGCGCCGCACCGGACATCGCCGGGCAGGGCCGCGCCAACCCGATCGCGCTGATCCTCTCCGCCGCCATGCTTCTCGACCGTGTCGGTGCGCGCGCGGACATCGAGTTCTCCGCGGCCGCCCGCGCCATCGAGGACGCGGTACGCACGACCGTCGCGGCGGGTGTCGCGACCGCCGATCTCGGTGGCACCGCGTCGACGGACGAGTTCACCGCCGCCGTCATCGCCCGCCTCGAGGCCTGAGCTTCGGGTTTGCATTCGCACCCCTCCCGGGTTGGATACTGTTCGACTGTGAATCGAGCAGTGCACACCCGCCGCGCGACCTCGTGGGGGCGTCGTCGCGTCCGGACCCTGAGCAGGCTGGCGGCGGGAGCAGCGGTGCTCACCCTCGCGACCGGGTGCGTGGTGAACACCGAATCGACCGTCCCGCCCGGCGACCGCGTCACCGTCGACAAGGTCGACGCCATCGCGAGCCGGTTGCCGCCCGACATCGCCGACGGCGGCACCCTCGAGGTCGGAGTGAACGTCCCGTACGCCCCCAACGAGTTCAAGGACGACGACGGCACCATCGTCGGCTTCGGTGTCGAACTCGTCCAGGCCCTCGGAGACGTTCTCGGACTCGAGGCGGTGCTCAACGAAGCGGACTTCGACCGGATCATCCCGGCGGTCCAGGCGGGCACCTTCGAGATGGGTTCGTCGTCCTTCACCGACACGAAGGAACGCGAGGAATCGGTCGACTTCGTCACCTACTACAGCGCCGGGGTGCAGTGGGCGCAGCGCACCGGCGAATCCGTCGACCCCGACAACGCGTGCGGCCTGCGGGTGGCGGTGCAGACCACCACCATCGAGGACCTCGAGGAGGTCCCCGCCAAGAGCGAGGAGTGCGTCGCCCGCGGACTGCCGCCCATCGACAAGGTCAAGTACGACAGCCAGGACGAGGCCGCCAACGCCCTGATCCTCGGCCGGGTGGACGCACTGTCCGCCGACTCACCGGTCACGGCGTACGTCATCGCCCGCAGCGAGGGACGACTCGAACCGGCCGGTGAGGTCTTCGACGCCGCGCCCTACGGCTTCGTCGTCGCGAAGGGTTCGCCGTTCGGTCCCGTACTGCAGCAGGCGGTGCAGTACCTCATCGACTCCGGTGCATACGACGAGATCACCGCGCGCTGGGGCATGGAGGACGGCGCGATCACCACCTCGCAGATCAACGGCGCGACGAGCTGAGAAAGGGAACCATGAGCGAGTCCACGTCCGCGAGATCCGCGGAACCGCGACCGGACGAACCGGAGCCGATACGCGCAGTACCCCTGCGGCATCCCGGACGATGGATCTCCGGCGCGATCGTCCTGGTCGCACTCGGGCTGTTCGCCTGGGGAGCAGCCACCAACGAGGCGTACCGCTGGGACATCTACGCCCAGTACCTGTTCGACGCCCGCATCACTGCAGCCGCCTGGAAGACCGTCCAGCTGACGGTGCTCGCCATGGCCATCGCCGTCGTTCTCGGCGTGGTGCTCGCCGTGATGCGTCTGTCCCCGAATCCCGTGCTGCGCTCCGTCGCATGGCTGTACCTGTGGGTCTTCCGCGGTACCCCCGTGTACGTCCAGCTCGTGTTGTGGGGACTGTTCCCGTCGATCTACAAGCAGATCGACCTCGGGATCCCGTTCGTCCACCAGTTCGTCCACATCGACGTGCAGGGCCTGAACGCAGCGTTCCTGTTCGCCGTCATCGGTCTGGCACTCAACGAAGCGGCCTACATGGCGGAGATCGTGCGCGCCGGCATCACCTCCGTGCCCGAGGGGCAGCTCGAGGCGTCGACCGCGCTCGGCATGTCGTGGTCGCAGACCATCCGCCGCACCGTCCTGCCGCAGGCGATGCGGGTGATCATCCCGCCCACCGGCAACGAGCTGATCAGCATGCTCAAGACCACCTCGCTGGTCGCCGCCGTGCCCTACAGCCTCGAGCTGTACGGCCGGGCCCGCGACATCTCGGGTGCGAACTTCCAGCCGATCCCGCTGCTGCTCGTCGCTGCGACCTGGTACCTGGCGATCACCAGCCTGCTCATGATCGGCCAGTACTACCTCGAACGGCACTACTCGAAGGGCCTGAGCCGGCAGCTCACCGCCCGCCAGCTGCAGGCACTCGCCGACGCACAGAACGCACCGGTCACCGAGGCCGGCAAGCCGACGCCGAAGCCCGGCGCACCGGGGGAGGAACGCATATGACGTCCGTCGACACGCCGATGGTGCGGGCCGACCGGGTCTGCAAGAGTTTCGGTGCCGTCAAGGTGCTCAAGGGCATCTCGCTCGAGGTCGGGCGCGGCCAGGTGACCTGTCTGATCGGCCCGTCCGGATCGGGCAAGTCGACCTTCCTGCGGTGCATCAATCACCTCGAACGCGTCGACGCCGGTCGCCTGTACGTCGACGGCGATCTCGTCGGCTACGCCGAGCGGGGTTCGAAGCTGTACGAACTGCACCCGCGGGCCGCCGCGAAGCAGCGCCGCGACATCGGCATGGTGTTCCAGCACTTCAACCTGTTCCCGCACCGCACCGTGCTCGAGAACGTCGTCGAGGCGCCGATCCTCGTGAAGAAGCTCAAGCGCGACGAGGCGGTCGACAAGGCCCGGGATCTGCTCGCGCGGGTGGGGCTGGCCGACAAGGTCGACGCCTATCCCGCGCAGCTGTCGGGCGGCCAGCAGCAGCGCGTCGCGATCGCCCGCGCACTCGCCATGGATCCCAAGCTCATGCTGTTCGACGAGCCCACCTCGGCCCTCGACCCCGAACTCGTCGGCGAGGTGCTCGCGGTGATGCGGGACCTCGCGGAGGGCGGCATGACGATGGTCGTCGTCACGCACGAGATGGGCTTCGCGCGGGAGGTCGCCGATCAGCTCGTGTTCATGGACGGCGGCGTGGTCGTCGAGGCCGGGGATCCCCGCGAGGTGCTGGCCGACCCGAAGGAGAGCCGGACCCGGGAGTTCCTGTCCCGCCTGTTGTGAATCGGGTTCAGGCGGGTTTGCGACTGCAGAAGATGGCGGTGCCCGGGAAGATCGAACCGCGCAGCGGGCTCCACTGCCCCCACTCGCGGTCGAGATGCTCGGGCCACTCGGGTTCGACGATGTCGTAGACCTCGAGGCCGGCGGCGACCAGTTCGCGCACCCGGTCGCCCACCGTGCGGTGGTGTTCGGCGTAGGTCGCCCGGCCCGTCGCGTCCACCTCCACGTAGGGCGTCCGGTCGAAGTACGGGAACATCGCGACCAGGCCTTGTTCGCCCGGGTCGTCGGGGAAGATCCACCGCATCGGGTGGTTCACGGAGAACACCCACCGTCCGCCGGGCCGCAGCACCCGCGCGACCTCGCGCATCACCCGGGCGGAATCGGCGACGAAGGGCACCGCGCCGAACGCCGAGCACACGATGTCGAAGCTTGCGTCGGCGAAGGGCAGGTTCTCGGCGCCGGCCTGCACGAGCGGAACCGTCGGGCCGGAGGCGGCCATCGCCGCGCGTCCGCGCTGCAGCATCCCCATGGAGATGTCCAGACCGACCGCGCGGGCGCCCTGTCCGGCGAGCCAGCGGGCGCACGGCGCCGAACCGCATCCGAGTTCGAGGACGTCGCGGCCGGCGACCGGGCCGAGCAACTGCACATCGCCCTCGTGCAGCCCTTCCGGGCACCACACGAACTCGCCGGCGGCCGAATCCACGCCGAGGAACTCGCCGTGCGTGCGGTGGTAGTCGTCGGTGTCGGCGTCCCACCACACCCGGTTCGCGCGTTCGCTCTCGAGAGAGCCGAGGCGGGTCCGGGTGGGGCGGGTCTCGCCGAGGATCGTCTCGGCGTCCGCGTGGCGCGCGGCCTCCTCGTCGGTTCCCTCCGGGGCGCCCGAAAGGTCTGGAAAAGGGGTGTTCGCGGAGCCCGACATGTGTGTGAGCCTATCGGGTGCGGGGGAGCGGTCCCGATATCGGTTTGCCCGGGTCCCCTCGAGACGCGTAGCCTGGTGATCGCGAGTGTCCGCAGTTCGGCTCCAGGGCCGAGCGAGGAACTCGCCGTGACTCGCACATCGCCGTATCGCAGTGGGTGTTTCACGTGCCCGACCGAATTTGACCAACCGACTATCAACCCGTCCGGAGCAACTCAACACATGGCCTCCACCACCGTCACCTCGCCGCAGGTAGCCGTCAACGACATCGGCTCCGCCGAGGATTTCCTCGCCGCCATCGACGCCACGATCAAGTACTTCAACGATGGCGACATCGTCGAGGGCACCATCGTCAAGGTCGATCGCGACGAGGTGCTGCTCGACATCGGTTACAAGACCGAAGGCGTCATCCCGTCCCGCGAGCTCTCCATCAAGCACGATGTCGACCCCAACGAGGTCGTGTCGGTGGGCGATGAGGTCGAGGCTCTTGTTCTCACCAAGGAGGACAAGGAAGGCCGTCTGATCCTGTCCAAGAAGCGTGCTCAGTACGAGCGCGCCTGGGGCACGATCGAGGAGCTCAAGGAGAAGGACGAGGCCGTCAAGGGCACCGTCATCGAGGTCGTCAAGGGCGGCCTGATCCTCGACATCGGCCTGCGTGGCTTCCTGCCCGCGTCGCTCGTCGAGATGCGTCGCGTCCGCGACCTCCAGCCGTACGTCGGCAAGGAGATCGAGGCCAAGATCATCGAGCTCGACAAGAACCGCAACAACGTGGTCCTGTCGCGCCGCGCATGGCTCGAGCAGACCCAGTCCGAGGTCCGCAGCGAGTTCCTGCACCAGCTCCAGAAGGGCCAGGTCCGCAAGGGCGTCGTGTCCTCCATCGTCAACTTCGGCGCCTTCGTCGATCTCGGCGGTGTCGACGGCCTCGTGCACGTCTCCGAGCTGTCCTGGAAGCACATCGACCACCCGTCCGAGGTCGTCGAGGTCGGCACCGAGGTCACCGTCGAGGTTCTCGACGTCGATCTCGACCGCGAGCGCGTCTCCCTGTCGCTCAAGGCGACGCAGGAAGATCCGTGGCGTCAGTTCGCCCGCACCCACGCGATCGGTCAGATCGTGCCGGGCAAGGTCACCAAGCTCGTTCCGTTCGGCGCGTTCGTCCGCGTCGAGGAGGGCATCGAGGGCCTCGTCCACATCTCCGAGCTGGCCGAGCGCCACGTCGAGGTCCCGGACCAGGTCGTTGCCGTCGGCGACGACGCGATGGTCAAGGTCATCGACATCGACCTCGAGCGTCGTCGTATCTCGCTGTCGCTGAAGCAGGCGAACGAGGACTACACCGCCGAGTTCGATCCGTCGAAGTACGGCATGGCCGACAGCTACGACGAGCAGGGCAACTACATCTTCCCCGAGGGCTTCGATCCCGAGACCAACGAATGGCTCGAGGGCTACGAGAAGCAGCGTGAGGAGTGGGAGTCCCGCTACGCGGAGGCCGAGCGTCGCCACAAGATGCACACCGCTCAGATCGAGAAGATGGCTGCCGACGAGGCTGCCGAGGCTGCGGCCGGCGTGTCCGGTGGCAACTACTCGTCCGAGTCGGGTGCCGAGGCGGCTCCGGAGACCGGCGGCGGATCGCTCGCGAGCGACGCCCAGCTCGCCGCTCTGCGCGAGAAGCTGTCGGGCAACGCCTGACACAGGGTTCCACGGACGGCCCCGCACCATTTCGGTGCGGGGCCGTCCGCGTTCTACAGGGGCTCGTTGCTCCGGCGCAACGGCTCCCGGGACCACGCCCGGGACCACGACGAGACCGGCCCCCTCCGCAACGGAGGGGGCCGGTCTTCGTATGTCGTCGGTGGCAGGTGCTCAGCTCACGGCGAGTTCACCCCACGGCGGGAGTGGCCCACTGCGCGGGCAGGGCCGTCGCCCGCTTGCGCATCGCGGCGTGGCTGTGGCGCGCGTTCGTCAGCAGCGCGGTGAACCAGTTCCGCCGGTGCTCGGCGAGGGCGGCAGCGACCTCGGGGATGAGGATGCAGTGAACACCGTTTTCCATGCCGAGGCGATGCCGACCTGTGGTTGAGGTGGAGGATCGCATGGCCTGCCTTCTCGAATGCTCCGGACGAGCCGGGACGGACGCTTCGCAACGACGATATCGGACACGACGTCGAATTCTCCGCATTTGCCCCAGGTAGGAGGGGGTGTGTCCGGTCCCGAGCGGCCTGCAACTGCCCCGTGACCCTGTCGTGATCGGTGTGTGATCCCCGGTCGTCCCGACGGGGAGATGTCGGTGACTGCCGAGCGGTCCAAGAAGTACACCCGGTTCGTCCCAAGCGACGCGATGCACCGTGTCCGAGGTCCACACACCTCGATACGGAAGGACGTTCCATGACCACACCGATCCCTGCGAGAAGCACCGCGACGAAGCGGATCACGCTGCTGGTGGTATGTGTGACGACGGCGATGCTCATGCTCGACATCGCCGTCGTCAACACCGCACTGCCGTCGATCGCCGTCGACCTCGACGCGGGCGTGAGTTCACTGCAGTGGGTGATCGACGCCTACACCCTCGCCCTGGCCACAGTCGTCCTCGGTGCCGGGTCGTGGGCCGATCGCCGCGGCCGCCGCCAAGTGTTCGTCGCCGGCCTCGTCTGGTTCACGGTCGCCTCGCTGCTGTGCGCCCTCGCCCCGACGATCTGGTTCCTCGATCTCGCCCGGGCCGTGCAGGGCATCGGTGGGGCGGTCCTGTTCGCCTGCTCGCTCGCCCTCCTCGCCGACGTCTTCGACCGGGGGCCGGCACGGGCGTCGGCCCTGGCGGCCTACGGCGCGACCATCGGCGGCGCCTTCGCGGTCGGCCCGCTCGTCGGAGGTCTGCTCACCGAACTGCTCGACTGGCGCGCGATCTTCTTCGTCAACGTGCCGATCGGCCTCGTGACCCTGCTCCTGTCCCTGCGCTGGGTGCCCGAATCGCGGGATCCCCGCCCGCGCGGCGCCGATGTGCCGGGGCAGTTCCTGGCCGCGGTGGGACTGGCGGCGCTCGTGTTCGCCGTGCTGCGCGGCCACGAGATCGGGTGGTCCGATGCCCAGCCGGTGCTCGCGTTCGTCGTCGCTGCCGGTGCCCTCGTCGCCTTCGTCGTGCACGAGATGCGCACCGCCGAACCGATGTTGCCGCCACATCTGCTCGCCAACCGGGCCTTCGCCGGAGCGCAGGTCGCGGCCTTCGCCATCTCGGCGTCGTTGTTCGCGGTGTTCGTCTACACCACCCTGTACCTGCAGAACGTCCTGCTGTTGTCGCCGGTGCAGGCGGGGTTGGTGTACCTGCCCGCGACCGTCGCCATGTTCGTCGTCGTCGGTACGACGGCGAAACTCGATCGTGTCGTCCCCGCGTGGGTCTCGTTGTCGTGCTCGCTGGCGCTCGTCGCCGTCGGGTTGCTCATGATGACGGTCGCCGAGGCGGACAGCTCGAAGTACGTCCTGCTGCCGGGACTCGTGGTGGCCTGCGCGGCCGCGGGTGTCTTCAACCCGGTGATGAGCGGGATCGTCCTCGGGGAGAGCACCGCGGATCATTCCGGTCTCGCGGCCGGTATCAACGACGCGTTCCGTCAGACCGGCATCGCCGTCGGCGTCGCGGTGCTCGGGGTGTTCCTGCCCGCCGAGTCGCTGCTGCCCGGCGGGTCACCGCAGGACTTCGTGGCCGGCCTGCAGGGGGCGCTCGTGGCGGCGGCGGTCGTCGCGGCCCTCGGAGCGGTGGTGTGTGTGGCCTGCCTGCGCACCCGGCGGCAGACCGTACCTGCGTTCGGGGACACCGAGGGCGACACGGTCGAATTCCCGGCCGTGACGGGATGAGAAGTCGCCGCGCACCCGGCGAAAACTGTCCTTACACTGCAACGATCGCATAGTTCGGCCGGGGTCGAGGGGGGCTCACCACATGATGTACCGACTGCTCGGACCGCTGGAGGTGGTTCGGGTCGCGTCGACGAGTGACCCGGCGGGGCCCTCGTCGGAGTCGCAGGTCGATCTGGGTCCGCGCAAGCAGCGAGCGGTCTTCGCCGTCCTGCTGCTCAACCGGGGGCGGGTGGTCTCCACCGACCGGCTGATCGACGCCCTGTGGCAGGACGACGCGCCCGCCAGCGCGATGGCGAGCATCCAGGCGTACATCTCCAATCTGCGCAGGGTGCTGAGAGGGGAGAGCGGTGCGGCCTCCCCGATCGTGCGCCAACCTCCCGGCTACGTCCTCGACATCCCGGCCGAGTCGGTCGACCTGGCCCGCTTCCTCGACGACGCCGAGGCCGCCCGTCGGCACGCCGAGAACGGGGAATGGGAGCTCGCACTCGACACCGCCGACCGTGCCCTCGACTCGGTGCGGGGGCATCTCCTCGAGGACCTGCGCGACGAACACTGGGTGGAGGTCGCGGCGGCATCCTTCGACGAGGTACGTACCGAATGCCGTGAGACCCGGATCACCGCGCTGCTCGCCCTCGGTCGCCTCGCTCCCGCCCTCGTCGACGCCACCGAACTGTGCAGCGAGTTCCCGTTCCGCGACCGCACCTGCTGGCTGCGCATGCTCGCCCTGCACCGAGCGGGGCGTTCGTCGGAAGCACTCGAACAGTTCCGCGTCCACGAGACGAGACTGGACGCCGAGCTGGGGCTGCGGCCCGGCACCGAACTCACCGACCTGCAGGGCGCGATCCTCCGGCACGAACCGGGACTCGCGGCGTGGCCCCGCACCCCGGGATGGACGGGCGCGGAGGAGGTTCCGGCACCGGCCGCGCCCGCCGTCCCCGCGCCCACCCCGGCGCCGGGCCCCGGACGCATCTTCGTCGGGCGCACCTCCGAGACCGGAACCCTCGACCGCATGCTCGACGAGGTCCGCTCCGGCGCGACCCGGTGGGTCGTCCTCACCGGACCCGCCGGCATCGGCAAGACCCGCCTCGCCGAGGAATGCGACGCCAGGACCGCCGCGATCGGCGGGACCACCGTGTGGGCGCGGTGTCTCGAGGACGACGGAGCGCCCGCCTGGTGGCCGATCCGGCGCATCCTGCGCGAACTCGGCGCCGATGCCGACACCACCCTGATCCCGCCCACCGGAGTGGAATCCGACGAAGCGCGCTTCGCGGTCTACGAGCGGATTCTGGGCGTCGTCGAAACGGCCGCGGCGCAGACTCCCGTGCTCACGATCGTGCTCGACGACATCCAATGGGCCGACCCGACCTCCCTACGTTGCCTGCTGTATCTCGTGGGAGCCCTGCACAAGCGGGGCGTCTGGTTCGTGTGCACACTCCGCGACTCGGAGACGACCCCCACCGTCCAGCGCTTCGTGGACGCCGTGCTGCACGGTGAAGGCAACCGGCACATCGACGTCCCGGCGCTCGCCGAATCCGAGGTCGCCGCCCTGGCGGGACATGTGAGCGGCGCACCGCTCGACGCCGACGAGGCCCGCCTGCTCGCCGAACGGACCGGCGGTAACCCGCTGTTCGTGTCCGAATACGCACGTCTTCCCCGGGACGAACGCCTCGACGGGGGCATCCCCATGGCGGTCCGCTCGGTCCTCGCGCGGCGGCTCGCCGCGGTGGAACCCGCCGTCCTGCAGGTGCTCCGAGTGGCCGCGGTCGTCGGCGACACCATCGAGATGGACATCCTCGCCGGTGCGACCCGCCTCGATCCCGACACCCTCGCCGACTACCTCGACGACGCCGCCGACGAACGCATCATCGTCGCCGATCCCGGATTGCGGGGGTACGCCTTTGCCCACGGACTGCTCCGCGACGAGGTCCTCGCGGCGATTCCCGCCATCCGCCGCCAACGCATGCACGCACGCGTCGCGGAGGTCCTGGCGGACTCCTCCGACCCGGATCGTGCCGGCAGACGAGCCCGGCACCTCATGGCGGCACTACCGCTCGTCGACCCTCGCATCGTGTTCGACGCCTGCGTCACCGCCGCCCGCGAGGCCACCGAGAGGTGGAACTCGGAGGAGGCGGCACGTTGGTGGGACGATGCCGTCCGGGCCTTCGACCTGCTGCCCGCCGCGGAACGATCCCCGGGCGACCGCGACGATCTGCTCGTCGCGCGCGTCGAGGCACTCGCCCGGGCGGGTCGCGGCCAGACCGTACTCGATGTCGTCGACGCCGGTCTGCTCGACGCGGTCCGCGACGGCCGCACGTCGACGGCCGGGCGCCTGGCTGCAGCGCTGCTGCGCGCGGCCGGCGCGTGGCCGTGGGTGTCCTACGGTAAGGATCCGGGACCGGTCCTCGACCGCCTCGCCGCACTCGAACCGTTCGTCGCGACCGACCGCGCGGCGCATGCCCGGGTGCTCGCGGCGCTCGCCGTGGGCAGTTGCTATCACCCCGATTCGTCCGTCCCCGACGGGATGAGCCGCACCGCGCTGGAGATCGCACGCGAACTCGCCGACCCGGACGTCGTCGCCGACGCGTTGCTGGGCCGCATCCTCCTCTACTCGGGGGTCGCGACACACAGTCACGAATCCGCCCGTCTCACCGACGAACTTCTCGCGCTTCCGCACCAGCAGGCGCGGTTCGACGAGGTGATCGCCCACGCCGTCGCGAGCATGACGCAGATGAACCTCGGGGACGTCGACGCCGCCACGTTCCACGTCCGCCGGGGCATCGCCGGCTGCGACCTGCTGCGTCTGCCTGTGCTGCGCGTACAGCTGCGATGGATGGAGGCGACCCTCGCGGCGTGGCACGGCGACTTCGCCGAGACCCGGCGCCACTACGACACCGCCACACAGTTCCACCTGCAGACCGAGCTGTACACGGCGGGCAGTTCCGATCTCGCCACCAATACCCTCGAGTGGGAGTACGGCACCCTCGCCGACGCGGATCCCGGCACCGTCGAACCGGACTCCTGGAGCATCGCCATCGCCGGCGCCCGCCGGGACACCGCGGCGGTGATCCGCGACATCGAACAGTGGGTAGCCAAGGGAGCACCCTTCACCTGGACGACGCTCGGTCACCGCACACTCATCGCGCGCGTCGTCGCCGACCTCGCCCTCGTCGACTACGCCGAGATGTTCCTCGAGCTCCTCGATCCGTTCACCGATCGCATCGCGACGGTGGGACAGGTCGGGGTGATCGGCTCGGTGGCGGAGGTCTGCGCGCGCCTGCACGCACTGCTCGGACGCACCGACGACGCCGCAGTGCTGCTGGACCGGGCCGAGGACCTCGCGACCCGCACATCGAGCCCACCGACACTGCTGCGGTGCCGTCTGCTGCGCGCCCAACTGCGCCCGGTCTCGCCCGAACGCAGCCGGGACATCGTCGCGATCGCCGACGAAGCCACCCGCACCGGCATGCTCGGCCTCGCCGCCCACGCCCGCTCGATCCCCACCTGACCGGTTCTTGGCGGACACTTGGACGACGCCCCCACGTCGCCGCAAGAAGCCGCCAAGCCGGTCCCGGCACTCTTTCGTCGCACCTCATCCCGTGCGACGAAAGGAAGTGCACATGAACCTCCGGACGCCCACCGTCGGCACCGACCCACTCGACGCCCTCCGCACCGCGGTCACCGGATCGATCTCCCTGCTGGGCGAACCCGGCTACGACGCCGCGACCCCGTGGAACGTGGCGGTCCCGGTCCGTCCCCGCGCGGTGATCGCGGTCGAGAACGCCCTCGACGTCAGCGCCACCGTCCGGTTCGCGGGCGAACACGGCCTGAAGGTGGCCGTACAGCGCACCGGGCACGGCGCCGTGCCCCTCGGCGACGATGTGCTGCTCGTGCACACCGGCCGCCTCACCGAATGCCTGATCGACCCCGACACCCGCACCGCCCGTCTCGGAGCCGGCCTGGTGTGGCAGCAGGTCGTCGACGCGGCCGCACCCCACGGTCTGGCCCCGCTCGCGGGATCGTCACCCCACGTCGGCGTCGCCGGTTTCCTGACCGGCGGGGGAATCGGACCGCTGGTCCGCACCTACGGACTGTCCTCCGACCACGTGCGCGCCTTCGATCTCGTCACCGGTGACGGAGACCTGCTCCGGGTGACTCCCGAGCAGCACGCCGAACTGTTCTGGGGCCTGCGCGGTGGCAAGGCGACCCTCGGCATCGTCACCGCGGTGGAGATCGACCTCATGCCCCTGCCGCACTTCTACGGTGGGGCGCTGTATTTCGACGGCGCCGACGCGGCCACGGTGGCGCACGCCTGGCTCGACCTGTGCGCCGACCTGCCCGAGCACAGTTCGACCTCGCTGGCCTTCCTGCAACTGCCGCCGCTGCCGGGAGTCCCGGAACCGCTGGCCGGCCGCGCGACCGTGGCCGTCCGCTTCGCGAGCGTCGCCGGCGAAGCCGAGTCCGAGGCGATCCTCGGTGCGCTGCGCACGGTCGCGGCGCCGATCCTCGACGGCATCGCCACCCTGCCGTACGCGGCACTGGGAGCGGTGCACGCCGACCCGGTCGACCCGATGCCGACCCACGAACACAGTGCGCTGACCCGCGAACTGACGCACGACGCGATCGACGCGTTGCTCTCGGTGGCGGGACCGGGCTCGCACTCGCCGCAGACCATCGTCGAGGTACGGCTCCTCGGCGGAGCCCTGGCACGCGAACCGCGGCATCGCAGCGCCTTCTGCCACCGCGACGCCGCTTTCACCCTCTTCGTCATCGGTGTGCTCGCGCCACCCTCGGCAGACGCCGTCGTCGCACACACCCACGTGATCGACCGGGCGCTGGCGCCGTGGACCACGGGCACCTCGCTGCCCAACTTCACGGCCACCTCGGATCCGGACCGCATCGCGCGCACCTACGACGACGACACCGCGCACTGGCTCGGCGCCCTCGCCGACGAGCACGACACCCACGGCGTGCTGCGCGTCGGGCAGGTCGTTCGCCGGCCCCGATGAGACCGACACCTCCCGCCCCGAGCCCCTCCACTCCCACAAGGCAGGCAATGCGAACTTCTCGATCGATCACCGCACTCGCCCTCTCCACCTGCGCCGTTCTCGCCCTGACGGGTTGCGGCGACGGATCCGTCCCGACCGCCGAGGGCGCAGAGACCGCGGGACACCATCACGGTGTCACCACCCTCTACGGACCGGAAAGCGAACTGGGGGAGGGCATCTCCCGCACCTACGTCGTCGTCGATCACGAGGGTAGGCCGCGTGAGGTCGGTATCCGGATGTCCGAGTCCGTGCTCACCGGCCTTCCCGACGGCCCGGACGCCGAGATGACGATGCTCATGCTGGATCTTCCCGCCGGCGCCCCGGACACCGGTTTCGACCACGTGATGCTGGACTGGAACCCGAACGGGCACGATCCGGAGATCCTCTACGGCGCGCCCCATTTCGACATGCACTTCTACACGACGGACGCCGACCGCGAGGTGGACCCGGGCGCGCCCGATTTCGCGGAGCGCGCGGCGCGGCTCCCCGACCCCGAATACGTTCCGGAGGGGTACATCCCACCGCCCGGTCCGCCGGTCGAGAACACTGTGCCGTTCATGGGCATGCACTGGACGGACGCTGCCGACGGCGTGATCTCCGGATCCTTCGAGTTCACCGAGGTGCTGCTCAACGGGTCGTGGGACGGGGAGTTCATCTTCATCGAGCCGATGATGACGCGGGAGTGGCTGGCGGCGAAGCCGTCCCTGCGGGAGGTCGTGAAACAACCGTCGTCGTACCAACGGACCGGCTACTACCCGACGGTGTACACCGTCGACTTCGACGAACAGGCGGGCGAATATGTCGTGGCGTTGTCGGGGCTGACGATGCGCGAGGCGTCGTAGGGACCGCGAAGGTGCCCCGGCGACGCGGTGATGCGAGACTGGGCAGCGTGCTGCGAATGGGGTTGACCGGAGGAATCGGCGCGGGCAAGTCGACCGTCGCCAAGGAGCTCGTCGAACTCGGGGCGGTGATCGTCGACTCCGATGTCGTCGCCCGGGAGATCGTCGCTCCCGGCTCCGAGGGACTCGCCGAGCTCGTCGACGCCTTCGGCGAGGACATCCTGCAGTCCGACGGCACCCTCGACCGCCCTGCCCTCGCGGCGAAGGCGTTCGCCAGCGACGATGCCCGCGCGGTTCTCAACGCCATCACCCATCCCCGGGTCGGGCGCCGTACCGCCGAGCTGGTCGCCGCTGCGCCCGACGACGCGGTGGTCGTGCAGGACATCCCGTTGCTCGTCGAGGGCGGGATGGCGCCGGCCTTCCACCTCGTCGCCGTCGTGCACGCCGACGAGACGGAGCGGATCCGGCGTCTCGTCGAACTGCGCGGCATGCCCGAGGCGGACGCCCGCGCGCGGATCGCGGCGCAGGCGACGGAGGAACAACGGCGCGAGGTCGCCGATGTGTGGCTCGACAACACCGGTGATCAGCAGGTGCTGGTCGAGCAGGTCCGGACGCTGTGGAACGACCGTCTGGTGCCGTTCGAGAAGAATCTGCGCACCGGCACGGTGGTCGAGGCGGATCCGGTGCTCGTGCCCGCGCGCGAGGAGTGGCATCGGCAGGCGCAGCGGCTCATCGCCCGGCTGGCCCTTGCAGCCGGGGGAGCGGCCGAGCGCATCGACCACATCGGTTCCACCGCGGTGGCCGGTCTGGCCGCCGTCGACGTCATCGACCTGCAGATCACCGTCGGCGACCTTGCGGCAGCCGACGCGCTCGCACCCGCGTTGGCCGCTGCGGGCTTCCCGCGCATCGACGATGTGGTGACCGACGAACCGAAGCCGTCCTACGGCGCCGGGGGAGAGACCGACCCGGCGGTGTGGGAGATGCGGCTGCACGGCAGCGCCGATCCCGGCCGTCCGTCGCGGGTGGCGGTCAGGGTGGACGGCTGGCCCGCCCAGCAGTTCGCGTTGCTGCTGCGTGACTGGTTGTCTGCGGTCGACACCGCGAAGCGCGAGTACGCCGACCTCAAGGCCGATGCTGCAGCCGAAGCGGCGCAGAAGTCGGATCCTGCCGAGGCGGCCGCCGCCTACGCGGCGCTCAAGGCCCCGTGGTTCGACCGGGCGCATCATCGCGCGTGGGAGTGGGCCCAGAGCACCGGCTGGTCGGCCTAGGGAGTCCGGACCCCAGGCGGGGACCCGCCCGGGAATCTTCCGGATGCCCCGT
Organism: Rhodococcus sp. AB351; assembly: GCF_049538275.1. Taxonomy (NCBI): domain Bacteria; kingdom Bacillati; phylum Actinomycetota; class Actinomycetes; order Mycobacteriales; family Nocardiaceae; genus Rhodococcus; species Rhodococcus sp. AB351. Next base: position 34,174 of record NZ_JBMVFW010000014.1, read on the forward strand.
CCGTTAGAGTAGTTGACAGTTCAACTACTTGACGGAGGTTCGACCGTGCAGTTCGGCATCTTCACCATCGGCGACGTCACGCGCGACCCCACGACGGGTCGGGTCCCCACCGAACACGAGCGCATCGTCGCGATGACGAAGATCGCGCTGAAGGCCGAGGAGGTGGGCCTGGACGTCTTCGCGTCCGGCGAGCACCACAATCCACCCTTCGTCCCGTCCTCGCCGACGACGATGCTCGGCTGGATCGCCGCGAGGACCGAGAAGCTCATCCTCTCGACCGCGACCACTCTCATCACCACCAACGACCCGGTGAAGATCGCCGAGGATTTCGCGATGCTGCAGCACCTTTCCGGCGGCCGCGTCGACCTCATGATGGGGCGCGGGAACACCGGACCGGTCTACCCGTGGTTCGGCAAGGACATCCGGCAGGGCATCCCGCTGGCGATCGAGAACTACCACCTGCTGCGACGGCTCTGGCGCGAACGCGTCGTCGACTGGGAGGGCAAGTTCCGCACACCGCTGCACGGCTACACCTCCACCCCGTGGCCGCTCGACGACACCCCGCCCTTCGTCTGGCACGGCTCCATCCGTTCGCCGGAGATCGCCGAGCAGGCCGCCTTCTACGGCGACGGCTTCTTCCACAACAACATCTTCTGGAACAAGGAACACATCCAGCAGATGATCGCCCTCTACCGGCAGCGGTTCGAGCAGTACGGTCACGGCGCCGCAGACCAGGCTGTCGTCGGACTCGGCGGCCAGGTGTTCATGGCGGAGACCGAGGCCGAGGCGAAGCGGATCTTCCGTCCCTACTTCGACAACGCGCCCGTCTACGGTCACGGCCCGTCGCTCGAGGACTTCTCGACGATGACACCGCTGACCGTCGGCACACCCGAGCAGGTCGTCGAACGCACGCTCGGCTTCGCCGACTACGCCGGCGACTATCAACGTCAGCTGTTCCTCATGGATCACGCGGGTCTGCCGCTCGACGTCGTGCTCGAGCAGATCGAGATCCTCGGCCGGGAGGTCGTGCCGGTGCTGCGTACGGAATTCGAACGTCGCCGCCCCGCCCACGTGCCGTCCGACCCGCCCACGCACACCACCCTCGCCGCGCAGGGGGCCGACTCGGCGCACCGCCAGGTGATCCCGGCCCGCGTCGACCTCGTGCCCGAGGAGGCGGACGCCCGATGACCCGCCGCATCGTCGTCGTCAGCGGTGGCCTGTCCGAGCCGTCCACCACCCGTCTGCTCGCCGACCGCATCGCCGAGGCCGCTCGCGTCGCGGTCGGTGCGCGAGGCGACCACGCGGAGATCGAGGTGATCGAACTGCGCAGCCTCGCGACGGATCTCGCCACCACCTTCACCGCCGGTGTCCCCACCGCGGCGGTCGCGCGGGCCCGCGAACAACTCGCGACCGCCGACGGGCTGATCGCGGTGAGCCCGGTCTTCGCCGCCGGCTACTCGGGCCTGTTCAAGATGTTCTTCGACGCGCTCGACCCGGACACGCTCACCGGTGTGCCCACGGTGATCGCCGCGACCGCGGGCAGCGCCCGGCACTCGCTGGTCCTCGACCACGCGATGCGGCCGCTGCTGAGCTATCTGCGCGCGCTCGTCGTGCCCACCGGCGTCTTCGCGGCCACCGACGACTTCGGCGCGGGCGAGGCCGCCACGGCACTGCGGGGGCGGATGGACCGGGCGGCGGACGAACTCGCCGAGCAGATCACCCGCAGCACGGGCTCACCACACGGGGTCTCGGAAGTCTCGCCCCCCGGACGGCCGCGCGCGTCGGGCAACGCGGTCCGCACGGACGGACCGTCCTTCCGGGAACTGCTCGGTGCTCACCTGGGATGAGCCCCCACGTCGCGGGCCGGTCGGCAGTCGGCGGGGAGGTAGGCACTGAGCAGGTCCGCGGCGAGAGCGCGCAGCTCGGCCGCCGGGCCGTTCACCCGATACAGTCCGCCGACCGCGAGTGCCCCCACGATCGAGATGTGCAGTCGATCGGCCAGCCGGTCGCTGTGGGGCCCGCCGAGCTCACCGGTCAGGGCACGCAGCCTGCGGCGGAGCTCTTCCTCGTGGTCGAGGCAGCGATTCCTGATGTGCTGCGACTCGTCGCCGTCGAATTCCGCTGCCGTGTTGACGAATGCGCAGCCGCGGTAATCGGTCCGCATCGCGAGGTCCTGGATCCAGGCCAGCTGGGCGTCGAGCTGCTCACGTGGGTCCGGGTGTTGCGCGGCGGTGCTGTCCCATTTCGCCCAGAAGTCGTCGTCGCGCCGCTGGAGCACGGCGAGGACGAGGTCGTCCTTGCTCGGGAACCAGCGGTACAGGCTCGCCTTGGCCACTCCGGCGCGGCGAACGACCTCGTCGACCCCCACTGCGCGAACACCGTTGGCGTAGAAGAGCTCTGCTGCGATGTCGACCAGTTTCTCACGCAGGGCCTCCCCGCGTACCTGCTTGGTCGCCTCGCTCACGTCGTCCCTCCCGGTCGCCCACCACTATCGCCGCCTTGCCGAAGCCGAGACGGTTCGTCACCCAGGCCTGGGCCTCGACCGCACGATACAGATCGAACCGCGCGCCGACGACGACCCGGATGCGTCCCGCATCGACGAGACCGGCGATCGCCGTGAGTGCTACGGGATCCGGTTCGACGAGGCACGCGACCGCCCGGATTCCGCGTGCCTCGGCCGCCGCCCGGTACCGCGGGATCGACCACGCGGTCGCGAGCGCGACGGTCCCACCCGGTGCGACCAGATCGAAGAGCGAGACACCGAAATCGCCCCCGACCAGGTCGAGTGCTGCATCCACCGTCCCGATGGCGGCGACAGCAGGACGGTCGGTGTAGTCCACGCACGACCGGGCGCCCAGTTCGTACAGGGCGGCGTGGTCGTGGGGACGCGCGAGTGCGACGACCGTCGCGCCGCGTGCGACCGCGATCTGCACGGCGAGATGTCCGACCCCACCCGAAGCGCCGCTGATCAGGACATGGCACCCACTGCCCACTCCGGCCGCGTCGAGCATCTGCCACGCGGTCAGCGCCGCCATCGGAAGGCACGCTGCCTCGACGAACGGGACCGACGCGGGCAGCGGCACCAGTTGGTAGGCGGGCACGGCCGTGTACTGCGCGTACGTTCCGGCGGGGTAGGGGAACCGGGCCAGACCGAATACCCGATCCCCCATCTCGAACCGCGTGACGCCGTACCCGATGGCGTCGACGACGCCGGCGACATCCCATCCGGGCACGAAGGGGAGTCGCATCGACTGTTCGTAGCCGGCATTGCGCCCGGTGTACATGTCGATCGGGTTGACGCTCGTCGCCTCGACGGCGATACGGATTTCTCCGGCAGCGGGTTCGGGCCGCGGAACATCGACGATCCCGAGGGGAGACCCCCACTGTTCGTGGCGGGCGGCCGGCATGGTGCCGGTACCGGGTCTGCGTGCGCCGACGATCATGATTCGCCTCCGTGGTGGGATCCAATATCGAGACCGATCTGTCTCGTTCATCCCCGACGGACGGAGGGTGTGTCAACAGGGATTGCTGCGATGCGGCTCGGCGACTTGCCGTTCCCGAGGGGCACACCTATACTTCCTTAAGTTAAGGGGTCTAACTTAAGGCGATCGGAGGGGCGAGCGGGGTGGCCGGCGTCCGCAGGCGTGCACGCAAGATCGACGTGGAGGACATCATCCGCGTCGGTCGGGCGATCGGGCTGCGACAGTTGAGCCTCAACGCCGTCGCTGCCGAACTCGACGTCTCCACGGCGGCGCTGTACCGCCACGTGGACGGTCGCTGGGGGCTCGAACTCGTCGTGGGGGAGAGTCTGCTCAGCGATCTCGCTCTGCGCGACGATCCGGCACACGACATCGAACAGCACCTGCTGTCGTTCGGTCTGCAGCTCCGCGCGTTCGTCCTGGCTCATGCGGGCCTGGGAACCTACATGCAGACGCTCTTCCCGCGCGGGGAAGCGGGGCAGCGTCTGATGGCGAGCGAGGTCGAAGCTCTCGTGCGCCGCGGGTACACCCCCGACGTCGCTGTCGCTCTCGCCAGTGCGGTGGCGAGCACCGCGATCAACTTCGCGGTGGCCGAGGAAGCGCAACTCGAGCGGATCTCGGGGCTCCAGCAGCAACGCGACGACGTCGCCGAACGGCTGAGCGCCGACGAACGCCTGGGTGAGGCTCATCGCGACCTTCCCGAGTTCGACCACGAGGGGTTCTCGATGATGGTCGTCACGGCGACGATTCGCGGTCTGCTGGCGGTCGGTCCGGTGGGGCGACCACTGCACGAGGTGGTCGTCGATCTCGGATCGACAGGGATGGGGCTGCGATGATGCAGGACGAATCTCGGCAGGTCGTACGATCAGAAGTCGGGATCGGTTGTGTCGACGACGATTTCCGGATCCGATGTATCAGTGAGGTCGAGATCGCCGAGGTGTTCGATCGGCAGGTCGTCGATGACGGGGTGCTCGATATCGTCCTCATCGATTCCCTCGGCAGGAACCAGTTCGGTTCCGATGCGAGGGGTGAGGGGATCGGTGGCGATATCGAGCACCCGACACCAGACGCTCCCGGGTAGTTCGGGTATCCGGTCCATCAGGTCGAGACCCAGCGATTCCCCCAACGGGGGCAACGGATTCGGTTCGCTTCGCGTCATTGCTCATCCTTCCGGGGATTCTCCGGCCGTTCGGTGCCCTCCGTGCCGGCCGATCCGATCGTCGTTGCCGGATCGATGCGGGGCCGACCGCCGGTCGGAGGCGACTCATTCTGCGCCGAGCAGTGCCGGACTCGGCAGATCGACGAGTTGCCTACGGGCGCGACTGATCCGGCTCTTCACCGTCTGCACACCCACCCCTTGATGGGCTGCGATCTCGGCGTAACCGAGTTGTGCATACTCGCGCAGCACGATCGCAACCCGAAACTGTTCGGGGAGAAGGAAAAGGGCCCGACGGACCGCATCACCGTCGACCACGCTGTCGGCGAGAAGTGTTTCCCCGGATGTATATTCGTCCCCGACCCGTTCGCCGAGGACCTCACCACGTCGTCTGCGCACGACGGCGAGCGCCGCATTGCTCGCGATGCGATACAGCCATGTTCCGAATGCTGCTGTGCCACGGAACTTGTCGAGATTCTTCCACGCCGCGATCAGTGCATCCTGCAGTGCGTCCTCGGCGTCGTGCCGGTTTCCTGTGATCTGGACGCAGACCGCCCACACACGTTCGCGTGACGGTGCGACGAGTTCGGCGAACGCTGCCCGATCGCCTGCCCGGCACCGCTCGATCAACTCGGCCTCGTTCATCGAGCCCCCTCACCATCCCGAGCAGTCACATTGTCCCGCATGCACATTCGAGCCTCTGCTCGACGGGCGGGGGAGTTACGAATATACCGTGGTTCGAAGTGGTCGACGCCGTCGGGGGCAGTGTCGACCACCCGTCGACAATACCGCGAGATCAGTTCTCGCCCAAGCCCATCTCCTGGGATCGGACCAATTTCACGTACTGGGTGGCCAACCGCTGTGACATCGTACGAAGCGAGTCGTTCTCGGGAGCCTCGTTCCCACCGGCCGCAGCCCCGAGAGTTCCGCCATGTACCGCCCGTGGACAATCAGACACACACTCGCCCGCCCCTGCGCCACGTCACCCGACCAGCAACGTGTTCCCGGGATGTCCTGCGGAACGGTCTCGTCCTCGACGAGGTCCGGATGCATCTCCCGGATCGTCTCGACGAAATCGTCCCGCAGGAGCTCCGCCTCCGCAGGACCGGCAGTGCGGTAGACGTTCGACGCGGCCTTGGCGATCCGGTCGGTTCCGGTGACCTCGAAGATCCTCTCGGTACGGGCGGGATGCGAATCGAAGTGCAGCCATCCGTCCGGCCCGTAGACCGCGAGGTCGGACAGGCGGGGGAGCGCCCCCTCCGGCAGGCCCACCGCCCGGGCGAGGACCCTGTCGACATCCATCGGAAGATCGCCGATCTCCTCGACCGGCGTCGCAGGAAAACCGTCGAGCAGCGTCGCCTGGGCCCGCGCGGCACGCGCGGCGATGTCGGTGGTCCAGGCGACGTCCCCGGTCTCGCTGCTCGCATAGGTGTGGATGACGAAGCTTCCCTGCGGGGTGATCGTCGTGGTGGTCACGCGACCGATCACGTCCCACGACCGTACGGAGGCCAGAGTCTCCGGAGCCCCCGGCACGGCGACCGGCACCGCCGGCGGGATACCCGTGACGATCGAGGGATCGCTGGCGAGCGGCGTCGTCCTGTCGACCCGCTCGAAGTCGTGCACGACCTGCGCGGCCCGCGCGGCGTCCTCGGGAGTCGCGAACCGCGCCACCGCGACCTGCAGCATTCCCGACTCGTCCTCGGTGCTGCGGGAGGTCCGGAATCCCGTGATCATCCCGAAGGGTTCGAGGAGATTGCCGGCACCGTCCGCCAGGATCCTGTCGGTGGACACCGAGACACCGGTACGCGCTCCTTCCGTCGTCAGCGTCGGATCGATGTCGTGGGGGTGGACGACGAACTCGGCCATCCGCTGTCCCTCGATCACCGGTCCGGCTTCACCGGCAGCGAAGTTCTCCCCGACGAAGTCGCGCGGTTCGACCCGATACTCTCCGGTCTCCAACGAGGCGAGGTCGATTCCTTCGGTGCTCTCCTGCCCGGGAGGGGTTGCGGGTTCGGTCCCGTTTCCGGTGACGGTCGTGTCGGAACCGCACCCGGCGGCCGCCAGGATGGTTGCCGTCGCGACCGCCAGGACGGCGCGCGTGGCACGAGATGTACGCATGGGTCGGCTCTCTCCTCGGTGTGCGAACACGGATCGATACGTGACGCGGATTGGAGAGCGCGGACCGCATGAATGTGCCTGCCCAGGATCATGTGTGATGCCATTCACATCGAATCGTCACGAGCTGTCCTACTGGAAGACCGTGGCGGCGACTGTGGCGCCTACACCGATCGTCGCGACGAGCCCGACCAGGCTCGCAGTGTTGCCGGGGTATCCCCAGTTGCGAGGCCGTAGGTACTTACTCGGGACAGTCGGTTGGGCAGGTGGGGTCGACGTGGAGACACCGTGGTGAGTTCCAAGTGATCGGCCCAGCACATCCGGGGATTCGACTAGTCTGGAGAAACCGACGAAAGGGACAACGTGCGGCATTACGTCAGAGACCCCGGTGTGTGTTCCTCCATCCTTGCAGGAGTTGGGATCGGAGCCGCGTACATTGCAGCACCCTCCCCGTATATCGCAGGGATCGGTGTTCTCTGGGTGGCCGTCGCAGCTTGGTCCGCCTTCGAAGCTCGCCGAAAGTTGGGATAGGTGGAGACGATCCGCAACTATGCCACCGTCCCTTTCGCCGTTCTCGTAGTGGCGACAGTCATTGCCCTCGTAGAACTGGCCGAAGACTGGCATCCATTACGTGCCACCCTCTACTTGCTCATCTGGACAGGGACCGTCGCCGTCCTCATGCGACGAAACGCCCCCCGTCGTACTACGCAGTGAAAGATCCTCCTGACTTCACGGTCGAACCATGAGGTAGCGGCTGAGCGCTGCCGAGTGCCCATCCCAGGGCTGGGACACTCGGCGCCGTCCCGATGCGGGCCTTCCGATTGCGAGCTCATTCGACGTCAACGCTTCCTGGCGTGAGCGAGACCAAGGGATGGAACCGTCTCGTGAGAGCTCTCAGAATCGCGCCAGAAGGATGCTCGTTCCCTGGTCGCGTTCGTCAGCCGCCACTTCTGGAGCGGAGATAGCGAACATGCCTGTCCGGACGAACGATCTGACGAACCGCACGACAGAATCTCGAGCGACCGGCTTTGTGGCTGAGATGCCCGCCGGGAGGGTCAGATCAGATCTTCGCCGTTCCGTCGGGCCTGCAGCCACTCCTTGACGAAGCCGCGGCAGAGCGCCGCCAACACGCCGGCGACGAGTACGGGCCAGATCAGGACGTAGACGGTCAGCGCGAGCGTGCTCATCGGGTCTCCTTCTCCGGAGTGGTTGCTGCGGGGTTCTTCTCGGGCGCAGCGTCGTTCTCGGGTGCGTTGTCCTCCACCACGTCGAAGTCACCGACACGCTGCGCGATGACCTCGAAGTCGAAGTTCTCGTCGGAGTTCACGGACATCGCCCAGCACACGACCGTGCTGACCGCGTAGGCGACGAGCGAGGCGCTGAGCACGGCGTAGTCGTGGACCGAGCCGAGCGCGAAGGGTGCCACGGCCACCGCGGCGACGACACCGACGACGCGTGCGGCCCGGAGTCCGAAGAAGCCGAACGCCATCAGACCCGCGATCACGCCGACACCGACCACCGAGGCGATGTCCACCGCCCAGGCGAGCACGCCGTCCATCGGGAACCACCCGAAACGTACCGGCAGGAACGCTGCCAGGGCGACGAGCACCGACGTCGTGAACGCCTTGTTGGTGACCTTGTGCCAGTAGAAGCTCGCGATGACGGGGAAGACCAGCGCACCCCACAGCGCGCCGACGAACACGAGCAGGTCGAGGATGCTCAACCGCATGCTCGCGAACGCCACGGCAGCGGCGGTCGCGACGACCATCGTGGCGCGCCCGATGAACAGCATCCGCTTGGGATCTGCATTGCGGGTGCCGCCGGCGATGTTCTGGCCGTAGATGTCGGCCATGACGATCGACGACAGCGCCGACAGGTCGGAATCGGCCGTGGACGACAGCGCACCGATGATCATGACGAAGAACACGACGACCAGTGCCGTGGGCAGGAACGACGCCACCATCTGCGGCACGATGTTGTTGACGTCGCCGTCCATCGGGTCGACGCCCAGGTACAGCGCGAGCACGCCGAACATGCCGACGCCGATGACGGTCGCGCCGTAGCCGATCGTCGCGGTGACGAAGGTCTGCTTGATGAGATCCTCGCGCACCGCGAACAGGCGCTGCGCGATCGTCTGGTTGCCGATGGCGTACGCGAGCACGGCCGCGATGTACGGCGCGCCCTGGTTCAGAAAGGCATCGCTCGAGAAGAAGTCGCCCTGCTGGTCGGTGAGGTTCGCGGACCCGCTGTCGAACGCGTCGGGGAAGCCGGTGATGAAGAAGACCGCCGGGATGATGACGACGACCGCGCCCAGCATCGCCACGACCTGCACGAAGTCGGTCAGCACGGACGCGCGGAAGCCGGACCACAGGGTGTAGAGCAACACGCCGGCAGCGATGAAGACGACGCCCTGGACGAAGCCGAATGGCGAGATCAGCGAGATGAGCACACCGCCGGCGATGAAGTTGGACATCAGGCTGATCAGGCTGCCGACGAGGTTCGACCCGGCCAGCATGAGCTGGCTCGACCGTCCGTGTCGGGCGAACATCACCTCGGCGAGGGTGTGCGCCTTCGGCGCGACCGCGCGGATCCGCTTGCCGAAGGGGTAGATGAACAGGATCATCAGCGCGCCCCACAGTCCGTAGTGGATGGGGCCGGAGATGCCGTAGGTGTATCCGGAGGTCGCCGAGGCGTACAGCGAGGACGCCCAGATCCAGGTGGCGGTCATGCTGGCCGCCGACACCCCGAAACCGACCTTGTTGCCGGCGGTCATGTAGCCGTCGGCGTTCTCGTCCTTCTTCCCGATGCGGGCGGAGATGAGAAGCGTTCCGCCGTAGAAGAATACGAGTAGAGCAACGATCGTCGCGGCGCTGAACTGAACGAGCTCGGTGCCGTTCACTGCGACCTCCTTCGTCTTCGCGTCACGTCCGCAGCGTTCGGAGCGCAGCGGAACCCCGGGGCGCGCTGTGCGCGTCCTGTCCGTCGGTTCCGCTTCGGTGTCGGTCCGATCCACCGCCGGACGGTGGGCATGCGTCGAGCACCCGATCGGCCATGGGCCGGCGGGCGTGGCATACCGCTCCAGCAGGGCACGCCCGGATCCGGGCGTGTGCCGACGAAGAGATCGGCGGCGTTCTCGTCGGCGCTCGTGGGCTGCACGGGCGCGCGCCGCCGGCGCGAGGGGTGTCCTCGGTCGGGCGATGTGCACGCGGAGGGGCGATCCGGGCCGGCCCCGATGGTCGCCTTCTCGGTGCACTGCTTCGCCGGCCGAGGCAGATTACCATGTCCTTTGCGGCAGTAACTTTTTCGCTCCTGCACCCCGCTGTCTGCGCAGGTGACGGCACCTGCGCAGCGGTGGTGCGCGTCAGCGCCAGGAGACGGGCGCGCCCCGTTCCCGCAGCCACGCGTCGAGGTCGTGGCCGTGCGCGGCGATGCCGTCCACCGCCCGCAGCGCCGTGTCGATCGCCGTCTCGGCCGCGGCCGCGTCGATCATCCCGGTGGTGACCGCGACCACCAGTTCGTCGATGTCCTCGACGATCGTGTCGCGACCGGTACGGACGATCAGGTCGAGATAGTGGTCGCGGGAGTACCAGACGTCGCCCTCGCGCCGGAACTCGCCGACGTCGACGTACCGGTCCTGGTCGCGTTCGTTGCCCGGCGTGAAGTGGAAGATCGAGGCCCGCAGGCGCAGGTCCGGCAGCAACCACGATTCGAGATAGTGGAACTGCGGGTGGTCGGACGGTCGCGCCATGTACAGGCCCCACTCCTCGACGCGGTACTCGTCGACCGCGCGCACGAAGCCCTTCGGGTCGATGTTGGTCTTCGCGGCGACGTCGAACGTCTCGGTCTTCACGGGATGCGGGGTCGCGGACACGGGATGCACGCTAGCGGGCGAACCGTGCCGCACGCAGGACCACGATACGTGTCGGTGGGAGCGCTTACTCTGGATTCCATGGCGTTCGCAAGTGAACATCCCGTCGTCGCACACTCCGAGTTCCGGCCGGTGGGTGAGATCGAGCGCACCGAGGCCCGCTTCGAGGTCGTCAGCGAGTACGAACCGGCCGGCGATCAGCCCGCCGCCATCGACGAGCTCGAGCGCCGGCTGAAGTCGGGGGAGAAGGACGTCGTCCTGCTCGGTGCCACCGGTACCGGCAAGTCCGCCACCACCGCGTGGCTCATCGAGCGCGTCCAGCGACCCACCCTCGTGATGGCGCCCAACAAGACCCTCGCCGCGCAGCTCGCCAACGAGCTGCGAGACATGTTGCCCAACAACGCGGTCGAGTACTTCGTCTCGTACTACGACTACTATCAGCCCGAGGCGTACATCGCGCAGACCGATACCTACATCGAGAAGGACTCGTCGATCAACGACGACGTCGAGCGGTTGCGGCACTCCGCCACTTCGTCGCTGCTGTCCCGCCGCGACGTCGTGGTGGTCGCGTCCGTCTCGTGCATCTACGGTCTCGGTACCCCGCAGTCCTATCTCGACCGGTCCATCCAGCTCGAGGTCGGTGTGGAGGTGCCGCGCGACGCGCTGCTGCGCCTGCTCGTCGACGTCCAGTACGCCCGCAACGACATGGCGTTCACCCGCGGATCGTTCCGCGTCAAGGGCGACACCGTCGACATCATCCCCGCCTACGAGGAACTCGCCGTGCGGATCGAGTTCTTCGGCGACGAGATCGACGCGCTGTACTACCTGCACCCGCTCACCGGCGACGTCGTGCGCAAGGTCGACTCCCTGCGCATCTTCCCGGCGACCCACTATGTGGCCGGTCCCGAGCGCATGGAACGCGCCGTCGCGAGCATCGAGGCCGAGCTCGAGGAGCGCCTGGCCGATCTGGAGAACCGCGGCAAGCTGCTCGAGGCGCAGCGTCTGCGCATGCGCACCCAGTACGACATCGAGATGATCCGGCAGGTCGGCTTCTGCTCCGGCATCGAGAACTACTCCCGTCACATCGACGGCCGCCCCGCCGGGTCCGCGCCCGCGACGCTCATCGACTACTTCCCGGAGGACTTCCTTCTGGTCATCGACGAGTCGCACGTCACCGTGCCGCAGATCGGCGCGATGTACGAGGGCGACATGTCGCGCAAGCGCAACCTCGTCGACTTCGGCTTCCGTCTCCCGTCGGCGGTCGACAACCGACCCCTGACCTGGGAGGAGTTCGCCGCCCGCATCGGTCAGACGGTCTATCTGTCGGCGACCCCGGGTCCGTACGAGCTCGGGCAGACCGGCGGTGAGTTCGTCGAGCAGGTCATCCGCCCCACCGGCCTCGTCGACCCGCAGGTCGTCGTCAAGCCCACCAAGGGTCAGATCGACGATCTCGTGCACGAGATCCGCGAACGCGCCGAGCGCGACGAACGTGTCCTCGTCACCACGCTCACCAAGAAGATGGCCGAGGACCTCACCGACTACCTGCTCGAACTCGGTATCCGGGTGCGCTATCTGCACTCCGACATCGACACCCTGCGCCGTGTCGAACTGCTGCGACAGCTGCGTCTGGGCGAATACGACGTGCTCGTCGGCATCAACCTGCTCCGTGAGGGTCTCGACCTCCCCGAGGTGTCGCTGGTGGCGATCCTCGACGCCGACAAGGAAGGCTTCCTGCGGTCGACGACCTCGCTGATCCAGACCATCGGCCGCGCGGCCCGCAACGTCTCCGGCGAAGTGCACATGTACGCCGACAAGATCACCGACTCGATGGCGCGGGCCATCGAGGAGACCGAACGGCGTCGCGAGAAGCAGATCGCCTACAACACCGAACACGGTCTCGATCCGAAGCCGCTGCGCAAGAAGATCGCCGACATCCTCGACCAGGTCTATCAGGAGGCCGAGGACACCGAGGCCGTCGAGGTGGGCGGCTCCGGCCGCAACGCCTCGCGTGGTCGCCGAGCCCAGGGCGAGTCCGGGCGGGCCGTCAGCTCCGGTGTCGTGGAAGGTCGCGACACCTCGACGATGCCGCGCGCCGAACTCGCCGATCTCGTGCAGCAGCTCACCGATCAGATGATGCAGGCCGCCCGCGACCTGCAGTTCGAGTTGGCCGCACGGCTCCGCGACGAGATCTCCGATCTGAAGAAGGAACTGCGCGGGATGGACGCCGCGGGCCTGAAGTAGTCGCACGGCCCGGTCGGCGCCGGCGACTCGGTAGGGTCGCTTCCCATGGATCCCTCTTCGGCCGGGCGTGCTGCCCGCGCACTCGAACTGCTGCACTCGGGCGTCTACTTCGCGCCGGACGTCGCGAGCGAACTCGCCGCGCTCGGTGTCGACGGCCCGGCTGCGCAGTACTTCGGGGGACGCGCGGCGCCTCTGGGTGCCGTCGGCCCCGGGGTCGTGACCGCGACGTTCTACAGCTTCTCGCCCCGCCTGGTGGCATCGGCCGTCCCGGCCGTGTGGCAGAGCGCCGAGCCGGCCGCGATCATCGCGGCGCGGTTGCGCGGACTCGACGCTCTCCACCGGCGGGTCCTCGGGCAGGACGTGCTCGATTCTGCGGAGATGAACGAGGCCGCGGACCTCGCGACCACCGCGGCGCGGGCGATCCCCGGTCCCGACGGGCGCCCGCTCTACGCTGCTCACGCCGACCTGCCCTGGCCCGAGGAGGCGCACCTGCGCCTGTGGCACGCCCTGACGCTGCTGCGCGAATATCGCGGCGACGGCCATATCGCGGCGCTGCAGACCGCGGGACTGTCGGGTCTCGACGCACTCGTCACCCACACGGCGACCGGTATCGGCTTCGCCACCGATCCCGCCCGGAAGCTGCGGGGCTGGTCGCGGGACGAGTGGGCGGACGCCGAGAAGGAACTGCGCGGGCGCGGGCTGCTCGACAAGCGTGGCGAGCTCACCGGCGAAGGATTCGAGGTGCGTGAGCTCGTCGAGGATCTCACCGACGACCTGGCGGTCGCGCCGTGGAGTGCGCTCGGTGACGAGGGTGTGGAGCGTCTGCTCGACCTCGCGTTGCCGTGGCGCGATGCCTTCGTCGACGCCGAGGTGTTCCCCGCCGGCCTCTTCGGCCCGCGTTACGGTGACGCGCGGTAACATCAAACGCGATTGTGGGATGAGACCCAAACGTCCCACCCGGGCCGCCCATCCCGCTACTGTCGACGCAGCGTATGGCGGGGGAGCGTGCGTGTCCTCCGTCGACGACGGCATCGGCGGCATGCGTCGATGGACCACACACCTGATGGAGGATGAATGAGCGCCTACCGGACCATAGTCGTCGGAACCGACGGTTCCGAATCGTCGTATCGGGCCGTGGAGAAGGCAGCTGCTCTGGCCGGCGACGCCGGCGCCCAACTGGTGATCGCCTGCGCCTACTACCCGGCCGACCCCAAGGACACCGCGCAGGCCGCTGACGCGCTGCGCGACGAGGCGTACCAGGTCACCGGCTCGGCACCGACCTACGAGATCCTGCGCACCGCACGGGAGAAGGCGACCGTGGCCGGCGCCCGCAAGATCACCGAGCGCCCCATCGTCGGTGCCCCCGTCGAATCGCTCCTCACGCTCGTCGAGGAGGTCGACGCCGATCTCATCGTCATCGGCAACCGCGGCCTCAACACGCTGACCGGGCGCCTGCTCGGTTCCGTCCCGTCGGACGTCGCCCGCAAGGCCCTGTGCGACGTGCTGGTGGTGCACACCGTCCGCTGACGGATCAGCAGTACTCCTCGCGGACGGTCTCGAGGTAGCGCGCGGCGGCATCGTCCGCCGACATGCGCGACCCCGAGGCGCCCGCAGCATAGGCGGCGATCGGCCGGAGCGTGACGAGGACGTCGTGCTCCGGCACGCCCGCGCTCAACTGGTCGCACACCCCTCGCACCACCGCCAGCACCGTGTCGTCCTTGACATCGGCGACCAGTCCGGACGCGTCCAGCGCCTCCTTCACCCGCAGGAACCGCACGTCGGGCGGCGTCGACGAGGTCGGGGCGATCGACGTCGTGGACGTCGCGGCCTGCGCTTCGTCCTGGGTCGGCGTCGCCGATCCGCACGCGGCGGAGACGAGGAACCCGCTCAGCGCCGCGATCGCCGCGCACCCCGCTCGACGTATCCGGTGGTGCGCTGCCCCATAGGCCACGTGTTCGTTCCCTCCGCGGATGATCCGTCCCAGTCCCTTGCCCCGAAGGACGGTACCGTCCGGTGACCGGTCCTGGGGTCCGCTCGGCGGTGTCTGCCGAACCGTGTCGGCTCAGCAGTGTGTCGGCGCGGCGAGACCGGCCAGCACCTCCGGCAACGCCTCCGAGTGCACCACCCCGAGACGCTGGGTGGCTCGGGTCAGCGCCACGTACAGGTCGTTCATCCCGCGTGAGGAATCGGTGAGGATCTCCGCCGGTTCGACGAGCAGTACCGCGTCGAACTCGAGGCCCTTGACCTCCTTCACGGTCGCGACCGTGACCGACTCGGACGCGAGATGCTCCCACGCAGCCACGAGCCGCGCCGGAACGAGCACGGCCGTCGTGCCCGGGCCGGTCTCGGCGTCGAGCGCGGCCTGGACGGTGGTGAGCACCGCGTCCGCGTCGACGTGCTGCGCCCACGGCTCGAAACCGGACTCGCGCACCGACTGCGGCGGCACCTGGTCGGGATCGATCTCCGCGAGCACCGCGTGCGCGATCCTCATGATCTCCGCCGG
Source organism: Rhodococcus sp. AB351 (assembly GCF_049538275.1). NCBI lineage: Bacteria > Bacillati > Actinomycetota > Actinomycetes > Mycobacteriales > Nocardiaceae > Rhodococcus > Rhodococcus sp. AB351. Next base: position 49,536 of record NZ_JBMVFW010000014.1, read on the forward strand.
GGTGCGGTAGTTGACCGTCAGTTCGGTCTTCTTCCACCGGTTCGCGACGTACGGTTCGAGGATCTGCTGCCACGACTCGGTTCCCGCCGGATCCCCGGTCTGCGCGGTGTCGCCCACCAGGGTCATCCAGCGATTCGGGATGCGGCGCATGATCGTTCGCCACGCCATCGCCGACAACTCCTGCGCCTCGTCGACGATCACGTGGCCGTACGTCCAGGTGCGATCACCGGCCGCCCGCTCCGCCGTGGTCTCGTGGCGACGGTGGTTCTGTCGTTCGGCGAGCTGAGTGGCGTCGATCAGGTCGTATGCCATGAGCAGTTCGGGATCGAGATCGTCCTCGAGATCCTGCGGTGCCGAACCGGTGAGGATGTCGAGTGCGCCCTGCGCGTCGGCGATCTGCTTGCGCCAGCGCCGCTTCGCGCGTTCACGTTCGGCGGCGTCGTCCACACCGAGCAGTTCGGCGAGCTCGTCGAGCAGGGGAGCGTCGGCGGCGCTGAAATGCCCCGGTGCATCGGGACGGTGCAGCGCGTCGATCTGCTCGTCGGTCAGCGTCGGAGCCGCCGACGCGATCCGGTCGCGGGAGGCGAGCAGATCCGAGAGCACCTGCTGCGGGGACAGTTCCGGCCACAGTGCGTCGATCGCAGCGACGATGTCGGGATCCGAACGCATCTCGGACCGGATATCGTGGATGTCCTCCCGGCTCAACAGGTTCGCGCCGCCGAGCGGATTCGATCCGATGATCCCGGCGAGCTGGTCGGCGAGGGCGTCGATGACCCCGTTCACGAAGATCGGCCGGGCAAGGTTGTGCGGTCGGCGGGACGACCGGGCGCGACCCCGCGCACGGGTCACGATCTTGCGGTCGAGGGTGAGCGCGTAGGTGTCGAAGCTCAGCGGAACGGGGGAGCGGGGCACTTCCTGCCGGTCGCGGACGGCCTTCTCGAGCACCTTCACCATGTCCAGGGAGCCCTTGAGCTCGCCGGCCACGGGACCGTCCTCGACGGTCGGCGTGACCCCCGGATACAGATCCCCGACCGTCGACAGCAGCACCCCGGTCTCACCGAGCGAGGGCAGCACCTGACCGATGTAGTCGAGGAAGCGGCTGTTCGGGCCCACGATGAGCACGCCGCTCTTCGCCAGCTGCTTTCGGTAGGTGTAGAGCAGGTAGGCCGCGCGGTGCAGCGCGACAGCGGTCTTGCCGGTGCCCGGACCGCCCTGGACGACGAGCACACTGCGATGCTCGGACCGGATGACCGCGTCCTGCTCGGCCTGGATCGTCGCCACGATGTCGTGCATCTGCCCGGTACGCGCGGCGTTCAGAGCGGCGAGCAGCGCCGATTCTCCGGCCACGCCACCGGCCGGTGGGGTGTCGGCGTGTTCGAGCGCCGCGTCGAGGTCGAGGTACTCGTCGTGCAGTGCGGTGACGGAGCGGCCGCGGCTGCGGATGTGGCGGCGCAGCACGACGCCGTCGGGAGCGGCGGGGGTCGCGAGGTAGAACGGGCGGGCCTGGGGTGCGCGCCAGTCGAGCAGCAGCGACTCGTAGTCGTTGTCCTCGTCGAGGATGCCGAGGCGGCCGATGTAGCGGGTCTCCGCGCCGTCCTCCGTCACGGGTCCGGAGGTGTCCGTCCCGTCGTCCCGCACATCGATGCGGCCGAAGCACAGACCGTGCTCGGCGGCGTCGTACTTCGCGATGTCCTCGGTGTACATGTGGGTGTACGACTCGCGTTCGCTGCGCGCCTGCGGGGTGCCTCCGGTCTCGCGCAGCACGCGGGCCAGCCGGGTCTTCGCGTAGTCGCGCAGACCGTCGAGATGCGTGTAGAGCATCGCCACGTAGGCCTGCTCGCGATCGAGCTCCGGATGGGACGCGCCATCAACCGGCACAGGGACTCCTCGGGGATAGACAGGACGAGATCGCTCGCCGCCGCAGGGGTGACGCGTCGACGAAAGTGCCCGAGAAGTCTAGTCGCCGCAGGAGGGAAACGGGCAGAAAGCCTGATCACAGCAGTGCGGGCGTGCGATTCCCTCGCACGCCACACCACGGTGCCGTACCGGACTACTTCTTCTTCTCGATGCTCTTCTCGAGCGCCTTCAGGTTCTTCGCGAGCTTCTTCTCCGCCTTCGTGCCCTGCTTGCGCGCGGCCTCGGCACGCAGACGGGCCTTCTCCGCGGCGACGTGGGCCCGAGCATTCAGGATCGCGGACTGCTCCTCGGCGAGCTTGGCCCACTCCGAGCTGCGATCGACCGTGGTGTCCCACAGCTTCGAGCCACGCTTGCGGGCGACGTCGGCGAGCTCGGGGGTGCGTTCGCGCGCCAGCCCGAGGAGTTCGGTGCCGCGTTCGCGGGCGCCCTCGGCGAGCTCTGGGGCGCGCTCCCGCGCGACACCGAGGATCTCGGCGCTGCGATCGCGCGCACGCTCGGTCAGCACCGGGCCGCGGTCGCGGGCGACCTCGAGCAGTCCGCTGCCCCGCTCGCGCGCGGCCTCCGCGAGTTCCGGTGCCCGTTCCTTGGCGATCTCCAGGAAGTGGCCGCCCTGCTCGCCGGCTTCCTCGGTCAGCGTCTTCACCCGCTCGGCGACGGTGTGCAGCGCTTCGGCGGTGTGGCCGTCCGAGGAATGGCTCGGCAGCGCGGCGGCCACCGACTTCTGCGCGGCACGCGCGGCGCGACGGCTCCGCCAGCCGAGCGACGGCTTGCCCTCGGTGTCCACGGCGGCGATGAGCAGACCACCCATCAGGCTCACGTTCTTGATGAGCTGGGTGCGCTGCTGGGCGCGGGCATCGGGGTCCTCGACGTTCCAGAAGTCGTGTCCCGCAACGGTTGTCGGCACGAGGCTGCCGATCAGGGCGAGAGCGGACAGGCGAGGCGCCTTGCCGAGTGCGAACAGCGTCCCGGCGCCGATCTGCACTGCGGCGTTGATCTGGACGAGAGTCTCGGGATTGCTGGGGAGCCGGTCGGTGATCGACGCCGGCAAGGCGTTCACAGCCTGATCGAGCCCGGGCTGCGCGGCACCTGCTTTCGGCTCGGGCTTCCGCAGGGCGTCGATACCCCCGGCGATGAAGATGGACGCGAGCATGGGCCGCGCAATTCTCCGGACGAGCATGTGGTTCCTCCCGTGGTCGGCTGTGTTTCCAAACCCTGACACAGGTACCCCGGGCGTCACGGGAATATGCGCGAAGCAGGGTCGAAGGACACGAAGCGGTATTTCGGACCGTACGGAAACCAAGGAAATCCCGAATCAAACGCCGATGGGGACCACCCCTCCGGGCTCACCTCGACGGCTGTTCCTCCGCGCAGGCGGACGGGACCTCGGGCGGTCGATCCTCGGTGGTCAGGGGTACTTCCGCGACGGTCTCGAACAGATGCGGACCCGACGCGGTCTCGACGCTCCGCTCGATGGTCAGACGCGCAGCACGTCCTCGTGTCCGCAGCGTGGCGATCTGGTTCCCGAAGCTCGGACCTGTCATCTTCGACCACGAGAACGACGCCTCGGGAACAGCCGTCACCCGGCCGAGGATCAGTCGCACGACGCGCTCCGCCGCGCGGCTCCACGCAGCGCGGAAGGCGAGCCGGACGGCTGCCGGGACGTGGTTGTGCAGGGGCGAACAGGTCAGCTGGTAGACCGCGCCGGCGGTCGGCGTCGCGAATCGGACGCGGGCGGCGTAAGCATGGTGCACGTCGCCCGAGAGGACGCAGATCGTCGCGGGCGCGCGGCCGGACGTTCCGGCGCGACGTCCGGCGGCAACATCCCGCAGCAGCCGTGCGAGTCGCTCGAACGAATCACGGAAGGCCGACCAGTGTTCGAGATCCGCGGCGCGGCGGAGTTTCTCGGCCCAGCGTGCCGATCGGGCACCGCGCGCACCGGATGCAAGCTTCTCGTCCCATGCCTCGAGGTCGTGCATCGCGCGGGGGAGGAGCCACGGCAGCGACGTGCCGATCAGCAGGTGGTCGTAGTCGCCGTCGGTCTGTTCCTCGATCCAGTCGAACTCCGGATCGGACACCATGTCGCGCCGGTCGGGAGTGAGCACCCGGCCGCACCGCGAATCGATCACCAACAGACGCACCGGTCCGAAATCGCGGCGGTACGACCATCGCACCCCTTGACTGCCGTCGGCTTCCTCGTCGGCACCGGACGCGAACGCACGCAGGATCGGTTCGGCGTCTCCGGCGCAGTTCCGCACCCGATCGTAGAGCGGGTCCTCGTCCAGTTCGGCGGGGGAGAGGTTCCCGAGATGCTGATAGATCCAGTACGACGCCAGCGCCCCGACGATGCGTTCCTCCCACCACGTGGAGGCCTCCACCTCCCTGCGCCACGAATAGGAGGTGTTCCAGTCGTCGTGCACGTCGTGATCGTCGAAGATCATCGAGGTCGGCACGGTCGACAGCAGCCACCGGACGTTGTCCTGGGACCACGACCGGCTGTACAGCCAGGTGTACTCCTCGAAGTCGCGTACCTGGGCCCCGGGCGGTTCCGACAGATCGTGACGCTCACCGACCCGGCGCTTCATTTCCTCCGACAACTCGTCGGCGTAGACCTGATCTCCCAACAGCAACAACGCGTCGGGCCATTCGTCGATCGGCAGGGAACGCATTCGTTGCGCGTAGGCGACGAGGGCATCCTTCCCGAGTACGGTTGTCGGTTCCGCGCTCGCCGAGGCAACCCGGCACGATCCGAAGGCGAGCACGAAGCCCTCGGGGTCGTCTCCCGCGGTCCTGATCAGCGGCGGTGCAACGCCGGCGGGCGGCCACACGACCCGGCCGTCGAGATCCACCTCGTAGGGCGTCACCGATCCGGGTTCGAGGTCTCGGACGGTGACGAGCGCGTAGTGGTGTCCCGCAACCGTCCATGTGGGTTCCGAACTGCCGAGCACGCGCACCGTGCAAGGCTCGGACGTCTCCACCCAGATCGTGGCGTCCGTGTCGCCGATGTGCCGAAGCACCGGCCCCAGTACGAGATCCGCCACAGTGTCAGGCCTCCGTGCTCGTGCGAGCTCGTCCGGTTTTCGAGCGTACTCGCGGCAGTGGCGCACAGGAGGATTCCGGCGAACTCCGATCCTCGTTCGACCTCCGGGACTCCGCGACGGGGCGCACCCTGGAACGGACGCCACCGCATCGGCCCGCTCGGGTCGGTGCCGCGTGCTGGAAGGGGGCCCGGACATGACCGACGCGGAGGATCCGACCCGTTGGGATCGGCTCGACGACGAAGAGAAAAGACAGGCGAAGGAGAAGGCCGAGGAGATCGACCGTATGTACGAACCGGGAGCACGACCGACCACGGTCGTGCCGGGCACGAACGGGATGGTCTCGGGAACGGCCTTCGCGGACACGGTGGGCGAGCGCTCGAGCGAGGAGCACGCCGATGCGGGCAGGGGTGAGGAAGGGACCGACAGGGAAAATACTCCCGACTAGACGCCGATCTTCTCCGAGCGACGAGCCCACAGGGAGCGTGCTGTGAACTCGGCTGCGCTTTTCCGGGAGCGTCCTCTGAATGCACCGTCCGAACGGACGTCGACATCTGAAGCGTGGAATGCGGGGCGAGTGACGCTTTCCGACCCGTTCAGGAATTGCCTTCCGGGCGATCGACGCTGGGAGAGCTTCTGACATGATGCGGCGATGACGATGGACCGACTTTTCGTGGAGGAACCTGAAGGCTGGGGATTGCGTGGCGACCCGTATGTGTGGGCCGCACTACGAGAGTATCTGGCCGGAGTTCCTCTTCCTGATGACGAGGTGACGTTGGAAGAGTCGCTCTTCTCGGCCTTCACGGCGGTCGTGGGCTCGGACCTGCGAACTGAGCCGGCGGAGCGGGTGTATCGGGAGGAGTTCGCTCACGGCGGCATGTCGAGCGGCCACGTTCATCTGCCGACATGGCGGGATTCTCTGATCCCGCTGTTGGTGAGTAGGGGACGACCGGCCTGAGCGACGGCGTAGGCAGGATCGCCACCTCAGCGGGAGTCCCGACATCACCGGTCGAAGATCTCAGTGTCGACGTGGCCGAACGGGAGCGACCTGGGTGGGTGTGCTCGGCTGTCGCAGGCTAGGGCTCGTACCGAGTTGTCGGCTCCGGTTGAAGCTTGAGCAGGTATTCCGGTCGAAAAGTGAGCACTCCACTCGACGATTGAGGAGTGATCACTGTGGAGGACTGGGCGTTGATCCGTCAGCTGCACAACTCGGAAGCAATGACGCAGACCGCGATCGCCCGCAAGTTGGGGCTCTCGCGCAACACCGTAGCCAAGGCGTTGCGCTCCCAGGTACCGCCGAAGTACGAACGCGCCCGTTCCCAGTCCTCGGCGTGGGCGCTGACCGAACCGGCGGTGCGAACCCTGCTGGCCACCTATCCGGCGATGCCGACGACGGTGCTCGCCGAACGGGTTGGCTGGAGCGGTGGCAATTCGTGGTTCGCCGAGAACGTTGCCCGTATCCGCCCGGAATATCAGCCGGCCGACCCGGCGGATCGGCTGGTGCATCTGCCTGGTGAGCAGATCCAGTGCGATCTGATGTTCCCCGGCCCGCTCGTTCCCGACGACGTCGGCGCCTTGCGTTCGTTTCCGGTGCTGGTGATGGTCGCGACGTATTCGCGCTTCCTCGCCGCGGTGATGCTGCCCTCGCGGGTGACCGGGGACCTGCTGGCCGGGATGTGGCAGCTGCTCGCCGAATCGTTCACGATGGTTCCGCGGACACTGTTGTGGGACAACGAAGCCGGGATTGGGCAGCGAGGACGGCTCGCCGACGGAGTCACCGGGTTCTGCGGCACGCTGGCCACCCGGCTGGTGCAAGCACCGCCGTACGATCCCGAAACCAAGGGGATCGTCGAACGCGCCAACGGTTATCTGCGGACCTCGTTTCTGCCCGGCCGGCGGTTCACCTCCCCGGCGGATTTCAACTTCCAGCTCGCCCAGTGGCTCGCGGTGGCCAACACACGCACTCACCGGGTGACCCGGCGGCGGCCGGTCGACGCGATGGCCGAGGACCGGGCAGCGATGACGGCGCTGCCACCGGTCGCTCCGGCGGTCGGGACCACCCGCACCGTCCGGCTCGGCCGGGACTACTACGTCCAGGTCGGCGGGGCCGCCTATTCGGTGCATCCGGAGGTGATCGGACGGATGATCACCCTGACCGCCGATCCGCAGCAGGTGCGGGTGTCCTGCGAGCATCGCCTCGTCGCCGAACATCGGCGCAGGTGGGGGCCGGGGGCGGTGGTGACCGATCCCGAGCATGCCGCCGTCGCCCGGCAGCAACGCGCCCACTACACCGCCGCTCAGCGCGGCAGACCCGAACCGGATGCGGTCGAGGTGCAGGTCGCGGATCTGGCCACCTACGACGCGGTGTTCGGGACGTCGGAGGTGGCGTGATGAACACCCGTCACACTACCTCGGAGACGCACAAGGTGATCGTCCACCATGCCCGGGCGCTCAAGGCCCCGCGGATCGTCGCCGAATACGCCCGCCTCGCCGAGCAGGGACGCGACGCGAGCTGGTCGTTCGAGGAGTATCTGGCGGCGGTGCTGGCCATCGAGTCCAATGCCCGCGCCGAATCCGGGGCCCGGTTGCGGATCAAGAGCGCCGGGTTCCCGGCGATCAAGACGGTCACCGACTTCGATTTCGGTGTCCAGCCCGGTCTCGACCGGGCGCAGATCGCCCGCCTCGAAGGCGGCGGATGGCTCACCGAAGCCCGCAATGTGGTGCTGCTCGGACCGCCGGGAACAGGGAAAACGCATCTGGCGACAGCATTGGCGGTCGCGGCCGCGCACACCGGTCACCGGGTGGCGTTCGCGCCGGCGACCGGGTGGATCACCCGGCTGGCGCATGCACATCGGCTGGGGCGGTTGGACATCGAGCTGCGCAAGATCGCCCGGATCGGGTTGGTCGTGATCGACGAGGTCGGCTACATCCCGTTCGACACCGATGCCGCGAACCTGTTCTTCCAGCTGGTGTCGAGTCGCTACGAGAAGTCCTCGATCATCCTGACCTCGAATCTGCCGTTCGCGAGGTGGAGCGAGGTGTTCGGCGAGGCCACCATCGCCTCGGCGATGATCGATCGGATCGTTCACCACGCCGACGTGATCGCGTTGAAGGGCACCAGTTATCGCATCAAGCACACCGCGATCGAGTCGTTGCCGTCCGCTGCTGCCGCTGGAGGGACCGATGCGCAGACCTGAACCTGCTCGTCACCTTGACCCGATGCACGGAACCTCGACAGTCACCGCAGCACGGGTGTCCCCGACGCTGTTCTGACCTCTCTCGGCCCGAGATACCTGTCACTTCGACTGCCGATCAGCAGAACAAGGCACAATGCTCACGTGATCGCCTGGGATCTGACAGTCTTCTACCGACGGGGTGACACCGGTGGTGGGCAAGGACTGCACGGCCTGAGCAACAGTGACTCCGTCGTGCAGGCAGCACGCGATGCAGCGCGAGCCGCCCGGGAGTGGGCCGACAGAACCGGCAGCACCATCAAGGCTGTTCCGGGCCGTTTGCTGATCAACGGGGTGCTGGGGCCGATCGATCTTCCCGGCCTCGACGGTTCATCGCCCCTGGATGAGGTCGCGGCCGGAGCCGAGGACGCGCTGCACCAGTGGCAAGTTCAGCAACGCCCCGCAGTCCCCGAGTACGAGAGCGCTAGTGCGATCGAGCCGGAAGACGACGACACCGCACCGCGGTCCGTCAGCCGCGGCGGTGAGCTGACCGTGTTGTGGCAGGACCTCGCTGCCACCGCCGCCCTCGACGACGTGGCAGCAGGAGCCACCGATGACGATCTCGACGCCGCCGAGAACCACACCGGCTATCAGTGGCCGGACGAGGTCCGTGAGCTGTTCCAGCTCCAAGGCGGAGGTATCGAGATCGTCCCGATGTTCCGGTTGCTCTCCCTCGACGAGACCCTCACCACCTGGGACATGTGGACGCAGATCAACGACGATCTACGGGAGCGCTGGCCGGAAGGCTCGGCCCCTGACGAGGCAGCAATCCGATCAGCGCCCGCGGGCAGTCCGGCCGAAGTGTTCATCCCCGACCTGATCCCCATCGCCGACGATGCTGCCGGTACTTCACTGTGTGTCGACACCCGCCCCGGCGACCTGCACAACTGCGTCGTCGAGTACTCCGCATCCGCAGGTGGTTCACGCCCGCTGTGGGTCTCGGTCAACGCCATGATCGCAACCGTCGTCGACAGCATCCGGAACCGACGTCCACTCCATGACGGCTGGACAACGACCACAACGGGAACGTTGATTTGGTACTCGGACGACTGAAACGTCACGAAAAACTTGAGCGGATCTGGGCCTTCCGCGGATCGAACCGGTGAGACAGACTGGATTGACCGAACCTGCTCATCTTTCGACCGGACGAACAGCTCATCTTTCGACCGGACCCGACACCGAGTGCCGTCGGGTCCGATCCAGGCGCTGATCCTGTCCCCGTGGGCTGCGATCGCACACCATGCGGTCTTCGGTGTGCCGTACTCGGTGTGCCATAGCCGAGGCCGTTCCAGTGCTTGTTGTCCGTCACGAACCAGGTGTCCTGCTCGAACGACGAGAGGGACGTCAGGGCGTTCGGATCCGGCCACCGGATGTTCGCATCCATCAGCTCGACGGCCCATCCGGACATGTCCGCATCCGCCGGGTCGACGATGACGTACCGCATGCCGTCGACGTCCGAACAGAGGGTGAACGGCGGCGGCACGTCATCGCGATCGGAGTGCACGGGGGCTCCTGCCTCTGCGGGCCCGGTACGGGACCGTCACCAACCCCGCTCGCGCCACTCGCCGAGATGCGGACGCTCGGTTCCGAGGGTCGAGTCCTTGCCGTGTCCGGGGTAGAAGATCGTCTCGTCGTCGAACCGGTCGAAGATCTTGGACTCGACGTCGCCGAGGAGCGATCGGAAAGCGTCGTCGTTCGGCGTCTTGCCGACCCCGCCGGGGAACAGCGAGTCGCCGGTGAAGATGTGCGTGCGACCCGTGCCCTGTTCCGTGAGGACCAGCGCAACCGACCCCGGAGTGTGCCCTGAGAGGTGGATCACCTGGAGATTCAGCTCACCGATCTGCACGGTGTCGCCCTCGGTCAGGATCCGGTCGGGCTGCACCGGCAGGGGACCGGCGTCGAGCTCGTGCGCGGCGGTCGGCACACCGGTCTCGGCGGCGACCCGCTCGAGGCCCTGCCAGTGATCCCAGTGCTGATGGGTGGTGACGATCAGTTCGAGCTCCGGCGCATTGTCGCGGAGGAACTGCACGAGACGGTCGGGTTCGTTTGCGGCGTCGATGAAGACGGACTTGCCGGTGGCGTCGTCGGTGACGAGATAGGTGTTGTTGTTCATCTCGCCGACGGCGAGTTTGACGATGCTCGCTCCGGGAATCCTTCGGCGTTGCGCGGGTCCGCCGGGAGTGACGTCGCCGGTGTAGGTGTCCTCGATGATCACGGGCTGCTGCGTCATGCAGCCAACCTACCTTCGCGTGCACGCGCGTGAGCCCCGGGCGCGCGGTGTTCGTCACGGAAACGTGTCGGTACCCGCGCCTACCATGGCTGAGGGCCGAACTCCGGCCTTGTCTACAGGAAGGATGTGGCGTGGCAGACCGCCTGATCGTGCGTGGAGCCCGGGAACACAACCTGCGTGGTGTCGACCTGGACCTGCCGCGCGACAGTCTGATCGTTTTCACCGGACTGTCGGGTTCGGGCAAGTCGAGCCTCGCGTTCGACACCATCTTCGCCGAGGGGCAGCGGCGCTACGTCGAGTCGTTGTCGGCCTACGCTCGCCAGTTCCTCGGACAGATGGACAAGCCGGACGTCGACTTCATCGAGGGCCTGTCGCCCGCGGTGTCGATCGACCAGAAGTCCACCAACCGCAACCCGCGGTCCACCGTCGGCACCATCACCGAGGTCTACGACTACCTGCGTCTGCTCTATGCGCGTGCCGGCACCCCGCACTGCCCGGTCTGCGGTGAGCAGATCTCCCGGCAGACGCCGCAGCAGATCGTCGACCAGGTGCTCGAGATGGAGGCCGGGGCCCGCTTCCAGGTCCTCGCACCCGTCGTGCGCACCCGCAAGGGCGAGTTCGTCGATCTCTTCGAGCAGCTGACCATCCAGGGCTACTCCCGTGTGCGCGTCGACGGGGTCGTCCACCCCCTGTCGGATCCGCCGAAGCTGAAGAAGCAGGAGAAGCACGACATCGAGGTCGTCGTCGACCGCCTCGCCGTCAAGCCCAGTGCCCAGCAGCGCCTCACCGACTCCATCGAGACCGCGCTGCGGCTCGCCGAGGGTGTCGTCGTGCTCGACTTCGTCGATCGCGAGGAGGACGCCCCCGACCGCGAGCGCCGGTTCTCCGAGAACCTGGCGTGCCCGAACGCGCACCCGCTGTCCATCGACGAACTCGAACCTCGGTCGTTCTCCTTCAACTCGCCCTACGGCGCGTGCCCCGAGTGCGCGGGTCTCGGCGTGCGCAAGGAGGTCGATCCCGATCTCGTCGTGCCCGACCCGGATCTGAGCCTGGCCGACGGCGCGATCGCGCCCTGGTCGATGGGTCAGAGCGCCGAATACTTCGGCCGACTGCTGTCCGGCCTGGCCGACGCCCTCGAATTCGACATCGACACCCCGTGGCGGAAACTGCCCGCCAAGGTGCGCAAGGCCGTGCTGGAGGGCAGCACCGAGCAGGTGCACGTGCGCTACAAGAACCGCTACGGCCGCGTCCGCTCGTACTACGCCGAGTTCGAGGGTGTCATGCCGTTCCTGCACCGCCGCCTCGAGCAGTCCGAGTCCGAGCAGGCCAAGGAACGCTACGAGGGCTACATGCGGGAGATCCCGTGCCCGGCCTGCGCCGGTGCCCGCCTTCGTCCCGAGATTTTGGCCGTGACGGTCAGCGCGGGCGACTTCGGTGCGATGTCCATCGCCGAGGTCAGCGACCTGTCGATCGCCGAGTGCGCACGCTTCCTCGACAGCCTCGTCCTCGGCGCGCGCGAGGCCGCGATCGCCGGGCAGGTCCTCAAGGAGATCCAGGCCCGACTCGGCTTCCTGCTCGACGTCGGACTCGACTACCTCACCCTCTCGCGTGCCGCGGGCACCCTCTCCGGTGGTGAGGCCCAGCGCATCCGTCTCGCCACGCAGATCGGTTCCGGTCTCGTCGGCGTGCTGTACGTGCTCGACGAGCCGTCCATCGGTCTGCACCAGCGCGACAACCGTCGTCTCATCGACACCCTCACGCGACTGCGCGATCTCGGCAACACGCTCATCGTCGTCGAGCACGACGAGGACACCGTCCGCGCCTCCGACTGGGTCGTCGACATCGGACCGCGCGCGGGCGAGCACGGCGGGAAGGTCGTCCACAGCGGCACCTACAAGGAACTGCTCGACAACCCCGAATCGCTTACCGGTGCCTATCTGTCCGGACGCGAGGAGATCGAGATCCCCGCGCTCCGGCGACCGATCGACAAGGGTCGGCAGGTCACCGTCGTCGGTGCCCGCGAGAACAACCTGCGCGAGATCGACGTGTCGTTCCCGCTCGGCGTTCTCACCTGCATCACCGGTGTGTCCGGCTCCGGGAAGTCGACACTCGTCAACGACATCCTCGCCACCGTAATGGCCAACAAGCTCAACGGCGCGCGGCAGGTCCCCGGACGGCACACCCGCATCAACGGACTCGACCAGCTCGACAAGCTTGTCCAGGTCGACCAGTCGCCGATCGGCCGCACCCCGCGGTCGAACCCGGCCACCTACACCGGTGTGTTCGACAAGATCCGCAGCCTGTTCGCGTCCACCACCGAGGCGAAGGTGCGCGGCTACCAGCCGGGCCGGTTCTCCTTCAACGTCAAGGGCGGCCGGTGCGAGGCGTGCTCGGGCGACGGCACGCTGAAGATCGAGATGAACTTCCTGCCCGACGTGTACGTGCCGTGCGAGGTATGCCACGGCGCCCGCTACAACCGCGAGACGCTCGAGGTGCACTACAAGGGCAAGACCATCGCCGAGGTGCTCGACATGTCGATCGAGGAGGCCGCGGAGTTCTTCCAGCCGGTCACCTCCATCCACCGCTACCTCAACACGCTGGTGGAGGTCGGTCTCGGTTACGTCCGCCTGGGCCAGCCGGCGACAACCCTGTCCGGTGGTGAGGCGCAGCGCGTCAAGCTCGCCGCCGAGCTGCAGAAGCGCTCCAACGGGCGCACCGCGTACATCCTCGACGAGCCCACCACGGGTCTGCACTTCGAGGACATCCGCAAGCTGCTCGGGGTCATCAACGGTCTGGTCGACAAGGGCAACACCGTCATCGTCATCGAGCACAACCTCGACGTCATCAAGACCGCCGACTGGATCATCGACATGGGTCCCGAGGGTGGTTCCGGTGGCGGCACGGTGGTCGCGGAGGGCACTCCGGAGGAGGTGGTCACGGTGGAGGAGAGCTACACCGGACGCTTCCTCGCGGAGATCCTCGACGGGCGGACCACCGCGCCCGCTCCGGCGCCGGCGCGCAAGCGCGCGGCGAAGACGACCAAGGCTGCCACGACCAAGGCCTCCGCGGCGAAGACTGCCGGGACGAAGACCGCCGCCGCGAAGACGGCGGCGAAGGCGAAGACCACCAAGAAGAAGGTGGCCGCCGCGAGCTGACGAGTCGAGCCGCCCACCTCAGCGGTGGGCGGCTCGGTCGCGTCGATGATGAAGTCGGGCTGTGGATCGTGACGTAGGCGAAAAGTGCCGGTTCGGCTCAGTAGACCGGGCCGGTGTACTTCTCGCCCGGGCCCTTGCCGGGCTCGTCGGGCACGGCCGACGCCTCACGGAAGGCGCGCTGCAGGGCCTGCAGCCCTTCGCGCAGCGGACCGGCGTGCGGACCGAGATATTCCACCGATGATGTGATCAGGCCGGCGAGTGCGGTGATCACGCGGCGGGCTTCGTCGAGGTCGCGTCGTGCGCTGCTGTCGGGATCCTCGTCGGCGAGACCGAGCTTCTCGGCAGCCGAACTCATGAGCATCACGGCTGCGCGGCTGATCACCTCGACGGCCGGGATGTCGGCGAGCTCGCGCACATCCTCTGCCGCAGCGTCCTGATCGGGGGTCTCGGGAGCATCCGTCATAGCGTCGAGCATAGGGTTGCGCCGCTCCTCGCCGACCGCGCGGGTGGGGCGCCGACGCGCCGATTCGTCGTCGACGTGGCTTTTTGTTAGACTTGATCCCACGACCGCCCGCGGTGATCCTCCGTGGGCAGCAAAGTGGAGTCCGACTCCCACCTCTGGCGGCACATCGATGCAGCTCAGGGGTCCGGTCCTCCGGGTGCGGAAGCCCCGGACGTCCGCCCTTCATCGGGCGGTGCGGATCATCCGGCGCGAGCCGGGTGGCCGTCGACCGGTCGGTATCGGACCCCGCGTGGAGCCTCGGCACCACAGCGGGGTCTTCTTGTCGAGGAGTAGGGCCACGTGCTGCGGTGCGGTCAGACCGACCACACCGCTCTACCTAGGAGGCCCCATCAGCGCTGAGACCCGCATCAACGAACGCATCCGAGTTCCCGAAGTCCGACTCGTCGGACCCGGCGGTGAACAGGTCGGAATCGTGCGTGTTGAAGATGCCCTCCGCCTGGCAATCGAAGCCGACCTCGACCTCGTCGAGGTGGCACCCGACGCCCGGCCGCCGGTCTGCAAGATCATGGACTACGGCAAGTTCAAGTACGAAGCCGCGCAGAAGGCGCGCGAATCGCGCAAGAACCAGCAGCAGACCGTGATCAAGGAGCAGAAGCTCCGTCCGAAGATCGACGACCACGACTACGAGACCAAGAAGCGCAACGTCGTGCGCTTCCTCGAAGCCGGTTCGAAGGTCAAGGTCACGATCATGTTCCGCGGCCGCGAGCAGTCGCGCCCCGAACTCGGATTCCGGTTGCTGCAGCGCCTCGGCGCCGATGTGGCCGAGCTCGGTTTCATCGAGACCAGTCCGAAGCAGGACGGCCGGAACATGACGATGGTGCTGGCCCCGCACAAGGGTGCGAAGACCCGCGCGAAGGCTCAGGAAGCCGCGCAGGCCGCACCGGCGAAGTCCGCTCCGCGCCCGGCAGCCTCCGCAGCCCCGTCCACGGAGTCCGCGCCGGCTCCCGAGACGGGCGACGCCCAGAGCAACTAGCCCGCTCAGGCAGCACATCCGGTGCTGTCCGTGAGCACCGATGTACGCACACGACAAGAACTGAGGACTCCATGCCCAAGTCGAAGACCCACAGCGGCACCGCGAAGCGATTCAAGGTGTCCGGTAGCGGAAAGGTCCTGCGCCAGAAGGCGGGTCGCCGCCACCTGCTCGAGCACAAGTCCTCGCGGGTGACGCGTCGCCTCGACGGCAAGGCCGTCGTCGCCGATGCCGACGCTCCGCGCGTCAAGCGCATGCTCGGGCTCTGAGCCTCTCCGACCGATCCATCCGGGGACACCTCGTTCGTCCCCCGAACTCTGACAGGACACATAACCAGTGGCACGCGTGAAGAGGGCCGTCAACGCCCAGAAGAAGCGTCGTTCGATTCTCGAGGCCTCGAAGGGCTACCGCGGACAGCGCTCGCGCCTGTACCGCAAGGCCAAGGAGCAGCAGCTTCACTCGCTGACCTACGCCTACCGCGACCGTCGCGCCCGCAAGGGTGATTTCCGCAAGCTGTGGATCAGCCGCATCAACGCTGCTGCCCGCGCCAACGACATCACCTACAACCGCTTCATCCAGGGCCTGAAGGCCGCCGGTGTCGAGGTGGACCGCAAGATCCTCGCCGAGCTCGCCGTCTCCGACGCCGAGGCCTTCGCCGGCCTCGTGGCCGTCGCCAAGGCTGCCCTGCCGGCCGACGTCAACGCTCCGGCTGCCTGAGTGCTGCCCTGAGCTACGACAACATCCAGGAACGACCCGTGGACACGCTCACCGAGCGCACACCACGGGTCGTTTCTGCTGTGAAACTGCTCCGGACCGCCGAGCGTCGCAAGACCGGGCGGTTCCTCGCCGAGGGTGAGAACTCCGTCACCGAGGCGCTCGCCGCCGCCCGCGTGCACGAACTGTTCGTCACCGAGGCGGCCGCCGCCCGGTACGCGACGGTCGTCGACGAGGCACACCGCAAGGGTGTGCGCGTGGGGATCGTCACCGAGCGGGCCGCTGCCCGGCTGTCCGACACCGTCACCCCGCCCGGCCTCGTCGCCGTGTGCGACACCCTCGACGTGCCGCTCGCCGAAGCGGTGACGCCGCGGTCGCGGCTCCTCGCCGTGCCCGTCGCGGTCGCCGAACCCGGCAACGCCGGCACCCTCATCCGCGTCTCCGACGCCGTGGGCGCCGACGCCGTGGTCCTCGCCGGCGACAGCGTCGACCCGCACAACGGCAAGTGCGTGCGCTCCTCGGCCGGCAGCATCTTCCATCTGCCGGTCGCGCGCGAACGCGACACCGACCGGGTGCTGGCCACGCTCGCCGAGGCCGGCGTGCAGATCCTCGCGACGGCCGCCGACGGGGAGATCGACCTCGACGACGCCGACGAGTTGCTCGCCGCACCCACCGCGTGGCTGTTCGGCAACGAGGCCCACGGACTCGACCCGCAGGTCGCCGCCCGCGCCGACCACCGCGTCCGCATCCCCATCCGCGGACGCGCCGAATCGCTCAACCTCGCCACCGCCGCCTCGATCTGCCTGTATGCGAGCGCGCGGGTGCAACATCGGGCCGCTCGGCCCATCACATAGGATTTCCCCGTGCTTCCGCGGCCTCCGGCCCGGACCGCACCTACCGAGATCACCCGTTCGTCCGAAGAAGGAGATGCACCGGTCGTGGCCAAGAAAGAGGGCGGCACCCCGCCGGCAGTCGATCCGAGCGCCCTGACCGAGGACGCGCTCACCGCCGCCGAGAAGTCCGCGATCGACGCGTTCGCCGCTGCGACCGACCTCGACGAACTCGCCCAGGCGAAGATCGACCACCTCGGCGACAAGGCGCCCATCTCCCTCGCCAAGCGCGCCCTCGGCTCGCTGCCCGGCAACGAGCGCGCCGACGCCGGCAAGCGGGTCAACGCCCACCGCACCGCCGTGCAGGCCGCCTTCGACGACCGCAAGGCCGCGCTGCAGGCCGAGCGCGACGCCGCGGTCCTCGTCGCCGAGGCCGTCGACGTCACCCTGCCCGCGACCCGCCGCGCGCTCGGCGCCCGCCACCCGATCTCGATCATCTCCGACGAGATCGCCGACGTCTTCGTCGCGATGGGCTGGGAGGTCGCCGAAGGCCCCGAGGTCGAGACCGAGCACTTCAACTTCGACGCCCTGAACTTCCTGCCCGACCATCCGGCGCGCACGATGCAGGACACCTTCCACATCGCCCCGGAGGGCTCGCGGCAGGTGCTGCGCACCCACACCTCGCCCGTGCAGGTCCGCACCATGCTGCACCGCGACATCCCGATCTACGTCGTGTGCCCCGGCCGCACCTTCCGCACCGACGAACTCGACGCCACCCACACCCCGGTCTTCTCGCAGGTCGAAGGCCTCGCCGTCGACAAGGGCCTGACCATGGCGCACCTGCGCGGCACCCTCGACGCGTTCGCGCGGGCGCTGTTCGGTCCGGAGACCCGCACCCGGATGCGTCCGAACTACTTCCCGTTCACCGAACCGTCCGCCGAGGTGGACGTGTGGTTCCCGAACAAGAAGGGTGGTGCCGGCTGGGTCGAGTGGGGCGGCTGCGGCATGGTCAACCCCAACGTGCTCCGGGCCTCGGGCATCGACCCCGACGTGTACACCGGGTTCGCGTTCGGCATGGGCCTCGAACGCACCCTGCAGTTCCGCAACGGCATCCCCGACATGCGCGACATCGTCGAGGGCGACGTGCGCTTCACCCTGCCGTTCGGCGTGCAGGGCTGAGAGCCCGCTCCCGACACCGACTCCACCGACCGACGACCGAACGAAAGAGCTGAGCACAAGTGCGAGTAGCGCAGTCCTGGCTGACCGAGATCCTGCAGCGCGCCACCCCGGAGTGGAACGTCACCGCCGAGGAACTCGACGCGGGATTCGTCCGGGTCGGACTCGAGGTCGAGGACATCGAGACCCTCGGCCGCATCGACAACCTCGTCGTCGGACGTGTCGTGGAGATCACCGAGCTCACCGAGTTCAAGAAGCCCATCCGCTTCTGCAAGGTCGACGTCGGTGAGGACGAACCGCGCGGCATCGTGTGCGGCGCCCGCAACTTCGCCGAGGGCGACCTCATCGTCGCCGCCCTGCCCGGCGCCGTGCTCCCCGGCGACTTCGCCATCGCGTCGCGCAAGACCTACGGGCACGTCTCCGACGGCATGATCTGCTCGCTGTCCGAGCTGGGCATCGGCAAGGACCACTCCGGCATCCTCGTGCTCGAGCCCGGCACCGCCGAACCCGGCACCGACGCCAACGATCTGCTCGGCCTCGGCGACACCGTCATCGAACTGAACATCACCCCCGACCGCGGATACTGCTTCTCCGTCCGCGGACTCACCCGCGAACTCGCGTGCGGCTTCGACCTCGAATTCGCCGATCCCGCGGCCGTGCCGGCGCTGCCGTCCGACGGCGGCGAGGCCTACCCGATCCGGCTCGAACCCGAGACGAAGGCCACCCGGTTCGCCGCGCGGCGCGTCACCGGCATCGACCCGAAGGCCGTCACCCCGTGGTGGATGCAGCGCCGCCTGCACACCGCCGGTGTCCGCCCGATCTCGCCCGCGGTCGACGTGACCAATTACGTCATGCTCGAGCTCGGCCAGCCGCTGCACGCCTTCGACGCCGCCACCCTGCAGGGTGAACTGGTCGTGCGGCGCGCCCGGGCAGGGGAGAAGCTCACCACCCTCGACGGTGTCGAGCGCGACCTCGATCCCGAGGACGTCGTCATCACCGACGACTCCGGGGTGATCTCCCTCGCCGGCATCATGGGCGGCGCCACCACCGAGGTCGGCGACAGCACCACCGATGTGCTGCTTGAGGCCGCCACCTGGGATCCGCTCGCCGTCTTCCGCGGCAACCGCCGGCACAAGCTCAGCAGCGAGGCCGGCAAGCGCTTCGAACGCACCGTCGATCCGGCCCTGGCCCGCGCCGCGCTCGACCGGGCCGCGAGCCTGCTCGTCGAGATCGCCGGTGGACAGGTGGAATCGACCCTCACCGACATGGTCGTGCCCACCGAGAGCCCGACGATCCGCATGGACATCGACCTGCCCGACCGCATGGCCGGGGTGAGTTACCCGAACGGCACCGCCGCCCGCCGCCTCACACAGATCGGGTGCGCGGTCGAGGTCGGCGTCGGCGAGGACGGCCACGGCCAGCTCGTCGTCACCCCGCCGACCTGGCGTCCCGACCTGCGTCAGCCCGCCGACCTCGTGGAGGAGGTGCTGCGCCTCGAAGGTCTCGAGCAGATCCCGTCGGTGCTGCCCACCGCCCCCGCCGGTCGTGGTCTGACGGCCACGCAGAAGCGTCGCCGCGCCGTCTCCCGTGCCCTCGCCCACGACGGCTACGTCGAGGTGCTCGCCCCGGTGTTCCTGCCGGCCGGTGTGTTCGACACCTGGAAGCTCGACGCCGACGACCCGCGACGGGTGACCACCAAGGTGCTCAACCCCCTCGAGTCCGACCGTCCGGAGCTGGCCACCACGCTGCTGCCGGGTCTGCTCGAGATCCTCGGCCGCAACGTCTCGCGCGGACAGCGCGACCTGTCGCTCTACGCGATCGCGCAGGTCGTGCAGCCCACCTCCGAGACGAAGCCGGTCGACCTGCTGCCGGTCGACCGTCGTCCCACCGACGACGAGATCGCCCTGCTCGAAGGGTCGCTGCCGAAGCAGCCCGTCCATGTCGGTGGTGTGCTCGCCGGGTTGCGCGAACCGGCCGGTCCGTGGGGCACGGGCCGCGCCGCCGATGCCTTCGACGCCTTCGCCGCCGCGGAGACCGTCGCACGCGCCGCCGGGGTGCGCCTCGAGCGCCGCGCCGCGCAGTACCTGCCGTGGCATCCCGGCCGCTGCGCCGAACTGCTCGTCGACGGGGTCGTCGTCGGCCACGCCGGCGAACTGCATCCCGCGGTGATCGAACGGGCCGGCCTGCCCGCCCGCACGTGCGCCTTCGAACTCGACCTCGACGCGTTGCCGATCGTGGAATCGCTTCCGGCGCCGGTGGTCTCGCCGTTCCCGGCGGTCCTGCAGGACGTCGCCGTCGTGGTCGACGCGGACGTGCCGGCCACCGACGTCGAGAGCGCCCTGCGCTCGGGTGGCGGCGACCTGCTCGAGGACATCCGTCTGTTCGACGTCTACCAGGGCGCCCAGCTGGGGGAGAACCGCAAGTCCCTCGCATTCGCGCTGCGTTTCCGCGCTCCCGATCGCACCCTCACCGAGGACGAGGCCAGCGCCGCCCGCGAGGCGGCGGTCGCCGCCGCGGCCACCGCGGTCGGTGCCGAGCTACGCGCCTGAGACGACGCCCGCGTCCCCGCCCGGCAGCCACACGTCGGGCGGGACCGTGGTGACCTTGCGGCCCGCACGGTCGAGGATGTGCCCGGCGAGCTTGTGAATGCGCAACACCAGCACCCGGTCCCGCACGGTCAGGTCCGGGCATCGCGCGAGCAGCCGGGCCTCGAAGTCCGGGACCTCGGCGGGGGAGTGCAACCACGCCTGCACCACGAGGTTCGCGGCGCCGACGACGGCGAAACAGTTGCGCACCTCCGGCTCCCGGCTCACCACCCGCCCGGTGGTGGTCAACCGCTCCACGGGCACCGTGCACCACAACGTGACGAGCACCGCGAAACCCGCTGCGGGATGAGCGAACTCGCACCGTAGGCCGACGACGTCGGCGGCCAGCAACGCCTCGACCCGGCGTTTGACCGTTGCCGCTCCGGCCCCGGCGATCTCCGCGAGGGTGCGCATCGGGGTGCGGCCGTCCACTGCCAGCGCCGACAGGATCGCGCGATCGGTGGCGGAGATCGCCGTGCGTCCGCGCCGCTCACCTACCCGCCGCGAGCCCGAGGTCAGTTCCCCTCGCTCGCCCGGCCCGAGCGCGTTCAGTCGCCACGCTCCGCCCTCGGTGAACCACTCCGAGACCACGTGGGTGCGGATCGACGCGACGCCGGGCAGTTGTGCCAGGTCGTCGACGACCAACCGGGTCATCTGCTCGTAGGTCGCGGTCGCGGCGGTGACGAGCAGGTCGGCGCCGGCCGACGGCACCTCGACGGTCACCGCGTGCGGACGCCCGGTCATCACCTCGGTCACCGATCTCCTTGCGCCGGGTGCCATGGTGATCTCCAGTAGCGCGGTGGTCACCTGCGCGAGGATGCGCGGCCCCGGTGTGATCGTGGTCCACGCCAGACGTTCGCGTTCGAGGCGGCGCCAGTGCCGGGCCACCGTGGCGGCATCGAGACCGAGCGGACCGGCCAGCGCATCCCACGTGGAGCGCGGAGACCACTGGAGCGCATTGATAATTCTCAGGTCGATTTCATCGATCGATCGCGCAGTTCCGTACTCGGAATCGTCCATTTCGTCATTATCCTGCAAAATCCGTGCCGAATTCGCGCGGCCTGCGAGCCTACGACACATGGAGACGGAACAGAAGTATGCGCTGATCGGGGCGGGCCCCTCGGGACTCGCCGGAGCCCGCGCGCTCTCCCGGCAGGGCATCGACTTCGTCGGCTTCGAGTCCCACAGTACCGTCGGGGGGTTGTGGGACATCACCAACCCGGCGAGCACGGTCTACGAGTCGGCGCACCTGATCTCCTCGAAGGCGACCACCGAGTTCGCCGAGTTCCCCATGCCGCCGCAGACACCCGACTATCCGGGGCATGCGGCACTCGCCCGGTACTTCGGCGACTACGCCGACGTTTTCGGCCTGCGTGAGCACTACCGCTTCGGAACGACCGTGACCCGCGTCGAACCGGACGGCGACCGGTGGCGGGTGACCGCCACCGACCGGGACGGCGCCGCGACCACCGAGCTCTACCGCGGTGTCGTGGTCGCCAACGGCACCCTCGCGACACCGAACCACCCGCAGATCCCCGGCGAGTTCGACGGCGAGATCCTGCACACCAGCGCCTACAAGGACCCGACGAGCTTCCGCGGCAAGCGGGTCCTGATCGTCGGCGCCGGCAACAGCGGCTGCGACATCGCCGTCGACGCCGTCCATCACGCCCGGTCGGTGGACCTGAGCGTGCGCCGCGGCTATCACTTCGTGCCCAAGTACCTGTTCGGGCGTCCCGCCGACACCCTCACCCGCGGGCGGCCGCTGCCGGCGCCGATCAAACAGCGCCTCGACGCGCTGTTGCTGCGCCAGTTCACCGGCGACCCCACCCGCTTCGGGCTGCCCGCACCCGACCACCGTCTCTACGAATCGCACCCGGTCGTCAACTCGCTGATCCTGCATCACCTCGGTCACGGGGACGTGCAGGTGCGGCCCGACATCGAGCGGTACGACGGCGCCGAGGTCCGGTTCCGGGACGGCTCCGCCGCCGGCTACAACATGATCGTGCACGCCACCGGTTACGTCCTCGACTATCCGTTCCTGGACCGCGACCTGCTCGACTGGCGCGGCCACGCACCCGACCTGCTGCTGAACATGATCAGCCGTCGGTTCGCGAACCTGTTCGTGCTCGGCATGGTCGAGTCGTCCGGGCTCGGCTGGCAGGGCCGCTACGAACAGGCCGAACTCGTCGCCGCCGCGATCGGTCTCACCGACACCGACCCGGCGGCCGCGGCGCGATGGCGGGCGGCCCTCGCGGCCTCGCCCCCGGACCTCACCGGCGGTTACCGCTATCTGAAGCTCGGCCGGATGGCCTACTACGTCAACAAGGACGCCTATCGCACGGCGCTGCGCGATCAGACCCGCGCGGTCCGCGAGGCCGCCGGCTCGTCCACCGGGGCAGGCGTGCGGTGAACGTCGACGACGTCAGGCTCTCCTTCGACTCCGGTTCGCTGCTCGTCCTCAACGTCGTGCTCGCGGCGATCATGCTCGGCATCGCCCTCGACACCTCCGTCGACGACTTCCGCCGTGCCCTGCGCGCACCGAAGGCCATGGCGGTGGGCATCGTCGCGCAGTTCCTCGCACTGCCCGCCGTGACCTGGCTGCTGACGTTGCTGCTCGACCCCGCGCCGTCGATCGCGCTCGGCATGATCCTCGTCGCGTGCTGCCCGCCCGGGAACATCTCCAACGTCCTCACCCACCGGGCCGGCGGCGACGTCGCCCTGTCGGTGTCGATGACGGCCGTGTCGAACGTGTTCGCCATCGTGCTCATGCCGATCAACTTCGCGTTCTGGGGCAGTCGCAGCGGCGACACCCGGGCGCTGCTGCGCTCGGTCGAACTCGACGGCCTCGACATGGTCGTGCAGATCGCCCTGATCATCGGGCTGCCGTTCGTCCTCGGGATCTGGGCTGCGCAGAAGGCGCCCGGCCTCGCGTCCCGCGCCCAGCCGTGGGTGAAGAACGGATCCCTGCTCGCACTGCTCACCTTCATCGTCGCCGGGCTCGCCGGCAATTTCGCCGACTTCCTCGACTACATCGGACTCGTCCTGCTCGCGGTGTTCCTGCACGACGCAATCGCCCTCGGCCTCGGCTATCTGTGCGGATGGGCGAGCGGACTGCCCGAGTACAGCCGCCGAGCGGTCTCGTTCGAGGTCGGCATCCGCAACGCAGGTCTCGGCCTCGGCCTCGTCATGACCTTCTTCGACGGACTCGGGGGCATGGCGATCGTCGCCGGCTGGTGGGGGATCTGGGACATCGTCGCCGGACTGCTCCTGGCCACCGTCTGGTCCCGTCGCACCGCAACTCGAAAGGTGATCGCATGACCTCCCTCACCGCCCTCGTCACCGGTGGCAACGGCTTCCTCGGCAGCGCCGTCGTCGCGGCCCTGCGCTCGCGCGGTGTCCGGGTGATCAGCGCCGACCTCCATGTACCTGCCGACCTTCACGAACCCGCGGACGCCGACGACGCCGTCACCCACGTGATCGCCGACGTCCGCGACCGCCGCCGGATCGCCGAGGTCGTCGGCACCCACCGCCCCGACGTGATCGTGCACCTGGCGTCCATCGTCAACCCCGGACGTGACAGCACCCCGGAGCAGGAATACGCCGTCGACGTCGACGGCGCACGCAACGTCGTCGACGCCGCACTGACCTACGGGGTGCGACGGCTGGTGGTGGCGTCCTCGGGCGCCGCCTACGGCTATCACGCCGACAACCCGGTCCCGCTCACCGAGGACGATCCGATCCGCGGCAACGACGAGTTCACCTACAGCCGGCACAAGCGTCTCGTCGAGGAGATGCTCGCCGCCACCCGGGTCGAGGATCCGCAGCTCGAACAGGTGATCCTGCGGATCGGCACGATCCTGGGGGAGACCGTCCGCAACCAGATCACCGCACTGCTCGACCGCGAGCGGCTGCTCGTCGTCGCCGGCAGCGACAGCCCGTTCGTGTTCGTCTGGCACACGGACGTCGCGGCGGCCTTCGCCGAGGCCGTCCTCGGTCCGGTCACGGGCATCTTCAACGTCGCGGGCGACGGGGTCGTCACCGTGCCCGAGATCGCCGCGATGACGAACCGCAGGACCCTCACGGTGCCCGCCGCGGTGCTGAAGCTCGCCCTGCGGATCGGGCGCGCGTTGCGTCTGACCGAGCACGGCCCGGAGCGGGTCGGCTTCCTGCAGTACCGTCCGGTGCTCGACAACCGGCGGTTGCGTGAGGAACTCGGTGTGCGCCTGCGGTACACCAGCCGGGAGGCCTTCGAGGCGTATCTGCGGGCTCGCGCCGAACAGGACGCAGCGGGAGCCGAGCGACGTAGCCTGGATGCATGAGCAAGGACGAAGCCGGCCGGGTGCCGTCTCCCGAGGAACCCGACAAGCCGGAGCAGCCCGTCCCCGACGTCACCCCGGCCGGGCCGGAGACGCCGACGGTGCCGGATGTGCCGCCGGGCCCGGACATCCCGGACGTGCCGCCGATCGACCCGGAGCCGAGCCCCGATCCCGACGTGACCCCGCGCGAGGAGGACGTCCACGAGGCTCAGGTCCACGACGCCGAGATCGTCGAACCGGGTGTCGTCGACTCCGGAATCGTCGACAGCCCGGTCCGCGCACCGACGATCGAGGAGATCACCGGCTACACCGCGGACGGGGTGCCGACCTTCGACTCGGTGCGTGAGAAGATCGAACAGCGTTCGGCGACCGCGCTCGGCGCGGAGGAGCTCGCCCACGCGACCGGGGCGGCTCGCACGCTCGAGGAGCAGTACGAGGAACGCAAGGCGGCCGCCGCCGACCGGCTCGAGCAGATCCGACGGTCGCTGCGGTCGGAGTGAATCCTCTCGAAAGGGACACCCCCTATGAAATGATTTGCATGAGGGTGCATAATCATTCGTATGGGTACTTCACCGGACTTCACCGCCACCCCCGAGTCGCCGCTACGGGTCGCCGTGGCCGGCGCCAGCGGCTACGCGGGCGGCGAGATCCTGCGCCTGCTCCTCGGCCACCCCGCCTACCAGGACGGCTCGCTCATCATCGGCGCTCTCACCGCCGGGGGTAACGCCGGCGCCACCCTGCGTGAGTTCCATCCCCATCTGCTGCCGCTCGCCGACCGCGTGCTCGGCGCCACCGACATCGACACCCTGCTCGGGCACGACGTCGTCTTCCTCGGCCTGCCGCACGGCCACTCCGCCGTGATCGCCGAGCAACTGCCCGAGACGACCGTCGTCATCGATTGCGGCGCCGACTTCCGGCTCGAGAACGCCGCCGACTGGCAGCGCTGGTACGGCAGCGACCACGCCGGCACCTGGCCCTACGGCATGCCCGAGCTGCCCGGCAAGCGCGACGCCCTCGTCGGCGCCACCCGCATCGCGGTCCCCGGTTGCTACCCGACCTCCGCCTCGCTCGCACTCGCACCGGCCGTCGCCGCCGGCATCGTCGAACCCGTCGTGAACGTCGTGGCCGTCTCCGGCACCTCCGGCGCCGGGAAATCCCCGAAGGTCGACCTGCTCGGCTCCGAGGTCATGGGCTCGGTCCGCGCCTACGGCGTCGGCGGCGCCCACCGGCACACCCCGGAGATCAAGCAGAACCTCTCCGCTCTCGCCGGTACCGACGTGAAGGTCTCGTTCACCCCGATCCTCGCGCCCATGCCGCGCGGCATCCTCGCGACCTGCACCGCACCGACCACGGTGACCGCCGCCGAGGCCCGTGCCGTCTACGAGAAGGCCTACGCCGACGAACCGTTCGTGCAGCTGCTGCCGGAAGGCGCGCTGCCCGCCACCGGCGCGGTGGTCGGCTCGAACGCCGTCCAGATCGCCGTCACCGTCGACGCCGACGCCGGACTGCTCGTCGTCGTCGCCGCGCTCGACAACCTCACCAAGGGCACCGCCGGTGCCGCCGTGCAATCGATGAACCTGGCACTCGGCCTGCCCGAGACCGCCGGCCTGTCCACCGTGGGAGTGGCTCCGTGACCGAGAACAAGTACGCAGACGACGTCTACACCGGCGCCACCGAGATCGCCGGGGGACGCCTGATCCGCACCCAGGGTGTCACCAGCCCCGCCGGTTTCCGGGCCGCCGGCATCCCCGCCGGCATCAAGGTCTCCGGCAGGCAGGACCTCGCGCTCGTGGTCAACGAGGGCCCCGAACTCACCGCCGCCGGTGTGTTCACCACCAACAAGGTCAAGGCCGCCCCCGTCCTGTGGTCCCAGCAGGTGCTGAAGTCCGGCAGCCTGCGCGCGGTGATCCTCAACTCCGGCGGCGCGAACGCGTGCACCGGCGCCGGGGGTTTCCAGGACACCCACGCCACCGCCGAGGCCGTCGCCGACGCCCTGAGCAACTGGGGCACCGAGACCGGTGCCGGTGAGGTCGCCGTGTGCTCGACCGGCCTGATCGGCGATCGCCTGCCGATGGACAAGGTGCTCTCCGGCGTGCAGGAGATCGTCCACGAACTCGCCGGGGGCATCTCCGGCGGCACCGACGCCGCTTACGCGATCATGACCACCGACACCGTGCCCAAGCAGGCCGCCCTGCACCACGCCGACAAGTGGAACGTCGGCGGCATGGCCAAGGGCGCCGGCATGCTCGCCCCCGCCCTGGCGACGATGCTGTGCGTGGTCACCACCGACGCCGTCGCGACCGCCGAGCAGCTCGACACCGCGCTGCGCCACGCGTCCCGGCTCACCTTCGACCGCCTCGATGTCGACGGCGCGACCTCCACCAACGACACCGTGCTGCTGCTGGCCTCCGGCGCGAGCGGGATCACCCCGAGCCAGGACGAGCTGAACGCCGCCGTCCTCGCCGTGTGCGACGACCTCGCCGAGCAGATGATGGCCGACGCCGAGGGCGTCACCAAGCGGGTCACCGTCACCGTCCGCGGCGCCGCCAGCGAGGCCGACGCCCTGATCGGTGCCCGCACCGTCGCCCGCGACAGCCTCGTGAAGACCGCACTGTTCGGCTCCGACCCGAATTGGGGCCGCGTGCTCGCCGCCATCGGCATCGCCCCGATCGAACTCGACCCCGACAAGATCTCCGTGTCGTTCAACGGCAACCCGGTGTGCATCGACGGTGTCGGTGCCCCCGGCGCCCGCGAGGTCGACCTGTCCGCCGCCGATATCGCGCTCGACATCGACCTCGGTCTCGGCGACGCGCAGGTGTCCATCCGCACCACCGACCTCTCGCACGCCTACGTCGAAGAGAACTCGGCGTACTCGTCGTGACCGGAACGAACACAGGAGACGACGTGACCGACGCACTGATCGCCGACCTCACCTCGCACCAGAAGGCGTTCGTCCTCGCCGAGGCCCTGCCGTGGCTGCAGAAGTTCCGCGGCAAGATCGTCGTCGTCAAGTACGGCGGCAACGCCATGATCGACGACACCCTCAAGACGGCCTTCGCCGCCGACATGGCGTTCCTGCGCACCGTCGGCATCCACCCCGTCGTCGTGCACGGCGGCGGCCCGCAGATCAACGCCATGCTGAAGCGACTCGGCCTCGAAGGTGAATTCCGCGGCGGCTTCCGCGTCACCACTCCCGAGGTCATGGACGTCGTGCGGATGGTGCTCTTCGGGCAGGTCGGACGCGAACTCGTCGGCCTGATCAACAGCCACGGCCCCTACGCCGTCGGCACCTCCGGTGAGGACGCCGGACTGTTCACCGCGACCCGCCGCACGGTCGTCGTCGACGGCGAGGCCACCGACATCGGGCTCGTCGGTGACGTCACCAGCGTCGACCCCGGTGCGGTACTCGACCTCATCGCCGCCGGGCGCATCCCCGTGGTCTCCACGATCGCGCCCGACGCCGACGGCGTGGTGCACAACATCAACGCCGACACCGCCGCGGCCGCCCTCGCCGAAGCGCTCGGCGCGGAGAAGCTGGTGGTGCTCACCGACGTCGAAGGCCTCTACACGAACTGGCCCGACCGCAGCTCGCTCACCTCGCGGATCGACGCCGACGCGCTCACCGCGCTGCTGCCGTCGCTCGACTCCGGCATGGTCCCGAAGATGGAGGCGTGTCTGCGCGCCGTGCAGGGAGGAGTGCCCACCGCGCACGTCATCGACGGGCGCCAACCGCACTCCGTGCTCCTCGAACTGTTCACCGAAGAAGGCATCGGCACCATGGTGGTGCCGTCCTCCGAGAAGGAAGGCCCCGCATGACCGGCACGTCCGACCTCCAGCAGCGCTGGGCGGGTTCGCTGATGAACAACTACGGCGTGCCCAAGGTCGCGCTGGTCGCGGGCGACGGTGCCGTGCTCACCGACGCCGACGGCAAGCAGTACCTCGACCTGCTCGGCGGCATCGCCGTCAACAGCCTCGGCCACCGCCACCCGGCGATCATCGAGGCCGTCACCGCCCAGCTGAACCAGCTCGGCCACGTGTCGAACCTGTACGCCTCGCCGCCGGTGCTCGAACTCGCCGAGAAGCTCCTCGATCGCTTCGGTCACGAGGGCCGCGCCTTCTTCTGCAATTCCGGCACCGAGGCCAACGAGGCGGCCTTCAAGATCGCCCGGCTCACCGGACGGCCGAAGATCGTCGCGTGCGAGAAGGCCTTCCACGGCCGCACCATGGGCGCCCTCGCCCTGACCGGCCAGCCCGACAAGCGCGCCCCCTTCGAACCGATGCCCGCCGGCGTCGAATTCGTGCCTTACGGCGACCTCGCCGCCCTCGAGGCCGCGGTGGACGAGAACACCGCCGCCGTCTTCCTCGAACCGATCATGGGTGAGTCCGGCGTCGTCGTCCCGCCCGAGGGTTATCTCGCCGGCGCGCGTCGCATCACCACCGAACGCGGCGCCCTGCTCGTGCTCGACGAGGTCCAGACCGGCATCGCCCGCACCGGCACCTTCTTCGCCCATCAGGCAGCGGGCATCACCCCCGATGTGATGACCCTCGCCAAGGGACTCGGCGGCGGACTGCCCATCGGTGCGGTCCTCGCCACCGGTCCGGCCGCCGAGCTGTTCCGGCCCGGCAAGCACGGCACCACCTTCGGCGGCAACCCGGTGTGCGCCGCGGCCGCCCTCGCGGTGCTGCGCACGATCGACGAGCAGAACCTGCTCGACCACGTGAACACCGTCGGCAAGACCCTCGCCGCCGGCATCGAGGAACTCGGGCACCCGCTCGTCTCGCACGTGCGCGGCTCCGGGCTGCTCCTCGGTGTCGTCCTCACCGCCGCGAAGGCGCCGGCCGTCGAGACCGCCGCCCGCGAGGCCGGTTTCCTCGTCAACGCCGCCGCACCGGACGTGATCCGTCTCGCGCCCCCGCTGATCCTCACCGAACAGCAGGCCGAGAGCTTCGTGACGGCGCTGCCCGCCGTCCTCGACACCGCCGACCGGGAAGGGAACTGACGACCCGTGCTCCGCCATTTCCTGCGCGACGACGACCTCACCCCGGCCGAACAGACCGAGGTGCTCGAACTCGCCGCCGAACTGAAGAAGGCGCCGCTGTCCCGCCGCCCCCTCGAAGGGCCCCTCAGCGTCGCCGTGCTGTTCGACAAGACCTCCACCCGCACCCGCTTCTCCTTCGACGCCGGCATCGCCCAGCTCGGCGGGCACGCCATCGTCGTCGACACCGGCTCCACCCAGATCGGTAAGGGTGAGACCCTCGAGGACACCGCCCGGATGTTCTCCCGGTTCACCGAAGCGGTCGTGTGGCGCACCTACGGCCAGGACCGCATCGAGACGCTCGCCGAGCACTCGACCGTGCCCGTCGTCAACGCGCTCACCGACACCTTCCACCCCTGCCAGGTACTCGCGGACCTGCAGACCATCCGCGAGAACAAGGGCGCCACCGCGGGCCTGCGGATGACCTACTTCGGCGACGGCGCCAACAACATGGCGCACTCGCTGATGCTCGGCGGCGTCACCGCCGGCATGCACGTGACCATCGCGTCCCCGGCCGGGTTCACCCCCGACCCACAGGTGATCGCTGCGAGCCGCGCACGGGCCGAGGAGACCGGCGGCAGCGTCACCGTCACCGACGACCCGCGCACCGGAGCCACCGGCGCCGACGTGCTCGTCACCGACACCTGGGTGTCGATGGGGCAGGAGGACGACGGCAAGGATCGCGAGGCACCCTTCCGGCCGTTCCAGCTGAACGACGACCTCGTCTCCCTCGCCGACACCGACGCGATCGTGCTGCACTGCCTGCCGGCCTACCGCGGCAAGGAGATCACCGCCGAGGTCATCGACGGACCGCGGTCGGTGGTGTGGGACGAGGCCGAGAACCGCCTCCACGCACAGAAGGCCCTGCTCGTGTGGCTGCTCGAGCAGAGCCGGAGCTGACCGTGAGCACCGCGGCGAACCATGCGGACAGTGCAGCGACCGCGCCGACGCGCGCGGCGCGGCAGGCCCGCATCGTCGCACTGCTCGCCGCGCACCCGGTGCGCAGCCACACCGAGCTCGCCGCTCTCCTCTCCGAGGACGGGATCGAGGTGTCCACCGCGACCCTGTCCCGCGACCTCGAGGAACTCGGTGCCGTCAAGCTCCGCGCGGCCGACGGCGGCGCCGGGGTGTACGTCGTCCCGGAGGACGGCAGCCCCGTGCGCGGGGTGACCGGAGGCACCGACCGCCTGTCCCGGTTGCTCGGCGAACTGCTGGTGTCCACCGACTCCAGCGGCAACATCGCCGTGCTGCGCACCCCGCCCGGGGCGGCGCACTATCTGGCCAGTGCACTCGATCGGGCATCATTACCCGAGGTGGTCGGAACGATCGCCGGCGACGACACCATCGCGGTCATCGCCCGCGAACCGACGACGGGAGCCGAACTGGCCGCGAAAATCGAATCACTCGCCTGACCTACCACTCATAGACGCACGTCGAAATACGAAGGAGCACAAAGACAATGGCCGAACGCGTCGTACTCGCCTATTCGGGCGGGCTGGACACCTCCGTCGCCATCAGCTGGATCGGCAAGGAGACCGGCAAGGAGGTCGTCGCCGTGGCCATCGACCTCGGCCAGGGTGGCGAGGACATGGAGGTCGTGCGTCAGCGCGCCCTCGACTGCGGTGCCGTCGAATCGATCGTCGTCGACGCCAAGGACGAGTTCGCCAACGAGTACTGCCTGCCCACCGTCCAGGCCAACGCGCTCTACATGGATCGCTACCCGCTCGTCTCGGCCATCAGCCGCCCGCTGATCGTCAAGCACATCGTGCAGGCCGCCCGCGAGCACGGCGGCACCGTGGTCTCCCACGGCTGCACCGGCAAGGGCAACGACCAGGTCCGCTTCGAGGTCGGCTTCGGCGCCCTCGCCCCCGACCTCCAGGTCATCGCACCGGTCCGCGACTACGCCTGGACCCGCGAGAAGGCCATCGCCTTCGCCGAGGAGCACGGCCTGCCCATCAACGTCACCAAGCGTTCGCCGTTCTCCATCGACCAGAACGTCTGGGGCCGCGCCGTCGAGACCGGCTTCCTCGAGGACCTGTGGAACGCCCCCACCAAGGACGTCTACGACTACACCGAAGACCCCACCGCCCACTGGCAGGCACCCGACGAGCTGATCATCGCCTTCGAGGCCGGTCGCCCCGTCGCGATCGACGGCAAGCACGTCACCGTCCTCGAAGCCATCCAGGAACTCAACCGCCGCGCCGGCGCACAGGGTGTGGGCCGCCTCGACATGGTCGAGGACCGCCTCGTCGGCATCAAGAGCCGCGAGATCTACGAGGCCCCCGGCGCCATCGCCCTCATCACCGCCCACCAGGAACTCGAGCACGTCACCCTCGAGCGCGAACTCGGCCGCTACAAGCGCCGCGTCGAGGAGCGCTGGAGCGAGCTGGTGTACGACGGCCTGTGGTACTCGCCGCTGAAGACCGCCCTCGACGCCTTCATCGAGAACACCCAGGAACGCGTCACCGGCGAGATCCGCATGGTGCTCCACGGCGGACACATCACCGTCAACGGCCGTCGCAGCCCCGAGTCGCTGTACGACTTCAACCTCGCCACCTACGACGAGGGCGACAGCTTCGACCAGTCCAACGCCAAGGGCTTCGTGCAGATCCACGGCCTGTCGTCGAAGGTCGCCGCGAAGCGCGATCTGGGCCTGTAGTCATGACGGCTCACGGCACCAACGAAGGTGCCCTGTGGGGCGGCCGGTTCGCATCCGGACCGGCCGCCGCCATGGCGGCGCTGAGCAAGTCCACGCACTTCGACTGGGCGCTGGCCCCGTACGACGTGCGCGCCTCGCAGGCCCACGCCAAGGTCCTGCACCGCGCCGGACTCCTCACCGACGACGACCTCGCCACGATGCTCGACGGCCTCGACCGACTCGCCGCCGATGTGGCCTCCGGTGCGTTCGGCCCCGCCGAGTCCGACGAGGACGTGCACGGCGCGCTCGAACGGGGACTCATCGAGCGGGTCGGCCCCGAGGTCGGCGGCCGGCTCCGCGCGGGCCGCTCCCGCAACGACCAGGTCGCGACGCTGTTCCGCATGTGGCTGCGCGACAGCGCGCGGCGCATCGCCGACGGTGTCCTCGACGTGGTCGAGGCGATCGCCGGCCAGGCCGCGGCGCACCCCGATGCCGTGATGCCCGGCAAGACGCATCTGCAGGCCGCGCAGCCCGTGCTGCTCGCGCACCACCTGCTCGCGCACGCGCATCCGTTGCTGCGCGACGTCGACCGGTTGCGTGACTTCGACAAGCGCGCTGCGGTCTCGCCGTACGGGTCGGGAGCACTCGCCGGCTCGTCGCTCGGTCTCGACCCCGACGCGATCGCAGCCGACCTGGGCTTCGACTCGGCGGCGGACAACTCGATCGACGCGACCAGCTCCCGCGACTTCGCGGCGGAAGCGGCGTTCGTGTTCGCGCAGATCGCCGTCGACCTCTCCCGCATGGCGGAGGAGGTCATCCTGTGGAGCACCCCCGAGTTCGGGTACGTCACCCTCGCGGACGAATGGTCGACCGGGTCGTCGATCATGCCGCAGAAGAAGAATCCGGACGTCTCCGAGCTCACCCGCGGCAAGGCCGGTCGCCTCATCGGCAACCTCACCGGTCTGCTGGCCACGCTCAAGGCGCAGCCGCTGGCCTACAACCGCGACCTGCAGGAGGACAAGGAGCCGGTCTTCGACTCCGTCGCACAGCTCGAGCTGCTGCTCCCGGCGATCGCAGGTCTCGTCTCGACGCTGACCTTCCACACCGAGCGGATGGCCGAGCTCGCACCCGCCGGATTCACCCTCGCGACCGACATCGCCGAGTGGATGGTCCGCCAGGGTGTTCCCTTCCGCGTCGCCCACGAGGCGGCCGGGGCATGCGTGCGGGTCGCCGAAGGCCGCGGGGTCGGCCTCGAGGACCTCACGGACGAGGAGCTCGCCGGCGTCGATCCGGCCCTGACCCCGCAGGTGCGGGAAGTGCTCACCGTCGAAGGATCCATCGCCTCACGCGACGCGCGTGGTGGCACCGCGGGCGTGCGGGTGGCCGAGCAGCTCGGCCGCGTGCGCGACGCCGCGACACACCTGCGCGACTGGGTTCGCGGCTGACACGCCTGCCGTCCCGGGCACACCCCGAGTTGCCCGGGACGGTGAGGGTGGTGTGGCAGGCTGGCACATACTCTCGGCATGCAGCGGGTACCGGTGTAGAACCGCAGGTGCCGGGGACCGGTGCGGATACATCGTCGAGAAGGGGAGCGGACCGTGGGACTGGACGCCGATGTAGTGACCGAGTCGGTGCGACGGCTCGTCGCCACTGCCCAGAACGGTCTCGAAGTCCTGCGTTTCGGTGGCCTCGAACCCAGCCGGTCGTCGTCGCCCTATCAGGTCGTCGAGCGCACCTCCATGTACCGGCTCCGCCGGTACTTCCCCGAGTCCGACACCGCTTCCACGGGCATCCCGATCGTCCTCGTGCCACCGATGATGGTGTCCGCCGAGGTGTACGACGTCACCCGTGACGCCGGCGCCGTCGGCACCCTCCACGAAGCGGGACTCGACCCCTGGGTCGTGGACTTCGGGTCGCCCGACCAGGAGGAGGGCGGCTGGAAACGCACCCTCACCGATCACATCCTCGCCCTCGACGAGGTCGTCGACTGCGTCCGCGCCTACACCGGCCGCGACGTGCACCTCGGTGGGTACTCGCAGGGCGGCATGTTCTGCTATCAGGTCGCGGCGTACCGGCGCAGCCGCGGCATCGCGAGCCTGATCACCTTCGGCAGCCCGGTCGACACCCTCGCCGCCCTGCCCTTCGGGATCCCGGAGATCGTCGCGACCCACTCCGCGGACTTCCTCGCCGACCACGTCTTCAACCGCCTCGCGATCACGGGGTGGATGGCGCGCACCGGCTTCCAGCTGCTCGATCCGGTCAAGACCGTGCGATCGCGCATCGACTTCCTGCTCCAGCTCCACGACCGGGAAGCGCTGCTGCCGCGAGAACCTCAGCGCCGGTTCCTCGACACCGAGGGGTGGGTGGCGTGGTCCGGACCGGCCGTCGCCGAGGTGTTGCGCCAGTTCATCGCTCACAACCGCATGGTCAGTGGCGGTTTCGTCATCAACGACCGGGCGGTGAGCCTCGCCGAGATCACCTGCCCCGTCCTCGCGTTCATCGGTGAGGTCGACGACATCGGGCAACCGCTCGCCGTGCGCGGCATCCGCAAGGCGTCGCCCCGCGCGGAGGTCTACGAATACACCTTGCGCGCAGGGCATTTCGGTCTGGTCGTCGGTAGTGTTGCCGGTCAGCAGACGTGGCCGTCGGTCGGGGAGTGGGTGCAGTGGCGCGAGGGCGTCGGGGACCGGCCCGTCGGCATCGCGCCGATGGCCGTGCCGAACCTCACCGACGAGGGCACCGGCGTCTCGGTCGCATCCCGCATCACGCACACGGCCGCAACGCTCGCCGACGTCGGAACCGATTTCGGCAAGGGGCTCGCGGGGATCGCGGTCGGTGCCGTCCGCGGAGCACGCGATCTCACCGGTGAGGCCGCTCGCGCGTTGCCCCGGCTCGCGCGGCTCGGGCAGATCCAGCCGCGCACCCGCATCTCCGTCGGTGGCCTGCTCGCCGAGATCGGCCGCAAGTCGCCGAAGCGGGAGTGCTTCATCTTCGAGGACCGGGTCTACACCTTCGAGGCCGTCAACCGGCGGATCGACAACGTCGTCCTCGGGCTCGTCGACAACGGCATCCGTCCCGCGATGCACGTCGGCATCCTCATGGACGTGCGCCCCAGCGCAATGGCGGCGGTCGCGGCGATCTCCCGTCTCGGCGGCGTGTCCGTCCTGATCCCGCCGGGACCGGACATCGCCGAGGCCGTACGACTCGGCGGTGTCGAGAAGATCGTCGCCGATCCCGAGAACCTCGACGCGGCCGTCGCGACCGGCCTGCCCGTGCTGGTACTCGGCGGCGGTGACGTCCGCGACCTCGACATCGAACCCGGCGCCGACGTCGTCGATCTCGAACGACTCGACATCTCCTCCGTGCAACTGCCGGGCTGGTACGTCGCCGATCCCGGACTCGCACGCGAACTCGCGTTCATCCTGTTCTCCGGTGGCGGCGACACGCTCGCGGTGCGGCGGGTCACCAACTACCGATGGGCGCTGTCGGCCTTCGGGACCGCCACCGCCGCTTCGCTGGGCCGCGGCGACACCATGTACTGCCTTGCGCCCCTGCATCATTCGTCGGGTCTGCTCGTCAGTTTCGGTGGTGCGCTGGCCGGTGGGGCGCGTATTGCGCTGTCGCGCGGGTTGAATCCGTCGCTCTTCAGCGACGAGGTGCACCGCTACGGCGTCACCGTCGTCACCTACACCTGGTCGATGATGCGTGAGGTGCTCGACAGTCCGTCGCTGCACATCGACGCCATCCATCCCATCCGGTTGTTCATCGGTTCCGGCATGCCACCGGGGTTGTGGCGCCGCACCCTCGACCGGTTCCAGCCCGCCCGGGTTCTCGAGTTCTACGCGTCGACCGAGGGCAACGTCGTGCTCGCGAACGTCTCCGGCTCGAAGATCGGCTCGAAGGGCCGGCCGTTGCCCGGCAGCGCCGACGTGCGCCTCGCCGCCTACGACGCCGGCGCAGGCCGACTCGTCGAGGACGAACGCGGCTTCGTGCGGGAGGCGCAGGTCGGCGAGGTCGGGCTGCTGCTCGGCCGTCCCGGCCCCGCCACCTCGGCGATCACCGGTGTGATGCGCGGCGTCTTCGAACCGGGCGACGTGTGGGTGCCCACCGACAACCTGTTCCGGCGCGATGCGGACGGCGACTACTGGCTGCTCGACAGTCGGCGGACGGTCATCCCCACCTTCCACGGCCCGGTCTTCACCCAGAGCGTGGCCGACGTGCTCGAAGCGATCCCGCGCGTCGATCTCGCCGTCGCCTACGGCATCTCGGTGGGAGGACGCGACATCGCGGTGGCCGGCTGCTCGCTGCGGGGCAACCGTGCACCGACCGCCGCGGAGATCACGGCGGCGTTCGACTCGGTCCCGGCCGACGAACGACCCGATCTCGTGCACGTCGTACCCGACATCCCGTTGGGCCCGTCCTACCGCCCGTCCGCCGATCGTCTGCGCGAACAGGGATTGCCCGTGCCCACCGTCCGCACCTGGTACCTCAACCCCGACACCGGCACGTACAAGCGGTTCACCAAGGCCGTGGCCACGGCGTGGAAGGCGGGCACGGCCGGTTCGCCCGCCGGGGCGCGGTAGCCTGGGTCCGGTTCGGTTCCGCCCTTCGAAAGGACATCCGTGGCTGTCGATCCCACGTTGCTGAGCATTCTGGCCTGTCCGGAGGACAAGGGGCCGTTGCTTCTCGTCGACGACGCCGTCCTGTACAACCCGCGACTGCGACGGGCGTATCCGATCGAGAACGGCATCCCGGTCCTCCTCGTCGACGAGGCCCGCGAGGTCACCGACGCCGAACACGAGGACTTCACCGCGCGCGGTGTCGCCGGATGGAGCACCGACTGAGCCGCAATCGTCGATCCGTCCGCGGCGAACTCGAAGGACTCGATCCGGTCGAGGCCGCCGAAGCGCTGCTCGGAGCAACCGTCCGGGTGGGGGAGACCGCCGTCCTGCTGACGGAGGTCGAGGCCTACGGCGGACCCGAGGACGGACCGTGGCCGGACCGGGCCGCGCACTCGTACCGCGGACCGACCCCGCGCAATTCGGTCATGTTCGGACCTGCGGGGCACCTGTACGTCTACCGCAGCTACGGGTTGCACTTCTGCGCGAACGTCTCCCTCGGTCCCGACGGCACCGCCGCGGCCGTGCTGTTGCGGGGTGGCGAGGTCGTCGAGGGGGAACAGGCCGTCCGTTCGCGTCGCACGCCCGGCACACCGTTCGCGAATCTTGCGCGCGGTCCGGGCAATCTGGCCGCTGCGCTCGGACTCGACCTGACCGACAACGGCATCGACGTGGATGCTTCCGACGCTCGGGTACGGGTGGAACTTCCGTCCGAACCGCTGGTCGGGGAGGTCGCGCGGGGTCCGCGCGTGGGGATCAGCGTGGCGGCCGACAGGCCGTGGCGATTGTGGGTTCCCGGCGCGATCGGGGTCTCCGCGTACCGGCGCAGCCCACGCGCACCCGCCGCCCCTCGAGCGTGATGGGATGATCGAACGGTGACTGAGCACATTCTCGACGAACTGACCTGGCGCGGGCTCATCGCGCAAGCGACCGATCTCGACGCACTCCGAGGCGAACTCGACAAGGGTCCGATCACCCTCTATGCCGGTTTCGATCCGACCGGCCCGAGCCTGCACGCCGGTCACCTCGTTCCGCTCCTCGCACTCAAGCGTTTCCAGCGCGCCGGCCATCGGCCCATCGTTCTCGCAGGTGGCGCGACCGGCATGATCGGCGACCCGCGGGACGTGGGGGAGCGCACCATGAACTCCGCCGACACCGTCGCCGAATGGGCAGGGCGGATCCGTGGGCAGCTCGAGCGGTTCGTCGACTTCGACGACTCCCCGACGGGAGCCGTGGTCGCGAACAACCTCGACTGGACCGGCAAGCTGTCCGCGATCGACTTCCTGCGCGATATCGGCAAGCACTTCTCGATCAACGTGATGCTCGCCCGCGACACGGTCAAGCGCCGCCTCGAAGGCGACGGCATCTCGTACACCGAGTTCAGCTACATGCTCCTGCAGGCCAACGACTACGTGCAGCTCCGCCGCGAATACGGATGTGCGCTGCAGGTCGGTGGTTCCGATCAGTGGGGCAACATCATCGCCGGCGTCGAGCTCAACCGCCGTACCGACGGCGCGAGCGTGCACGCCCTGACCGTCCCGCTCGTGACCTCGTCCGACGGCAAGAAGTTCGGTAAGTCCACCGGTGGTGGCAGCCTGTGGCTCGACCCGGAGATGACGAGCCCGTACGCCTGGTACCAGTACTTCGTCAACGCAGCCGACGCCGACGTCATGAAGTACCTGCGCTGGTTCACCTTCCTCGACAAGGACGAACTCGCCGAGCTCGAGACCGCCACCACGGAGCGTCCGCACGCACGTGAGGCCCAGAAGCGACTCGCTGCCGAGATGACCACGCTCGTCCACGGGGCGCACAACACCGCTGCGGTCGAGTTGGCCAGCCGCGCCCTGTTCGGACGAGGCGAGCTGGGCGAGCTGGACGAGGCCACGCTCGCGGCCGCACTGACCGAGGCGTCCGTGACGGAGCTCCGCGCCGGCGAGCCGGACACGATCATCGACCTGCTCGTCGCGTCGGGTCTGTGCGAGAGCAAGGGAGCTGCGCGTCGCACCGTCAAGGAAGGCGGCGCATCGGTCAACAACGTTCGCATCGCCTCGGAGGAGTGGACCCCGCGCGACGGAGAACTGCTGCACGGACGCTGGCTCGTCCTGCGTCGGGGCAAGCGGAACTTCGCCGGCGTGCGAGTCGTCCGCGGCTGACACCTTCGCCGACGCTGGCGGGCCTCTGACCAGCGGATTTGACGGCTCGTTAGCGTCGGCGTAACTTAGTCGTCGTTCGAGCGACACCGAACAGCCCGCCGGACCGAGAGGTTCGGAAACAGGCATGTTCGATGTCGCATCGATCGGCTCTCACGGAAGAGAACAGGAAAGCAGCGATTTGCGGCCCTGAAATCGGATGTGATAGCTTGGAACGGTTGCCTCGGAACGAGCCGGACAGGTGTCCGGAAACGTGATGATGTGC